>NZ_RYFG02000021.1:0-7848 GCF_003994235.2 Candidatus Methylobacter oryzae
CACTCGGGCTTCCTCCGGACAACACTTCGCAGTATTGCCCTTGCCGTCGGCTAGTCGTTATAATCGTCAACATATGTTAAATGTTAATCAATGTCGGTTCTCCGACAGGGGACTTTCACCCCATAAGTTCACGCCCATGCTGGGCGTACACAAGGCATTCAACCGTAGCGCGGCTATAATGCGGCATTTTTCCAGCTTTCTTTTCGAGCCGCGCCCGGTTAGCTTTGCGTTGAAGGCTGCTAATTGAATCCCTGCCGACATTGAGCGCAAAGGTTCGAATATCAACTAGGAATCGAAACGTGACAGTCAGTACCAGATTCGCTTGAGTCTATTTTTAAGAAGCTTTCAGATCAGGTTCAAATTTCCGTCCGCAATCAACAAATAACACGGATCAGACGGATTAAAGCAGATCATTAAAACAATTACCCGAAACAAATCCGTTTTAAATCCGTGTCATCCGTGTTCTATTGCACTTCACAACAGCGCTTTGATTTCAGGTATGCAAGAGCCGCAATTGGTTCCGGCTTTCAGGCAACGGCCGACTTCCTGATGGGTTTTGAGGCCTTTTTCCTTGATCGCGGCCTGGATGGTAAGTTCGCCGACATTAAAGCAGGCGCAAACGATGGTGCCGACGTCGGAAACGCCTAATGGCGGCCTTCCTGTTAATAATGCCATGCGTTCCGCTTTTTCCAGCTGCGTTTTTGCAAACAGGCCGGTTAGCCAGTTACGGTCCGGCAATCGCTCCTTGCGTTGCTCTACCTCGGCAACTGCTTCCATGGGGTCGTCCTGCATCCCTGCAGTCGCCGGAAGCGTAGATTCGGCGGCGATAAACACCACGCTTTCCAAGCGATCGTTGATCAAATGTGCTACCCGGTAATTACCCCGGCCGGGATCTTGATATTCCTGCCAATGCAATGTGGCCTCATCGCTGTCGCAGAGCTTGCTTTTTGCCCATTCCGGCCAGTTCTCCGGCAATGTCTTACCGGACAGTTCATAGCGGTAATACTGTTCGCCTTTGATTTTGACCCAATATTCCGGTTCATTAATATTCAATTCGCGGCGCGAAAGAATAAAACCCTGCCAAAGCGGCTGATAAGCGCCGATACGCACCGGCGTATGTTTGCTTTCCGGCTGGTTCGAAACCGGGTCGACCGCCGGATTGACCAACGCGCCCATGCGTCCCCGACTGGCGTACTGTTCGGTCCAATGCATCGGCACGAAAACGTTGCCCGGCAGTTGGCTGTCGGTGACCTGGACCCGTGCAATCATCGAACCCAAACGGCTTTCTATCATTGCCAGACCGTTTGCAGCTAAACCGTAACGCTCGGCATCGGCCGGATGCACCTCGACAAAAGGCTCGGGCTTATGCTGGTTCAGTTTTGCCGCAATCGCGGTCCGCGTCATCGTATGCCACTGGTCGCGCAAGCGGCCGGTGTTTAAAATCAGCGGGTAATCCCGATCCGGCGGATTAACCGGCCGGCGCGGCGTCACGGCAATGAACTTGGCTTTGCCCGATTCGGTAAAAAAATGGCCGTCGTCGAAAAAGCGCGCCCTGCCCTGCGGATAGGCTTGGTTAACCGGCCATTGGACCGGCTGCAAGCGGTCGTAATCCTGCTCGCTAATGTCAGTAAACGCCGAGATGTCGAAATCGCGCGTACCGTTATTTTCACAGCCGGACAATGCGGCATGTTCGCGAAAAATTTCGACCGGGCTTTGGTAATGGAAGGCCTGCTCAAAACCCATGCGCCTTGCGACCTGGGTGATGATCCACCAATCGGGCTTGGCGCTGCCGGCCGGTGCAAATAACGCCCGCTGCCGGGAGATACGCCGCTCGGAATTGGTCACCGTGCCGTCTTTTTCGCTCCAGCCTTGCGCAGGCAGCAGCACATGCGCCAAAGCGGTCG
Source organism: Candidatus Methylobacter oryzae (assembly GCF_003994235.2). GTDB lineage: Bacteria > Pseudomonadota > Gammaproteobacteria > Methylococcales > Methylomonadaceae > Methylobacter_A > Methylobacter_A oryzae. Next base: position 1,905 of record NZ_RYFG02000021.1, read on the forward strand.
TATCGGTATTGACGATACAATCGGACATGACCACAAAATCGCAACGCTGCAAGGCTTGTTTGACTTTATCCGCATTCGGCAAGCTGACCACCGGGTTAGTGCCCATGATCCATACCGCTTTAACTTTGCCGTCGTAAATGGCGTCGAATAATTCCACGGCCGGGTAACCCGGCTTTTGGGCGATGTTTTGAGTGTTCCAAAACCGTGCGACCCGTTCTATATCCTCTGCATTGGAAAAATCCATATGCGCGGCCAGTTGATGCGACAAGCCGCCGACTTCGCGCCCACCCATCGCATTCGGCTGACCGGTCAGTGAAAACGGTCCCATGCCCGGCTTACCGATGCGGCCGGTCGCCAAATGACAGTTGATGATCGCATTGACTTTGTCGGTACCGGATGACGATTGATTGATGCCTTGGCTGTACAGACTGACAACTTTTTCATGACCGGCAAACCATTCATAAAAACGCCGCACGTCGTCTTTATCGAGCCGGCAAAGCTCCGCGATCTGTTCGATACCGGCATCGGCAGCGTTCAGGGCTACGGTAAAACCTTCGGTATGCGCTTCGATATAAGCCCTGTCCAACTTACCTCTTAAGTTTATAAAATTCAGCAAACCGTTGAACAGCACCGCATCCGTACCGCTTGCCAGCGGCAAATGCAAATCGGCAATGTCGCAACTGGCGGTGCGGCGCGGGTCGATCACGACGACTTTTACGGCAGGATTGGCTTCCTTGGCTGCGCGTATCCGTTGGAAAGCAACAGGATGGCACCACGCTGCATTGGAACCGATCAGTACGATCAGCTCGGCGTATTCAAAATCCTGATAACAGCCGGGCACGGTATCGGAACCGAACGCGCGCTTATGCCCGGCGACCGAGGAGGACATGCACAAGCGGCTATTGGTATCCATATTGCCGCTGCCGATAAAGCCTTTCATCAGCTTGTTGGCGACGTAATAATCTTCGGTCAGCAATTGCCCCGAACCGTAAATCGCGACCGCATCCGCACCGTATTTTTCGATGGCGTTGCGAAAGGAATCGGCAACCAAATCCAGCGCTTCCGCCCAACCGGTTTCCCGCCCGTAGACTTTCGGCTGCAGCAGCCGGCCTTTCAGTTCAATCGTATCGCCTAGCGCCGAGCCTTTGGAACAAAGGCGTCCGAGATTGGCAGGATGAGTCCGGTCGCCGCTGATTTCCAGGCGATGCTGCGCTTGATCGACTTTAGCGCTGATTCCGCACCCGACGCCGCAATAAGGACAAGTGGTTTGTATGGGTTTATTCATTAAATCTAAAAATACTCGGTAAATTAGAAAAAAATAGCGCACGGATGACGCGGATTAGACGGATCAACACGGATTTAAAAGCGTAAATAAACTTGGCTTGACGGGGGTAAATAAATCCGTGTTATCCGTGTCCCATTTCTTTATGCGCTGAATAGTTACAATAAACTTTACCAAAAATCAGCGCATCCCTGATGCCGTCTATGCTGTCTTCCGTCTCCAACAGCTCCTGGTACCAATTGCCATCGGCGGTATCGCCGTACAGCACCGCGCCGATTAACCGGTCGGCTTTAATAACCAGCTTTTTATAAATACCTAAAGCCGGATCGGTAAAATGGATGCTTGCGCAGTCTTTATCGCCTTGAAAATCGCCGACCGAAAACAGGTTGATACCGGTCACTTTAAGCTTGGTCGCGGTCGGCAGCGTGATATATTCGGCCGCACCGTGCGCGCTGAGATGATTCGCGCAGACTTTGGCCTGCTCAAACAGCGGAGCGACCAGGCCAAAGGTAGCGCCGCGATGCTGGATACATTCCCCGACCGCGTAAATACTCGGATCGTAACTTTGCAAGGTATCGTTCACGACGATGCCGCGCTCGCAGTAAATACCGGCTTGCTGGGCCAGCGCCATGTTCGGGCGCACGCCGATTGCGGTGACAAACAAATCGCATTCGAGCCGGCTGCCGTCGTCAAAACAAACCGATGCGACATGGCCATTGTCATCGCCCAGTAATTGCTTCAGTTTGGCGGCCATTTTGAATTTCAGGCCGCGCCACTCCAATTCCGTTTGCAGCATTTTTGCCGCCGCCCTGTCCATTTGCCGGTTCAGTAATATCTCATTGCTGTGAATGACGGTAACGTCCATGCCTCTTGAAACCAGGCCATTGGCCGCTTCCAGGCCTAACAGCCCGCCGCCCAGGACCACGGCCTTGCGATGGCTACGGCTATAAGCCAGCATCTTGTTGACGTCGACAATATCCCGAAAGCTGATCACGCCCTCCAGATCGTTACCCGGAACCGAAGGTATGACGGCTTTGGAACCGGTAGCAATTAACAGCCGGTCATAGCCGGCAACCGTACCGTCTTGCGCATGAACCGTCTTATTTTTCCGGTCTATCCTCACCACGGCTTTGTCTTCGCCGGCATGCAAGGTAATGCCGTTGTCGCTGTACCACTGGCGATTATTGATCACAATGTCCTCAATGGTTTTCTCTCCGCACAGCACCGAGGACAGCATGATGCGATTGTAATTGCCGTAAGGCTCGGCGCCGAACACGGTAATATCATATTTATCCGGCGCGGCCGTCAGCAGTTCTTCCACGGTGCGCATTCCCGCCATGCCGTTACCGATTACAACCAAGCGTTGCTTCATCTGTATTCCTATCTCGAAAGCGATCAAATCAAGCGATGCCGCAGGTATAGTCTGGAGTTAGTAAAGCGACATTTGCTCTTCTCCCGCTGGAGAGGGCTTTGCGTCGCTTTACCAACTTCGGGTTCTGTATTCGCCAGCACGCTGTTGACAATTCAAAAGCAAACTACATGCCGCATAACGGCTTTAGCGTTTTCCCGAATATAAAGCCTGAAAAACAGAAAATTTATGCGCTAAAATGGTGCAAAGATAATTAAAATGCTTCGTTAATCGAGCAATAATAGTGCGCAATAACAGATAAATACCTAAACTTGCGGCTGTTCTCTTTGTCGGCCTACAAATTGCTATAGAAATTACCATAGAAACCGTACGCTCTTACTTTAACGACTAAAAGCAGACTATGCATAAACGTATACTCGATCATTTGAATGCTGCAATCTTGCTGTTTGATCGCAACCTAATCCTGACTTACATCAATTCCGCCGGAGAAATCCTGCTTGCCGATAGCTCGCGCCATTTGGTCGGTCTCGACGCTTATGAATTGTTCAAATCGTCCGATCCTGCCTTGCTGATGAATTTACAGCAATGCTTGACGATGGCCGAACCGTTGGTAGACCGCGAACTGAGCCTGGACCGTATGAGCCACAGCGTTACGATCAACTTCAGCGCAACGCCGCTATTAAAAGATGAGCAAGTCAACGAGATTCTGGTCGAATTTCAACAAGTGGACAACCACCTGCGCATCTCCAAGGAAGAACGGCTATTAACCCAGCAAAACACCGCCAGATTGCTGGTCAGGGGCTTGGCGCATGAGATCAAGAACCCGTTGGGCGGTCTGCGAGGCGCGGCGCAGTTATTGGATCTGGAATTGCGTGATCCGGAACTGAAGGAATATACGCGGATTATCATTGCCGAATCCGACCGCCTGCAAGGCTTGATGGATAAAATGCTGGGCCCCAATAAACTGCCTAACAAAAAAGCCCTTAATATCCATGAAGTGCTGGAGCGAGTCAGGCAACTGGTGCAAGTCGAATCCAATCTTACGATTAAATCCGATTACGACCCCAGCATTCCCAACATACTGGCCGACAAAGACCAGTTGATCCAGGCTATTTTAAATATCGCCAAAAACGCCGTTCAGGCATTGAACGGCGAAGGCAACATTACCATCAAAACCCGAATTCACCGGCAAATAACGATTGGCCGCAAACGCTATAAATTAGCCGTGAAATGCGACATTATCGACAACGGGCCAGGCATCGACCCCGACATGATGAATCAAATATTTTATCCGATGATTACCGGGCGCGCGGACGGCACGGGACTGGGTTTATCGATAGCCCAAGCGCTGATCAATCAGCACAACGGCCTGATTGAATGCAGCAGCGAACCGGGAAACACGGTGTTTTCAATCTTTTTACCCATCATTACGCCGAGAGAAACCAACCATGACTAAGTCCGAAACTGTCTGGATCATCGATGACGATAAATCTATACGCTGGGTCGTGGAAAAAGCCCTGCAAAAAGCAGACATCAATACCCGCAGTTTTTCCGGTGCGGCCGATTTGCTGGACGCACTGCAAAGCGATGCGCCCGATGCGCTGATTACCGATATTCGCATGCCCGGCATGGACGGGCTGGAGCTTTTAAACAAAATTCAATTGAGCCATCCGAACCTGCCGGTTATTGTGATGACCGCGCATTCCGACCTGGAAAGCGCGGTCTCCGCATTCCACGGCGGCGCTTTCGAATACCTGCCCAAGCCCTTCGATATTAAAGAAGTCGTTGACCTTGCCCATAGAGCCTGTATTCACAGCAGGCAACAGCAAGTTGCGGTGGCTTCGGATACGCACACCGCGCAGGAAACCACGCCGGAAATCATCGGCGAAGCACCGTCCATGCAAGAAGTATTTCGCGCAATAGGGAGACTGGCCAGATCCCATATCACCGTGCTGATCAACGGCGAATCGGGCACCGGCAAGGAGTTGGTCGCTAAAGCCTTGCATCGTCACAGTCCCAGGGCTGCCAACCCGTTCATCGCGCTGAACATGGCGGCGATCCCGAAAGACCTGATGGAATCCGAACTGTTCGGCCATGAAAAAGGCGCATTTACCGGCGCACAAGCGCGCCGCGCCGGCCGCTTCGAGCAAGCCGACCGCGGCACGTTGTTTCTCGATGAAATCGGCGATATGCCCGCCGAGCTGCAAACGCGATTATTACGGGTATTGGCCGATGGCGAATTCTATCCGGTCGGCTCGTATACGTCGGTTAAAGTCGATGTGCGCATTATTGCGGCCACCCATCAAAACCTTGAAACTCTGGTCGAGCAAGGCCGTTTTCGGGAGGATTTATTCCATCGCTTAAACGTGATCCGCATCCACATTCCACCGTTGCGCGAACGTAAGCAGGACATACCTTTGCTGCTGCGCCATTTTTTGAACCAGGCGGCCGCTGAACTGAATACCGAAATTAAAATCCTGAAACCCGAAGCGGAAGCCTTTTTAAGCACGCTTGATTGGCCGGGCAACGTCAGGCAGTTGGAAAACAGCTGCCGCTGGCTGACGGTAATGGCTTCGGGACGCGAGATCCACCTGCACGACCTGCCGCCCGAATTAATGAATACGGCATCGGAAAAAAACACGGCTGAAACCGGCTGGGAAGCCTTGCTGAGAAACTGGATAGACCAGCAACTGCTGCGCGGAAACGAAGCGGAAATCGCCAAACATATCATTCCGACTGTCGAAAGCATTTTAATAAAATCGGCGTTGAATTTTACCCACGGCAAACGCCACGAGGCTGCGATTTTACTGGGCTACGGCAGGAATACCCTAACCAGGAAGATTCAGGAGTTGGGGATATAGCTTAGCCTTGTGCCCTCGTGCGTTGCCGTGCCGTGCGGCTATTTATTGACATAAGACGCTGAACTATAAGTAAATTCTCATAAATAGCAGTCAACTCATTGAAACGCCGCGACAATATGTCACATTCCATTATTTGTTATTTATCATTAATATAGCTGCAACTCTTGAGATGCAATTTCCTCCTCGAAATTCAGAGTTTTATGTCCTTATTCCAATGCGGCTTAACCAGCCGCATTTTTTTTGCCCGCCGTTTTTTTACACAAAACTACAGCTCTGCGACAATCTGACACGCGGCAATTTGCCACATTCCATGATTAAAAAATTATGACTAAGATATATCCAACTCTTGAGATGCAATTTCCTCCTTGGAATTCAGAGTTTTATATCCTTCTCTAATGCGGCCCTAACCAGCCGCATTTTTTTTGCCTGCCG
>NZ_RYFG02000021.1:7907-31018 GCF_003994235.2 Candidatus Methylobacter oryzae
TCGCGGTTGAAGATGCAAAATATTTCTGTCTGAAATAAAACGCGACCTTGACCAATCCGATCAGCACCGGAACCTCGACCAACGGCCCGATGACCGCGGCGAATGCCTGCCCGGATTGCAAACCGAAAACCGCTACAGCAACGGCTATAGCCAACTCGAAGTTATTGCCGGCCGCCGTAAACGCTAGCGTTGCACTAACCGGATACCCTGCCCCTGCCTTTGCCGACATATAAAACGTAACCAGAAACATGATCAGGAAATAGATGATCAACGGTACCGCGATGCGCGCCACATCCATCGGCAATTGCACAATATATTCGCCTTTGAGAGAGAACATGACCAGGATCGTAAACAACAACGCAATCAGCGTGATAGGGCTGATTTTGGGGATAAATTTTTGTTCATACCATGCCCGGCCTTTTTGCCGGACCAGTACAAAACGAGTCAGCATACCGCCGAAAAAAGGAATACCCAAATAAATCAATACGCTTTCGGCCACTTGCATCATCGTGACCTTCACTTCAAGACCGGAAGCAATGCCCAGCCAATCCGGCAAGACAGTCACGAAAACATACGCATAAACTGCAAAGAACAACATCTGGAAAATAGAGTTGAACGCTACCAAGCCTGCGCAGTATTCGGCATCGCCTTCGGCCAGTTCGTTCCAGACCAGCACCATCGCAATACAGCGCGCCAAGCCGATAATAATCAGGCCAACCATATACTCAGGATAATCCCGGAGAAAGACGATCGCTAACGCAAACATCAGTACCGGGCCGATTATCCAGTTCTGGACCAGGGACAGCAGCAAAATCTTAGTATTCCTGAAAACAGCGGGTAATTCTTCATAGCGCACCTTGGCCAGCGGCGGATACATCATCAGAATCAAACCGATCGCAATAGGCATTGATGTGGTGCCAACCTGAAACAGGGTCAGCCATTGCGTGAAACTGGGAATAAAATAGCCCAAGGCAATCCCGCCGGCCATGCTGATAAATATCCATAAGGTCAGAAAACGCTCTACGAATCCCAATCGCTTCGGTGCGGAGTCATTCATGATTGTCATTTTCCGCCGCCTTAACAGGTTTCCGCGCCGATTTTATTCAACGCCTCAGTCAATTCCGGCCTGGACATGGTCTCAACCGGCAGCGCCAATAGCTGGTGTATCCGCTTTTCCAACGCTGCGTAAGTCGCCTCGAAGGCTTCCTCAATCACTTCAGGATTGCCGGTAACATGAGCCGGATCCGGCAAGCCCCAATGTGCGCGAATCACATCATTAAGATAGACGGGACAAGTCTCGCCCGCTGCATTGTCGCAAACGGTAATCGCAATATCGATGCTTTTGTCGTCGAATTCATCCCAGGATTGGCTGGAAAAACCCTCGGTTGAGATACCGTGACGCGCTAATGTCGCCAGCGCGTTAGCGTTTACCTTGCCGGCCGGATGACTGCCGGCTGAAAAAGCCTGAAACCGGCCGCCTCCCAAGTGATTAATCAACGCCTCACCCAACACACTGCGGCAAGAATTCCCGGTACACAAAATCAAAACTTTTAACACGACTGCCCCTTATATTTATATATTCGAATAAACGAATATTATAAGACAAAAAAATTCAGCCGCAATATTTGATCATCTCCGGCCTATCGCCCATTGCCTGTAAGCGGTCGCTGTCTTGTTGATGTTTCAGGTGGTCGGCAAACTGCATAGCGGTCACATCCAGAATCTCAAAAACCCAGGCCGGCAATTCAGGATTAATTTGATAATAAACCCATTGCCCTTCTCGGCTGTCCAACACCAGATTACTTTGCCGCAACTGGGCAAGATGGCGTGAAATTTTAGGCTGCAATAAATCCAGCGCATGGGTTAGCTCGCAAACGCAGAGCCTGCCTTCTTTATGCAGCAAAACCACGCAACGCAAGCGTGTTTCATCGGATAGGCACTTGAATAATGTCGTAGGGGTGATCATCGGAGTAACCGCTAACCCATCTTGAACCCGACAAAAAAACCGCCGGCTCCGCTGACGCCTTTGCTGGTAATGCTGGTCAGGCGGTCAACCAGGAATCCGCCGGAGCTTTTTGCGGCTTCGGTGGCAACAGTGGCCGCGTGTTGAAGTTTTTCATCGGTTATGTTGATGATGTCGTAATATTCCGCCGCAAACAGTAATACGACCGCTGCTCCGCCCAGGAATAACATCGTACGCAGCATTTTTTTCGCAAAATAACCGACCGCCAGCCCAATAACAAACGGAGCGCCGATATTGCCGATCAAAAAAGTCGAGGAAAAAATGTCGGTAGAAGATGCTGTATCGACTGGTGGGGTATTCATGATTCCGGGTTTCCGCTGTAGCTGTGGTGAGTGAGATAATTTTTGCTATCGCTGATGGCTTTTTACTTTTAATAAAGGGGCAAAAACGTATTAACGCTTCCTGAGCAATATAAATAACCTATTATTTATACCCAAAGGGCATAAGTTTCGTTTGAGCAGACCAACTGCTCAACTCAGCTTTATATCTTCTATTTTATCATTAAACTCAATCAGGTCGGAAAACAAAGCTATACTGGCTATCTGCGTGAAAACTTTTGAACTTTTAGACTTTAGGAACCGGATACTATAAAAAACCATACCTATTAAAAACATCTTAACGCGTACAATATTTTTAACTTTTATAACGCCCAACCAAATTTTTAAGCTGGACGAGAGCACTATGTATTCAGTTGAAGTTTTTCCATGGAATAAAAATTTCGAAGTTGGAGTACCGCTGATTGATGAACAACATCAAAAGTTGGTTGAACTACTCAATGTGCTGGCCGGCCACTTAGCCTATCAATCCGACATACCGACATTGAATAACGTTTTCAACGACTTGGCAGAATACGCGATCTACCATTTTCAGGCCGAAGAAAGCATATGGCATACCTTTTTTCCCGAAGACGACTGGGAAGCAAAGCATAAGGACGACCACAAGCGGTTTCTGGCGACCGTAAACAGAATAATGGGCGAAAAAACCCGCAGGCCATTGGATCAGGTGATTGAGGAAATTCTGACATTCCTGACCCAATGGCTGGCTTTTCATATTCTGGATACCGACATGCGCATGGCAAAAGTGGTATTGGCGGTGCAGTCAGGCATCCCGTTAAATCAAGCTAAAAAGCAAGCCGATCATGAAATGAGCGGGGCGATGAAAGTGCTGATCGAAACCATGCTTTCGATGTACGACGCGCTGTCTTCACGCACGATGCAGCTGGCAAAGGAAGTCGTTGAGAGGCAGAAAGCGAAACAGGCAAGCCAGGATGCGCTGGACCGCCTACAAAAAATAGCCAGCCAGGTGCCGGGACTGGTATTCCAGTTTCAATTATTTCCCGATGGCCGTTCCTGCATTCCCTACGCCAATGAGGCTATTCATAATATCTATCGGGTCAGCCCCGAAGATGTCAGCGAAGATGCGACCCAGGTGCTTGCCGCGTTGCATCCTGACGATCTGGACAACTTCAAGGCTTCGTTTAAAACATCGGCGCAAAATTTAACGCCATGGCGCCAGGAATATCGCCTGAAGTTTAAAGATGAACCCGTATGCTGGCTATTCGGCAACGCCTTGCCGCAACGGCAGGCCGACGGTTCCGTGCTTTGGCACGGTTTTATTACCGATATTACCAAGCAAAAGCAGGATGAGGTGGACCTTCGTATCGCCGCCACCGCTTTTGAATTACAAGATGCGATGTTAGTCACCGATGCGAACAATGTCATCCTTAAAGTCAACCAGGCCTTTACCCGAATTACCGGTTACAGCGCCCAGGAAGTGATCGGCAAGAATCCAAATTTGCTCAGTTCCGGGATACATGACAAAGCTTTTTATAAAGCGATGTGGGAAAGTATTAATAGTACCGATGCATGGCAAGGTGAAATATGGAACCGCCGCAAAAACGGCGAAGTGTTTCCTGAGTGGCTTATTATCACTGCCGTGAAAGAATCCGATGACCGAAGTAAGCCAGTTAACCATTATGTTGCATCTTTTTCCGATATTACCTCACGCAAAGCCGCCGAGGAAGAAATCAGGCAGCTGGCTTTTTACGATCCGCTGACCCAACTGCCCAATCGGCGGCTGTTACAGGAACGGTTGAAACATAGCATCGAAGTAGAACGCCGGGAAGGTAAGCGCTTGGCGCTGCTGATGCTGGACTTGGACCGTTTTAAAGCAGTTAACGACAGCCTGGGGCATTTGGCCGGCGACGAACTGCTGCAACAGGTCGCTGCCCGTATTTCTGCAAGATTGCGCGATATGGACATGGTCGCGCGTTTAGGCGGGGATGAATTTGTCGTGTTGCTGGAAGATATTGCCCATGCGGAAGATGCAGCGCGAGTAGCGTCGGAAATCATCCTGGTTTTAAACAGGCCTTTCCAACTGACCCAGAGCAACGATGTACAGATCGGCGCCAGTATCGGTATCAGCCTGTATCCTGAGCACGGCGCCAACTATGAAATTCTGATGGACCACGCCGATGCGGCATTATATCAGGCCAAAGATCAAGGACGCGGTTGTTATGCTTATTTTTCCGAAGACCAGACCGTGGCCGCGCGCGAACGTATTAGCCTGGAAACCCGCTTGCGCCGGGCCATAGAACAAGGCGATTTGCGCGTTTACTATCAGTCGCAAGTCGATATTGCCAGCGGCCGCATCGTTGGCGCCGAAGCCTTGGTGCGCTGGCAAGATACCTTAGAAAGCTTGATTCCGCCGGTAAAGTTTATTCCTATTGCCGAAGAGACCGGGCTGATTTTGGAAATCGGCGAATGGGTATTGCGTGAAACCTGCCGACAAGGCCGCGCGTGGCTGGATACGGGCCTACCGCCTATAACCCTGGCCGTCAACGTATCCCCTCAACAGTTCCGCCGCGGAGATATTAGTGCTTTGGTTGCTACAGTACTGAATGAAACCGGCTTTCCGGCCGAGCGTCTTGAGCTGGAAATGACTGAGAGCGGACTGATGGAAAACCAGGACGATGTTATGACACTTCTGAACAGTTTACGTTCACAGGGAGTCCATCTTGCCATTGACGACTTCGGCACCGGCTTCTCATCGCTGGCCTATCTGAAACATTTCCCTCTGGATGTGCTGAAGATCGACAAAAGTTTTATCGATGACATTCCTAACTTACAGGACGACATGGAAATTGCCGCCACGATTATCGCGATGGGGCATATTTTGGGGTTCAAAGTGCTGGCGGAAGGCGTGGAAACGCCGGAACAGCTGGCGTTTTTGAGGGAGAAAAAGTGCGACTTGTACCAAGGTTACATCACAAGCCCGCCGATACCGGCCGAAGCGTTTGCCGCGCTGTTAAAAAATCAAAAACTTAATCCATAAATGGAACACGGATCGCACTGATTGGACGGATTTACACGGATTTTTATCCGTGCTTGCCAGTTAAATCCGCCTAATCAGATTTGCTGAGTAGCAGCCATGAAATCTCATGGCGCCATATCTGCCAAGTTATAAGTAATTAACTTCCGGCTTGCCTTCGGATTCAACCAACTCACCAATAACAAAAGCGGTTTCGCCAAGTTCGCTGAGCGTTTGCAGCGTTGCGCGCTCATCTTCGGGAGCAACACAAACAATCATGCCGACGCCGCAATTAAAGGTGATCAGCATATCCGGCAGCGAGACATTGCCGTTTTCCTGCAACCATTTAAAGATCGGCGGGAACTCCCAGGAAGCAAGATCGATATTAGCGTTAGTGCCCAAAGGCAATACCCGCGGCAGATTCTCGGTCAAACCGCCGCCGGTAATATGAGCCAATGCGTGAACCGGTACTTTATCCAGCAAGGCCAATAGCGATTTAACATAGATCCGTGTCGGTTCCAGTAGAGCGGCACCCAAGGTTGTGCCGTTAAAAGAATCGCTTAGTGCGCAGTTGCTATGAGCAATGATTTTTCGGATCAATGAATAGCCGTTGGAATGCGGACCGGACGATGCGATACCGATCAATTTATCGCCGGCTTTGACTTTGCTGCCGTCAAGCACTTCGCTTTTTTCGGCGATGCCGACACAGAAGCCTGCCAGATCATACTCACCGTCCGCATACATACCCGGCATTTCTGCAGTCTCGCCGCCGACCAGCGCCGCGCCGGCCAGTTCGCAGCCTTTACCTATGCCTTCTACAACCGCCGCAGCCGTATCGACATCCAGCTTGCCGGTAGCGAAGTAATCAAGAAAAAATAAAGGTTCCGCACCTTGAACAATAATATCGTTAACGCACATCGCCACCAGGTCGATACCGATCGTGTCATGAATATTTAGTTCATTGGCCAGCTTTAGCTTGGTGCCTACACCGTCGGTACCGGAAACCAGAACCGGCTGCCGATAACGATCCAGCGGTAATTCAAACATGGAACCGAAACCGCCTAAGCCGGCCATCACGCCTGCTGTCCTGGTCCTGGCAGCAATCGGCTTGATGCGTTCGACCAATGCATTACCGGCCTCGATGTCAACGCCGGCGCTTTTATAATTCAAGCCTTCTTGATTTTGTTCGCTCAATGTGGTGTTCTCTTGCTAAAATTTAAACTTCCGATATTGTACAAGACATCATCGGTTTTGTCTGAAGGATATGAATGTGCACAGGCTTTATCCATCGGACGTTGCCGTAACGTTTGTGTGAATGTTTCGGCAAGTTAAAGCTGAGTTGAGCAGCTTACCTGCTCAAATGAAACTTATGCCCTGTGGGTATAAAGCTGAGTTGAGCGGCTGGTCCGTTCAAAGAAACTTATGCCCTTTGGGTATAAAACAATAATTAATGCAGTTCCCCGGAAACACAGCAATCGACCGAAACTGCCCATAACAACACAAAGTCTTTTTCGAGGAGTGGATATGAATTTAACAAAAGCGCTTAGCCCGGTGATATTTATCGCCTCGGTATTATTTACCAACGCAGCAATGGCTTATGATCCCGGCAAGACTGACGAGATTTGCAAAAAACCCCAATTCAGAGACTTCAATCTTCCTGTCTATAAAGAGCCTGAAAAAACTGAAGTTCCGCCTGAATCAACACTCACTTTTCTGGTTTCACCCTACGTCAATCCGGAAACCATCAAATTAACCGCTAAAAATCAGGACCTTGAGTTTAGCGTCGAAAGCAACAGCAGTTTTCACCGTATTAAAGCAAAGCTGCCGGCGAGCTTCAACGGCAGTTTTGTCAGGATCAATGCTAAAGCCACAGCGATATTAGGGTGTTACGATCAAACCGGGTGGTTAATCAAAGTAGCCGATAAATAACAAAGGCGAAAGGAAAAAGGACGAAAAAAACATAAGTAACGCAGATTCACCTTTTACCTGCTTTTCTAATAAAGCACCTTATCGCTCTTTTTCGCCCAAATATCAAAAGGCTCCAGCGCATTCGGCAGGCTTAAATGCAACATCGCGATGCGGCGCTGGTGCGGCTGCACGGAAATCTCATCGTAAATGAAGCTGTCGTCAAAGTTGGCGGCAGCCGCATCATGCCGGCTACAAGCAAAATAGACCTTCTCTAGCCTCGCCCAGTAGATCGCCCCTAAGCACATAGGACAAGGCTCACAACTGGAGTAGAGAATACAGCCCTGTAACTGGAAATCATGCAGTTCTTGACAGGCCAAGCGTATCGCCATCACTTCCGCATGCGCGGTGGGATCGATATTGGTCGTGACTTTGTTTCCGCTGGCGGCAATCAGCCGATTGTCCTGTACAACAATCGCCCCGTAAGGACCGCCTTGGCCTGATTCCGCATTCTCGGCAGCCAAGTCAATGGCTTGCTGTAAAAAAGTCTCATGCATTTACAAACCTAACGGATTGTTTGGATCGATACCGTCCATGAACGGCAAGCCTCGTTCCTGATGCGTCAGTTGATATATTTTTCCCAACCAGTTGTTGAATACCGCCTTTGCCGTATCACCCCAGGTGTTGTCGATATTTTCCAGCACCAAGTGTTCCGGAAACTCCTCCAACCGTTGTCCGTTATTCCTGGCAGCTCTGACCCGCTGTTCATACGCGGCAAATACCTGCTGGACGGCGCCATTAAAATAATGTTCGGGAAACGGCGGATAATCGTCTATTTCAGCGCGATAAAAACGCAGAACCTCACGCTTGTATTCCTTTAGCAGACTGATTGCATCATATTCAGGATGCCCCTGAAAAAACACAATGCGAAAACCGTCCGGGCTAACCGCAAGATGGACTCCGGCTTCTTTACTGGCGGCCAAGACCTTAAGTCCGTGCTTTTCCATGTCGCTTTGGAAAATCTCATTAAAGCGGGAATGGGGCACGTCGAAACGGGTGTTGATTTCGGCAACCAACGGATGCGTACGATCGATCAATTTATGCGGAAACACGCCCCAGCGCTTGGCTGGCAAGCGGGTACGCTCAATGCCGTAATAGTATTGAATCAACGCATGGGTAGCCAGACACGAGCAGAGTATCGAAGTGACGTTCTCCTTGGCCCAGAAAAAAACTTCGGTTAACGGTTGCCAGAAATCCTCTTCAGGCAAACGGGGATGAGTGACATTAGCGCCGCTGATGATCAACGCGTCCAAGCCGTCGCGTTTGATCTGTTCAAACGATTCGTAATATTTAGCGATGTGTGCTTGGGCTTCCGGGCTTCTCTTCAATCCATCGATAGTAAAAGGATGCACATGAAATTGCACAATTTGATTGCACGCGCCCACCAACCGGAAAAACTGTCTTTCTGTCGCTTCCAAAGCCGCATCGGGCATCATGTTCAGCAAACCGACATGCATTTCCCTTATATCCTGGTTACGGGCGCGATCAGGATCCAGTATTTCCTCGCCTTCCTCGCGAAGGCGTTGAAATGTGGGTAAATCGGTATGAGCCACTAAAGGCATAATTCTTCGACTCCGTTCATATCATTGCTGGGCAGCAAGCGCATCAGCGACAAGCCGGATAAAATCATCTTCGCCTTTTACGGTAGCAACATCGTTCGCATCGATTGTATAGCCGTATTGATCGGCAATAGCCTGATAGCGCGGCAGCCGGGACTTGAATAATTCGGGAAAAACCCAGGTGACAAAATCATCCGGTTCGATAGCATCGGTCGAAGCATAATTTCTGAGCTGCATGAATTCGGCAATTTTTTCATCAAGAAACGCTTCCCGGTAATAAAGCGGCTTCGGATCGGATTTGGCCCGCTCAATAATGGTTTGCTCCAATTCCGGCGGGATTTTGATATAGATAATCAGCGTATTCTGCGCCAATGTCTCCAATACTTCGGGACAATCCAGCTCGCACACGCTGCCGCCGGCATCGTTGACGAAATGCTTGTAGCCGTAAATATCCACGGCTTTATCGATAAACTCGGGCACATCGTTCATCGCGGCAATTTCGGCCAGATGATGCAGCTTTTGCCGGCGCTTGAACTCCTGTAAAGACAGCCCGCCTAACTCGGATTTGCCGAGTTTACCGAGAAAGCTGGAAACAGGAGCCAAATTTTCAACCGTTATCTTATTGCTGATATGAATGGAGTCGGAAAGCAATAACTCGCGTAAAAACGGAATACGCATGGCCTGACGCTTAATATTATCCAGGATAGGCTCTTCGAGGTATTTCGTGCCTATCCGGTAATCGCCGGAATAATGGAACCATTTGGCTTTCGGTAATTTATTGGCCAGCGTGGTTTTTCCGGCGCCTGACATTGCCAGCAAAGTAATACGTTTTGTATTCCAGTCCAGGAATTCCTGGGGACTCATTTTCATGTGATGTTTTCCTAAAGCTGAGTTGAGCAGCTTGCCTGCGCAAACGAAACTTATGCCCTTTGGGTATAATTAATCCAGATAGTCTTCGATGTCCATGTCTTCAGGATTCGGCCTATGCTCGTCGGGATCGCTGTAACCCAGATCATCGCTTTCCAAATCGTCAAAAGGGGCACTCCAATCCTCGGGGTCTTCAATATAATCGAAAGTAGAGTTATACCAGCTATCATGATCGTATTCGCCAATATCGCCGTTAAGGTATTGGACTTCAATAGAGTCATCAATATCGTCGATGGCGATGACTTTAAATTTCAGGTTGTTTTCTACATCCTTGTACCAACTGCCGATAATGGGGTCTGCTATGGTTGTCATGATTATTCCTCAATGCTTAGATAGAATGTTTCGATATAAAAATATCTAAAGACGGACACTATTATTAACAATGCAAAAGAAAATACAAAAGGTATTTTGTATTAGCCGACATAAAGTTAATTTGCGGATTATTTATATTGAAGTCAGCGTTAAAGCCTGCTACAGCGATGCCGGTAAGGTGTGTCAGAGCGGCCTATTTATAAAGGAAGCGATCCTTTCTTGCAAGAATTGTTGTCATACACTTGTCATGCAATCCGCTTTGCAATAGTCTGCGCCCTGCATTTACACTCTACGAATCAAGGGTAAACAAAACTCCTGATCAGGGTCAGTTCTCCGGGCTCCCGCAACGGAACCGTGATGCTCTCCTGCTTTTCATTAACGGTGCCTTCCTGGGTAATGACGGTAACACGCGCCGTGGTTAACTCCTGCGCCGGATCGTCATCGCTGTAACCACCGCCGTAATAATTGACATACACCAGATAACGGCCTTTTAACGGCGCGGGCATTGCAAAGATTTCCGGGCCGTAACCGGTAGTCACATCGACATCCAAAGCCCCGCCGTTCTCCAACACCCTGTTGCCGTACCAGCCATGCCCGCCATCCGGCGCTATCACATGCAAATCCAGGTCGGTATTGTCGCTGTCCCATGACAATACCACCCGCAACCCGGCTGCGGCCTGTTCCTTGCCGTTGTGCAAAAACTGCACCCGGCTTACGTCGAGACTGTCCGGATCGCGAACTTCGACGCTATTGCTGCCGGGAGAAAAACTATAAGGACGTTCAAAACTGCCGTCCTGCTCAATCCGCAACGGCATTGCCACGCCATTGACGACCAAGGTTGCAGGCTGGCCGCCGGACTTTGCATGAGCCGCGATACGTCCGCGAATAAGCGCCGTCTCGGCTTGGCCTGGCGGAGTATTTACGGACGCTGCCGGATAAGTGACCTGCTGCGTAAAAGAGTTTTTTTTATCTCCGGGCGCATTCCATCCTCCTTTCGGCACATCAATACTGACAGCAGATTCGGCAACGGCCGGCGGCATTGCTAAAACCGTGCATAGCCCAAAACAAACGATTCGATAGTTCATGATTACAACTCCAGTAACAAACGGCGGGCAAGATGCTCGATATAGTTTTCATCCTGGCCGCTCGGATAAGCCTCAAACGCCAGGTGCAGATATTCATGGGTAATGTCGAGGCGATCCTGCTGACTGAGTACGCTACGGACAAAGATGCGCCGGCTGTTCTTGTCGACATGAGAGGGGCCGGCTTGCAAGCGGCACACCGAAAATGCCGAGGTCTCGTCATAACCGGGCTCACGGTCAAGCAGTTCCCGCCAGCGCGGCAACTTCTTTTTCAGCCAATCTTCGGCATCGGCCAGCGTTTCGCAAGCCGTAGCCGGTTTTTGCCAGCCGGCCAAACTGTTGCGCGGAAACGCCTGCTGCAAGATAGCGTCAAAATTCATGCCGTTGTTTGCCTGGGCAACGGCGTCGCGCCACACCAGCCTGTTGGGACCGGCCGTATCCAGATGATAATTAACCGCTTCGCCGGCCAGAACAACATCGGCAGTCCAGGCCGCAACCGCGCGGGACGCCTCCGATGCGGGACGCGGCGCTACCCGCTGGCTGGCGCTGCTGTCGTCGATCAATAAACATTCGCCATCGTGCGCGGCATTTTGCAGCAGGTAAGAGCGGGCAGTAATTGCCAAAGCCCTGGCCGCCTGTAACGGCGACGCCGCCGCTTCGCGATCCAGCACGCGGGCAATATATTCTTCGCGCGGCATCCTGGCCCGCAATAGCAATTTACCCTGTTGTCTTGACAGCCTTATATCGCCCGCGCTTTCGATGCCGATGGTATTGCCGTTCGCGAATTGCAACCGGTAAGCGCCGTGCAAAACGCCTGACTCGGCAATCTGCTTGTGCCGGTCGTACACGGCAGTAATCGGGTAGCGGGCGAACAAGTTCACATCCACGCAATTGTCAGCCTCCAGTTGTACGGCAGTGATCGGCAGGAAGCTATCCAAGACTTGGCCGTACTTGGCTAGAATATCGACGCTTGTGCCCTGCCCGGCTGCCCACAGCGGCGTGCCGTCGGTCAGCCAACCGGCAAATCCGCCGATACGCTGGTTAGGATCTTGATTGCGATACCAGCTCCAAGTCTTTACCCGCAGACGGCCGCCGAGATGTGTTATTAAATCCGAGCGATGCGGATCGAGCAGCACGTCCAACAGAACCGCCCTGGCCTGTTGCTGCGCAGGCAGCACTTTTAAAGCCTGCAACAATGCTTGCACATTCACAGTTGTTTTAGGCGCCACTGCCGGCAATTCAAGCAGGCCGGCGGGTATTATCCTCTGCTGCCAATAGGCTCGCCAAGCTTTCGCATCGACACCAAGACGGTCTGGAGAAAAATACAGACCGCAAGAACGCACCAGTGCGGTATCGCGATCGATACGCTCGCCCTTTTGACTGCAACAATAGACTTCTTCTTTATCATGCCCTTGGCAGGTATAACCGGGATCGGGCAATTGGCGGTCAACGGCATAGGCATAGACAAACAGCTTCCAGATACTGCCGAGCGGCGTTTGCAAGCTGTTGTCCAGCGGCGAACGCTCGACATGTCCGTCTGCCTTAAGCCGGGCAAGCTGTGCAACACCGTTGCTTCGGTTTAACAGAGCCACTTGCAGTACGTCGGGAGTCTTGGCTGTTACTGCAAACGTCGGCAACAGCGTAAACAGCATCAGAAAGACTATCCCTAAGTTGCACATTTTTACTCACCACAACGAAATAAAAGAAATGGCACACGGATGACACAGATTAGACAGATAAACACGGATTAAAAGCGTATAACTGATTAATTTCGGCATCAGTGTAAATCCGTCCAATCCGTGTCATCCGTGTTCTATTTTCCAAACATAGCCACTCACTCAACCCGCAACGCGCCATAAACAACCGGAGTCTCCAGCGCGGTTTTTGCCGGATCGTACATGTGCCGGTAGCGCACTGCCGGTAAATTAAACCGGCCTTTCTGCGAAAAACGCAATAAATGCCGAATATGCAATTCGCCGCTCAAATTATCGACCGGCACCGCATAAAGCAGTTGTCCGGTTTCGTTCTGCGCTTTTTCCAACGGCGCCGCCTGTTGGCTACCGGCAGGCGTCAATTGTATGCCCCAGGTAGTGCGCTCGACATCCGCGCCGGGCGGTATCGGAACCTCGATCAAGCCGTAGCGCAACGGCTTGTCGGCGGGACTTTTCAGCACAATTTCGTCGAGATACAGCGCATCGCTGGAGACCTTAGCATCAGCAATATCCTGCCCCTGGAAATGCAGGCTTTCAGTGCCGGGCACGAGTTGCTGCAAACGGCGGCTAATCTGGACCGGCGCACTGCCGGCGACAGGCGCGGCGGCACTGGTAAAATTCACATTCGCATGCAGCGGTTGGATTGGGTCTTCGGCCAATTCCAATGCCGTTGGCGGCGTCTTGCCCCGCCATTGCCAACGTTCTCCTCCTGCCGGCGTTGACCGCGCCGTCCAATCGCCTAACAACTGATAAACATCGCCCGACTCCGCCTTTGCAGCCGCATCATGCAGCCAAGTCAAAGCCAGAGCGCGTTCAAGCGTTGCCTGCTCCGGCGACAAGCGGGCAAACAACCCACGGCTACGCACAACGTCCAACGGCTGCCTGTACAAGTTCGCCGCTTCGGCAAAAACCAGATTGCTGCCATCCAGCAATGCCTGCGCCGGCTGCAAACCTGCGCTAAAAACTTCGGGCTGTTTGACGCCTTTAGCCTGGGCCAGTTTGGCGGTGATCACGCGGGCAGCCGCGAGTCCGAGCGGCGATTCCGGCGCGGCCATCACCACGCTGATGCCGTCCGTGACATTGATAGCCGGATCGCCGTCGCCGGCTTTTGCCAAATCCTCCATTAAACCTTGCAGCAATGTCTCAACCGGCAATTGCATCCGCTCGGCAAAATCAATGACCAATGCCCGTTGCAGCAGCGGCGTATGTTGGGCTTCCGACGCATAGACGTCCAGCACCCGCTGCCAGTGATCCTGCGGCATACTCAGCCCCAATGCGCGGCTGGCGTACCAGTCCGCGTAATACGCATAGCCGGTCAGGAACGCATCGACACCGGAGGTCTCTCCCCACCAGGTAAACGCCGCATTAGGCCCGGCCATTTGCACCAGACGCAAGCGGCTGTACTTCATCGTCAGTTGCAAGCGTTCGCGCACGCCTGGAGCCGCTTCCTGCAATTGCGGATAGGCAAGGCTCAACGGCAACAGGCGGCTCGCGGTCTGTTCGACGCAGCCGTAGGGGTAATCCAGCAAATCGTCCAAGGCTGAATAAAACAAAGCAGAAACGCTGCCGTTGATACGCAAATTAATGTCAGTTGCATCGTTCGGTAAAGACAAAGCGGTACTGCGCTGGCCGATGCCCAACGATACCGTATGCAAATCCTGCCAGTTTGCGGCGCTGCTGTTCAACGTAACGCCGAGACTATCCTGCTCTTTTCCGGCCACTTCCAGACTAGTCTCCAGTTCTCCCGGCGTAAACGCGACGTCGGCAGGTAGAGCCAGATAATTGATGCCGGGATGCAGTTCAACTTTTTGGCTGCGGGATTGTCCTTCAAGGTCTACGGACCAATCGGCGGTGACGTTTTGCTGTTGCTGGTTGAACGCCAACAAACCGAGAGCAGGATGATCGCCGGCACGGAAACGCGTAGGTCCGGACCATTTCAGGTACAGCTCCTTGTCCGAACGCAGATAAGCCTTGCGCTGGCCGACATTACCTTCCGCATTGATTGCCCTGGCGGTAATGCGCCAGCGCGTCAGCGAATCGGGCATCACAAAAGTAAATTGCGCCTTGCCGTTCTTATCGGTCGTTAAATCGGGTTTCCAGGCGGCGGTATCGACATCCTCGCGGCGCGGACGCTCAAGCAGCTTAACGTTTCTATCGTTGCGGTTGCCCTGCGCCGCTGTCTGCGAATGCGGAATCGCCACGTCATAGCTGATAAAAGACAAACTCGCCGCCGTGCGCACATTGTTCCGCCGCGGATGGTAGAAAAAATGATCGATAGCCGGCGCGATTTCGGGCTGCAACGCATAAATCATTTCATCGACGACGCTGACCGCCAGTTGCGCCGACACCGGCTGACCGGCAAAGCGGGTCTGCAGGTTCACGGTGACGGTATCGCCGGGCTTGTAGACCTCCTTGTCGGTTTTGATCTCGACCGCTATCGTCGGCACCGCGACCTTGATGCCGGCATTCTGGAAGCTGTAATCGCCGTGCAAGGTATATAACGCCGAAACGGTAATGTTAGGCGAAAAATCGGCTTGCACCGGAATAGCCAACTGGTACTGCGTGTCGTTAAGCCGCGTGATTTTCATCCAATCGCCGCCCTTGGACAGCAACGCGGTCGAATGGACGTTATCGCGCTCCAAGGTCAGCAACGCATCCTGCACCGGTTCGGGGAAAGTCAGCAACGCAACCGCGGTATCGCCGACTTGGTACTCAGGCTTGTCCATGATCATTTCAATGCTGCCGGCCGCGGCTTTCATGTCGGGGCCGCTGACGGTATGGCTGGCGCCTGCGACAATCAGTCCGGCCTGATTTTTCAGGTTCAGGTTATAGGTTCCGGACTTGTCGAATTGCACGGTAAATTGTCCACCTGCATCGGCCAGTTCGCCGGCACCCCGGCTTTGGTCCTCAAGACGCACCCACTCGTAGCGCACCGGCTTATTAGCGGCATCGGCGCTCTGGCCGCTGTAAGAAAACGTAACCGGCGTGCCGAAAGCGCTGAAACGCTGCGGAGCGCTCAACTGGTACTGCATCGCGCCGCGCTCGATCAATATTTCCCTGGTGTTCTTAACCCTGAACGCCGCGCCGTCGCTGGCAAAAATCGTCAACAGGTAACGGCTGGGCTTTTCGGCGGCAGGTAAAACCATACGCGCCGCGCCATGATCGTCGGTAACAAGATTCATCGTTTCCAGCTTGACCGGGAACTGTCCCAGATATTGCAGCTCGCTATCGACCATCGACAACTGTTGCGCGCGCAAGCTGATGTCGACGTGCGCGCCTCGCACCGGTTTGCCGTCAGGATAAAGCAGCAGCAATTGGCCTTCGACCGGCTCGCCGGTCCTGTAATCGCTCTTATCCAAATTCAATGAAATCTCGAAATGCGGCTTTACATATTCGGCAACCCGGAAAGCGCTGGAATATTGTTGCTTATCGTAGGTGAAACGAATTTCATAGCCTCCGGCGACCGCATTTTGCGGCAATAAAAACTGGGTGTCGGCGCCATGCAACGGATCGAAATCCATTTTCAGCGTTTGCAGCGACGCTCCGGCGGCATCGACGACAGTCAGCTCAATCGGCCCGGCTTTCGGCAGCTCCGATTCGCGCGCACTCTTAAAATGCCGTCCGACAATCTTAATATCGACCGCATCACCGGGACGATATAAAGGCCGGTCCGTAAACGCATACATCTTGCTGTTGTAAATTTCGCTGTCGTAATAGAAATTCTCCGACACAAAAACGCCGCCGTTTTTATCCTCGCCCAGCACATAGCTACGCTCGGAGCTGGCATGGGACAAACGCAACAAACCATTATCGTCGGTCTTGCCGCTGCTCAATACGCCGACGCCGTCGGTCCACAGCAGCTCGGTATCGGCCACGGCCGCGCCGGTGTTCTTGTCCGCGGTCCAGACCAGCAGCTCCTTGCTGGAAATTTTGGTAACGGCGATCGTGTCGGACACAAAAACCATCGTCGTCGCGCGAAACTGTCCGGCAAACGCTTCGGCCAGATACAACCCCGGTTCCAGCTTGCCGAGCGGGATATACACATTGCCTTCCGACGGAGCGATAAAATTGCTCGACGATCCGCTAAGCGCCACATCGGCAGGCGGCTGGATCGTTTTCGCATCGGCGACCGGATAACGGAATTCGCTGACTAACGGCAGTCCGGGAATCGGATCGAATTCAGGGTGACGCTCGAACTTTGTCGGCTGGCTGATTGCTTGCCCCATCTTCAAACCCGGCTCTTCAGCGGTAACGGTTTTACGTACCTGGTAAGAAAAAACCCGCTGCATCGCCCGGCGCGACTTCCGGTACCAGTTGTCCCACAAATAACCCAGCGTATTGGCAAGACCCTCGCCTTTGTAATTAGCCTCCGGCTGAATGCGATGCAGGTTTTTCTGCTTTTTAAGGAATTCCAGCGGCTTACCGATGCGATAGACGCGAACGTCAACGCCGCCGTAGCCTTGCAAGTTAGAGCGCTCCGTTGCTTCCAGCCTAACCCTCGCTTCCTCGGCGCTGCCGAAACTGCTGTCCGCCAGCAGGAAAAATTTTCCGCCTGCCTGGCTGTCGGGGTAATTGCTGGCGGGAACGGACTCGTTGGGTTCAGCCGAAACAACGGCAGCCATGCCCAGCAACAATGAAATCAGCACGCATCGAAAAAGCAAAGGATTATTCATGGTCTTAATCTACGTTAGGCTATAGGACTAATAGAACACGGATGGCACGGATTAGACGGATCTGCGTGGATTTCTTTGCGCTGGCTCCCAAGCTCCAGCTTGGGAATAAGTGAAATGCCGCTTTACTAACTCCCGACTCTATATGTATTTTAATCCGTGTGAATCCGTCTAATCCGTGCCATCCGTGTTCCGTTTTTTATATATGTGCCGAACAAATTACTATTCAGCGGGTTAAAAATGCCAGCCGGTAAACGCCGATAAAATTCGGGTTTTGTTCATCGGGTATCCAGCGGGTATCTTTCCAGTGCATCAGTTGGTTCAGCGCAACGGCCCGCAATCCGTTATCGGCCTTTGAAGCCGACCCGGTGTGATAGGCGATGAAATGCCCCATCCAAATCATCAGATGCTGATCGTCGCCCTGGTCGAAAAACAGCAAATCGCCCGGCCGGGCCTGATTGACGTCGCGGCCGATAAAGCGGCTGTTATGCTGGATCAGCACTATCGCTTCGGCATAAGCATCGGTTTTACCGTTGCCGACGTTCCATTTTTGCGCCAACTGGCGCTGCTCGTCAGTCAACGTCAACTCCGGCGGCAGGAACTCGTGGCCGATGCCGTTGCTGCGCAGCCATTTTTCATCATGCACTTTCAGCGCTTCATTCGCCGCAAAACGCACCAAGCCCGCACAGTCCTGCTGGTACCAGCGCGGACTGGGGCCTTGCCGTAACTGTTCCTCGACAATACGCATGAACCAACTGCGGAACACCTGCGACTGTTGCGCATTCAGATGCACATCGGCCGAATCGGCTTGCGCGGCCTGAAAGCCAACAAGCAGCAAAAAAACGATCAGCCGTTTGTTCACAGCGGCTTCCATTCAAGCCCCTGCCATTGCCAGTCCGAATTCGCATGAATGTCTTGCGGCAGTAACAGCCGATAATCGGGATAAGTTTGTAAGGCGCGGATTTTGGGTAGCAGATTCTGTTCAGCGGCATTGCGGAAAATAGCCTCCTGATCGGCAGGAAGACTGTCCATAGCCTCAAGTTCCAGCAGCGTAGCCAATTTGCCGGGGGACAGGTATATCGGCATGGTCGAACCGGCAGGAACTCTTTCGGATAACGCCGGGTAATTCTTATCCAACGTATCCAACGCGTGTTGCAACAGCTTATCGTCCAGCGAAAACAACAAGGTGTTGCCGTGGCGGGCCAAACTGACCCGGAAAAAATTCGGGGATTCCAGCTCCAGCGGCGGCTCGGCCTGATCCGCGCTGTAAAGACCGTATCGTGAGCCGACAACGCGCTGCCATAGCTTCCCATCCGCCAAATCGCGGCTATCGACAGGCAAGCGTCCGCCTTCGATATTTTTTTCATAGCTGCCGATAATGCCGGTAAACAAGCCGGATAGCGCGGTGTCGGTTTCAGGTTGCGAAACCTTTGCCGCAAGTTCAAGCGCAAGCAGCGGCGTATGCAGTCTTGAATTGCCGTACCAACACAACGCAGCCGCGCCGGTCAGCATTGAATCGACCTCGGCCGATCCGGTTTGCGCACTCGGCAACTTTTCGGCAATATCCTGAAGATTGTCCGTAGCCAACGGCAACGCGAAACACATGCCCGCATCGGCAGGTATCGCGTGCCACAACCCGTCGACGTTCAATTTTTTATTTGTCGTTCCGTCATTTACGGCCATAAAACTGTGCCAGCCGGTGTTGTCCATTTCAAAGCGCAAACCGGCCAGCAGCGGAAAAAATGCCTGATAGCCCATCGCCAAATGCCCTGCATCTATACTGATGCGATGTTTAACCGCGCTTTGCGTTAAACCGAAATACTCGGGAAAAAGCGCTTTACCATTGAACAAGTCGCCGATTAATTCAAGCGCCGGGTCGGATAATTCAACCTTGCCGTTTTCGGAATCCAGCACCATCGCCGGGTCCGACAGCACGATCAAGTAACCGTTGTGATACGCAAACAACAGGCTCTTGCCGCGAAGATAGCGCAGACTGTAAAACTGTATTTTTTCGCCTTTCAGCTCCATGTCTGCCGATTTTTTCAACTGCGTATCCTCGCCCGCCGCTTCGGCAATCGCCTGCATGACAGTCACCATCGACAGCGAGGCTTTTGCCAGCATGCCGGTTTTAATGCGCAGCAGGCTGTAAGTCAGCTTGCCGTCGACGCTACGCCATAACGCCAACTGAGCGGGTTGGCTCAACAGGTCGGCGATCAGGGAATCCTGCAAGGTCAATTTGTGCTCGTAGGCAATCCTGCGCAAACTGCCGGCTAGCCCCAGCCTGTCGGCATTGGCCTGGTAATAAAACACAAAGTCTTCGGTCAGCGTGTCGTGCAGCAACGGCACGGTCAGCAAATCCTTCGGCAAATCCGCAAGCACTTCGCTTTCGATTAACGCATCGGGATGGTTGAAATTTAACGACAGTTTTTCGATTGCGTCCGGGCTTTCTTGGGATTGCGTCATAAAGTGCCGACTGAACCACTGCCATTTCCACTCGGCGACCGTCGCTCCCACAGCAGTTGCCAGCACAAGGCCTATCGCTACCGCCAAACGCGGGCTAAGCCGTTTAGGGCTTGGAGTTTTGTCATTATTATCAGTCGGCTTCATCAGTACTTGCTCCCGCGTTAACCTGGAAAATCATTTCGTCCACGAAAGGCACGAAAATCTTCAAAAAATATCGCAACTATTCAGTACATAAAACAATGGAACACGGATGACACGGATAGGACGGATTTGCACGGATTTTTAGCTCAAGCCAAGTTCGATGACGCTTTTAAATCCGTGTTTATCTGTTTAATCCTTGTCATCCGTGTTCTATTCGGTTTCGCTTTGATTGCTAAATTAACGATCAATACCGAAACGTTTTCACCAGCTGTAACTCGCCAATGGTCCGCAACGGCACAATAAAATTTTCCCGCTTCTCATTAATCGTGTTCTCATTCAGCACCAGCGTAATTTGCGTCGTAATCATGTCGTTACGGTTAGTCTGGGCATTGAAGTTATAGCCTTCCTCAGTCAGGTTTCCCCAATAATTCACATAGACCAGATAAGTACCGTGCAGGGGCGCGGCCATTGTGAATATTTCCGGGCCGGGACCGTCGACGCCGTCGACATCAAGGCCTCCGCCGTTGCTAAGTACCGGATCGGCAAAAAAAGCGTGTTGACCGTCGGGAGTAATAATATGCATATCGACTTCGGCGCCGGGATCATCCCAGCCCATGATCAAACGGATACGCGCGGGCGTTTTTTCAGTATTGGCATCGTAGAACTGCACCGACTGCAAACGTTCGCCGGTCGAACTAATCAACGCGACGCTGTTGGAACCGGAGCCGAAAGCATAAGGACGCACAAATCGGCCATCGTCATCGGTATATAAAGGCAACGGATTACCGTTAACTACCAAGGTATGCGGCTGGCGGACGCCGTTCAAGTTTTTCAACTTGCCTTCGATGGCGATACGGTGGCGTTGCGCGCCGCGATCAATCGGCGGCACAGGATAAGCGACTCTTTCTTGATCGGATTTGTTGGTGAGGCCGTCGTAGATCCAACCGCAGGCAGGAGCGGTCCATTCCACCGCGGGCGATTTATCATCCGCAACGGCGTACAGACTTACAACCAGCAACATAAGGCTTAAAACACCCATTTTCGCTAACGCCATATCTACCTACCCTTAGCCTTTTTGGCATTAAAAATCGGTGGGAAGTAAATCTTAATACTGCAATCTTAAACAGGGCATGTCAACACTAAATCGGCATAGCCGCCACTCTAAGCGAACGAATAATTTATCGCAGCCAATAATCTATCAGCAAGCCTATAAAAACAGCCAAACCGAACCAGTTGCTGTTTAAAAACGCCTTGAAGCAAAGCGCCTTTTCCCGGTGGAAAATCAGTTTTTGCTGGTAAATCGACAAACCTGCCGCGACCAAAATACCGCCATAATAAGGCCAGTTTACCTGCGCCATTTGCCCGACCATGATCAGCAGCCCGAGTATGATGATTTGCAAGCCGCCCATGATGTGGCGGTCGTAAGCACCGAACAGTATCGCCGTCGATTTGACTCCGATTTTTAAATCGTCATCCTTATCGACCATCGCGTACATCGTGTCGTAAACCAAAGCCCATAAAACGACAGCCAAATACATCACCCAGGCTACTGGAGGAATGCTGTTGATCTGCGCGGAAAAAGACATCGGCACGGCCCAGCCGAAAGCGATGCCCAGATAAGCTTGAGGCAATTGAGTATAACGCTTCATAAACGGGTAACTGGCAGCCAAAAATGCGGCGATGAATGACAGCATAATGGTGTAGATATTCAGCAAGAATACCAAGCCGAAAGAGACCAAACACAGCACCACAAAAACGATCAGCGCTTCCTTCGGCGTGACTTTGCCGGCCGCAATAGGCCGCTGTTTGGTACGTTCGACATGCGGATCGAAGTCGCGGTCGGCGTAATCGTTAATCACGCAACCGGCGGCTCTCATCAACACCACGCCCAGACAAATCACGGTCAACACCAGCAAATCGGGCTTGCCGTCGCTGGCAACCCACAGCGCCCATAATGCCGGCCACAGTAAAATCAGGATGCCGATAGGTTTATCGAATCGCGCTAATAGCCAATATTGCTGAATTCGATCCATTGCTCTGTCCATCATTGTTATAGCCTTTACCGAAGCGTGAGTTTTGTTAAAAATGCTATTATAACTTTTTGTGGATAACGACTCAGTAATCGATAAACGTCGCTACACTGAAGGCAAGCCGTCAATTAGAGTAAAGACGAGGACTTTTATGCTAACCATTGATCCCGAATTAGAAATAACATTAGAAGCTCTGGCTAGGCAGGAGCATATTTCGCCCAATGAAATCATTAAGCGTCTTATCAATCAGTATGTCAGCCAAAAGCAGACGAATGAAAAACACGCCAAGCAAGCGTTATTGTCGTTAATGGCGAAAGTTCCAAATTCGGTGAGTTTAGCCGATGAGTTAATACACGAAAGAAGGCTTGAAGCCAAACACGACCGGGACAACGACTAATGATGTTGGATGCTTCTGCTTTATTGGCTTATTTGCAACAGGAACAAGGTTATTTGCAGGTAGAGCAGATTTTATCAACGGCTTTTATTTCCACTGTGAATTGGTGTGAAGTCGCGCAGAAATTACGATCAAGATCTGTTGACGATACAGCTGTCCGGGAAAATTTAGCTATTTTAGGGCTTCGGTTTATTGCTTTCGACTTGCAACACGCCGACAAGGCTGCTGAGCTATGGCAAATCACATCGCCTTTGGGTTTATCCTTGGGTGACAGAGCGTATTTAGCAACGGGATTAATTGAAGGAATGCCTGTTATGACCGCCGATCAAATCTGGCAAAAGATACCATTGTCTTTGGAAGTTAATTTAATTCGATGATTGTTATGGCGATATTTAAGGTGGACTGAAAAATTAATTTTAATCGCTACGAATACCGTAGATACCGTCTTAAAAGTCAACGCTGAGGCACATAATCAGGTTGATAAGGCTGACGCGTTTTCAAAACGCCAAAGCACAAGTGCACCA
>NZ_RYFG02000022.1:0-11746 GCF_003994235.2 Candidatus Methylobacter oryzae
TGAGGTTATCGCCACGTTCATCACCGGCTTTATGCCCGGCAAAGACCTGCTCAATCCACAATATTAACCAGCGGTCAATGCGTAACTTCTAATTTTTTCTATAAGGCTTTCAGACATGTTACGAATCTCTATATTTACTTTAATACCGGCCAAAAAATTTGCTTGGAATTTATTGCAATAATTCAGGCTTAAACCCGGCATTTACCAGTTTATCGGTAATATAGGGTGCATGATGCGCCCCTATCCGGCTAACCGCCGAGAGAATTTAAACATTTAATCCCAGCCAACGGTCTGGTACCCGCGCTCCTGAAGACATCTGTTTACAAAATTCTCAAAAGCAGGACTGCGCGCTGGTTTGCCGAATATCCAATGCAGTAGTCCGGCGGTCGCGCCAGTAACCGCTCCGATCGCCGATCCGGAGCCCGCCGCACCGACTACCGCGCCTCCAACCGCGCCCGATGCAGCCCCGACGGCAGCACCGCCAACGGTATTAGCTGCTCCTTGTCCCACGCCGCTGCTGGCGGAATCCGCGCCTGCGGCCTCCGCGAGATTCATGCAAGTCTCGATATCCCGCTCCGCGACCATTGACCCGACGGAGTTGAGATACTGGTTTGGATAAAGAATTGGGCGTGTCGATGCACAGCCTTCCACTATCAGCGCAATGAGAAAAACCATAATAATCTTAAACATGAGAATCTCCTGTTTCAGAGGATAATTAGGGATGTGATTTGTGCTGAATGTAACCGGGATTAGGTCATGATGTTCATGTATAACTGAGCGGGTGAACTGCCGATACGCACCAGCTTGAGTGTTTATTGATACAATTATTGACAGCCCAATTAAAAAGAAGCGCCATGCCATCCCGACGCGTAGCTGCCGAGCTGAATACCGGAACTTACTATCTCACGCTAACCGTTCAACGTTGGTATTATCTGTTTGACCGTCATAACCGCTGGCAGATTATGTCCGATTCGCTTCATTATTGCCAAAACAATAAAGGACTGGAATTGAATGGTTATGTTTTTATGCTGAACCATATCCATCTGATAGTTACTTCGCAGGATGTGGCGGGATTTTTACGAGACTTCAAACGCTTCACTTCCGCTAAATTCAAGACCAATCTCGAAACCACGGAACCGAATGTTTTGAAGCTGTTTGTTGATGCGCAGGGAGGTTACCGGTTTTGGATGGAAACCAATGCTCCGAAGAAGATCGAAAACCCTGCTTTCTACCTGCAAAAGCTTAACTATATCCACGAAAATCCGGTGCGAAAAGGTTATGTAGCCCATGCTGAACATTGGCTTTGGTCATCGGCCAACCCGGCTTCGCCGCTTACGACCAAATTGCTTGGTTGACATGACGCACTACTTCTATGAACAGCGGTTCTGCCGGACGGGGCATGCTGCCCCGTCCGAAACGTTTTACAATTATTAATATAGCCACTTAGCTCTAATATCACAGAAACGTTAGGGACGGGGTTACAAACCCCGTCCCGCTTGGAGTTTATGCGCTTGTTAGATTTTTTCATTTCCAAATTTTTGCTCTATATTCATATCAATTCGAGTTGAGGTATTAAGTTGTAACTTGTTAATTTTTTGCTCCATCTCGTAAATTATATTAATAATTGATTCTTCATTAAATAAGTATTGATAAATCATTCGCATATAATAAGAAAATCCTTCAATAGCAAATTCTTTTTCACTATCACTTTTATAAGCTATATATTTTTGCTGCGCTTCGTAATTTACCGTAAAGCCAGATAATTCAAATTTATTGATAAGGTGAGAGGGATTATAAAGAGTTATTACAATGGCCTCTTGAAACATTATTTTCCTAATAGTTTCTAGTTTAAGAGGCCACCAAAACAAATGAGACATCCCAGGAAGGTGAGATGTATTTCCGTCTTCATCATAATACAGTGAATCTACTATTAATGAATTATCGGTACGTTCAGGAAGAAATAGCTCCATTGCATATTTTTCAACACCTACAATCTTATCAGACAAATCATAATTTAGATATTTTAATAAGTTATTTGAAAACTTTTTAGTCGTAACTTTATAAACACCTATTGCTAATCCTTCGCTTAAAATTTTAAATGTAAATTTTCCAGTTTTAACATGATCAAATAATGAATCCAGTCTCTCAATATTACTATGTGATTCAAAAGAAATCTTACTGTCGGGAATTACAGATAGTTTATCGAAAGATTTAGTTATCCTTTTAACTTGACGTTCAAAACGATCTTTTGCTTTTTGAGGAAATCCATTTAAAAAAGTCTCTTGCTGTTGCCGCACAACGCCATTACTTAAGTCACTTTTTTCTATTTTTTCTTTGCAGATACCAGGGCCAGAGAAAATTAAACTAATTTTAAGTGTTTCACCAACTGGAGTATCGGTTTTTATTTCACCAACTCCTGCGACAGAAAAATTTTCTAGATCTATTAAACTTATATCACCTAATCGTAGGATATTTGTTGTTCCGTGATATAAAATAAAATATCCATGAAGAATTCGTATATTTTTTACAAACTCTAATTCACCAATACCTCCAAAACCTGGAGGAAAATGAAAAATCTCATCTTGTGATAAATGTTCTGTTAAATACTGTCTATCCCTTTGATAAAAAAACCAAGCAAAAGCATCTCCAATTCCTTTCCCAATAGAAATAGCTTGATTTATAGTCTTTTGGTATTTTGATAGCGACCCCATACGGTTTCTAAACCAATTCTGATTTAGCTTTTCTTTTCTAGAAATGAGACTTTTCTTTTGTTGTTCAATTTCCCTATAGAGTCTTCCCAAATTAAATAGGCTCTCTGCTAATCGGGGTTGGAAATCTACAAGACAACTTAGATTATCTTTACTTACTTTACCCGTTTTTATCTCACACAAATATAACCAACATTTTTCAAATGCAAGATTAGCTTTATCAAGTTCATTTTTAACTAACTCTTTCGACACCATAAAAATTTAACTAGTTATTATCTGGCACTGGATCACATACAAATTAAGCAAGTTATCCAACTTTATTTTTTCCTTATTCAACTTAAGTTCAGCGAACCGGCTCGAACTCTTACTCAGCTAAATCTGATTTTCTCCACCAAAAAACCCATTTCCCCGGCATCCCTGTCGCCCAATAAAACACCAGCCAATTCATCATCCTCAATCCCCAGCAACGCTTCAAACAACGCTCGCTCCGACCCGTCCGCCTTGGAATACTCCATCTCCAAATACCGGTTCAACAGAAAATCCAGCTCCTTAGTCCCTCGCCGGCATTGCCACTTTAACCTTGCCAGTTCGTTCATCAGCCCAGCTTTCTCTGCACCAACAGCTTCTTCGTTTCGGCAATCGCCTTGGCCGGATTCAGGTTCTTGGGACAAGTATCGGTGCAATTCATGATCGTATGGCAACGGTACAATTTGAACGGGTCTTCCAGCTCGTCCAGCCGTTCGCCGGTGTTTTCGTCGCGGCTGTCGACCAGCCAGCGGTAGGCTTGCAGCAGCACCGCAGGGCCTAAGTAACGCTCGCTGTTCCACCAATAGCTGGGGCAACTGGTCGAGCAACAGGCGCACAGGATGCAATCGTATAAACCATCCAGTTTTTCGCGATCTTCCTTGCTTTGCAGGCGCTCGGAGTCGGCCGGCGGCGGGGTTTGGGTTTCTATCCACGGTTTGATCGACGCGTATTGGGCGAAAAAATGGGTCGTATCCGGCACCAAATCTTTAATGACATCCATATGCGGCAATGGGAAGATTTTGATCGTACCGGATAAAGAGTCGATGGCTTTGGTGCAAGCCAGGGTGTTCCTGCCGTTGATGTTCATCGCGCAGGAGCCGCAGACGCCTTCGCGGCAGGAACGCCGGAACGTCAACGTGCTGTCGATTTCGTTCTTGATTTTCAGAATCGCGTCCAGCACCATCGGGCCGCAATTGTCCATGTCCAGCTCGAACGCATCGATGCGCGGGTTTTCTCCCGACTCCGGGTCCCAACGATAGACTTCAAAGCGGCGGATATTGGTGGCTCCGGCAGACGCTTTGAAGGTTTTGCCTTCGATAAGTCTCGAGTTTTTCGGCAGGATAAATTCAGCCATCAGTACACCCTCTCTTTCGGTGGAATTACGTCGACATCATCGGTTAACGTGTACATATGCACCGGCCTATAATCGATTTTAACTTGGTCGCCGTCCAGCCATGTCAACGTATGTTTCAACCAATTTGCGTCGTCGCGATTCGGGTAATCTTCGCGGGCGTGACCGCCGCGGCTTTCGGTGCGGTTGCCTGCCGCGTTGATCGCTACGGCGGCTTGGCTTAAAAGATTATCCAGTTCCAGTGTCTCAACCAGGTCGGTATTCCAGATCAGCGATTTATCGCTTAATTTGACGTCGGCGAATGTTTTTCTAACATCGGCCATTTGCCGGATGCCTTCGGCCAACGTCGAGCCGGTCCTGAATACCGCCGCTTTGGCTTGCATGACTTTTTGCATGTCCAGCCTAATATCGGCAGTGCTGCGACTGCCGTTCGCACGGCGAATTTTGTCGAAACGGGCGATGGCTTGATCGCAGGCATCGCTGGCCAACGGTTTTTGCCTTGATCCGGGTTTGATCAGTTCGGCGCAGCGGATCGCGGCGGAGCGGCCGAACACGACCAGATCGAGCAACGAGTTTGAGCCCAATCGGTTGGCGCCATGCACGGAAACGCAGGCCGCTTCGCCGATTGCCATCAGCCCAGGCACGACCGCGTCGGGATCGCCGTCTTTCAACGTCACGACTTCGGCTTTGTAATTGGTCGGGATACCGCCCATGTTGTAATGCACGGTCGGCAGCACCGGGATCGGCTCCTTGGTTACGTCGACATTCGCAAAAATCTTCGAGGTTTCGGATATGCCCGGCAAGCGCTCGTGAATGATGGCCGGATCGAGATGTTCGATATGCAGGTAAATATGATCTTTCAGCGGCCCGACGCCTCGGCCTTCGTGAATTTCAATCGTCATCGCGCGGCTGACCACATCGCGCGACGCCAAATCCTTCGCCGACGGCGCATAACGTTCCATAAAGCGTTCGCCTTCGGAGTTGGTCAAATAACCGCCCTCGCCCCTAACGCCTTCGGTGATCAGGCAGCCCGCGCCGTAAATGCCGGTCGGGTGGAACTGGATAAACTCCATGTCCTGCAACGGCAAGCCTGCCCGTAACGCCATCGCGTTGCCATCGCCGGTCACGGTATGCGCGGAGGTACAGGAAAAAAACGTGCGCCCGTAACCGCCGGTCGCCAATACGGTCATTTGCGACTTGAACAAATGCAGCGAGCCGTCATCCAGGCGCCAAGCCAGTACGCCGCGGCATTCGCCGTCTTGCATAATCAAGTCCAGCACGATGTACTCAACGAAGAATTCGGCTTTATGTTTTAACGACTGCTGGTACAAGGTATGCAAAATCGCATGGCCGGTTTTATCGGCCGCGGCGCAAGTGCGTTGCGCGATGCCCGAACCGAAATGCGTGGTCATGCCGCCGAATGCGCGCTGGTAGATTTTGCCGTCGGCGGTGCGCGAGAACGGCACGCCGTAATGCTCCAGCTCGATCACGGCCGGAATCGCTTCGCGGCACATGTATTCAATCGCGTCCTGGTCGCCGAGCCAGTCGGAACCTTTGACGGTGTCGTACATATGGAAGCGCCAGTCGTCCTCGCCCATATTGCCCAGCGCGGCGCTGATGCCGCCTTGCGCGGCGACGGTATGGCTGCGGGTCGGGAACACTTTGGTGATGCAGGCGGTTTTCAGGCCTTTTTCAGCCATTCCCAACGTCGCCCTTAACCCCGCTCCACCGGCGCCGACTACGACTACATCGTAAGCATGTTCAATAATTTTATAGTCTGCTGCCATGAATCACCCTATCGATACGATGCGAAACACGGCCAATAACGCCGCAATCGCCATAAACAAGAAAGTCAGATTGGCCGTCCAGATTGAGATAATCTTGAGGCCTTCGGCGGCGACATAATCCTCAATGACCACCTGCAAGCCCAATGCAGCGTGGTAGAAGACAGCGATAACCCACGCAACGATACAAACGGTATTTACAGGCGACGCCAGCCAATCAACTGTCTGTTGATAAGGCGCCGTCAAGCTCAAGCCCAGAAATTTGATCAGCCAAAACGACAACGGAATCAGCGCCACGGCGGTGACGCGCTGCATCCACCAGTGTCCGGTCCCACTCTTTGCGGAACCCAAACCCTTGGCCCTGGCTAACGGTGTTCTATAGTCCATATTGCCCCCATACAAAAGTCATCAACGTCAACACTAACGAGGCTGCCAATTCAATCAACGCATAACGGTTTAGCGTATCGCGCTCAAAGCTGCTTCCTGCGTCCCAAATCAAGTGGCGGACGCCGTGGCACAAATGGAAAAACAGCGCATAAATAAAGCCCCAGCCTATTAATTTGATCAGCCAGTGATTTATGAACGTCTGCATTGTATCGTAGGCAACGCCTCCATCCGCGAGCGCGGAAACGACATAAACGAACAGGATCAAGCCGGCTGAGAGCATAACGCCGGTCATACGGTGGGTGATGGAAATAATGCCTGTTAAAGGCAATCGGTAGACTTGCAGGTGTGGGGATGTGGGTCTATTAGTATTTATCGCCATAATATTATCCGGTTGTTGTGCCTGCCCAATGATCGTCCAAATCAAAATCCGATGCAATAACGGTAACTCGGGGAAACTCCCGCTCTTGTTTTAGCCTTTTGCCAGTTCCGGCATGTTTAACGCACCAAACGACAGGGCTACCTGCATCGGACGATTGATGTTGTACCACATATTGCAAATGCCCGCTAAGGTAAAACCGGGATTTATAAACAACTGATGTAACGCATTGCCCGCGAAAACCGTGAAATGACAGTTTAAACGGACGTAACGGATGAGATGACAGAGCGCGATGCCAAGGCGCGCACGGCGCGCCCTACGGGATGCCGCTATTTAACGCAGGGAACAGTATGAACAAAAAACATAAACTTCGTACATTTCGTGTCTTCGTAGTGAAAAAATCACTTTTCTTGATTAATCAAAAAATAAACCACCGGAATCACCAGCAACGAAAACAAAGTCGAAGCAAAAATCCCGAAGATAAAGCTCCAAGCCAGCCCTGAAAAAATCGGGTCCAGGATAATCACAAACGCGCCGAACATCGCCGCCCCGGCAGTCAAAAATATCGGCCGCAAACGAATCGCACCGGCTTCAATCAACGCTTCCGAAAGCGTAACTCCGGCCCGTTCGCGGATGCGCTCGATAAAATCGATCAGGATAATCGAGTTGCGCACGACGATACCGGCCAGCGCAATCATGCCGATCATCGCGGTAGCGGTGAAATAAATCGGGTTCGAGTAACCGGCAATCGGCGTCGCGAATAAATTAAGCACCCAAAAGCCCGGCATGATGCCGATCACAGTCAACGGAATCGCGATCATCATCACCAGCGGCACGCTCAGTGAGCCGGTTTGCCCAACCAGCAGCACGTAGATCATCACCAACGCGGCAGCGAAAGCTAAACCAAGATCGCGAAACACATCGACAGTGATTTTCCATTCGCCCTCGCCTGCCAATTCGGCCTTGTAGCCTTCCGGCAACGGGCGTTCGTCCAGCACGTCATTCAAGTCGAAAACCGCTTCGACCGGACTACGTCCTGCCATGCCGGCAATCACATAATTAACCCGTTGCAGGTTCTTATGAAAAATCGGCTGGTCTTCGGTTTCAACGCTGGCTGTGCCGATTTCGCTTAACGGTATCAAATCGCCCTGCCCGCTTTTAACGCGCAACGCCAATAAATCGGCGACCGACGAACGTAGCGAGCGAGGCAGTTGCAACGTGATTTCCAGCGGTTGGCGTTCGCTGTCTATATGCACAATGCCGGCCGTCTGGCCGGCAACGGCGATACGCAACGTTTCGGCAACCTGGGCAACGCTGACGCCGGACAAAGCCGCTTTTTCCCGGTTCAAATGAAAATGCACTTTATCGTGTTGCGCTTCGGAATAATCATCGACATCGACCACGCCTTCGATCTTTTCCATGTCGGCCCTGATGCGTTTGGAAACCGCGACCAAATTGCCGATGCTCGCTTCCGGCGGCCCGTAGACTTCGGCGACCAAATCCGACAGCACCGGCGGCCCAGGCGGGATTTCGGTAATTTTCAAATTGGCGCCGTATTGCTTGCCGAGCCGTTCTATTTCGGGCCGCATGCGTAGCGCAATTTCGTGCGATTGCTGCTCGCGCCGGTCTTTGGGCAATAAATTAATCCTGACTTCGCCGACATGGCCGCCGCTACGCAAATAATAATGACGAACCATGCCGTTGAAATCCATCGGCGCGGCCAAGCCGGTATAAGTTTGATAATCGGTGACTTCGTTGATGGTCGCCAGATAATTGCCCAAAGCTCTAGCAACTTCGTCGGTTTGTTCCAGCGTCGAACCGCGCGGCATGTCGATGATGACTTGCAGCTCGTTCTTGTTATCGAACGGCAATAATTTCAGCGGCACGGCGCGGGTAATCGCCAACATCGTCGAAGCCACGAAGGCGACTAGCACAATCAGCAGGAATAATTTCGCGCGTCCGGCAGTTTCAAGCAGAGGGCCAAGTGTTGCCCGATAAGTCCGGTAGATAAATGTCTGTTTAAGCTCCAGCGGCGCTTCTTCTTTGTGATTGTGATATTCGCTTTGCAGCAACTTATAGCTCGCCCACGGCGTGACGGTGAATGCGACGATCAGCGACACGATCATCGCTATCGGCACGTTGAACGCCATCGGCGCCATATACGGCCCCATCATGCCGGTGATGAAAAACATCGGCAGGAACGACACGATGACTGTGAAAGTCGCCAGGATCGTCGGCGGCCTGACTTCGTCGACCGCCGTCAACAATGCTTGCAGCGGCGATTCCTTGCGCATCTGGTAATGCCGGTGAATGTTTTCGACATCGACGATAGGGTCGTCGACCAGCAAGCCCAACGACAAAATCAACGCAAACAGCGTAACGCGGTTGATCGTATAACCGGAGATATAATCCAGCAACAAGGTCAGCGCCAACGTCATCGGCACCGCAATCGACACGATAAACGACTCTTTCAGCCCCAGCGAGAAAGCCAGTAACACGACGATAATCACAATCGCGAAGCTCAAATGCTTAACCAGTTCGTTGACCTTGTGGTTCGCGGTTTCGCCGTAGTCGCGGCTGATACTGACCAAAACGTCTTCAGGAACCAACGTGCCGTGCAATTTTTCTGCGGTCGCGATAACGGCTTCGGCAACGTTAACCGCATTGCTGCCTTTGCGTTTGGCGACCGCAATCGTAACCATCTGCCGCTCTTGTCCGGCTTGCGGCTGATTGCCGGCCGCTTGGCCTATCGTCGGCAAAGCATCGACGGCCGGGCCGAAACCGATGCGGGTATAATGATCGACATCGGCCGGGCCGTCTTCGATGCGCGCCACGTCTCGCAAGTAAACCGGGCGTCCGGCAACGCTTTTAATGACAGTCGCGCCGACTTCCGCCGGCGACTCGAAATGCGGCCCGGCTTCGAGCAGGATTTCGCGGTTGCCGCGCTCGATGTTGCCGGCTTGCAAATTCACGTTCGCATTAGCCAGCGCCTGGGTAATTTCCAGCAATGTCGTGCCATGCGCGGCCATTGCGGCGGGGTTTGCATAAATCGAAACACGCCGCTGTTCGCCGCCGACAACCCAACTTTTACCGACGTCGCCGACGCTTCTGAGCGAAATAATCAGCTCGTCGGCAATGCGGCGCAAGGCCATCGAATCGTAGCTATCGTTCTGCGCCGACAGAGTCATTAACACGATAGGCACGTTATCGATCTCGACCGGCGACACTTTCCAGTGCGTAACGCCCGGCGGAATCAGGTTCTGGTTCGACATCAGCCTGTCCCAGGTCTTGACCAGGCTGTCCTCGAAAGACTGGCCGACCAGATAACGCACGGTCACGACCGCCGCGCCGGGCCTGGAGATCGAATACACATATTCGACGCCTTCGATTTGCTTCAGCAAAACCTCCAGCGGCGTCGCGACCAATTTCTCGACTTCTTCGCTGGACGCGCCCGGAAACTCGACCAGCACGTCCATGACCGGCACGACAATCTGCGGATCTTCTTCGCGCGGCGTCAGCACCAGCGCCGCGGCTCCGGCCAACAGCGAAATAATCAGGAATAGTATCGATAATTGCGAGGTCGTGAATATTTCGACAATCCTGGTCGTCAACCCGCGTTTGGGGGCTTCGTTTGACAAGCTGTCCATTATTGCGCCTGCTCTGGCTGGGCAATCACGGTTTCGCCTTCATGAAGGCCGGAAATGACTTCAACTTGATCGCCGAACGTTTTGCCGGTCCTGATATGGCGCATCGATTGCCGGCCATCAGTTACTACTTTGACGACTTCCAACTGACCGATATGTTGCACGGCGCTGGTTGGGATCAATAAAGCTTCATGCTGGTCGCAAGCTTGTTCCAACCAGCCGAAATGGCCCGGCTGCAAGCCAGTCATTACAGGCAATGCGATTTTAATCAGTTGGGTGCGGGTTTGCGGATCGACTTCGGGGCTGATCTCGTCAATTTGCGCGTCGGCAGTTTGTCCCAAGGTATCAATGCGCACGTTGACATTCATGCCTATGCTGTAACGCCCGGCACAGCTGCTCGGCACGTCGGCTTCAAGCCTTAATCCTTGCGGCGTTTGCAAAGTCACGATCGGCACGCCGGGCAAGCCCATGTCGCCGGGTTCTTTAAGACGCTTAACCACGGTGCCGTCAAAAGGCGCGACCAGCAGCATATCGGCCAGATGAGTCCTGATTTCGGCGACTGCGCTGTTTGCCTGGCTTACGGCGGCTTGCGCCTCTTTTGCGCCGGCGACGGCGGCATCAAAACTTTCACGGGTTGCCGCTTCTTTGCCGTACAAGCCGCGGGTGCGTTGTTCGTCGGCCTGGGCCCGGTTTGCCTGGGCATTGGCGCCGGCAAGCGCGGCCAGCGCTGCATTTTCCTGGGCCTTGACGTCGCGCTCATCGAGCCGGGCGATTACGTCGCCTTTCTTAACTTGGTCGCCCGTATGGACCTTGATCTCGATAATCCGGGCTGTGGTTTTGGGAGCGATATTCGCAACGGTTCTCGACTTTACCGTGCCAGGCCAAGCCAGAATATCGTCAACCTGTTTTTTTTCGACAACGGCCGTGCCGCTTGTCGTTGAATTTTTAGCTAATGGGCTCGTTCCGGGCTCGACTTTGCTGACGAAACTGCCCTGCATGTAGAGCAGTAACAGGATCAAGGCTAAAACGGCTGCGGATATAGCCAGAATTTTATTGTTATTTTTGGATTCGGTTACTGACATAAGATTCTCTTTATCTTAGATAAATCATTTGCTCCACGAAAAGCACTAAAACTATCGTTCCCACGCTCCGGCGTTTCCGGCCTGCATCTGTCGTAAACATGCACATCAGACCTTCCAGGTTTTTACTGGAGCCGCTCCCGGCAGCTCCGGCACTTCAGACCTCCATGAATGGAGGAAATGCCGAGGACTGCCGGGAGCAGTCTCGGCCGCCATCCATGGCAGTCGGTCGCATCGGTTCCGTACCGATTGCGACACTCCCTCCATGGCAGTCGTAAAACCTGGAAGGTCTACATTTCACGTTAAGCCCCACGATTGGGCAATCGTGTTGATTTTAAACAAAAAATTGCCAAGCTCAGCAAAAAATGTTATTAGTTTAGCGAAGTAGAC
>NZ_RYFG02000022.1:11793-36294 GCF_003994235.2 Candidatus Methylobacter oryzae
ATAAATGCCCTGTTAATCATTATTTATTTCCAATCACCGACAGCCTTTTTCAATGCCGCTTCAGCACTCAACGCATCGTAATGCGCTGCAATCGTGTTCGAGTGGGCTTTATTCCGGGCCGCTTCCGCTTCGATATAGCGGGTAATCGTCACTGTTTCGGCGCGCCGCTGTTCATTGACCAACCTTAAGGCCTCGTCGGCGGCGGCCACAGAAGCTTCGGTTACGCGCATTCGCGCCAAGGCTTCTTCCAGTTTCAGGAAAGCGGTTTTAACTTCCTGCTCGATAGCCAATTTTGTTTTACGTTCGGTTTCGCGGGCTTCGGCGGCTTTTCGTTCCGCCGCGCTGACGCGATTCTTGGTTTCCAGGCCGGAAAACAAATCCATTTCGACGCTGACGCCGGCAGTGACGTTGTCTTTACTGCCGGAAAATCCCGGAGACTGGCTGTTTTGGCCGTAGCTGACATAAGCATCCGCCTTGGGCAAATAAGCGCCCTGCTCGCTCTTTAACTTGGCCAGCGCGATTTCCACCTGATTGGCGGCGGCTTTAACTTCCGGGCGTTGCGTCACCGCTAGATCAAGCAAGTCGTTATAC
The DNA here is from genome assembly GCF_003994235.2 of Candidatus Methylobacter oryzae. GTDB lineage: Bacteria > Pseudomonadota > Gammaproteobacteria > Methylococcales > Methylomonadaceae > Methylobacter_A > Methylobacter_A oryzae. The sequence continues at coordinate 12,385 of NZ_RYFG02000022.1, forward strand.
GATGACGCCAACTTGGGTGCGGGCAACATTGACGAAGCCGACGTAACAACAAACGCTTGATCCACCGGCAAGCCGAGCAATGTGGCAATGCCGGTTTTGGCTAAATCGATAGCGTTGGCGGCCCTGATTTGCGCTTCCTGCGCTTCAGCCGACTTCACTTCCAGCGATAACACATCGGACTTCAGCACGGTTCCGGCTTCGTAGCGTTGCCTTGTCAGCTTTAACTCGCTGGCAATCGCCAAAATGGAATCCTGGGCGACTTTTTGGGCCTCTTGCGCGGCCAAATATGCGTAATAGGAGGCGGTTACGGCTTCAATCAACGCATTGCGCACGCTTGAGCGTTCAAACTCCGCCGCGCTGATGCCCAGTTCGGCCGCTTTACTGTTGTGATAATCCTGGCCGCCGCGGAACAAGGACAACTTGCCGATGATTTCAGGGCGAAAATTTTGCCGGTAACCGGGATCATTAATATTGTTGATCGAGTTGGGACCGAAATCCCTTTGCGCCACGATCATCGAAAAGACTTGTGCGGGATTGTTGGAGTGATCGTAGCCGACCTTGGCGGTGACTTGCGGATAAAACGCGGATAACGCCACGCCTAATTGAGCTTCGGCCTGACTGATGCGCTCCGTTGCAATTTGCAGATCGGGATTGTTCGATAAGGCATAATCGATAGCCTGTTCCAGCGTGAGGGATTGGGCGACTGGTTTTTCCGGCGCTGTTTTATTCGTAGTATTTTGAGAAACATGATCCGCTAAGGCTGACTCGCTCGATAGCATCAGTATCGGTAATAGAGTTAATGCCAGATTGTTTCTTATTGTTTTAAGCATCATCTTCACGTACCTGTTAAGAATGTGGCAAAAGCCTTTTGGACTTTTGCGCTGGATCCCAAGCTCCAGCTTTCAGTGTTTCGGGAAGCTGGAGCTTCCCGAACGGCATTCCCAAGCTAGAGCTTGGGAACGAGCGGGTCAAAACGCACAGCCCGACTTAATGCCCAGCTTTTTAAGAATAATTGCCAAAGGACAAAATCCGGTAAACGCCGATTGCAACAAATTGGCCCCGACAAAAGCGGTAAACCACAACCATAATTCGGAATGATAATGCGCCAGCAGCAGGCTGATCAAAATAAAGCTGCCGGCCACCGCAAAAACAACGCGATCGATAGTCATGTTAGTGTCCTTTCAATCGAACGATGCCAATTAATTTAAGCATCCAACGCTCGTAAAAAGGCTCGCTGATACCTTTCCTGATTTTACGCATGAAATATTTCTCGAAACCGATTTTAGCCAGATGCACCCATTTGCCTTCGGCAGACCAAGTCACATTACGCGGCGGAATTTGCGGCTTAGCCAGGAAGGCCACGCCGGAATCGCCGAAATCGGCCAGGCATAACGCATTCCAGGTCGCTTTGTGGCTCGGTTCCTTGCCCTCCAATTCGTCGGCAATATTATGCGCGGTCGCGGTCACCATCGATTCGATCATATAGCCGGTTTTTGGCGCGCCAACCGGTACCGGCGTCGGCTCAATCGGCGGAATCGCGATGCAAACGCCGACCGAATAGATATTTTTAAACGTTTTGTTGCGCTGATGCTCGTCGACCAGAACAAAGCCGCGCGGATTAACCAAGCCTTCGACGCCGACATTGCGTACCGCGTCAACGCCGGTAAAAGCCGGCAGCATCATTGAATGCTTAAACGGCAGTTGATGTTTTTTCTTGTCCTTGCCGTCGTCATCGACTTCTGTGACAAACATCATGCCATCCTCGATCTTGTCGACCTTGGCGTTGGTTATCCATTTGATGGTCTTATCGCGCAACGCGCTTTCCAGCAGGCCTTTGGTATCGCCGACGCCGCCCAAGCCCAAATGACCGATATAAGGTTCCGCGGTAACGAAAGTCATCGGCACTTTGTCGCGAATTTTCCGTTTGCGCAGCTCGGTTTCAATAATCATCAGATATTCATACGCGGGACCGTAACAGGACGCGCCCTGAACCGCGCCGATAACAACCGGGCCCGGATCTGCCATGAATTTGTCCCAATCTTTTACCGCAACTTCGGCATGATCGACATGGCAAACCGACGAGGTATACCCCTCCGGCCCTAGGCCTGGAACTTCATCGAAAGCCAGACGCGGCCCGGTCGCGATGACCAAAAAGTCGTAAGCGACGGCCGAGCCGTCATCCAGCAGGACTTGGTTATTGAGCGGATCGACTTTGGTTGCGGTTTTTTGAATGAATTCGATGCCTTTCTTTTTCATGACCGGCGCCAGCTCGATCTTTAGGTCTTCCGGCTTGCGCCATTTGGGCGGTACCCATGGATTGGACGGAACAAAATGAAAAGTCGGGGTATCGGAAATCACGATAACATCGTGACTTTTTCCTACCGTTTCTTTCATTTCATAAGCCATTGGTACGCCGCCAATGCCTGCGCCTAGAATTACAATACGTGCCATGATACTTTCCTCATCGAGTTATTATTGTGTGCCTACATTTTTCAATTGACTTTAAATCAATGAAAATCCCCGTAAAAGTAAACCGGTACCGACACTGAACAGAAAAACAACCCATCACCGATCAGACAAAAATACCGAGCAACTTAAAAAATAAACTAGTATATTAGAAATCGTTAATAGACAATAACACGGTTCTTTCTTAACGCACAAGGCCAAAATTGCCAAGCTGAAATCAAATTCATACGAGGAACGCCTTGAATGTATTGTTTATAACTCATCAGGTTTTTTACTTAATAACAGTCTATGCTTGTGATGTCGATCAAAATCGTAAAGCGGTCAAATGTAGACTTCCAATATCAGTTTTGTGAGGTTAAGCAACTAAAAAATACAATTATTTCAAGTTTAAAAAAAGACATTGGAAGATATCGCAGCCAATGTCATTTATCTCAAGTTCCGGTCTACAGGACGGCAATGCATAGGGGAAAAATATGATCTCAGAATCTGTGGTTGATTTATCGCGCTGGCAGTTCGCAGCAACTGCTTTTTACCATTTTCTGTTTGTTCCGTTGACATTAGGTTTATCGTTTTTGCTGGCGATCATGGAATCGACCTATGTCATGACCGGCAAGGAAATTTACAAGGATATGACCCAGTTTTGGGGAAAACTATTCGGCATCAATTTCGCGCTGGGCGTGACGACCGGCCTGACGATGGAATTCCAGTTCGGCATGAACTGGTCGTACTTTTCTCATTATGTCGGCGATATTTTCGGCGCGCCGCTGGCCATCGAAGGCTTGATGGCGTTTTTTCTGGAATCCACCTTTGTCGGCCTGTTTTTCTTCGGCTGGGATAAGCTAGGCAAAGGCCAGCATTTGCTGGTGACTTGGCTGGTCGCGTTTGGCAGCAATTTATCGGCCTTGTGGATTCTGGTCGCTAACGGCTGGATGCAATTTCCTGCCGGCGCTAACTTCAATTACGAAACGATGCGCATGGAAATCACCAGCTTTAGCGAGCTGCTGTTTAATCCGGCCGCCCAGGTTAAGTTCGTCCATACCGTGGCCGCCGGATACACCACGGCTTCCGTTTTCGTGTTGGGCATCAGCGCTTACTATATGCTGAAAGGCCGCGACGCGGCTTTTGCGCAACGCTCTTACACCATCGCCGCCGGCTTTGGTCTGGCAGCCATCCTGTCGGTCATCGTGTTGGGCGATGAAAGCGGCTATACCGCCGGCGAAGTCCAAAAAACCAAACTGGCCGCGATTGAAGCCGAATGGCACACCGAACCGGCACCGGCCGCATTTACAGCTATCGGCATACCGGACCAGGAAGCCATGGAAACAGATTACGCGATAAAAATCCCCTGGGTGTTAGGCTTGATCGGTACCCGCTCTATCGATGAGCCAATTACCGGTTTATCGGAAATTCTGGATAAAAACCGCTTGCGTATTCGTAACGGCATGAAAGCTTATGCCTTGTTGCAAACGTTAAGAAGCGGCAGCAAAGACGCCAATGTCCGTGCCGAATTTGACCGTTACAAGCAGGATTTGGGTTACGGCCTGTTGCTAAAACGCTATACCGAAAACGTCGTCGACGCGACTCCGCAACAAATAGAATTGGCAACGCAATACTCGATCCCCAGAGTCGTGCCTTTATTCTGGACGTTCCGGATCATGGTCGCTTGCGGCTTTATTATGCTGGCGATATTCGTCTTTGCTGTGATAGCCAGCTCAATCCGTAAATGCCGGCAGGATTGGCTGTTACGCGCCAGCCTGTACATGATGCCTTTACCCTGGATAGCCTCTGAACTGGGTTGGTTTGTAGCCGAGTTCGGCCGTCAACCGTGGACTATTGCGGAAGTTTTACCGACGTTCTTAAGTACGTCATCCCTGACCGAGCTGGACATTTACCTGAGCTTGGCAGGCTACATCGGCTTATATACGGTATTTTTAATCATCGAAATGTTCTTGATGCTCAAGTTCATCAAGTTAGGCCCGAGCAGCCTGCATAAAGGCCGTTACCATTTTGAAATCGCCACAGGAGCATCACTATGATTCTTGATTATGAAACCATGCGCTTGATCTGGTGGGCTTTATTAGGGGCTCTGTTGATCGGCTTTGCGATCACCGACGGCTTTGATATGGGCGTAGCCGTTCTTTTGCCCTTTTTAGGCAAAAACGATACCGAACGCCGCGTCATCATTAATTCGATAGGTACTGTCTGGGAAGGCAACCAAGTCTGGTTCATCACCGCAGGCGGCGCGTTATTTGCGGCTTGGCCTATCGCTTATGCGGTGGCTTTTTCGGGGTTTTATTTTGCGTTATTGCTGACTTTGTTTGCGTTGTTTTTGCGGCCGATAGGCTTTGATTACCGCAGCAAGTTACCCAGCCCAAAATGGCGCAACAATTGGGACATTGCGTTGTTCGTCGGCGGCTTTGTACCGTCATTGATCTTTGGCGTCGCATTCGGCAACTTATTGCAAGGCGTGCCGTTTCATTTGGATAACGATATGCGCATCTTTTACACCGGTTCATTCTGGGCGTTATTAAACCCGTTTGCGCTGGCGGCCGGACTGGTTAGCTTATCGATGCTGGTTATGCACGGCGCGGTGTATTTGCAGCTCAAAACCGGCGGCGACATTAACCGGCGCTGCAAAAAAGTAGTTCCGGTCGCCGCAATCGTGACGCTGGCTCTTTTTGCCGCGGCAGGCATTTGGGTTGCGAATATTGACGGCTACCATATCAGCTCTGAAATTCTACCTAATGCACCGTCCAATCCATTGGCAAAAATTGTTCAGAAAGGACCGGGATTATGGCTGGATAACTACGAGCATTATCCCGTACTGTCGATTATCCCTGCCCTGGCTTTTATTGCCGGCGCGCTAACCATTGTGCTATCGAAAATTGAACGTCCGGGGCTGGCCTTTATCGCCAGCTCATTAACATTGACAGCAATCATCTTAACCGCGGGCGTATCGATGTTTCCGTTCCTGATGCCGTCAAGCTCAATGTTGAACAGCTCATTGACGATTTGGGACGCCAGTTCCAGCCTGACCACGCTAAAACTGATGTTGCTGGCTACGCTGATTTTTTTACCGATCGTTCTTGCATACACCACCTGGGTATTCCGGATATTGCGCGGCAAGATAACGCCGGAACATATCCACCAGAACGATCATACGGTTATTTAGGAGATTATTATGTGGTACTTCACTTGGATACTTGGATTATTGCTGGCCTGCTCATTGGGCATTATCAACGTGCTGCGGCTGGAAGCCCAGGAAACCTGGGACAGGGAACATATCCCGCTAGATCCGTTAACCCAGTTAATGACCAAAGAAACGATGTTGGGCCGGTTAAAGGAAAAAGTCGAAAACTCCAAACGCAACGGCTTTCCTTTTTCTGTGCTTTTTATCAGCTTGAAGGATTTTAAAACCCGGCATAACGACCTGCCCGACTACGAAATGGACGCGATATTGCGCGGCGCGGCCGATTGCTTCAAGAACGACATCAGGGCCGGCGTCGATATTGCGGCGAGAATCGGCGAGCAAGACTTCCTGATCGCGCTGCCGGGTTCGCCGTTGAAAAAAGCCGAACGGCTTGCCGGGCAGATTAAAAACGGCATTTCACAGCAAGTTAAAGCGCCCGGCCTGACGGTCGAGGCGTCGGTTGGCGTTGCCGAATACGCAGCCCGCCCTGTCGATGACGAATTCGCGGCAACAGCCAATGAAGTCGATAACCTGATAAACGCCGCCGTCGCCAAGAGCGCTTGATAAACCGTAGAATACGCACAACGTACTCTACTTCAGCATGCCGCCAAGCTGGCCGGAAAGAGCCGCTATCATCTATACGGCGCAGAACGGGACTAGACTTCGTCTATTAAGCACATTGCGATCAGACCTTCCAGGTTTTAAAAACCTGGAAGGTCTCCCTGCAGGCCGATTATTCTAAAACCAAATTCCCCGATTCCGTACGGTGCGTCCGACAATCGAAAATAATTATTTCAGAACATAAGATTCAATATACCAACCCGCAAAGCCAAGCAGGTAGAACTGCTTGGCTTTTTTAAGTATCGCCCACTTACGTTAACAAAGCGCCACGGCTTTGTATGCTATATCCTGATAAAGCTGAGTTGAGCGGCTCGTCCGCTCAAACGAAACTTATACCCTTTGGGTATAAGACCGCATTATCTCGAGTTCAAAATAACGGCAGCAACGGATATAGTGGTTATCGGCTCAACACGTTAACCCCGGTAGAGCGGTTTCGCCCGTTGCCGTCGCGAAAGGGGCACAAATCCTGACTCGCCCGACTTCGCTAAGATAGACGCTCGCTCCATATAAACTTGCTGAAGAAAACGGGAGCTCTAGCGGAAATGTTGCACCGCTTGCCGTTCCGCGTCTGAAGTCAGAAGTGATATGGTATTGCGTTGCACTACCAAACTTGATAGTGGCAAAATCGGCCGCCGCTGAAACAAGTTTGATCTCGCAACCGGCTCCTGCGTTAGCGGCTTGCGTACAATCGCAACCTGCTGCCTTGGTTGTTAAACCGTAACACCAATTCCCTGCACTCGTAGACGCGCTCCTAAGTGAAAAAACGACGTTGCTGTTGGTTTTAATCGCCCTGGTCCGCGCTAATTCCAAATCCGACTTAACCGATTCCAGCGCCTGTTTCAAACGGTTTTGTTCTATCATGCTCTGAAACGATGGGATGGCTACGGCAGCTAGAATGCCGGTAATCGCAATGACAATTAACAGTTCAAGCGCAGTAAAGCCGTTATTATTTATTATTTTATTCATCAATCAATCTCGTTTTAGTGACTGGATTATTTGCCGATATTTTTAAATACCGGCCAGCTAAACACAGCTTCATGTAAGCCAATACTGCCAGCAATGTAAGCCAATGCTATCACTATTCAGATAATCGATAAATTTTAATTGGGCTGCTCACCAGCGCCGTTCTTTCTCTAACAAATCAATCAAATCGGACCGGCATAAAGGCCGGCTGACATAATAACCCTGGGCCAGATCGCAACCATGATCGCGCAGAAATTCAAATTGCTCTCTCGTCTCCACGCCCTCAGCGACAACTTCGAGACCAAGCTTCTTGCCCAGCGTAATGCTGGCTTCAACAATAGCGGCGTCGTTGGGGTCGTGGGTCAAATCGCGGACAAAACTCTGGTCGATCTTAAGCGCATCCAACGGGAAACGCTTCAGATAAGACAACGATGAATAGCCGGTACCAAAATCGTCAATCGCAATCCGAACCCCCAGAGTTCTCAGTTTTTTCAGCGTATCGGCTGTCGCGGCCGGGTCCTGCATGACGATGTTCTCGGTTACCTCCAGCTCTAACGCATTCGGCGGCATGTTTTCCTGCTTCATGATACGGCTTACCTTGCGCAATAATTCCGGATCGCTGAACTGGGACGCCGAGACGTTAACGGAAATACGCATGTCTTCAAGCTCCATTTTCTTAAATTCGACACAGGACTGGCTCAGCATCCATTCGCCCACCGGGATAATCAACCCGGACTCTTCCAGCATAGCCACAAAACCGGCCGGCGGTACCAGGCCACGTTGCGGATGCCGCCAACGGATTAGCCCTTCCATCGCAGTAATTCGGCCGGTGCTGAAATCCGCTTTAGGCTGGTAATAGACCAAAAACTCGCTACGCTTAAAAGCCAGGCGCAAATCCGTTTCCAACGTCAGCAGTTCATGGCTGCGCGCATTCATATCCGGCGCATAAAAACGGTATTGGTTGTGTCCGGCCAAGGTAGCCCGGTACATGGCCGTACCGGCATTGCGCAATAAATCTTCAACGCCGGCGCCATCATGAGGATAAATAGCGATACCGGTACAAAAGGTGATGTAAGCTTCCTGCGCGCCTAACGACATCGGCCGCTCAAAAACCGCATAAACCTTCCTTAACACGGCCAATACGTTTTCCGAGCGCGCCAGGTCGCCGGCTATGATCGCGAACTCGTCACCGCCGTGACGGGCAATCGTATCGTTAGGACGCAAAGCGGCTTGCAGCCGGTCGGCAATCTGCTGAAGCAACGCATCACCGACGGCATGCCCCATGCTGTCGTTGATCCTTTTAAAGTTATCCATATCCAGAAACAATACCGCAACGGAATTATTGGCATGCCGCGCGCGCTCCACTTCCGCGTTCAAGCGGTCCATCAACAAGACCCTGTTCGGCAGACCGGTCAGCGTATCGTGGGTAGCCTGGTGCTGCAATTCGGCTTCGAAACGTTTGCGTTCGGAAATATCGCGCGCAATCGTGGACAGGTATTCGACATTGCCCGCTGCATCGCGATGCACCAGCAGGACTTGCGATACCGGAACTTCTATTTCGTCGATACGGCGTAAGGCGGTCTCTCCGGACCAACTGCCTGTACGGTAGGCAGTTGGCCACGCTTCGCTCTGCAATTGCTGCTTGATGCGTTCGGGAAACAGCTCTGTCAGGCAAAATTTGCCAAGGTCCAGCTTAGGATCGAGGCCCAGCATGCGATAACCGGCATTGTTCAGGTAATGGAGGCAACCGTCGGGATCGAGAATGGCGACCAAGTCGGTCGTCGCTTCCAAAATAGCCACCAGTTGATCGCGCGCTTCTTCGGCTTTTACGCGCTCGGTAATATCCCTGCCGGTGGACACCAAATGCATCACCTGCCCCTGCTCGTCTTTCAAAGGCGTGATAATCTTCTCCTCGTAAAACAGCTCGCCGTCCTTTCGGCGATTGATCAACGTTCCCCTGAATATCTCGCCCTTGGTCACCGTTTGCCAGATAGACCGGTAAAAAACCTGATCGTGCCGGCCGGATTTCAACAATGAAGGCTTATTGCCGATGATTTCGTCCCGCTGATATCCGGTCATGCGCTCGAAAGCCGGGTTGATATATTGAATAGTGCCGCCGGGATCGGTAATCAGCACGCTGTCGGCTGCCTGCTCTACAACCAGGGACAGTATCCGCAACCTTTGCTCGGCTTTACGGCGCTCCCGCCGCTGCTGGGCTTCCTCAAGCTCGCGCGCCACGGCCGGCGCCAGGCGCGACAGGTTGCCTTTCATCACGTAGTCTTGAGCGCCGGACTTCATCGCTTTGACGGCCGTGTTTTCACCGATCGTACCGGACACAAAGATAAAAGGCAGATCGATGTCGTACTGCCTGACCATTTCAAGGGCGCGCATGCCGCTTAAGTGCGGCATCGTATAATCGGACAGCACGATGTCCCAAGTTTGTTGCAGCGCGTCGGCCAAGGCTTTCTCGGTCTCAACCCGATGCCAATCGACAGACTGCCCCCCGTCTATCTCCAATTGATCGACCAGCAGTAAAGTATCGTCTTCGGAATCTTCAACAATCAGTATTCGTAACGGCTGTGTTGTATTTATCCGTTTCAGCATAACGTCACCTTTTTCTACAATCCAAACAATGCGGCGGCGGCAGATTCAACATTATCCAGTAAAGCCCAAGCTGGCCGGCAGCCCGAACGAACTCGTCGAAATCGACCGGCTTGCGGACATAACTGTTCGCGCCCAGCATATAACCTTTAAGCCTATCCTCATCTTCATTCGACGAAGTCAGCAGAACCACTGGCAGCAAGCGCGTGCCTTCGTTGGCGCGAATCCGGCGCAGCACCTCCAAACCGTCGACCTTCGGCAGTTTCAGGTCCAGCAGTACAACCAGCGGCAAATCATCGGGATTGCGCCCGGCGTAAGCTCCGGTGCCGAACAGGTAATCCAGCGCTTCGACGCCGTCGTGAGCGACGACGATAGGATAATCTATGTTATTTTTTTCAAAAGCATGCAGGGTAAGCACCTCATCGTCAGGGTTGTCTTCGACCAACAAAATAACTTTAGGATTCATAAATCCTCCCGCGCCTCCAACGTAAAATAAAAAGTTGCTCCCTTGCCAACCTCACTCTCGGCACAGATATGCCCGCCGTGTTTGTGAATGACTCGTTGCGCTGTGGCTAGGCCGATACCGGTACCGGGAAATTCGCTGGCGTCATGCAGACGCTGGAAAGCGCCGAACAATTTCTCGGCATAGGCCATGTCAAAACCGGCGCCATTGTCGCGCACGAAATAGACCGTCTGATCGCTCCGGGCTTGCACGCCGAATTCAATATGCGCATCAGGCTGCTGGCTGGTGAACTTCCAAGCATTACCCAACAGATTGTCCAATACGATGCGTAATAACCTGGCGTCTCCCCAAGCGCTAATGCCCGGTTGTACCGTACATTGCACAACCCGGTTCGGTTCCAGCCTGCGCAATTCATCGATGACCTCGTTGGCTAACGCGCTTAAATCGACGTCTTCCCGTTTCAGCTCGGACCGGGTGATGCGCGACAATTTAAGCATGTCATCAATTAGCGTTGCCATGCGCTGGGCAGCGGCACGTACCCGCCTCAACCGGTCCCGGCCTGTCTCATCCAACCGGTCGGCGTATTCGTCAAGCAGAATACGGCTAAAACCGTCCACCGCACGCAACGGCGCGCGCAAATCATGGGAAACGGAATAACTGAAAGCTTCGAGCTCGTGATTGACCGATTCAAGAACCGTAGCGCGCTCACGCAAGGCTTTGTTCAGTTGCTGTATGCGCTGTTCAACAGCTTTGCGCTCGGTGATATTTTCTATAATGCCGTCAAAACAGGTATTGCCGGCGCTGTCTTTTTTTATAGCGGCCGTAACGGATGCGGAAAACTCCCGCCCTTTTAACGTCACCAGCGGGATTTCTTCGTTATCGATATAGCCCTTCTGCCTGGCTTTATGTATAAACTCGCGCCAGCAACCCGGCTCCCGGCACAACTTATTGACAGGATATTTTTGTAATTGCTCGGCGGACTCCGCTTCGAACATCTCGACAATGGCCGGATTAACCTCCAGGAAGCATCCATCCGATGTTGCCGCGTGGCGGTAAACGCCCACCCGCAAATTATTAACCAGTTCTTGATACTTGGCTTGCGCCTCGCGCCGCGCCTGTTCGGATTGTTTACGCCCGGTAATATCGCGAATAATGCTGATGATAAACAGCTCCTGCCCAATCTTTAACGGACTTAGATTGATTTCCACCGGGATTTCGCTGCCATCCTTACGCCGTGCAAACAATTCAAGGCCGACTCCCATCGGGCGTACTACCGGATCTTTTGTATAAGCTTGCCGATACTGCCGATGGTTGACGTGGAAACGCTCCGGTATCAATAATTCGATCGGCTGGTTCAGTAACTCATCACGGCTATAGCCGAACCACCGTTCGGCCTGCACGTTAACCAATATGATGCACCCTTCTTTATTCACGATCACAATCCCATCGGGCGCCGACTCCACCAAGCCGCGAAAACGCGTTTCACTGATACGCACTTGTTCTTCTATTTGCCGCCGCCGGATACGGTAATGAGCGGTGAACCAACTGACTACGCCTAATAACAAGAATAACGCTATAAAAGCCAGTATCCTGACTCCCATCACATTCTTTACCATGAATGTCCCGAACGGCACGCGGGCGACTAATAGCCAGCGCCGGTCGCCGCTAACGATTCGTTCAGGAATATCTCCAAACAGCGTTTTCGGCAAAATCTCGCCATAAGTAAATAAATCGCCGTTAACGTCAAACTGCGTTTGCTCGGGATTGGCCATCATAGCGGACCAGGCCTCGCTATAGTCATTAGCGAAAGATCTATCTTTACGCCCCGGATAGATAAAGCCCCATTCATCCTCGGGGCGGTCGCCGACCAACCAATAACCTTTGTCGTTAAGTAGCCATAAGCTACCGATAGCTTGCTGTGAAATGGTTCGAAACCGGTCAATTACCCTCTGTCCTCGATAGTTAAGCAGGATAATGCCGCGTTTTTGTCCCCGTTGATCGAATACCGGCGTGCCAAACCGGATCACAGGCTTGATAGGTTGCTCGATCTTATTGTGTTCGATGGTAAGATCGAATGAAGAAATGTAGATATTGTCCTTATTCAGCGCTAACGCTTGCTCAACAAAATAGAGGCTGGATTTATCCTGCAACTCGCTTCCCGGCACAATAACCGGCTGCCCCCGGTTTCGACTAATACGTACTTTTTCCTTACCGTTTGTATCTACAAACAGGATACTGTCATAAAGTTCCCGGTATTTAACAAAAGTCAGCAAATCGGAACTCAAACGATCCTGATTGGGGGAGGATTCCCGTTCGAGCCAATCGCGCAACACCGGCTGATCTCTTAGATAAAACATATCGTCATGCACTATGCGCAATTCTTCAGTGACGAATTGACTAGCCACTTTGATGGCCTGGAGCTCTTCATTATGAACGAAGTCCAGCATTGATCTTTCTTGGGCCTTATAGATACTTTCAAAAGCAATGACCAAAGCCAGCGTTAACAGCATCCAAAGGAGAACGAACTGGCGGATTATCGGCCAAGATTGTTGATCAATGTTTGAGCTAAAAAACTTACCGTTCATAGTGGCTGCCACCATTTCAGCTTATCGTTTTTTACATCACCCCAATCAGTATAGAATTTTTTTCAATAACTTTGTAGAACTTATACTTTATTGACTGTTATTGCAAACATTGTGGATGAAGATTGTATAGAACCCGAGGTCGGTAATGCCGCGTAATTCCAATCGGCAAATTTTAAATCGATGGGGTGCGAGCCGCGGCTGGAATTTTGCCGGTTAGACCTTCCAGGTTTTACGACTGCCATGGAGGGCGGGAGTGTCGCAATCGGTAGGGAACCGGTGCGACCGACTGCCATGGAGGACGGCCGAGATTGCTCCCGGCAGTCCTCGGCATTTCCTCCATCCATGGAGATCAGAAATGCTGGAGCCGTCGGGAGCGGCTCCAGTAAAAACCAGAAAGGTCTGCCTAGTCTTTTCGTGTCTTTCGTGCTTTTCGTGGACTACGCTTTTTTGCACTTAAAGCCAAATCCTAAGCAACATACCGCACCACCCGGTCCCGTCCTTCCTCTTTGGCCTGATACAGCGCCTTGTCAGCGAGCTCTAAACAGCCGGAAAGGCTGTCCGCATCCTCGGGAAACATGGCGATTCCGATAGAGATGGTTTTATTGAATTCATCCGATGCCGCACAAAATACGTACCTTGCAAGCATCCGGCGGATCCGCTCCGCCGTGATCAGTGCTACGTCGTCGGATGATTCCTGAATAAGGATCACGAACTCTTCGCCGCCGATACGAATTACATAGTCGGATTCCCGCACGCACTTCATCATGATCGCAGCCACTTCCTTCAACACCGTGTCACCCACCGCGTGACCATAAGTATCGTTGGTCGCCTTAAAATGGTCCACATCGCAAGCGAGCACAGCGGTCTTCTTTTCAAAGCCTAAATTGCGCTGAAATTCGTCAAAAAAGCGGCGATTATAAAGACCTGTAAGCGGGTCCTTCAGCGAGGCGTCGCGGGCCTCATGGAGATCCTTCTCCCTGACCATCATCCGCCGCCTTAGCAGGGCCTCGACAAAAGACATGGCCAAAAGCTCGACGCACTTCACGTCCTCTTCGTCATAACCACCCTCCTTATTGGCAAGCGCAAACATGCCGACAACCTTGCCGTTGTGCTTCATCGGAACGCCGAGAAAAGCGGTTAACGGCGGGTGGCCTTCCGGCCGCCCAACGCTCTGCGGGTGTTGATCCGGCTCGTTGACGATAATCGATTCCCCGGTAGTGACCGGGTGTCCCCAAAATCCCCGGAAGACCATGTTCATGATAAGTTTTGTCTTATTCGTGCCGGGTATCCTGCAAGCGTCCCAGCCGGGATCGCTTAGCGCCAGGGCATCGTACTTCCCTTCTTCGTTGATCTCCCCGACAAAGCCGTACTTGCTGCCCGTCATATCCTCGGCCATCTTCAGCCATAGCTCGCCAATCTCGTTGTCGGTCTGGGGATTAATAGTATCTTGCAACACCTGATTGATCGCATTAGCCACCATGGTCTTACGATTATCGGCCGTCTCGACATTGGGCCGCTTCAAAAGGCTGGAAGCCATAATCAAAGCAAACATCCCGATCTCGTGCCGGACCAGAGTTATCCGCCACTCAGCCAAATAGTCGTTCCCCTCAACGTCTTGACGTTGGACCTCCAGGCGCACAAAACCTACCCGAACAAGATCTGCCCAGAGAGAAGTCCAGTCAATAGGTGTGGCGTTCGTTTCCAGATTCGCAATTGGGCGGCCTACAAGCTGCGCCTCATTAAGACCGGTCGACGCCACTGCGGCATTGTTGGCGTAGTGAATAAATCCATGCTGATCGACAAGATATATTTCATCGCTAGCGCCGTCTAAAGCGCTTTTCCAGAGACTTACGGGGAGTTGAACCATAGAGATGAGATTAAAGGTGGGATCGTGGTCGAATGTCATATCCCACCACTATAGCAAATCGGGCAGCGTCCAGAAAGAGCTGTGGATACAGCAATTCGGAACATCATAAAAAACCAACTACATGCAAACCGGTATTTTGTTCGACAACAATATAAGAAACCGCCAGCCTTGTTTACTTTACCGCTAACAAAGTATTACCATTCAGGTATTACGTAATAAAACCGGTGATCACTATGCGCGTAACCAGTAAAGGCCAGGTAACCATTCCTCAAAATGTTCGGGAAAGCATGGGCATTCTGCCCGCTCAATCCGAGATTGAATTCCTGCAAGATGAAAACGGGCGTTGGTATATTGCCAAAACCGAATCCTATCAGAAAAAAACTAGCCGATTCCGGACCGCTAATAAAGCTGGCAAACTGACGATGAGCACCGATGAAATCATGGCCTTGACACGTGGCGAATCATGGCCGTCATCCTGATCGACAGCTGTATCGTTACCGATCTGGCCGCCCCTGAAAGCGCTTGGTTCGAATGGAGCGCTGCAACCCTGGAGCGGCTGGATCAACACAATACAATGGTCATCAATCCGATTATTTACGCGGAGTGCTCGGTAGGCTTTCAGCGCATTGAAGAAGTGGAAGCTTTATTTGAGTCTCTGGGCTTTCCCATCAAACCTATTCCGAGAGAAGCTCTATTTTTGGCCGGAAAAGCGTTTTTGCAATACAAAAAACGCAAGGGCGAAAAAGGCAATGTGCTGCCGGATTTTTTTATCGGTGCTCATGCCGCAGTATCCGGCTACTCATTGATCACTCGTGACCGGGGACGGTTTAGTACCTACTTCCCTTCCGTTGAGTTAATCATGCCTGAGATGGTTAATGGGCTGAATTGACATGAGCCTGGAAAGGAAGATCGGACAAAGTAGCGGTTCGCCACGGCTACATCGAAGTGCGCGGCGAACTACGGTTAATGTATTGAATATCAAATAATATCAAATTATTAGCTATAGATTGGGCACACCCTTTATGCCCAACATTACGATATTTCGATATGGCGATAGATTTTCCTTTATGAAATGCCGAAATGCTGGGCAACGATAAAGCTGTTGCTCAACCCTCGTTACTTCGATTTTTTAATACAAACTGTAAGAAAGACTAACCTCATCCAGCACTGCATTAAAATCATTATTATTTCTTAAATACTCGGTTGACTGATATTTCATGAACTGCATACTAATCATGATCAACCTTAATAATGAAAAATCCGTAAAATTTACCAGTGCCAATAGATGCGATTTTCTATCTTCTTCACTGAAGCCATTGTCATCACTTAGTTTTTCTGTGATCATTCTGACAATTATGTAAAAACATCTAGTAAGGGAAAAAATCTGGTCATTTAAATCAATGTCTTCCAGAAACTTACTGATTAACTTATCATCTTGACATTGCTGTCTTAGTTCTTTTATTTCATCTTCGATTTTGATTACAGCTTCTATGCCATATATAAAGACGTCTGGGGCCTTAGTATTCACTTCAATCTTAAATGAATCGAACGAGGACTTCTGAGAGTTAATCATATTAAAGAATAGCGTTTCAAAAGAGCGGATCTTCTCGGTTTTTTCACTATTTTTTAGTTCTCGTCTCAAACTTTCGTTAGCTTCATTTTGTAGTCGCAGAGATTTAATAAGAAGCACTAACGACATAAAACTTAGAGTTGGATTTAATAAGCCGCCAAAATAATCTCCAAGTTGCCCCCACACAGCCGGATCATTGGAAATTGTGTAATTTAGTTTAAAAAAGAAATTCACAATGTAGGAGATGGCCACCGTAAAAATTGCAATCGCAGCCGCAACTATATACCTATCAATCATTGTAAAATCCTTTAACAATGTATTTAACTATTTTTCCATCTTTTAGCTTGATAGGTTTAACTTCAATCTTTAGGTAAATCCAGTCTTCACTATTCAACCCATTGTTGTGGTTTAAATTCTCAGAAAACTTCTTCTTGGCTTCTAATGTTACAGCTTTATATTCAATACCGAATCCGAATGCTACTGTTTCGGTAGTATCTTTTAACAACAAGCGGCCGTTTCCAGTATTGATATTCAACCTCGTAATACTGACTCTCACATCGAATATATCGCTCGATTCTTCCGCTTGAAGTGCTTGCAGCGTCGATTTGTTAAAGATAGCAAGCGTTGTCTGGCTAACTCTACTTTTTCTATACCTTAACTTTACGTCATGGCCGAATTTTGTAGATATTTCATGAACATTTTCTAAAGACGATACTCGTAGCTGCTTGATCAAGCCTTCAGCTTTTTCGCCAAGCGTATCTATTATATTTTGAGCCTTTTCGGATAACTCTCTGGTTTCCAAATATAATGACTCATTTATAAAATATGTCATTATCTCTGAAAAAATAGCTTGGCCAATTTTTCTAAATTTCTTCTCCAGCTTTTCATCATAGATATCTAAGCTATAAATATGACCATAAGACCCTTTAAAGCTTTGCTTTAATATGGTTCTTATTTTGCTCGTATGGAATTGTTTTTTAACTATATTTCCAGTTAGCACTGTCTCAGCTATGTATCGAGTAGTTTCAGAAACGCCCTGCAATGTTTCAAGGCCTGATTTCATATCGATGGAATGCTCTGGAGAGTCTATAACAACATCAAAATCAATTGACATAACATTCCTTTTAAAGGGGATGATCATTATCGTGAGAGGATGGGTAGCTAGGGTACGCAATGCGTACCCTAGCACTCCCTGACTGCGTTCCCATTTATGCCCCAGAGGGTACGCTGGCGTGGGAACGATAAGAAAAATTAAAATTCAGCCTTTCAATGCCCAGCCATCCCCGCCCCCCTCTTTTCAAACTTAATCACCTGCATCATCCCCATATCCTCATGGGATAACAAATGGCAATGCAGCACCGTAGTCCCTTCGAAATCTTCATACCGGGTCAGGATGGTTTGCGGCTGGCCGTACTTGACCAACAAACTGTCGCGCCACAGCGTTTCCGTTTTGCCTTGCGGGTCGGTGCGGGTGGTTTGGAAGTCGTTGGTGTGGATGTGGAATACGTGGTTGCGGCTCGGATCGACGGAGCTGATGATCCAACTGTCGGTACCGGTTTGCGGGCCGTTTTCGTCTTCCTTGTTTCTTGCCAGTTCTTCGGCGCTCGGACGCAGTTCCAGATAACGCGGCTGGTTGGCGTCGAACACATGGCCGTTGACCTGGAAACCTATCGGATAGCATGGGGTTTTATCCCGTTCCGGGTTGCAGGCGATGCCGCCGTCGTTGCCGCCTAAAGGCTGGTCGCGGTTGAACGTGGCGATCTGGTTGTATTTGACGTTGCTGTTCTTGATGTCTTTATAAGGATACAGTGTTGCCATTTCCTCGTTGGTCGGCAGGCCGGTGTCGGCAACCGGGTCGCCTTCCACATCGACATAGGCGACGACATAGTTTGTATAGCTGGCGATAGTTGGATCGAGTCGGCCTGTGATGTAAGTGTCCGCCATCAGTTTGTAACGGCCGGGCGTTTTGCTGGCTTGCACCAACACGTCGCTACGGCTGCCGGGTATGACTTCAACGGCCTGCCGTTTCAGCTTAAAGGTTTTTTCCTGGTCCCATTTGCCGGTGCAACAATAATCTTTTTGCTCCCAGTTGTTGACCCAGGTGTCCACTTGGCTCAGGTAGTTGCCGTCGACCGCAATTTCGTTCAGGTTGTGTTTTTCCAGGGTCAGCTGCATCGTGCGGTTGAACGAGCTGTCGATAAAGCGCCAGCGCTGCACTTCGCCCGGATGCATTTTGATGGTTGGCGCAATCTGGCCGTTGACCAGCAGGTAACGGTTGCGGACGAATGCCCGGTCGTCGCCCAAGGCCAGAAAGTCGTTGACTTTGCCGGTGTCGTCGTAAGGAATGGTTTGCAGCATGAAGATTTTTTCATGCATGATGTCGCTGGCTATGTTGATAGCTTTTGGCGTTTTTTCCAGATCGTCCTCGACGATGATCGCCCCTTCCATGCCGCTGCCGACCTGCACGCCGGTCGAACCGTGCACATGCGGGTGATACCAGTAAGTGCCGGGGCTGTGATTTTTCGGGATTTCGATTTTGATCTGCCGCGGGTTCGGGCTCAGACTACTGCTTTTAGAGTTTTTGTACGGAACCGGCGGCACCACGACCAGGATATTGTCGGCGTTGCCGCTCGGAGAAACGTGCATGCCGTGGGTGTGCAGGTTGGTGCAATTGAATTTATCGGGCAACGGCGAGCCGCCGAACGTATCGTGCGGATTGTTGCAGACTTCTTCGGGCTTGGCTTTGCCGGTCGGGTCCAACTGGTTGTTCAGCGTGATATTCAACGTGTCGCCGGGCTTGACGCGCAAGGTCGGGCCGATCAGATTGCCGTTATAAGAACGTAGCGTTACGCCGCAACCGGCGATTTTGGTTTTAGCCGGATCGGTAAAAGTGACATTCAGATTGACGTTGAGCTGGCCGTTAACGGACCTGACTTCCTCCGGCGCTTTGAATAATTGGCCGCCGTAGGTTTTAAGATCGGTTTCCCGGTAAACACAGGCCGGATCGGGCGGGACATCGTAGGTCTCGGCCAACGCCGGCATTGAACTTAAACCTGCGGCCAGCGCCAGCAGGGTGGTACGGGTAGTAAAATTAAACATGCTTATCTCCTGGCTCAGTGAGGTTTGACGGGGGGACAGTTACGCTCGGCGGCGGTCGTGTCGGCGACGGTTTCTTTGGTTCGCTCACTGTGACAGGAGGGACAACCGGGAGCGGCGCATTTAACGCATTGCGCCGGGACGCCCGGATAATTAGCATCGTACTCGCCGGTCGGACAAGCTTGACCGGCGGTTTGAGACGTTACGGCAGTTGACGATGGATCGGCAATGACTGGTCCTATCGACAAGATAAATGTAGCCGCTAGGGCGACAGTTCTGATGTTAAACATAGGTAGATTCTCTTTATTATTGTTATACAGGCTATGCGGATAAGGATGTAGCGTTTTTGAATAAGCTTTCCCCGAGCTCATTCAACTTATCCGTAAGCCTGTTTGGTACTTATACCCAAAGGGCATAAGTTTCGTTTGAGCGGACCGCCGCTCAACTCAGCTTTAAGATTCAGGAAGAAAGACTATTCCATTAAGCTTTCTTCCTATCCGGCCGAATGATGCGCTCCAGGCGGAACGCTACACTCGATACCCCTTCCAATACGAATTGACGCTGTAAAGGCGTTGCATTCTAACTAAAAAAGCGGGTATGGCAAATTTTTAAAGCTGAGTTAGGCCGCTTGTCTGCTCAAACGAAACTTATGGCCTTTGGCTATAAAGCTGAGTTGAGCAGCCTGGCTGCTCAAACGAAACTTATGGCCTTTGGCTATAAGTCTTTTGTTTGCACGTTAAATGCGATGAAGTGATTTACTGAAAAGGATAAATAACCTTCGGTGCAATCAGTTATTAATTAAGACTAAACAGCCTTGCCCCATCCGGTAAACGACATCGACCAAGCCCAGCCCGGCTCCGCGATGAGTCACCATGATCACGGTTTTATCGCTCGCAAAGTCCGCCAACGCTTTAAATACATCCCGTTCGGTATCGCTGTCCAAGCCTTCGGTCGGCTCATCCAAAATCAATATCGGCGCATTTTTAAGATAAAGCCGCGCCAACGCAATACGCCGCGCCTCGCCTCCCGATACTTTGACGCCGCTTTCGCCAACCCAGGTCTCAAGGCCTTCCGGCAAGTAAGCGATAAAATTCTCCAGTCCTGCGGCTTTAACCGCAGCATTCAGTTCCGCTGCCGTGGCATCCGGCTTCGCAAGCAACAGATTTTCTTTAATCGTCGCCGCAAACAATTGGCTGCGCTGCGACAACACGCCAAAACAGCTGATCATTTCATCGGCATCGAATTGAGCGATATTTTGCCCGGCCATTAACACACTGCCTTGTTCGGGATCGTAATAACGCATGATCAGCTGCAACAAGCTCGTCTTGCCTGAACCGCTAGGGCCGACAATCGCGATCTTGCCGCCTTGAGGAATAGCCAGGCTGATATTGTCCAGCACCCTGCCCTGTTGCTCCGAATAACTAAAACTTACGCCGTCCAGTTGCAAATCGTAACGCGTCGGCAATGTCAATGGCCGGTCCGGCTTGGCGACAGCCGGCGGCATTTCGCTGACCTGCCTGATGCGGCGGGCGGCTTTTTGCGTTTTTCCGAGCATTTGCATGGCTTGCGGCAGCGGCATGACTAATTCAAAAGCCGCAATCACGCAAAAAACCACCAACGCCGCATCCGGCCCTGACAGCTGCCCCTCGTTAAATGCAAGCGCCGCCAACACCAATGCGATCAACAAGGTCAGTTGCGACAGCAATAACGTGAACGCGGAGGAAACCGCCGACAAGCGGTTATTCTGGCGTTGAACGTTAATCATCAAATCGGAAAATTGCCCAAGAAAGCCGCTAAACCGTCCGTAGGCTCGGTTGGCGATTAAATCCGCCAGCCCCTGGATCAAGTCAAGCTGCCGAATCCGGAAATTCGCGGCCAGGATGACGATTTCCTCGGCTCCGCCGCGTCCTAGACGGTTAAAAATCCACGGCGTCCATACCGAGGCAATAACCAGCATCAGTGCATTAACCAAGCTGACGGCCGGCGCATAGAACGCCAGGAAAATACTGACAAAAATAATACCAACCGCCGCGACCGCGGCAGGCGCCAGCAAGCGCAAATACAGCGCATCCAGTGCGTCGATGTCCGCCGTCATCCGTGATAATAAATCGCCGCTGCGCATCGCCGACAAACGGCCAGGAACCAGCGGTATCAACTGCTGGAAAAACCAACTGCGTATTCCGGCCAATACGCGAAAAGTCGCTTCATGGGTTACGACCCGCTCGCCGTAGCGGCCCAACGTGCGGGTAATCGCCAACGCGCGTATTTGCGCGGCCGGTAGCATAAAATTGAAAGCCAGCGTATTGCCGTCGATAGCGATTAATCCGGCTATCGCCGAAGCGCTGATGAACCAGCCGGATAAGGTTAATAGTGCGATTGCAGCCAATGCGGTCAGCAAGGCCAGCAAAATGCCGCCCGCCAGCCAACCGCTATAGGGTTTGAACAGTCTCAGGAAAAATTGTAAATCTTTCATAACACCAACCGTCCTTGCCGTAACGCTATCCGTCTCTTCATGCGCTGAACCACTTCCGGGTCATGGCTGGCGATAATCAGGGTTTTATCGGCAAACAGTTTATCGATCACATCCAGCAGCAGCGTTTTATTGGCCGCATCGAGATTCGCGGTCGGCTCATCCAGCAACACAATGGCGGCATTTTTTAAAAACGCCCGGGCCAACGCGATCCGTTGCACCTGCCCGCCCGACAAGCCGTAGCCGCGTTCGCCAACCGCTGTCTGCAAGCCTTCGGGCAATTTCTCGCTAAATTCGGTAACGCCGGCCGCCCGGGCCGCGTTAAAAATGCGTTGTTCGGATGCGTCGGGCTCAGCCAGAGCGATATTGTCTTTGATGCTGCCGTGGAAGATGTAAGCGTTTTGACCTACCCAGGCGACGGCTTTCGCGGCCTGCTCGCGGTTAACCGCTTGGCCGTTAAGCAATACTTGACCTTCGCTTGCCGGCTCAAAACCTAATAACAAGTTTAACAACGTCGTTTTTCCGGCCCCCGACTCGCCGACCAACGCGATTTTTTCTCCGGCCGCAATCTGCAGGTTGATGTCCTTCAAAACTTGGCGGCTACCATAATATTTACCGGCATTATTAAATTCGATCAGGAAACCGCCGTGGTTCGCGATTGATGCGCCGCCTTGCTCGGCATCCAGCTCCAATATCGCCAGAATGGCGTCGGCCGCGCCCAATGCGGCGGCCCGGTCATGATAATTAATCGCCAATTGCCTGAGCGGCATGAAGAACTCAGGCGCAAGCAACAGAACAAACAGCGCTTCGCTTAAACTGATCTTCTCGGCCGGCCCGAAATGAATCATTCCCAGCAAGCCCAAGCCGACATACACAGCCACCAGCGCAACCGCAACCGCGCTGAAAAACTCCAGCACTGCCGAAGACAAAAACGCAATGCGCAATACTGCCATGGTTTTTTCCCGAAAACCGTCGGCCATGCTGTTGATGTTGGTCAGCTCCCGGTGCGCTTGCCCGAACAGTTTTAATGTCGCCAATCCTTGCAAGCGATCCAGAAAATAACCGCTCATTCTCGCCATCGCCAAAAACTGGCTGCGGTTCGCGGAAGCCGCGCCGATGCCGATTAAAGCCATAAAAACCGGCACCAGCGGCCCGGTAATTAAAAAAATCAAGCCGACGACCCAATTGACCGGCATGACCGCGATAATCATGACCACAGGCAAGACGCCGACGATGATTTGCTGCGGCAAATAACGCGAGAAATAGTTTTCCAGCGCATCGACCTGTTCCAATATAACGGCTGCCAATTCACCGCTTTGCCGTTGTTTGATCGCGGCGGGCCCCAACGCTAAAAACTTGTCGAGCAACTGCTGCCTGACCGACGCCCTGACTTCCGCTCCGGCTTCAAATCCCGAAGTTTGCTGCCAATAAACGCAAAGGCTGCGCAATATAAAAACAGCGGCCAGCACGATAAACGGCGCAGTTAACGACGCCCACGGCAGCTTGTCGATAATGACGGCTTGCAGGATATAAGCCAATGCGGCCGATTGCACAATCACGCCCAAACCGTTAGCAATTCCGGCTATAGCGGACGATAACACGGCTTTACGAATGGTTTTGCTTTGCGCTTTTAGCCAGCTTGCACAAATTTTTTCCCGTGCCTTGTTTTTATCGAAATAGGCTTGATTATCTGTTTCTGTCAGTTGCACTGCTTTCTGCCGGTTGTTTAATTGATGAAAAGCATAACATACCGGTTTTATATCGTTTCTATGAGCTATGCCATTGACATTAAGTTAAGCCGTTCGTGGTGAGCCCCATTCGGCCAGCTCATGACAGGCTTCGACAAAGCCTTTAGTCCTGAGCGCTACCAAAGGGCCAGGGCGAATCTTAACTTAATACCAGCAACGGTCTATGCAAGAATGACAACTGTAGAACTTACGCATTGACAGCCGGTATAGAATATGAGGCATGAACTAACCCTAGGCAACGGAAGGCCCGCCCGTGATAAGAAAAATAAG
>NZ_RYFG02000023.1 GCF_003994235.2 Candidatus Methylobacter oryzae
TTATTTTTCTTATCACGGGCGGGCCTTCCGTTGCCTAGGGTTAGTTCATGCCTCATATTCTATACCGGCTGTCAATGCGTAAGTTCTAAGGCGTATTAAAAAGTATCGGAACTGGAGGGCGCACGCCGCCAAAATTGTGAAAGTTTTGCAGACAATTGGCGGTTAGCCTGTCAAAATCAAAAGCCTTCCCTCGAAACGATTTGTGACCTAACCCAACCTTAATATGTTATGAAACTGCAACACATCGATATGCATAACGTTATTACCGCCTTAAGCTGTGCGCTGGATTTAGTGGGCGTTGACGAAGTCAGGCACGGCAAGCGGGTAGCCATCATGGCCCGGGCTATTGCCCAACACCTGAACTGGCCGGAACTTGAGTGCCGGTCCATCCTTTACGCAGGCATGCTGCATGACTGCGGTGTTTCCAGAATCCACGAACACCACAAACTGACCGAAACACTGGAATGGGACGGCGCCGAGGAACATTGCATCCGCGGCGCCGATTATTTATCGGCCTGTTCGCCGTTGGCGCACCTGTCCGACGAAATTCGCTACCATCACACACGCTGGGAAGATTTGCTGGAGTTGCCGCTCGATCATCGCGTGCGCTTGCGTGCCAATCTGCTGTTCTTGGCGGACCGGGTCGATGTGCTGCAAGCCCCTTTCCTGAGCAGCGACCGGATACTGATCGAGTATCCCGCGCTTATTGCCCGGATCAAAACACTGTCCGGCATATTGTTCGCACCGGAGCTGGTCGATGCGTTTAGCGAAATCGCCGATGTCGAAGCGTTTTGGCTGGCAATGGAGCCGGAATACATGGATGAAGATTTACGCCGTATCGGCGACCATACTCCGACAACCCGTCTCGATATTCCGGCGCTCAAAGAACTGGCGCGGCTGTTTTCGCGAGCGGTCGACGCCAAGTCCCCGTTCACCGACGAACACTCGCAACGGGTGGCGCATATCGCCCGGCAACTGGCGATGGATTTCGGCATTGACGGCTACGAACTGGAACAAGTTGAAATCGCCGGGCTATTGCACGACGTCGGCAAACTGCGGGTATCGGAAGACATCATCGACAAACCGGGCAGCCTGACGCCCGAGGAACGAGCCACGATGCACCGCCATAGCTACGACACTTTCCGCATTCTGCAACGCGTATTTGGCGATTCAAAGATTCCGTTATGGGCAGGCTTCCACCATGAAACGCTGATCGGCGACGGCTATCCGTTTAAAAACGGCAAGCAAGACCTGGACCTGGAATGCCGCATTATTGCCGTTGCCGATATTTTCCAGGCCTTTGCTCAAAAAAGGCCTTATCGCCACACGATGAGCCTCGATTATATTCTGGACGATTTGCAGTCGCGCGTTGCCAGCGGCCGTCTCGATGGTGAAGTGGTTGCCAAACTGGAGGAAAATGCCGAGCACTATTACCGGCTGGCCGTGGGTTGAAAGTTATTGCAGGCATGAAGCGCTGGATTAAGCTAGCGAAACTGTGAAAGTATTCGTTTTAGAACAAAAGCATTCACCACGAAGGCACGAAGTACACGAAAAGTTTTATATTTATCTTCGCACCTTCGTGGTGAAAAATATTTTGTAACTATTCAACACATAGAAAAACGGAACACGGATGACGCAGATAATACGGATTTACACGGATTTTTAGTCCGAACCCGGTTTGTTTGTGTTTTTATACCCAAAGGGCATAAGTAGGGTTTGAGCAGACAAGCTGCTCAACTTTAAATCCGTATTTATCCGCTTAATCCGTGCCATCCGTGTTCTATTTGCCATATGCTGAATAGTTACAATTTTTTAGCTTAATTTGGATAATACTTTCACAATCTCTAGCACGGGCGGATCAAGCGCTCATCACGATGTATTTCACCAAGGCCTTCAATTCGGCTTTTGTCGAAGCCTGATGCGTATGAATCGCATAAACCTGACGACTGATTTCAGGATCGGCAAGATAGCGATAGCTGATGTCGGCCGCCTGTTTGGGTAAGCTATATTCGGGCATTAACGCAACGCCCATACCGGCCTTAACCATCTGTAGAATCCACTCTTCGCTATTGCTGCGGTAAGACGCGTAAAGGTTGATTTCCTGGTTCTGGCATATGCATTTCAAGTCTTCTCTTAATTCGCAGTTTAACCGGTCCAGATAAGGCTCCGCCTGTATCTCTTTCAGGCCGACTTTTTGCAATTGGCAAAAGCGGTGGCTCGGGCTGAATACGACTACGTAACGCTCTTCATACAACAAGGTCGAATGGTAGGGCGGCGCCGGTAATTGCGTCGGAGCGCTGATCACCAAGTCCAGCAATCCTGAATCCAACTGCTTTAATAAGCTCGCTTCGCTATCGACGATCAATTCCAACTCGATATTCGGATATTCTTGCTGATACCACGCCAGACAAGGGCTTAGACGTTGCGCGCCGATAGTGGTCATCAGGCCGATGCGGAAAGGAATAGTATTCAGCCGCGTGAAACGAATCGCTTCCGCTTTGGTTGCCTGAAGGTCCCGGTAAATTTTGCGCAGATTAGCTTCAACCATGCGCCCTAGCGGCGTTAACTCACAGCCGGAACGCGTTCGCGTAAACAACGCGCCGCCCATTTCCTCTTCGAGTTTCTTTATAGCCTGTGTCAAAGATGGTTGCGACACATAAGTCAGTTGCGCCGCGTGTGTGATGGTTCCCTGATCGCAGACTGCCAAAAAATAACGGATTTGTTGCATTTCCATGAGAGCTGCCTCCCGATATAGAGAAAACCTATTCTTCCATAGATAGCCGGTATTATACAAACGTTAATATTCCAATATAGGATTGCGCCCGTTTTATAAGACATATGAGAAAACTATGAAAGCGTTAAGATTGATTCTGACGTTTACCCGGCGCCTTCGCTGGAGCAGGTATCGATACCGAATGTATCGACTACGATGATTTTTTGCTTTCAATGAAATGAAATAATAGGTTTTTAGTATGACAAAGAACGGGGTTTTACGTCTATTAATCCATAGATGCCGAGTTTTAAGTTTATCTGCGTTGTTGATCGTTGTCTGGCCGCCGCTCGTAAACGCCCACCGAGGAGCGAGCGATGAAATCGATGCCTGTAATATTCTGGTAGGCCATGAGCGAGTGCATTTTACCGCCTACACGCCGGCCTTCAATAGTAAAGAGTATTGCCAGTCGATTCCGCATCTCGGTACTACAAATCTGGTATTCGATTACGACGGTAAAAGCTTGCGCAATTTAACCGTCGAATTTGAAGTCACCAAAGAACCGGAAGGATCACGCGTTTTCTATCTGGAACCGACGAAAATCAAATCCGGCACCGTAAACGGCACAGTTGACTTCAGTAAATTCGGTGCGGGTAATTATCTGGTCCATGTCGCGATCGTGCATAAAGATAAAAGCCTCGATAACCATATCCCGTTGTCGGTAGGCCTTGAACCGGAAGTATCGGGTAAATTTCCGTTAAGATTGCTATTGATCGCTTTGTTCATTGCAGCAGGCGTGTATTTTATGAAACGGATGTCCGACAAGCCTGCCGCGGGATCCGCCGATGTTTAAAGCCTATTCGGACAAACTAAAAATGACTCCGGCTATCCGAAACAACGCTTTTAAGCTACTGTTCTTGCTGCCAATCTTGATAACGTTGATCGTCTTTTTCAGCGAAAATAGTGACGAATACTCTCAAGTCGGCAGCACGTCTTATGCCGGACAAAATGAAAATCCGCAATGCGTTGCCGCTACGTTTGAAGGCGAATCCGGCGCTATCAATGGCGAGTCAACGCTCGAAGGCATCAAATACAATATCCGCACGCCGTTAAATTATAAGGCTACGATCGCGCATCCGCTGCTGGTTGTCTTCTCTCCGGCAGGCTCGAACCGGGCAAAAACCGAAAAAACGACGGCGTTGACGCTGAAGGCGACAACCGCCGGATTTATCGTCGCTTATGCCGACCATCCTGAGTTATCGCCGACCTCAACCATCGAACTCGGCACCATCCCCAGTTTAATTGCCAAGCAATGGTGTATCGATAAGGAACGTATTTTCCTTACCGGCCATTCCGACGGCGGTACTGCCGCGATGGCTTTGGCGTTTATGTCGGGCACCAAACATATACCCAAAGCGATTGCGCCCAGCGCCGCCGGGATCAATAGCCAAGATTTGCGGGACCATAAATGTCCTGACCCGATTCCTGTGATGATCATGCATAGCGTGAACGATCACTTATTCCCAAAATACGGTCAGCAGACTTCCGGGTGGTGGGCGGCATGCAATCAGTGCGAACCGATACCCGAAAAAATTGCCAACGGCTGCATGGCTTATACCGGTTGTGCTAAAGGCGTAAAAACCTGGTATTGCGAAGGCGATAAACTTCATGCGCAATGGCCGGGTATTAACGACACATTGCTGGATTTTCTGATTTCTACCGGCCGTTAGACTCATGGCCTCCCAGTTCAAATCGGTGGCTTAATAAC
Organism: Candidatus Methylobacter oryzae; assembly: GCF_003994235.2. Taxonomy (GTDB): domain Bacteria; phylum Pseudomonadota; class Gammaproteobacteria; order Methylococcales; family Methylomonadaceae; genus Methylobacter_A; species Methylobacter_A oryzae. Next base: position 4,479 of record NZ_RYFG02000023.1, read on the forward strand.
AATAACGGGTGTTACGCAGTTGGTCGCATTAATTAAGGTGCCGCTAACGCGACGTTTATTTGAACCGGGTTCTCGCACCCGAAGGCGAGATATTTTCGCTACGAAAACCATCCTTGGTTTTCGCCCTGCGGGCCAGCCTTATCGGCTGTTCAAATTCGCTCCAGGCGAATTTGTGCTCAGCCAAAGAAAGGCGGCCCGGCGGCTCCAGTAAAAACCTGGAAGGTCTAAGCGGCAGCAGGCGGCCAATCTGCGGCTGATATTTTTCGTGCCTTTCGTGGATGGTGCGTAACATCGGATAATATAAATAATGCACACCACAAGCTGGTAATCGATTAGTCGGCAATATTGACTAATTCAAAGCAGATGAAGTTGAAAAAAAACCAACAATAACCAATATCAATAAACCTGCCAGACAAGTTTGAGGTGCGCTCATTCGGGGTGAGCTTAAAAGCCCGCCCCTTTTTTTGTCTATCCATTTCAATATTTAGCCCGTTTTCCGGCTAAAGCTGAGTTGAGCGGCTGGTCCGCTCAAACCCTACTTATGCCCTCTGGGTATAAAGCTGAGTTGAGCGGCTTGCCTGCTCGAACCCTACTTATGCCCTCTGGGTATAAATGTTATCAACCGCCCCGTCTATCTTTTAAAATTTGGTTAAAACACAACGTCCCTACGCAATTATTTTCGCTGGGGTCAAGCTTGCCGCAACAGAGTTGCTTTTTGCAGCTTTGGCGGGCACTCAAAAACGCCAACAATTTTAATCCGTCTATCGGCCGTTTTACTGTCACTATCGGATTAAATATTTTCCAAATCAATCTTAGTGTTTATGAGGATACGATTATGAATATACTGATTACCGGCGGTACCGGTTTTATCGGCAGCGCCTTGACCAAAAGCCTGGTTGAACAAGGCCATAGGGTTACAGTGCTAAGCCGCAATCCCGATAAAGTAGCAAGAATATGCGGTCCCGGTGTTGATGCATTGGGCAGTCTATCGCAACTGCAAGCCGAAGACAGTTATCAGGTCATCGTTAACCTTGCCGGAGCACCGCTGATTGACGCCCGTTGGACCGAACAGCGCAAGCAACTGATCAGGACCAGCCGTATCGACCTAACTAAGCAATTGGCCGCATCGATTGATCGAATGGCGGTTAAGCCCGAACTGTTAATCAGCGGTTCCGCCGTCGGCTATTACGGCAATCAGGGCGATACCGTGTTAACCGAACCATCGGCACCTTATGAGGATTTCTCGGCGCGGCTTTGCGCCGATTGGGAAGCCGCCGCAAAACAAGCCGAACAATCCGGCGTTAGGGTTTGCCTGATCAGGACCGGCTTGGTCATCGCCAATGGCGGCGGTTTTTTGCAACGGATGTTATTGCCGTTTCGTTTGGGATTGGGCGGGCGCTTGGGCGACGGCCGGCAATGGATGTCGTGGATTCATCGCCGCGATTGGATCAATATCGCGTTAACGATGATGACCGATCCAACGATGCAGGGCGCTTATAACGCAACCGCGCCGAATCCTGTGACCAATGCCGAATTCACCCGGATATTGGCCCAGTGCCTGAACCGCCCCGCCCTGCTGCCGGTGCCGGTCTTTTTACTCAGAATACTGCTCGGAGAAATGTCCGAGCTGATCTTGGGCAGTCAGCGCGCGATGCCGGAACGGCTGTTGTCTCAGGGGTTTAAGTTTCAATATGGCGATCTTGCCGCCGCGTTAAATGAGGCGTTGTCGCGTAAATCATAGTCCAGCCCGGCTCCGTCCAGTTCAGGCAAAAGCATCGAGCCAGCCGAATCACGGCATGTCCTCAGCGCACAAACGATAGCCTACGCCGGCTTCAGTCAGGAAATACCGGGGCCGGGCCGGATCGGACTCAATTTTGTGGCGCAATTGCGCCATATAAATTCGCAAATAATGGCTATGTTCGACGTAAGAAGCTCCCCACACCTTTTCAAGCAATTGCCTGTGCGTGACCACGAATCCCGCATTGCGTACCAGCTCCGACAGCAAACGAAACTCGATGAGCGTCAGGTGAACTTCCCGTTCACCGACAAAAACCCGGCGTTTGGTCAGCTCTACTTTCAACTCGCCGACCTGGAAATATTCTTGCGCGCCGCCGGGCAGCTTGGCGACGCGCCTGAGCAAGGCTTTGACGCGGGACATCAATTCCGCGGTGCTGAACGGTTTGGTCAGGTAATCGTCGGCGCCGTTGTCCAGCGCCTGGGTAATATCGCTTTCCTGATCGCGAGCCGAGAGCACGATGATAGGCAACTCGGACCAAGTGCGCAGACGGCGGATGACTTCCTGTCCATCAATGTCCGGCAATCCTAAGTCAAGTATAAGCAGGCCGGGCTGACGGTTGCGGGCAAAGGTCAAGCCTTCGCGCCCGCCGGCAACGGCAAGCACCTTATAATCCTGGCTTTCCAGCGTGGTAATCAGCAGCGGCCGAAGCTGCGGGTCGTCTTCAATCAGCAAAAGTAATGGGCCTGCGGTTTTCATCGTGTCAGCTTTTCTCTTCCGGATCGATAATCGGGGGCGCTTCCGACACCGGAAGATGCAGTTGAAACACCGCGCCGCCTATGCTGCGGTTGGTTGCGTGGATTTTACCGCCGTGAGCTTCGACAATAGCCCGGCAAATGGATAAACCCAAACCGACGCCGCTTTGCGCGCTTTCCGCATGGATTCGGAAAAATTTGTCGAAAATCTTTTCCTGCAAGTGTTCAGGAATGCCCAAGCCGCTATCCGCCACGGCTATCGACAGGCCGGACGGCGCGGTTTCAACCGAAATACCGATAGGCAATCCCGGCGGCGAGTATTTGTCGGCATTGTCCAGTAAATTCACTATCACTTGCTGCAACAATACCGCATCGACATAAATCAACGCCTGCCCATCTGTCATAGTTACATTGACCTGCCGGCTTTTCAGTTTTTTGTCGAGCCTTCGTAAAGCGCTGCCGACAATTTCCTCCGGCGCGTACCATTGCCGGTTGAGCACTACTTCGCCCGCCTCCAGCCGCGCCATTTCCAGGATTTTGGTGGTCAGGTCGGACATACGTTGGGCTTCCTCGCTAATCGCGCCGGCCAGTTTTCTTTTCCTGTCCTCGTCCAATTGCCCCGTATCCGTTTCCAATGTACTGGCGGCGCAGACGATAGTAGCCAGCGGCGTTCTTAAATCATGGGAAATGCTGCTGAGCAAGGAGTTACGCAAAGTTTCCGCCTGCATTTTTAAGGTTGCCTCCTTGGCTTTCTCGGCCAAGTTAGCTCTTTCAAGGGTATGGACAATCTGATTCACAAAAGTATCCAAAAGCTGGCGTTGCTCCGCGAAGAAGATCCCAGGTAAATTGATCTGCTCAAGTGCAAGCACCCCAATGGTTCCTGTTGAGCCGTTAAGAGGCACGTATATGGAAGAATCAGAAAAGGTATCAGTACCTTTATCCGCCATCTGCCCGTGATTAAATACCCATCGAGCCACGCTCAAATTGGCACCTTGCAAAGAGATATCCAAGGGCGGTTCATCGGCATAACACAACAGGCCGTTGCGATCGGGGAATAAAAACGTGTTTCGTCCGCCGAATTCGGCATAAATATGACGCACACCAATTTCGATAATTTCCGTTTCCAAGCGGGCTTCGGCCAGCTCCTTGCTCAGTCGGTAAAGGGCCGATACCCGCCGTTCCCTCTGTTCGGCCACGCGTGCCTGATGACGGACGTTTTCCGCCAACTTGCTGGTCACCGTACCGACCACCATCGTGACCGCAAGCCCGGCCAGGTTTTCCGGTTCGGCGATTGCAAACGAAAAAATCGGCGGCGCAAAGAAATAGGCGAAGGCGCCGGCGTTAGTCAATGAGGCCAGAATAGACGGCCAAAAACCGAAGCGAATGGCAACAAAAAACACTCCCAGCAGGTAGAACATCAGAATATTGCTGGTCGTAAGTATTTCTCGAAACGGCCAGTCGATTAATGTCAATAACAGCGGAATGGCGATGCCCCAAAGCCAATGTCCATGGGAAGGCGATTCGCTATGGTGATAGTCGAAAAGCTTTTCTGCCGCTTTACTGGTCGATTTCAACAGAGTCCGCTCTACAGATAAAATCACTGCGCCGCTACAAAAGCTTTACTCATGTGCTCCGTGAGCTTGCCGTCATCCTCGTAGACGAGCAGCGCCTTGAGTTGCTCAGCCTCCGCGACTCGAGCCGCTTCCTGCTCGCCCATACAAAGTAGGGCCGTATCCCAAGCGTCGGCCCAAGCCGGATCGTCGTGCATCACCGTCACCGAACGCAGATGGTGGGTTACCGGCCGTCCGGCCTTGGGGTTCAGGATATGGGAATAGGTTTGGCCGTTCTCCTCGAAGAAATGCTGGTAAGTTCCCGCGGTCATGATCGCAGTACCTTGCTGCTCCCTGACATCGATGATCTTTTCTATCTCCCTGGTTAACGGCGTCGGTGTTTGGACGGCAACCCGCCAGTCGTTACCGTTAGCCTTCCGGCCCTTAACCACCATTTCGCCGCCTATTTCCACCAGGTAATTTTCTATGCCCAATGCTTCCAGGCGCTGAGCAACTACGCCCACACTGTAGCCTTGCGCAATCGACGACAAATCGATCTTAAGCTTGGGATCTTTCTTCCTGATGCGATTGTTGACCGCATCCACCTCCAACAGCGACATACCGACATGAGGCAAAAGAGCGTCGATTTCGTTCTGGCTAGGAACCCGGTTTTCACGGCCGGAAAAGCCCCACAGATCAAACAAAGACTTCACGGTCAAATCGTAACAACCGCCCGAGCGCTCATAAACTGTCTGGGCAATAACCAGCAACTTGGCAATTTCTTGAGATACCGGCAACCAATCGCTTCTCTCCTGCCGGTTGATGCGCGAGATTTCGGAATCTTCGCGGTAATTGGACATTTGGGCGTCGATTTCAGCCAGCGTCGTCGAAACCTCTCGCCGAGCTTGCTCCAACGATGTTGATGCACCGTCCAGAACCAACTTGATGTGGTAAGTCGTGCCCTGCGCTTCTCCCGACAACTCGGATTCATCGGTGGACTTTTTGCATCCGGACAGGGCGGTTGTCATGAGTAAAAGCCCAATAAGCCAATTCATTTTCATCATATCCTCTCCAACCTTAATGCAATGATTACTTTGCGGGGATGTCAAAATTGAATGACCGCGTCCGCTCCCAATAAAACTTGGTCGGTCCGTTGCCCGCCGTCGAAAGGGGCGATTTGCGCCTGGCTCCAGTCGTAACGCAGTTCAGGGCGGATCATCAACCAGCTGTTGGGCTTCCAGTTGACTCCGGCCGTCATCGCGTAATAACTGGCGGCACCTGCCGAATAGCGGATCCCGTTGTGATCCCGGAACCATTCGCCGCGCACGCCCACTCCCCAGGTATCGGCCATTTGATAGGTCAGGTATTGGACGATGGAATACCATTCGGCATTTTGTCCTTGAGCAACGGCATTCTGCTGGGTTCCCCGATCGTGTTGGAGCACGTAATGCCATTTCCCGAGGTCTTGCTGGAGAATCGCCGAATAATACACCAGCTCGGAACGCTGGCTTTTGTAGACGTCGCCTTGCAACACCGAAAAGGAAACCGTGGTGCCGGTTTTCGCATTGGCCCAGGTCAGTCCGCTCATGTGGCTCATCGCGCCTAAATCCCGGGCGAAATTGTCGGCGCCCGTTACCGCCCCGAGATTTAGGCTCCATTGATCGTTCAGCGCATAGCTAAACAGCGCTCCGGTCGCGGTAAAAGGAGAAGACTTGAAACTGTAAGTGTGCGAGGAAAAAAAATTCGGCGTCGACGGCACCGACTCGTAACCGATGATGCCGTAAAAGTGACCGAACTTTCCGCTCACACCGTTACCGATCGGAGCAAAAACCTCCACGTAAGCCTGCGGCAGGGCGATGTCGTAAAAGCGCAGGTCGCGTTGGGTGATCAACTCCGTGTCCCAATGGCCGGTTGCCTGGGTATAGCGGGTATCCGTGCCGAACATAAAGTCGAAGCGTCCGCCGGCATCCCAACTTGGACCTTTGACGACGGCTTTTTCGATAAACAGATTCAACTGGTATAAATGAAACTCTCCGGCTCGGTCAGTCATGGACACCGGGCCGTTGCTGCGGTCATTCGGATTATCAATGTTGTGATTGATGCCGCCAGCCGCCCATCCGCCGATACTCACGCCATAAGGTTGCAGTCCGGCCCAACTCGATGCATTTTTTCCGGACAGTTCGGAAATCAACCCTGCCGGCGTATCGTCTGCAACCGCTACATGACTGAGTATCAAAACACTGCAAACACTGAATAAACACTTTCGTAGGAACATTAAAATTGGCCGCCGTTGATAAAAAAGAGCGTAACGATGCTGGCGAAAAAACCTAATAAAATAGCGGGCATCCAACGTAAATGCATGGTAAAGGTATAGCCTTCTCCCTCTTCCATGTTGCCTTTCATTAATCCCAATACATGCAGCGCCGGCGCAGAACCGATCGCCAATAAACTGCCGCCGACACCCAAGGTCAAGGTTAATAATAACCATTGTCCGGTGGACAGGCTGGGGTGCATATTTAACACGGCAAACATTAATGTGCCGTTATCAATGGACGAAGAGGACAAACCAATCAAGATATTTGCCAGGGTGGGATTGATTTCGGTAAACAAATAATGCGCCATCGCATCTAAATAACCTAAAAAGCTCAGAGCGCCGACGATCATCATCGCGCCGTAAAAAAACAATAGCGTATCCCAATCAACGCCGGCAATACACTTAAAAACGTCGAAACCTTTATTCGAATCGCTGGTTTCTTGTGTTTCAGGGATTAAAAAGTGGCTCATTTTTTCAGATTTAGTTAAATAATAGGCAAAGAATTGCAGTATCGCTAAACCCAGCATCATTCCCGCTATCGCAGGCATGTCAAGGAATACGTTCGATAAAACGGTCATGCTGAAGGTGAGGATAAATATAAAAATAACCCGCTTGCTGCCGCGTTTTAAAACAGGGGTTTCTTTAGCAAAGGCAGGCGTTTCGTTAGTAACCGCAAAGTGCATGATGGTTGCCGGTACGACAAAGTTCACTATACAAGGGATCGTTAAAGCAAAGAACTGGGTGAAATGCAGCGCGTTTTGTTGCCAAACGAAGAAGGTGGAAATGCCGCCTAAAGGACTTATCGTACCGCCTGCATTGGCGGCAACCACGGCATTCAAGCCTGCCAACCCCACAAATTTAGGGTTGTTTTTCCCTATTACCAAGATGATGTATCCCATCAACAGACCCACCGTTAAGCTGCTGATGACCAGCGACAGTAAAAAAGCCAACACACCGGTAATCCAAAATAATTGCCGATAACTGTACTGTCTATTGGCTAATACAATGCGCAAAGCGTCGAAGATGCCCCGCTCGGTCATCGCATTTAAAAAAGTCATCGATACGGTGATAAACAGAAACAACTCCGCATAAGCCGTTAAATTGCTTTGGAAAACGGCGGCGACATTTTTTGCCGTCCCATATTCCCCGCTATAAAAAACAAATATGGCCAGCCAGATTAATGCCGAACCTAACACCATGGGTTTGGCTTTACTCATTTGATGCAAGTCTTCGGTCATTGCTATGGCATAGGCAAGCACTGTGATTGCGATCCCTAAATAGCCGACGAAATGATTCTTCAAATCCAATGGTGTTGCGGCGATTATTTCTTCAGCAAAACTTGCCGTGGGAAAAAGACCAAGAAATGCTAAAACAAAAAAACAACCGATATTTCTGCATTTTTGTTCGACTCTACGATGCTTCGCAGCCTTCGAACTGATAACTAAGGTATAAAACGGAACGACCATTGATTTAAGTCCTCAAAGTGCTTTCAACAATGGCGCGATAGTAAGACTTTCGAACTTAAGATCCCGTAAAGATACAGCCACCGACGGGAAATAAATTATTTCGCATATGAATACAGATAAACCGCAACTGCTCCCTGCGTTGCTCTCGATCGCTGTTCCAGACGCGATTCTACCTCCTGCATGATCCACAGGGATGTGGTGAATGCAGAGAAATGACTGGATCATTTCCTGCCCCTGCAGTCGAAAGAAAGGCGGACGTTTCCGGCAACCGGCATTGGCGTTATGCGAAGAACAGTCCGATAGGCAGACCTTCCAGGTTTTACGACTGCCATGGATGGCGACCGAGACTGCTCCCGGCAGTCCTCGGCATTTCCTCCATNTCGCCAATCTACGGCTAATATTTTTCGTGCCTTTCGTGGACGGTGCGTAACATCCGTTATTCAAATAAAAGGCGGCGCGGCAAACGGGAACCTATCCGTACCACAACAAATTCCTACGACTCAACAAATGGCGTTTAAAAGTAGAGCTAATCTTAACTAACCGGGAATTGCTCTAGTTTCCTGTGCTTTCTTAAACCGAATCTTGCTTAGCCGGCTCTCTCGGCCATGATCGACAATCGGCGCCGGATAAGCGCAAGCACTGTGCTTCTTATCCCATTGATGAATCGCCTTGACCGGGAAAGCCTGCAATTCCGCTATCCAACGGTAAATGTAGCGGCAATCCGGGTCGAATTTAAGCTGCTGTAGCCACGGATTGAAAATCCTGAAATACGGTTGCGCATCGCAGCCGGTCGAAGCGGCCCATTGCCAGTTGCCGTTATTGACGCAAGGATCGTAGTCGACCAGATGCCGGGCGAAGTAACGCTCGCCCCAGCGCCAGTCGACATGCAGATCTTTGACCAAGAACGATGCGGCTATCATCCGCACCCGGTTATGCATGAGTCCGGTGGCGTTCAGTTCGCGCATGCCGGCGTCCACTATCGGAAAGCCGGTTTTGCCGTCGCACCAGGCTTGGAAATAATCCGGGTTGTTGTCCCATGCCAAACCGTCGAATTTTTCCAGAAAAGCTTGCCCGAAAACCCGCGGAAAGTGATAAGCGATATGAGTGAAAAAATCGCGCCAATACAGTTGCCGCAGCAGCGGATGTTCGCTGCCGAGCCGTTCGAAAATCGCATAAAACACTTCCCGAACCGAACAAGTACCGAACTTTAAATGCGCGGAAAGCCGGCTGCTCGCATTCAGCGCCGGAAAATCGCGGGTATTTTGATAATCCGCATAATCGCCAAGCCGGTCCAGTATCGCCAGCGCTTGATTACGGCCGCCTTTGACTACAGTTTTGAGGAGCGGCAAATCCAGTTGCTCGATATTGAATTCAGAAGCCACCTCCAAAAAATCAGGCTTCACCCACGCTTGTGGTAAAGACACCGGGATCTGTTTAGCGTTGTTATAAAATGCTGTGAACACTTTATAAGGCGTTTGATCGTTTTTTAACGCTTGCTCCGGCTCGTTAAGCAAAATGTCGGGCAACGTATGCAACGCAATGCCTAACTGTTTGCAAACAGTCGCCAATTCATCATCGCGGCGGCGACTGAAAGGCGTGTAATCGCGATTGATAAATACGGCTTGTATCTGTTGCTGTTCGTGCAGACGCTTTACGACCTGCTCCGGCGACGCATGATAAAGCGCCAATTTGCCTTGCAACTGTTGCTGAAGATCGCGAATAGACTCCAACATAAACTGCAAGCCCGCTTCGCTCCGGTAAGGATGCAGTTCTATCTGCCGGGGATCGAAAATAAAACAAGAAATGACTCGCCCTGAAAGCCGTATGGCTTCAAGCAGCGCGGCATTATCGTGAAGACGTAAGTCGCGCCGGAATATGAACAACGAAATGGAATATTGGCTCATTTCTCGTTCCCACGCGCCGCGTGGGAATGCAGTGCTGGACGCGTTGCGTCCCGTATACGCCAAACTCCGATCATGATTCGCGGCGCAACGCGCCCTTCGACGCTGCTCAGGACAGGCCTTGACTGCATTTCCACGGAGCCCGTGGGAACGAGAGCAGTACTTTCACAGTCTCTTGAGCCCTGCATAAAAATCATTCTATAACATGAGCCTGCTGCAATTGCGCGCGTAACGCTTCGATCCGCCTGCGGTTAACGCCGAAATCGCCGTAACCGACACGCGATGCGGAACGGATATGGATTAACTTGGCCTCCGCATCCAGTATTGCGTCGACATCGTCGACGAAACGAAATACCAGGCTGGTTGCCTCGGCATGAAGCGCGTTATCGCTTGCTTGCGTGATGACCGTGCGGCTTTGGCTGATCAACGCTTTTTTTAATGCGGCCCAAGCCTGTTCAACATCGGTGATGATTTTAAAAGGCCCAATAAAATGATCGGCGTCCGGCGCTTGGCTGGAAACGCAATTTGGGCTGCCGGGACAAGGCGGTAATTGTTTTTCCGAAGCGTGAGTTGTCTGGCTTAGCGTCATAACGATAATGTAAAAAATGGTTTTAAAAATCATCCTTGTAAATCCGTTGAAAATATCTATGATTCGATTGCGGTTAGCAAGAATTTCTTATCATCGACTGTTTAACCCAACCATGACTTTTATCGTATCTTACCTTAAGTTAAGGACAGATTGCCTTGTCTGGTAGCGATATTATTTAATCCGCTAAAAAAATCATTTATTATGAAGTAATTAATAACATCCCCTATCGAGCCATGTTGACGCCAAAAACTTCAAAGACCATAAAATCCTTTCTATTATCGACCGCAATAGCCTGTACGTTTGGCTTAACATCAACAACGGCCGAAGCTGCCGCGGCACCACTACCGCCGGCTCTTCAAGCGGCAGTACAATCGGGCAACCCTAATGCCATTTCACAGGCGATAGCGACTCTATCCGGAGGCAATCCGCAGAGATCGGCCAGTCTTGCTGACGCTGTCGTTGCCGCAGCCGAAGAAATGCTTGCCACAAACCCACAGGCGGCAGTGCTCGTAGCGAAAGCCGCGGTAGAAACCGTAAAAGCGACTCCCGTTCAGTCCAGCGCCCCAACGCAAACGCAATCGGTTTTAACGACCGCGGCCAGAATATTCATAAATCCTGCAGTCCAAAAAGTCTCTCCTGAGAGCGCCGCGCAACTTGCCTCATCGACGCTAGCAGCCGCATCCACTACCGGCAACGGTAACTTAGTAGCCAATGTAGCCAGCCAAGCTGCTGCAACGGCTGAAAAACTTTTATCGACCAATCCGGCTGCCGCTATGCAGTTAGCGTCAGCTTCGGTACAAGCGGTCAGGTCTGATTCTGTGATGAACAGCAATCCACAGGCCGTACTGCAAACTGCCGCAGCAGCTGGCAGAATTATTGTGAATCCGGAGGCTCAAAAAGCCAGCCCCTCCGCAGCAGCAAATATAAGTAGCAATCTCGCTACGATTGGATCAAATCCAGCTGTGCAGCAATCTAATCCAGCGTCCGCATTATCGGTGCTTGCAGACGCCTATACTGCGGCATCTTCCCCTACCGTATCGTCCGCAGCGCCGAACATCCAAAATCAAGTTCATTCAATTCTTGCCGAGAGCGCCAAGAACATGGCTTTGAATGCATCCGATGCTAATTGGAACACCGGAGTCAACGACATCATTAACCGTCAAAACGCAGATGCAGCCTCTCGTAAAAACAGGGAGGAAGGACAGCAACAGCAGGAACAGCAAGGCCAACAAAACCAGAACCAGCAAAACCAAAATCAGAACCAAAACCAGCAAAATCAGAACGTTCCTAGCGAGCGACAAGTACAACAAGCCGCCAGCCCAAGTTAATTTAATGCCGCAATCATTGCGTTAATGGCTATTTATACCCAAAGGGCATGAGTAGGGTTTGAGCGGGCCAACTGCTCAACTCAGCTTTATAGCCAAAGGCCATAAGTTTCGTTTGAGCGGGCCAGCCGCTCAACTCAGCTTTAAAAAGCGCTGGGCGATAAACCCAGCGCTCTAAAACATAAAGGACTTAATAGCATCCGCATAAATCAAAACGACCGGTGCCGAAAGCCCTTTTTATTACTAACCGAGTTTAATCAGGGAAAGCGGTCCAACTTCTGTCGAAGCCATCCAATTCCATATACATAAACAACATTAATGTAAAAATAACACTCCAGATATTACTCGATAATTCGGATGTTTGGTGTTCCATGATCAACTCTTATACCTCAGCAACATTAATATAAAAATAGTGCCCCAGATATCTACCAACAATTCGGCTGCATGATATTCCATAATCACTCCCTAATTTACCGGCTTCAGTAAACTCCGTTGGAAATACAAATACGGCAATCTGCGGATTTATGCCAAGACCGGTGATATAGCGTCCAATAAGTCCTTAATTCGAAAAGTCAGTAAACTAGTCATAAACCGCGAGAAACACAGAACAGATTCCCCACCGTCTCCTAGGCACATGCTCCCTGCGTTGTGTTACCTCCTTAAAACATCTACGCCGGATACTCTACCCTCCCCATCCTTGGGGGTGACTTTCTGCCTGCATCCTTGCAGGTATCCCTTTGGAGAAAGAGCAGCCACACTTGATAGACCACCCGTGTCATAGAGTAGAGAGTTCAACTCATCTGTACAATCAGTGCGATTACCTATTCCGCCTGGAAATATAAAGCTAAGTTGAGCGGCTGGTCCGCTCAAACCCTACTCATGCCCTTTGGGTATAAGACCAAAAATAATTGAAAAATCCGTTAAAGCCGATAGACTCGATAGCCCTTTCACTTACAATTCCTCAAGCCTATGAAAAAAATTCCTCTCGGCATCAGCGGTTGTTTATTAGGTCAAAATGTCCGCTTTGACGGCGGACACAAGCGGGATTCTTATATCACCGGCACACTGAGCGAATACTTCGATTTCCATCCGTTCTGCCCGGAAGTGGAAACCGGCCTGGGTACGCCCCGGCCGGCTATCCACTTGGTAAAAACCGGCAATGCAATACGCTGCGTCGGCGTCAAAGACCCGGAAATGGATGTAACAGAACGCTTACGCAGCCGCGCTGAATTTCAAAAAGACTTGCACGCCGATTTGTGCGGCTACATTTTAAAAAAGGATTCGCCCAGTTGCGGCATGGAGAGGGTTAAAGTTTATACCGACGGCCAGGCGCACAAAGAAGGCGTCGGCATTTATGCCGAAGAGCTGATGCGCAACAACCCGTTGTTGCCGGTTGAAGAAGAAGGCCGGCTTGGCGACCCCGGATTGCGCGAAAATTTTATCCAGCGCGTTTATGTTCTCTACCGCTGGAAATTAATGCTGGCGGAAGGATTGACGCCAGGCAAGCTGACTCGTTTTCATGCGCGCCATAAACTGATCATCATGAGCCATGCCGATTATAGCGAACTGGGGCAGTTATTAGCCGGCCTCACCAAAGCCAACCTTTCCGCTGTCGCAGAGCAATACGTTTTGCAACTGATGAGCACGCTAAAAAAAATCGCTACCCGTAAAAATCATGTCAACGTATTGCAGCACATCCAAGGCTATTTGAAAAAAGACTTAAGCGCCGACGATAAAACCGAGCTGTGCGAAGTCATTGAACAATACCGCAACGGCCACGTGCCGTTGATAGTGCCGTTAACGCTGCTTAAACATCATTTCCGCAAAGCGCCGGATACTTATATCGAAGAGTCCTATTACATGTCGCCTTATCCGCAAGAACTGCAACTTCTTAACCAACTATAAACATGGCAAAAATTTTAATTGTCGGCTGCGGCGCAATAGGTTCGGAACTGGCCGGGGTTTTATCGGCTCAAGGCCATGACGTGACCGGGCTAAGACGCACGCCAACTTCGGGCCTCGTCAATTATGTCGCTGCCGATATCGGCTCATCCGCCGACTTGGCGGACTTGGACGCCGACTTTGCGCAGGCGTTTTTCATTGTTTCGCCCGATCGGCGCGACGAACAAAGCTACCGCGCCGTTTACGAAACCGGCTTGAACAACCTGCTGGCGAAGTTGCCGGAAACGCAGTGGCTAATGGTTTCATCGACCAGCGTTTACGGACAAAACCAAGGCGAATGGGTCGATGAAGATTCCGCCGCGGAACCGGCCACTATCACCAGCCGCTTGATCAGGCAGGCCGAACGGCAATTGATAGCTGCGAATCCGGCTAACATCGTCGTGCGTTTTTCCGGCATTTACGGGCCGGGACGCGAATCTTTGTTAAGACAAGCGAAGCAAACGCCGGCCATACAGCAAAGCCCGCCTTATTTTACCAACCGGATACACCAGCATGATTGCGTCGGCGTTTTGTCTTTTCTATTGCAGCAGCGGTTGAGCGGCAACGCGTTAGCGCAATGCTACCTGGCCAGCGACGACGATCCGGCTCCGCTCTGGGAAGTGATGACCTGGCTCGCGGGACAACTGCATTGCCCGCCGCCAACGCTTAAAGCCGTCGCTGCCGAAGCCGGAATGAATAAGCGTTGTAATAATGCCCGATTAAAAGCCTTGGGCTACCGGTTCCGGTATCCAGGCTATAAGGACGGCTATCCGGAGTTAATCGGCGCGCAGGATGATTGATATTTTTCACCATGAAAGACACGAAAATACAGGCAGACCTTCCAGGTTTTAAAAACCTGGAAGGTCTAACCGGAAACGCCCTGAACAGGCGGTACCTATCGAAAGGATGATAATCACGCGTCGGCAAGAAATCGACAGCAAATACTTTTTTCTCGTCCCTACGCGCCGCGTGGGAACGAGAGTAAACATTGCGGGCATGTCCCGCTCCTACGGTTACATTGTGTTTGGTAACGCGAGCTGCACGAGAACGAAAAATCCCTCACCCACCCGCATACTTCGGATAATCGGTATAACCCTTTTCATCGCCGCCGTAAAAAGTATCATGGTCCGGCTTATTCAGCGGCAGGTTTTCAGCAAAGCGCTCCGGCAAATCCGGGTTAGCGATAAACAACTTACCGAACGCGACCATATCGGCATCGTTCTGCTCAATGGCCCGGTTGCCGCTGTCCAGGTCATAACCGTTATTAGCCATATAAGGACCTGCAAAACAGTTTCTTAACGCGACATAATCCACGTGCCGCTCGCCGGTCATCATGTCGCCTTCCAGCACATGCAAATAAGCCAGCCGATAGTCGGATAATTTTTTCGCGACCGCGTTAAACGTCTGCTGCGGCCGGCTGTCGCTAATATCGTTGAAGCTGTTTTCCGGCGACAGACGCACACCGACGCGATGATCGCCCCAAACCGCGATAACTTCTTCGACCACCTCAACCAACAAGCGCATCCGGTTCGTAACATCGCCGCCGTAATCGTCCTCGCGGCGATTGGTGCCGTCCCTCAAGAATTGGTCCAACAGATAACCGTTAGCGGCATGAATCTCGACGCCATCGAAACCGGCCGCTTTGGCATTTTTCGCCGCCGTTGCATAGTCGGCAACAATACCCGGCAACTCATCGAGCGTTAACGCATGCGGCGTTTCAAAATCCTTCATACCTTCGTAAGTTATAGCCTGGCCTGCGGCTTTCAGCGCAGAGGGAGCAACCGGCAACTTATGTCCGGGCTGTAGCGATGAATGCGAAATTCTACCGGTATGCCAAAGCTGGATAAAAATCCGCCCGCCTTCTGCATGCACGGCATTAGTCACGCGCTGCCAACCTTCAATCTGTAATTGGGAATGAATGCCGGGCGTTGCCGGGTAGCCGACGCCGGTCGCCGATATTTGGCTGCCCTCGCTGATAATCAAGCCGGCTCCGGCCCGCTGCCGGTAATATTCGACATTCATATCCTGGGGCACATTGCCGTCGCCCGCCCTATTCCGCGTCAGCGGCGCCATAATAATCCGGTTGGCTAGCGTCAAATTGCCCAGCACTATCGGCGAGAACAGATTATTTTTATTGCTTGTTACTGATGTCATGTACCCTCCAAATAGGTTAATCAGATGCTGCTTGTATTTTAGAACTCAACGGCAAACGCTATAGCTTGCCTTGCAAAAGCCGTTTTCTCTATATTAGATCATCAAATAATATTTACCGCATGCTTAAGCCGCGTTAAACATCGCAAGGCTGGCGCCGATGCCAACTAGAAGATTAAGCCAGCGAACCGCCGCCAAAAACAGTGTTGAAGCTGTTGATGCCGAAAATCGCACTATCGGATGCAATCGCGATTCCGGTTAGATGCACGATTACGGCATTGCCGTTCAATGTCCCGACTACGTCCACAACGCCATCGCTACCGCTCGTATTATTGACGCTAATAGCCGCACCGGCAGGGAACGCAATTTTGTCTCCGGCTGCAAAACCGGAAGCATTGTAAGTGTAAGTAGAACCGATTGTTACGTTGTAGGTGTTGTTGGCTGTACTGGCATCGCTGAAGCCCGCTGCCGCAACAGCTATCGTGGCAGCGTCCGGAATCGTGGCAGAAGTTCCGGCGCTGGCGGCAACGGTGCCGGCTACCGTGGAAGTTGCCACATTATTCACAGTTATGCCGCCTACCGTTGACAAGTCGGCAGCCGAACCGGTTATTGTAGGCATCGCGCCGCCGATGCCGGTCGTCGCGATGGTTAACGAGCCGGCACCGGCTTCAAGCGCCGTATAACCCAAATCAACCGTGAACGAGTTGTTTATAGCATTGTTTTGGATAAACAACTCATGCGGGCCGGCACCGGTAAAAGTAATTGCCGGTCCAGCCAGTGCCGACGCGGCCCGGTTTGCAACCAAGGTGTTGTACTGCTCAGCCGTTAAGGTAATGTTGGAGTTTGACGCGATAGTTTCGACGCCGATCAGCGTTGCGCCGGTAAGATTAACGGCTCCGTAAGTAATCAACGTATCGTTGCCGGCGCCGAGATTGATCGTATCGGTGACCATACGTTGCGCCGCTACGTCGTCGGCCGTACCGGCAATGTTATCAATGCCCCAGGCATTGATGCCGTTGTTTTGACCTTTAATGCTCACGCCGTTTTCGGTCACAGCGGCTGCATAATCGTTTCCGTTGTAGTTACCCAACAGCACAACTTTATCCGGGCCGGCACCGGTCACGATGGTGTTGCCGCCACGGTTCAACAGGATGTCCAGAGCCGATTTGCCGGTCAGCGCAGACGCATCCAGAGCGATGCCTCCGGTGTTCGGGTCCGAGCTATCGAGAGCGCGGATATTCAAACGCTCGATATTCGTGGTGTTATTCGATGCTTGATAGCTGTCGACCAACGCATCGACAACGGCATCGTTTAACTGAATTCGCGGGATTGGCGCTTGCAGACTGCCCCGGCTACTACTGTGCCATATATTGGTCAATTCGATAGTACCGATATTTTTGATATTCGCGAAGTCGCTTGATGAAACGTCAAACGGATTGCGCAATTCGATAACGTCTCCATTCCTACCGGAATTGTTGCTTGGGTTGTTGTCAACTGCGCCGCCGTCGATAACATGACTGCCGTTGAAGTTGCCGTTGAAGTAGGCGTTGAAGATGAAGCGGTCGTTAGTTGCCGACGCGCCTTCTTCGCCGTTGTAACTGAACTTGCTGCCGCTGGTCAGCGAACTCGCATCCACAACGATGGGCGATTCTGCCGCGCTACCTGCGGTGTCAGCCTTATTGGCCGAATCATTGGCCGTGTCGTTGTCATTGACGATAGCCAGCACGCCGGCCTTGTTATTCGCGGCAATCAGGTCATCGGTTAATATCAGGCGGTATGAACTGCCAGCACCGGCACCGATCGTACGGATAGTTTCAAAACCGGAAACGTTAGTCCATTCGGATGCGCCCAGGCCGACTACCGTCCCTAAACCGCCCTCCCCCAAATCGCCATCGATGGCCAAGGTATCGTCGCCGAAGCCGCCGGCAACGGTGTCGGAACCAGTCAAGCCCGCATGGGTATCCTGGACATTATCGAAAATCACGGTGTCGTTACCGTCACCCATCGTGATGTTTTGCGCACCGGCAGCCGAACCGGCATTGGTGCTGAAACGGGCGATAACATTAGACGCTTCATTCGACGCATCGAACGTTGCCGCAACGATTTTTACCTGATTCGCGGTCAACGACAAATCCGTAACACCTGATAATAACGTCGCCGTTGGCGTAACGCCGGCGCCGCTTGTGTCGAATACGTACAGGCCGCCGTTAGCGCCGTCCATTGCTGTATCCAAGTTCAGGAACGTATCTGCCGAATTGCCGGCCAACGTGACGGTGTTCGTTACCCCGGCGACTGTGCCCAACGCAACGGTGTTCGATTCCATATCGCCATCGAGGATAGTAATGCTTTCCGCGCTGCCCGGATTGAATATCAGGTTAAATCGCGGGTTTGCATTCGAGTGATCGGTAATCGTCAATGTATAGGTATCGGCGGCCGTGTTATTTGCCAATGCCGCATTGACGGTATTTTGCGTGATGCCATTGCTGCCGCTGTTGCTGTGCTGCACGGTAATCGCATTGGCTTGCGTTGTATTCAAACCGTTCAGGTTAAATACAACACTTGCCGCAGCCGGCGCGCCGTAGGCGGAACCCTCGTTGCGAACCAGGATGGAAGTAACATCGGGCAGCTTTTCGAACGCAATAGTCGATACGCCTGTCGTTGACTGCCGGTCTTCCAACGCTTCGATTTTGGTTATTACCGACGAACCGCTAGAAACCAGGTTGCCTTGGTTGTAAATGACCAGATTGTCTTGCCCGTCGCCTCCGGTCAGGCTGTCGCCGGCTTGGATAGCGTCGCCCAAGTAGAACGTATCGCTATTTTTGGAACCGGTTACGCTCACATCTTGCGGCACACCCGAAGTATCCGCTTTATCGGTAGTGAAGAAGCCCGCGCCCAGGTTTACCATCAATCCAGCGGAGCCGGTCAAACCGGCCGCCGTCAATGTCGCCAGACGGCCGTTTGCACCGGCAATACCGCCGCTGTAGGTAAGCGATTCGATAGCATTTATGTATAACGGTGCGGGTGTCGCGGTAGTGAGGGCGTAGTAGGTGTAAGCAACAGGCGGTTCAATAGCCAATTTATTCGACACGACAGTTGTATCTACCAGCACCAGGCTCTGGTCGCCGGTGACAGCAACCGAACCGGCAACGCCGGTATCCATCGGCAAATTTAACGTGCCGATAATGTTGAATGCACCGGTGCTGTTGATCGTCAGTTTTTCATAGCTGTTAACGCCGACGCCAAAACTGTTCGCGGCGGAAGCTCCGCCGACAGCGATATTTTCGCCGATATTAACGACGCCGACTTGAACGCTGTCAAGTCTCAAATTACCGGTATTCAAGCCTTTCAACGCACCGGCACCAAACGAAAATTCAATGCCGCCCAAGTCATTCATATTTGCGTTACTGATGCCCAAGACGGTTAAAGGAGCGTTGATGTTTTCGATATGCGCTTGGTTCGCTGTATTCGATACGCGAAAAACGTTAACCGTTGAAACGCCCGTTGCATTTTGCAAGTTAAGCGCCAAAACTGCATCGCTGGGATCGGAACCTGTAAATGCGGTATTGATAGTAGAAATGCCTGCCAGTTTTGGCGTGACGATGTTTACGCCGTTTATACCGGAGCTAGCCAGTGTAGCGTTTAATGTCGATGTGCCGGTACCGGCCAAGTTGTCTTCGTCTTGCAGCGAATTTATGCGTTTACTGCCATCGGGTGCATAGACCAGATCGGCGTTGAATATTATCTCGACCGCTTTGCTGGCCGGAACGATGTCCGTACCGTTAGTAAGCACATAGCCAATGGGATGACCATGATGAATAATACTAGTGTTTTGATTGCCAGACACTTGTGAATAAGCCACCGCATTAACTATTTTAGTATTCCATGCCGCTGCATAAGAACCGAACGTAGCATCGGAAGCCAGGTTCGCAAACAGGTTGAGTATATTGTTGATTACAGCGCCTCGCTCCGTATAAGCGACCGCATTCAACTGCTCCACGATATAATTTTGCGCCGTGGTGGCAGCAGCACTGTCGGTGATGCCCAGGTTAGTAACCAATACACTGGCAACCGTGGCAGTTGAAGCTGTACCAACGCTGTTAGTGTAAACGCCGTTCAATAGAACATCGGGGTTTGAACCGATCAAAGCCGTATAATGGGTAAAATCCGTATTGCCAAGTATTGTGTCGTAAAGCGCCTCGGCATTACGCGCAATAATTGTCTCGGGTAAAGCAGTTGTCAAACTCGCCATGATTGGCTCCTTAATTTATATTAAAAAACCTTGCCTATCTTGGGCATAGGATTGGATGTTTTCGAAACCGAGCTCTACATCGCCGGCTGACGGGGCAATGAATGCACTCAATATCAAATGAGGCGCAGGAGCAAGCTCGATAAAATTAACAAAGGCATGCTCACACAATAGCCGGAACTGTTGAAACGAGAAAAAACCCACTATGAAATTATCTGCTTCGCAATCGAAGATGCGGAACTTTGCCGATAGCCGCCAATGCGTGCGAGGCTTGCAGAGGTTAAAACTGCTTTCAGATGTGTATTAATCTCCGATTGTCAGCCGCTATCGCAACTGTTCCAGTCCGTTAGGAACACATTATAAGTGTCTAGCTATTGATGACAACCTTTCACCAAAACCCAATCATGACATTCTATAAACAAGTTAATGAGTTGCGGCTTATCCTTCTGACGTTACGCCTATGGATGATAAAAAAAAAGCGAAGTCCACGAAAAGCACAAACATAGTGAAACCAAATCGTTCCCACGTTCTTGTACTCATTGTTATAGACAACTATCCCTGACCTAACGCTAGGCAGACCTTCCAGATTTTAGAAACCTGGAAGGTCTAACCGGCAACGTTCCGAACAGGCGGAACCTTTAAAGCTGAGTTGAGCAGCTCGTCCGCTCAAACCCTACTTATGCCCTCTGGGCATAATAAAGGCCGTACAGAACACGACTGGAGTGAAATCGGCGGCCGATATTTTTCGTGCTTTTCGTGGACATTACAAAACATCAATTAAATCATTGCAATTGCTGAAGCTGTAACCGGCGCAGTTTCGGCGCCAGTTTGGCGGTCGTTGCAACCACAGCCAACGTCATCGTGCCACCGAAAATCACCGACGGCACCAGCCCCAGCAAGCGCGCCGCAATGCCCGACTCAAAAGCGCCCAGTTCATTCGACGAACCGATAAAGATGCCGTTGATCGCCGAAACCCGGCCGCGCATCGCGTCCGGCGTCGCCAATTGCATGATGGTCGTGCGCATGACCACCGATACGCCGTCGCAAATGCCGGACAACACCAGCACTACCCCGGCAATCCAGAAGTTTACCGATAAGGCAAAACCGATCATGCACGCCCCGAATCCGGCTACGGCTCCGAGCAGCCAGCGCCCGGCATGCAGATTGATCGGATAGCGCGCGAGAAATATCCCGGTAATAACGGCTCCGACCGCCGGCGCGGCGCGAAGAATCCCAAGTCCCTCGGGGCCGTAATGGAAGACATCGTGGATGAAGGCCGGCAGCATCGAAACCGCTCCGCCGAACAATACCGCAAACATATCCAGGGCCTGGGCACTTAAGATGACCTGGTTATTGAATACAAAGCGAAGCCCTTCGGCGATACTGGTAAAAACAGGCGCACTCTCTGCGGGAGGAGGTTCCTCGATACGCAATGACAGCAATGCCGCTGCCGCGCACAAACATAAACCGGCAGCAAAACCGTAAGCGCTGACCTTGCCGGCCCATCCGACCAGCATGCCGCCTAACGCAGGCCCGGCCACGAGTCCGCACTGGAACACCGCGCTGCCGATTCCCGAGGCTCGCGCATATTGGTCGCGCGATAGAATCAGCGCGAACATCGCGCTATACGAAGGACCGATAAACGCGCGGGCCACGCCGGTAAAACCGATAGCGCCGTAAATCCACAACGCCGGATTGCCGCTTAGCCAGCCTGTCGATACCGCGACCAGTATCAATGCAGTGAAAAACAACGCCAGGCAGGCGAACACGCCAAACATGCGCCGGGAATAATGGTCCACCGCATAACCGGCAAACAGCGCGCAGCAGAAGTAAGGAATGGCTTCGGCCAGCCCAACCAGGCCCAACGCCAGCGTATCGTGCGTCAACTCGTAAATATGCCAACCCACCACAATCGCGGTAATCTGGTAAGCAAGAACGATAAGGATGCGGAAGGACAGCAGCTTCAGAAAAGGTTTACTAAAAGATGACATAATCGTCCGATGATGAATAACTACTTGCCTGCCAAGTAGAGCAACTGAGCCGGAATAGGTTGCAAGTATACTGTCGTTTTTGTAGGCCGCATCAATAGAAATTTCCTTAAAAAGGATCGCAAGCCTGGTTTTGAACTACGTATCGCAGGATATAAGGATATGGCCCGTAATAACTTCCCGATATAGATTTCGTCCCACCGCGTCAAGCCGATCATGCTCCGACAGGACTCTCCTGAATTTATCGAAGCCTGCCATGAGCTTGTCGAATGGGGCTCAGCACGAACGGCTTGACGACCGAAAATAGCGATTTCGGGAAGTTATTTTTAACCAAATCCTTACTCAGGTTTCGCTAGCGTCGATGCCGGCGCATCCGGTTCTTCGTGGGCGGCATAATAGCGGGCGTTTTCATTCAGCGCGCGTGCTTCGTCCCCGGTCTCGGGATCGCCGCAGACATGGCTTGCACCGCATCGTTCATCCTTGATGCGCGGATTCGAAAACAGCCTTAAACTGCTTTGGTCGTCGCCGTTGACCTTCTTCATATTGCCGCCGACCATGATAGTGCCGAACTCGCCGGGCTGAGGCCTGCCGTCGCAGTTCCCCTGCCCGTATCCCAATGCATAGGGAGCGATAGCCGTCAGATGGCCCTTATTCGGTTCGCAACGATCGACGATCACGCCGTGATTCAGGCCCATCAAATGGCCCAGCTCGTGCGCCAGCGTATGCGCTTGGCAGGCAAAATCGATCACCGCAAGCGCTCTCCGCGTCGAGGATATTTCAGCCACGGTTTTATTGACCGCATAAGCTCGGCCGCAACCGCGCTTGCCGAAAATCAGCAGCTTGCTGACCATCGCGACGGTGTAATCGGCGCCCAATTCGTCGGCGCGTTCGAACAAGTCCTCGAAACCGCCCGCCTCGTTCGCCATGTCCTCCAGTATCTGCACGTCACCGCTAGACTGAATCGGAGCAAAAGCCACATCGACAATCCCGGCCTGCAACGCGACAGCGCTGTTGCGGTAATAACCGTTCAGCTGTTCGACCCGTTTCTCCAATACTGTCTTGACAGTTTGACGTTGCTGCTCGGTCGAACCAAGATCGTCCGCGACGATAAAACGAATGCCGATGGTTTCCGCCTGAACGGCAACTGCAACGCTCATCATGCAGAGCATTAGAAAGAAACCGGCCCTGCTCATACGTTGTTCGCTGTGCGCGAGCTTACGAATTCATGGATGGCTAAGGCACGTCGTCTGCGCAGATTGTCGGCCTTGCTCTGGAGCAACACCCGTATTTCCTTCGTAAACAGGATGATGCCGATCAATTCTATCCATTCAGGCAGGCTGTTACGCTCCTGCTCAGTAAATGGGTTATGGATCTGATACTGAGAAATGAACGCATCGAAGCGCGCAAAATCGGCAAGAGCGATATAGCCTTCGGCCAGCGAGAATTCAAACGCGCCGCCAAGCACATCGAATAAACGCGGGCCGTAAAATGCGTTGTTGAAATCGAAGAACCGCACTTCGCCATGCTCGTCGACAATCACGCTCTGTGGTTTGACATCGCCATGATTGTGAACTGCGGGACTTCCTGCGAACAATTTTGCCCTATCTTCCGGTTTTTTATATTTTTCATAAATAGGCGACAATTTTACAAAGGCGTCGGCAAGCTCGGTACTGTGCGAAACGTTGGCCGCATAATCCTGAAACGCGGACAGCCAGATTGCACAAAGCGCTTCCAACGAAAAATCCGTCGTAATATCCAGCGGACGCTCGGCCTGCACGCGATGAATATTCGCCAGATTAGCGGTAATCCGGCCGATAGGATATTCGGGGCGGTGACAAACCGTACCGGCAAGCCGCTCGAAAAGCAGCACCGGACATCCGTCCACCTTTTCCACGCCACCGCTTAAGGTCGAAACGAGTCCTGCGGTCTGCACGTTGCGTCCGGATAACGCTCTTATCAGCTCGGCCTCATATTCGGCATGTTCGGCAATACGGTCGGCGCTATAGTTGCCGCCGACCTTTAGTAATTTCAGGATATAAACACGATCGTCCGCCAATACCCGGTAAAGAACATTTTGCGTCGGAAACGCCATCTTCTCGACGACCGCATGCTGAAAACCATAAAGTTGCGAGATTTGACCGGCAATTCGTTCTTCCTCTTCGCTGCGATTGACTGCGCCGTCGCGGCAACGGTCATAGATAAGCTGCGCGTCGAACTGGCGCAAGAAAGCTTCTTTCTCTCCGGGAAAACCGCGCGACGGAAAGAAAACATAAGCATCGATAAGATGGTGAACAAAACGTATATGCGGATATTGCTGCTGCCAGTCGCCTTCGCCGTCCGCCATCAGGATTTGAGCGATATGGTAAACCGCACAATGATTATTCGGAGCCGACCGCATGTAAAGGCTCCACGATTGGGGTATATCGCCCTCCCGGTCCGGGTGAACTTCAATCAAAATATCGACGTCCGAGCCGAGTTTGACTAAATTCCCGTACACGAACGGGACGTCATAGCTGCCCATATCGCCGCGCAACCCCGACCCCATCAAATACACCTTGTCGACGGCAGGCACAGCCAGGACTTCTCTTCTCAAGGTTTCCATGACCTGCTGTTGCAATAATTTTTGTTGCTCCGGAGCGAACGGTTTCTTGGTGGATTTGATATAGCCTAATTGATAACCAGGCTGATAATTCCTCAGAAAAGCGCTCCATGCCCGGTACAACGCATCGGCATCGTCCTTGCCGGCAGTCCCGGATACGTTATAAGGAAAAATAATTTTGTTACCGGCCGGCGAATAGAGCCACGTTTGCGGATCGGTTTCTATCGCAACGGATTTTCCCGATTGCAGCGCAGAATAAAGATCGATGACTTGGCAGGAAAGCCTGTTCAAATCGTTCGGATCGGCAATGCCGCCGTTCCTGGAAAAATAATCAACCAGCGAGCAAACCTGCTTGTTCTCGCGCATGCGCTTGTAATCGAGCGCCGTATGCCGTGTATCCTCGCGAGCCACGACCTTGAGGCCCGTACCCTGATAATGCTGCTCGGTAGCCTGGTTTTCCAGCGTAAAGCCGATGAAATCGAAAATAGCCCTGATTTTAGGCAGATGGTATTTGGCGACGGCAATCGCCAGAATTTCACCCGGTATGTTGCCGGCCGCCAACAGAAAATCGACGTCGTTAGCTTCCAGCAACTCGAGCACCTCTTCATAGCTTGACGCATAAGGGCTGTCCAGGTCGACTGTCTTGAATAGCTGCGCGATTTGCCTAAACTCCTCAGCATCAATCAACAGCTTGTAGTTACGGTAATGGAAGTGGTAGCCGTCGTTACACTCTTCGAGCGAGAACCGTTGCGGATGATACTTCACGTCGTTGCCGAGTTTCGATTCAGTCCATATCCGCACGTCGTCCTGGTTCGCGTTAGCCAGCACGCCGTCCTGGTAATTCCTAGCGCGGATAATCGCCAGCAATTCATCCGCTTGCTTGCGAAAAGTGCCGACGATATTTTCAAATTCCGCACGGCTCAGCTCGATACGCAGATCGCGGTAATGGATATGGATGTTCTCTTCCATATCGAGAAACAGATGGTTATGGCGTTGCTTGCCGAGAAAATTGCCGCGATAAATAACCTTCTTGATGACACCCATAACAACTTAATCTCCAATGCGGGAATAATAAAACCGGTCTCTCGCGAAGTTCTTTTATGGCAACTTCGAATTCAAGAGTGCGCCCGAAAAAAAGGGCGCCTTCTTGCAAAGGCGCCCTGAACCGGCAAGCTGGGCTAGCCTACCATTGAATCTTGTCGATATTATCGAAGTCCATGGCGCCGACATCGCCTGGCGTACTATCCGAATGTCCGAAAGAGTCAATCGACCCATGATCACCATGATCGGCGGGCTGATGGCCATCTACCTGTACTGTCCAGTCATGTGAAGCTCCCGAATCATGCCCTACATCGGATTCAACAGCATCTGTCCAGCTGCCTCCGGCGCCGCCATCGTTATGACCGTGACCGGAAACGTCGCCAAAAACGAACAGATCGTCGGCACCACCATGATCGTTGCCTTCTGTTCCGGAAAAATCCGTTCCATGATGGCTGTCCCCTGAATCGTTATGGCTGCTGCCATGCGATGAGCTGTCGTCGGACTTGCTGTCTTTGTCGTCATGCGACTTATCATCGTCGGACTTATCCTTACTCGACTTGTCATCGTCGGACTTGTCCTTACTCGACTTGTCATCGTCGGATTTATCCTTATGTGACTTGTCATCGTCGGACTTATCCTTACTCGACTTATCATCGTCGGACTTGTCTTTACTCGACTTGTCATCGTCGGACTTATCCTTACTCGACTTATCATCGTCGGACTTGTCTTTACTCGACTTGTCATCGTCGGACTTGTCCTTACTCGACTTGTCATCGTCGGACTTATCCTTATGTGATTTGTCATCGTCGGACTTGTCCTTACTCGACTTGTCATCGTCGGACTTATCCTTATGTGACTTGTCATCGTCGGACTTATCCTTACTCGACTTGTCATCGTCGGACTTATCCTTACTTGACTTGTCATCGTCGGACTTATCCTTATGTGATTTGTCATCGTCGGACTTGTCCTTAATCGACTTTCCGTTATTACCACTAGTCAATTTTTCCTGACTAACTGGAGCTGTAGTACTAACCGGCGCTGAGGGATTGGCTTGGGCATTCTCAGCATTGTTGTGCGAACCGGAGTTCCCTGGCGCATTTTGGTCGCCGTTACCAAATCCATTATTTTCATGACTATCAACCGGAGCCGTACTACTGACTGGCGCGGTACTGCTAACCGGAGCCGTACTACTGACTGGCGCGGTACTGCTAACCGGAGCCGTACTACTCACCGGAGCCGTGCTACTCACCGGAGCCGTACTACTCACCGGAGCCGTGCTACTCACCGGAGCCGTGCTGCTCACCGGAGCCGTGCTGCTCACTGGTGCGGTACTGCTGACCGGAACCGTGCTGCTCACTGGTGCGGTACTGCTGACCGGAACCGTACTGTTGACCGGAGCCGTACTGCTAACCGGAGCGGTGCTGCTAACCGGAGCGGTGCTGCTAACCGGAGCGGTGCTGCTAACCGGAGCGGTGCTGCTAACCGGAGCGGTGCTACTCACCGGAGCGGTGCTGCTAACCGGAGCGGTGCTACTCACCGGAGCGGTGCTACTCACCGGAGCCGTGCTGCTCACCGGAGCCGTGCTGCTCACCGGAGCCGTGCTGCTCACCGGAGCCGTGCTGCTCACCGGAGCCGTGCTAC
>NZ_RYFG02000024.1:0-23322 GCF_003994235.2 Candidatus Methylobacter oryzae
GCAAAGCATTCGTTCATATCGCCATGATTAATTTGATGCTGACCAGGCTGTCCTCGGGGAAGGTATCAAACTTTTAAAACACGCACTAAACAAAACGTGTAGGCTGGAATATTTATGCTCCGTTGAGCGTTGGCGAACTAGACCTTCCAGGTTTTACGCCTGCCATGGATGGAGGTCAGAAAGTGCAGGAGCCGCCGGGAGCGGCTCCAGTAAAAACCTGGAAGGTCTGCTATTCGCATGTTTCCCAACTAACGCCGGCAAGAAACTGCCGGCATAACGACAAACGTTGCGCGTGGGAACGAGATAAGAAAAAACCAAACAGAAACTTCGTGTTTTCGTGACGAATTAATCCGCTTAGGTTTAGCCTATCAATTTCAAATATTTTTGATACAAACTTTCCTTGTCCTCGACATGCTTGGGATCCTTGCTTATACAATCGACCGGGCAAACATCCATGCATTGCGGCAAATCATGATGCCCGACGCATTCGGTACATAATTCGGGATTAATGACATAAATATCCTCGCCTTGAGAAATCGCACCATTCGGGCACTCCGGCTCGCAAACATCACAGTTGATACATTCATCATTAATAATAAGGGCCATACACACTCCTACAGATTACAACACGGACGAGCAATACATCTTGCTCATCCAAATAAATTCAAACACTTTTTATACAAACTCTGTTCGGCTTCTTCGATACCGTCGTTAGTGCAAACCGCCGCACATAAGGGGTCGCCATAGCGCTCCTTGCATTCGGTACATAACGAAAGATCTATCGCATAAGCATCCTCGGTTTGATAAATAGCTTCATTCGGGCACTCGGGCTCGCAAACGCCGCATCGGGCGCATTTATCCTCATTAATAACCAGGGTCATACTTTACTGGGGTCTAAACTTGTTAATTAAAGACTGGTGAACAAGGTCGGGAACAAAACAGGACACGTCGCCGTTCAACTGTGCAATTTCACGGATCATGCTTGAGGAAATAAACTCATATTGTTCAGCCGGGGTCAGGAACACGGTTTCCAATTCCGGCGCCAGACGCCGGTTCATTCCGGCCAGCTGAAACTCATATTCAAAATCGGATACCGCCCGCAAGCCCCGCAAAATCACATTGGCCCCGTGCTGTCTCGCACAATCGACCAGCAAGTTATCGAAACCGATGACTTCGACGTTGGCAAACTCCGACGTAACCGCCCTAGCCAGCTCCACGCGCTCATCCAAGGAGAACAGCGGAGCTTTACCCCTGTTAACCGCCACGGCGACAAGCACTTTGTGGTAAAGCCTGGACGCCCTGGCAATCAGGTCCAAATGCCCATTGGTAACAGGATCAAAAGTACCCGGATAAATTGCAGTGGTTTGCATAATCTGTGATTTTCAAAAAAAAGCGGCAATTCTATACTAAGAAACCGCTTTTAAATACCCATTTGTACAGTTTCTTGTAATCATAACCTGACGTTATTCACTTCGCTCAAACAGATGATAAGCAACTTCGCCGGCCGTTTTACTTTTCAGTAGCCGCCAGTTTTCGGGCATGCCGGACAAATCGGCAGCATTGCCGATTTGCATGGCGCGGCCACCCGACAGGGCGCGGGGCATGGATGCTCCGCGTGAAAAATCAAAGTGCCGTTCGGTTTCGACATAAATCTTGGAGTATTTAGCCAGCCAGCCGTTAGCTTCCAACTGCATACAGGTTTGCACAGCCAAGCCCATGCCGAACGGCGGATCGAGAAATACGACGTCAAAAGCCTGCGCAGCCCCCGACAAGTAATGCGAGACATCGCTTTGTACAACTTTCACCCGGTCGGCGGCGGACAGCGCAAGCGCATTTTCTTTCAAGCACCGGCACGCTTGTGCGTTTGTTTCTACCTGCACAACCAACTTGGCGCCCCGGGAAGCGGCCTCAAAACCCAACGCGCCGCTTCCCGCATACAAATCCAGGCACTGCTTGCCGGCAATTTCATACTGCAACCAGTTGAACAGCGTCTCCCTGACTCTGGCCGGCGTCGGCCTCAAGCCCGGCGCATCGGCAAAACTTAATTGCCGGCTGCGCCAGTCCCCGCCGATAATCCTGAGCTTATTTTTCACTCTTGTTTGCACTCCCGCCGACAGTGATCGTTTGCATTAACTGCGGGTCGACGCGGCGTTTAAACGCATCTTTTATCGATGCAACCGTCACTTTCTCGACGTAAGACTGGAATGTGTCCAGATAATCCAGCGGCATGTCGTAAAAACCGATCATAGACACATAGTTGGCCAGCTTTTTATTGGTATCGAAACGCATCGCAAAACCGCCGGTAATGTTTTTCTTCGCAGCCGTCAGCTCGGCTTCAGTAGGTCCTTGCGCAATAAAATCGGCCAGGGTTTTGTTAAGCACGTCCAGCGCCTGCCCGGTTTGATCGTTACGGGTTTGCAAGCTGATCGCAAACGGTCCCTTCCTGAACATCGGCCCGAAAGAGCTGCTCGCGCTGTAAGCCAGTCCGCGCTTTTCCCTGACTTCATTAAAAAGCTTGGACACCAATGCGCCGCCGCCCAAAATATGATTGCCGACATATAAATTGAAATAATCGGGATCTTTACGGAAGGTACCGGGCATTCCAACCAACACATGCGTTTGCGAGGAAGGAAAATCGATATGTTGCGCATTGGCTTTCGCCGGCATGGCCACTTCCGGCAAGGGCTCGGGCTTTTGGCCGGCAGGCAAGCCGCCAACCAGCTTCTCGGCCGCTTGCTCGGCCTGTTCCTTGGTCAAATCGCCGACCACGACCACCATCGCATTCGTTGCCACATAATATTTTTGATAAAAGCTGCGAAGATCGGCGACCTGCAAAGCGGAAACCGTAGCGATTGAACCGGGAGTCGGATGACCGTAAGGGTGATCGCCGTACAAAGCTTTATAGAAAGCAATGCTGGCCAGCTCGCCCGGAGATTCTTCCTGCTGTTTCAAACCGGCCAATGTCCGGTTCTTTTCCCGTTGAAAATCGGCTTCGTTAAAACTCGGGCTGGTCAAAATGACTTGCACGGTTTCCAGCGCTTTATCGAGCAAGGGTTTATCCGTCAGCGTACGTAGCGAAACGGAAGCCATATCGTTAGTAACGCCAGAACCGAATTGCGCGCCGACGCTTTCAAAGCGCTGGGCAATTTGATCGGCATTCCACTGCCCTGCCCCGGTATCCAGCAATGCGGACGTTAACGCCGACAGGCCGAACTGGCTGCCGTCGCGCGCGCTGCCGGCATCGAAAGCGACCTGTATATCGACCATCGGCAGGCCTTCGGTATGCACGTAGTAAACCCGGCTGCCTTGCGGCGTTTGCCAATTCTCGATTTTTGCGGCGGCCTGCGCCGGGTTACAAAACGCCGCAAACCCGGCAATAAATATAAAGCTGAGTTGAGCAGTTGGTCTGCTCAAACGAAACTTATGCCCTTTGGGTATAAAGCTGAGTTGAGCAGCTTGCCTGCTCAAACGAAACTTATGCTTTTTGAGTATAAAACTTAACAGATGAATACGCATTATCTAACTCCTTTTTCGATCTTGGTTTCAGTAATAGGCAAAGGTTCCAAATAAGCGACGCTCAATTTATCTTCGACCAAATATTTCAGCGCCACATCGCGAACCTGCTCCGCAGTCACCTGATTGACCTTATCGACATATTCATCGACTTTTTTCCAGCCCAGGCCGACTGTCTCCAGCATGCCTAACTGCATGGCCTGGTAAAAGCCGGAATCCCGCTCGTAAACGGCCTTGGCCAGAACCTGCGCCTTAATCCGTTGCAACTCCTCGTTATCGACCAGCTTCAGTTGCAGCTTCGCAATCTCTTCTTTCAACGCGTTTTCCAGATCCCAGACATTTTTGCCTTCAGCCGGCGTCGCCTCCAGCGTAAATAATGTCGACAACCTTGAGTGCAATTCATAACCGGCACCGACGGAAACGGCTATTTGCTTGCCGCGCACCAGGCCCGACTCCAATCTGGCGCTGCTGCCGCCGTCCAGCACGCCGGCCAAAACCTCCAGCGCATAAGCCTCCGACTCCTGCGTCGCAGTTTTTAATGACGGCACTTTATAGCCCATGACCAGATAAGGCAGTTTTGCCGGTAGTTTAACGGTCATTTTCCGCACGCCGAGCTGCTCGACTTCAACCTGAGGCTTTAACGGTTTCAGCTCGCTGGGTTTAAGCGGCGCGAAGTATTTTTCCGCCAATGCGAAGACCGCTTTGGGTTGCACATCGCCGACGACGACCAGCGTCGCATTATTCGGCGCATACCAGCGCTGATACCAGGCTTGCAGGTCTTCGACTTTGTAATTTTCAATATCGGAGGGCCAGCCGATTACAGGATTCCTGTACGGGCTGTTCGTATAAGCCATCGCATTGAAATGCTCCTGCATTTTCGCTTGGGGATTATCGTCGGTGCGCATCCTGCGCTCCTCGGTCACGACTTGCAGCTCTTTTTTCAACTCATCGGGCAACAGGTGCAAATTGCGCATTCTGTCAGCTTCCAGTTCAAAGCTGACCGCCAGCCGTGAAGCTTCCATGGTTTGGAAATAGGCCGTGTAATCGTCGCCGGTAAACGCATTTTCCTCGCCGCCGTTTTCGGCGATGATGCGCGAGAATTCACCGACCGCATGTTTGTCGGTGCCTTTAAACATCATATGTTCCAGCATATGGGAAATGCCGGTAATGCCGCCCGGCTCATAGCTTGAACCGACCTTGTACCAGACTTGCGACACCGCAATCGGCGAGCGGTGATCCTCTTTAACCAGTACTTTCATGCCGTTCTTCAGCACATGCTCCGACACTTTCGTCTCGGCGGCGTGGCTTGCAAAAACCGGCAGCACTAATAACGCGGCGCATAGTAATCGATTGTTCATAAACTCCCTCTTAGGTCAATGTTAAAATACTTAAAACCAAGCAAGAACCAACTCTCCAGATGGATTTTAATCCGTGATAATTCGTGTCCTGCTTTTCCAATTGCTAAATGGCGACGGTTAATGACGAATAACACTATCGACCGTCAAAACCTTATCCACCCGAATATTCTCTTCCGCCTGAATTTGCACGGCTTGTTGAATTTTACCTAAACGCCAATACCAAAAAATCAATTGATAATTGCCAGGATCGAGATTGTCGAACTGATAACTGTCGCCACTGGACAAGCGCTTGGCCAGCATATTTTTCTTCGATAAAAGCAGCGTCTTAAGCGCGTCATTATCTTCCGACAACAGCTCCAAATCGCCTTCCAGATCGATTTTATAATTTGCGGTAGCGCCGGCCACCAAACTGGGAAAAGTTTGAATATCGCTGTCCGAACCGGGGTTGGCGACAAAGAAATTCTGGCTTCGACCGGTATTGTTGTGAATCTGTATGCTGTCTCCCGTTGCCAACGCGATAGACTTTTGCGACATGCCGTCAGCCGTTGCTGTCAAGTGATGCAACTGCGGCGGCAAATTCGCTTGCACCAGGCCGACGTATAATTCATCGAGCTTGGCATAATTAACCATATTATCCTGATACTTGATTCCGCCCTGCTTCGTTTCTCCATAGATCGAGCTTCCGGAATCATGCTCCGCTTTCCAATTAAATAAGGGATGGGAGTCCGCGGACAACATACCATAAACGGCGCCTTTACCTTTGATGACTTTAGGCGCGTCAACGCAAGCGTTTAGCATCAAAACAACCAATAACAATAAATATTTCATTTTTTTACAATCTTTAAAGTCAGGTCTTTAACGGGAGTCTTGCCGACCGTTAACTGAATAGGTTCGGCTTTGTAGCGCAGATGCAAAACCACCGCATTCAACGTCCAGTTTCCTTCCGGCAGATTCTCGATTAAAAAATCGCCCGGACGATCCAAGAGCTGATAATAACGGTTAGGCAAAATGATTATTTTGCCCTCCATATTTTTATGAGCCGAACAATAATAATTGACGACGCCGGGATTTTTAAAAAGCTGCTCGAGCTTGGAACCTTTTCCCCCCAAGCCTAAATCAAAACTTGTTAACGGACTCAGGGAAAAAATATTATGATCGATTTCCTTGCCTTCGTCGTTGGCCCACTGCACTTTATCCCCGGCTGCAATAGCCGTTAACGGCGGGTGGAACTCGGTGTCTTTTTGCGAAATCAACACTGTTTTTTGAGCCTGGTTCAATTTAATCGAGGCATCTTCCGGCTGCGCATAAACGACAAGCTGTTTTACGGGTTCAGGCGAGTCGATATGCCCGGAAACGGATTGGGCCGCGACAGCTTGCTGTACCGATAAATACGTTAATAAAAAATAAAAACTAAGTTTCTTCATCTTGGTGTTATTCTCGTTGAGTCAGCGCATCGGCTTATCTTTATGAACCTCAATAAAAAGATATTCATCACCTTCTTTATTTCAGTTACCGGCTTATTATGCACGACTCTCTATCTAATTGATACGCAAGCCGAACAGCACGAAATCAAAAGAATTGCCAGCGATTTGGATGCCGCCCAAGCCCAGTTTCAACATGATTTGGAAATCGAGCAAAAACAAATCCAAACACTGACGCATGTGATCACCACGGACCAAAAATTCCGCTCTTTTTTAGCGCAGATCAAAGACAACTTTTATCCGTTTGTCGAAGAGATAGGCAAAGACACCCATGCGAATTTCGTGTTCATGCTCGACGCCGAACCTACAATCAGGGCCGTTTATTCGTTAAACGATCAGGGCGAACCGCCGTTGGCCGATAATTTTGCCGAATTTAATATCCAACACAACCTGGATACCGCGCAAATAGTATCGACCATTGTTAGCGTCGACGAAGGTTTATACAGCAGCCATATCATTCCATTGAAAGAAAACCTGAACGATGACTATGCGGTAGGTTTGATTGTCGTTTGCGACCCGATAAACGATGCTTGGCTGGCCCGGCTACTGGCTAAAAACAACGCGCTGCAAGCCGTGTTCTTTAACGGCAGCCACGTTGCCGCAAAAAATACCAGCCCGGATTTGGCCGCCGGTATTTTAAACAACCATCAGAACAACGGCCTCTTCAATTGGCATGACGAACGTTATATCGCCAAACGGGTTTTGTTTGAAACAAATAATCAACAGGCAGGCTATATCCTTAGCGCTAATTTGGACCAAGCCTTGCGCCCTTTTAAGCAATTGCAGCGCCAGGTTGCGATGATAGGCGGCGGTATCCTGTTAGCCGGCGCTTTATTATTCATGCTGATTTCGCAACGCATCACCCGCCCGCTACGCCTGATCACCACAGGAACCTTGGAAATTAAACACGGCAATTACCAACATCGCATCGGCTATCAAAACTCCGACGAAGTCGGACAATTAGCCGCGGCGTTTAACGTGATGGCCAACGACTTACAAGAAAAAGAACTGATTCGCAGCACCTTTAATAAATATGTCGACCCGGTTATCGTCAGCGAATTGCTCAGCCAGCCGGATAAGTTAAGGTTAGGCGGCGAAAGAAAAGAACAGACCGTGTTATTCAGCGATATTGCCGGATTTACCAATTTCAGCGAGAAACTGCCCGCCGAAGAGTTAATCAGGATTCTGAATGAATATCTATCGGCAATGACCTTGGAAATCAGCCGGCAAAACGGCATCCTGGATAAATTTATCGGCGATGCGATCATGGCTTTCTGGAGTCCTGAACTTTGCCATCAAAACCACGCAAGCCACGCCTGCCAAACGGCGCTGGCAATGCAAAGAAAATTGAACGACTTACGCCCTGTTTGGCTGGCTAACGGAGCGCCCGAGATCAATATCCGGATTGGCATTGCCACCGGCGACATGATCGTCGGCAATATTGGTTCGGAGCAGGCTCGAAGCTATACTTGCATCGGCGATAAAGTCAATTACAGTTCCCGTCTCGAAAGCTTGAATAAATATTACGGCACGCAAATCATGATCGACCGGCAAACCGCAAGCGGCCTATCCGGCTTTGTGGTTAGAGAGCTCGATACCGTCCGGGTTAAAGGCCGGGAAAGCGGAGAAAGCATTTACGAATTGGTCGCTACCGCCGATGACATTGACAGCGCCGCGCTTGAAAAAATAGCTCGTTACCGACAGGCGCTGGCCTTATACAGAAATGCCGATTTCGCCGAAGCCGCAGAGATTTTCGCAACGTTAAACGCGGATGCGCCGAGCAATGCCATGCTCAAGCGCTGCCGCTATCTGCAACAAAACAAGCCTGAAAGCTGGGATGGCATTCATTCCATGCTCGACAAATAACTTCAACCCAACCCAAGGATTAAATGGATGTCTGACGATAAAATTTATGCCATAAAACCGGAAATCGCGGCGATGGCGCATATCAAAGCTGAAACCTATAAAGCCATGTATCAACGCTCGATTGCCGAGCCGGAAGCATTCTGGGCCGAACAGGCCGAACAGTTCCTGGACTGGAGCAAGCCTTGGGATAAAGTAAGCGACTGCGATTTCAAGACCGCCCATATCCGCTGGTTTGAAGGCGGCAAACTGAACGTCAGCGTCAATTGCGTGGACCGGCATTTGGCAACGCGCGCCGATCAAGTCGCGATTATCTGGGAAGGCGACAACCCGGCGCAGGATAAGAAAATCACTTACCGGCAATTGCACGAACAAGTCTGTAAGTTCGCCAATGTCTTGAAAGCGCAAGGCGCGAAAAAAGGCGACCGTATTTGCATCTACCTGCCGATGGTCAGCGAAGCGGCGGCAGTCATGCTGGCCTGCACCCGGATCGGCGCCGTGCATTCAATCGTATTCGGCGGTTTTTCGGCCGAAGCGTTAAAAGACCGGATTCTCGATGCCGACTGCCGCTTTTTAATTTGCGCCGACGGGGGCCATCGCGGCGGCAAGATCGTACCGATCAAAGTCAACGCCGATGAGGCGGCCGCGCATTGTCCCGGCCTTGAAAAAGTCATCGTGATAAAAAACACCGGCAATGCCGTCGACTGGCACGACCAGCGCGATGTCTGGTATCACGAAGCGATGGCAACGGCTTCGGCCGATTGCCCAGCCGAAGAGATGGATGCGGAAGATCCATTATTTATCCTGTACACCTCCGGTTCCACCGGCAAACCCAAAGGCGTGCTGCACACAACCGGCGGTTATTTGCTGCACGCGGCGATGACCCATAAATACGTATTCGACTACCACGACGGCGACATTTACTGGTGCACCGCCGACATAGGCTGGGTAACGGGGCATTCGTATATGATCTACGGCCCGTTATGCAACGGCGCGACCACATTGATGTTCGAAGGCGTGCCGACGTATCCCGATGCGAGCCGCTTTTGGCAAGTGATCGACAAACACCAGGTTAATATCTTTTACACCGCGCCGACCGCGATCCGCGCGCTGATGGCGCAGGGCGACGAATTTGTTAAACGCAGCTCGCGCCGCAGTTTAAGAATTCTCGGCAGCGTCGGCGAACCGATTAACCCGGAAGCCTGGGAATGGTATTACCACGTCGTCGGCGACAGCCGCTGCCCGATCATGGACACTTGGTGGCAAACCGAAACCGGCGGCTTCCTGATCACGCCATTGCCCGGTGCAATCGCGTTAAAACCGGGCTCCGCGACCCTGCCCTTCTTCGGCATCAAACCTGAAATCGTCGATAACGACGGCCGCATCCGCGAAGGCGCGGCCGAAGGCATCCTGGTCATCGCCCACTCATGGCCGGGACAAATGCGGACCGTTTACGGCGACCATCAACGCTTTGTCGATACTTATTTTAAGAACTACCCCGGCTATTATTTTACCGGCGACGGAGCGCGCCGCGATGAAGACGGCTATTTCTGGATCACCGGCCGCGTCGACGACGTGATCAACGTCTCCGGCCACCGCATGGGCACCGCCGAAATCGAAAGCGCGCTGGTCTTGCACGAACACGTCGCCGAAGCGGCGGTAGTCGGCTATCCGCACGACATCAAGGGCCAAGGCATCTACGCCTACGTGACCTTGAACGTCGGCATTGAACCTTCCGAAGAACTGCGGCAAGAATTGATCGAACTGGTCAAGAAAGAGATCGGCCCGATTGCGCATCCGGATATTATTCAGTGGGCTCCGGGTTTACCTAAAACCCGCTCCGGTAAAATCATGCGCCGTATTTTGCGGAAAGTGGCGTCCAACGAAATCGGCAGCCTGGGCGACACCTCCACACTCGCCGACCCGGCCGTGGTTGACGATATTATTGAGCATAGAGCGAATAAATAACTGATATTCGATAAAAAACACTCCAAAGAACTCCGAGTGCTGTAGTTTTTTCTTGTTTCTACCTATTGCATGGAAACAAGAAAAAACAAAATCTATCTTATCCTGATCCATTTTCCTATTGACTCGAATTGGCATAAGCATTGCTTTGACATATCCGGAGTAGGGTTTTAACCGTTAAAAACTTAAAAAACCTCATTCCGGTCAGTTTATTGACGAATGTGCGGCATTTATTTGCCGCTTCGCATTTCTATTAGAAATAAGGGAGGAATAAAATGAGTATGTCCATTTCGGGTATGGGCGGCGTATATATGCCGCCCAAAGTGATGTCTGGGGCGAGCTCTCGTATGTCGTCGCCGACGCAGAAAATGTCGGACCTCTTTCAGAAAATCGACACCAGCGGCTCAGGCACTATCAGCAAGGCACAGTTCGAACAAGCTTTTCAAAATACGAATCCGCCGGCGGCTTTTAAGTCCATGGGGGCGGACGCCATTTTCAGTAAACTGGATCCTAACGGGACCGGCAGTGTTTCCAAGCAGGATTTTGTCGATGGCATGAAAACCATGATGGGTCAGATACATCATCACCATCAGGCAACAGCCGGCAGTAATGATAGAGCGGCACCGCCTCCGGCCCAGACGTTGGCAAGCGGTTTGCAGTCCTTGAATACGCTGGGCGGACAACCCGAGTTGGGACCTAGCGGAACCAATATTAATCTTTCCGCTTAATTTTTTGATCGGAATTTTACGGGTGGGCAAGGATGCCCGGCTCCGGCTTCAAGACAACGAAGATGCAAACAAACTGTCTCCTTGTCTTCCTTCATCATCCATCCAGAGATACCGAACCCCCAGCCCATCCAACCAACCGATTCCGTCCAAACCTTTCAGCATCGCTACCGAAGCAACGCTGCCGGCCACCAAACACTGATCGGCCAACACACTGACCGAGGATAAACCACGCACGGGCCATCCGCTTTTGGGGTTTAACAGGTGGCAATAGCGTTTTCCGTCGATCTCGATAAATCGCTCGTAATCACCGCTAGTCGCCAAAGCGCCTTTCTCGACATCAACGCTAGCCATAGGGCTATTTGGATTTCTAGGATGGCAAATGCCGATCCGCCACGGTTCGCGGTCAGGATGAGGACCGATAACGGCAATATCGCCGCCAAGATCCACCAAACCATGTTCAACACCTTGCGCCGCACAAAGGGCCGCAGCCCGGTCTGCCGCATATTCCTTGCCGATGCCGCCGAAATCCAGTTCCATGCCTGGAATCGAGAAGCTTAGACGGGGAGATTGCCACCGGACTTTATCCAAGCCGATGAACGGCAGTAACCGGTTTATCTCCGATTGTGCCGGCAAATTCAATACAGAAAAATCCCAAGCTTGGCGCAAAATACCGGACGTTATATCGAATAAACCACCGCTTTTTTTATAGCAGGCGTAAGCATAGTCCAGCAGTCCCGCGGTTTCTTCGTCCACCTCAATAACTGCGCCGCGTTGGGCCGCATGGTTGATTCGAGCAAGAAAGCTGCCGGTACGGTATCTAGAATAGCGCGCTTCAACCCTGAGCACTTCCTGAATAGCCGAATACGCAATAGCGTCAGCATCGGATGGGCTGGAAACATATAAATGCAGACAACACTCCGTTCCCATTGCCGTAAAGGAATTACTGTACAACTTAAGCATAATGAGTCACCTGTATTAAGGTGTTAGCCATACGGAAAGCTCTTAACTAAAGGCGTTAAATCAACGAGCAAATTGATTATGTCATATTAACAGCAAAAGCTATTGACCGTGGGTTTGTCGTTGACGAAGTTATACCCTGCGCCAGGAACAAGCAGAAAGTTAGTGCCGATGGCATGAATTAAATCCCGTTTGCGGCGCCGAGCACCGGAGCTTTCGGCGGGACAAACCGGCAGGATAGCCGATTTGCATGCGCAGCACCCGAAAGGAGAGGTACAGGGGCTGTACCGAGTGAATAGCCCGCTGGGTCGCTGCACGGATACATTGCACTTATTCACCCTGCCAACGACGCCTATAAGACAACGCAATGTAGGATGGATAAGCAACGCGCGTTCACCAAAACCGTCACTCACGCCATATAAAAACGCTGTCATTGTAAGAACTTTTGCAACTATTAATATCACAGCCAAGCAAGGCAAATATCACGCCATGCAGCAACATCAAAGCAGCGATTTTTTGGCCGAATAGCGGATTCCGACGTAACTGTTTGGTTTAACAGGTTGTTTTTATTTTTTCACAAAAACACTATATATTGTGCTATTCTAACCATATAGACACTATATATCGATGACCAGCCGTAAGCGGCCGGTCTTCAACTTTACTTCTCCAAACTTAACCAATAGGGATCTCTTAATGTCGGCAAAGCTACATGTCATTCCAAACACCGTGACTGAAATACCGTTTCAGGACGCCTCAATGGACATCTGGGATACGAAATACCGCTTAAAAACCAAAGATGGCGAAGCGATTGACGGCACCATCGATGAGACCTACCAGCGCGTTGCCAGGGCGATTGCCTCGGTCGAGAAAAACAAAACCAAACAAGAACAGCACTACAAAGAATTTCTGTGGGCCTTGCGTCAGGGCGTCATTCCGGCCGGCCGTATTATTTCGAACGCCGGCGCGCTGGAACACAAACCGTCCACCTCGACGA
Source organism: Candidatus Methylobacter oryzae (assembly GCF_003994235.2). Classification (GTDB taxonomy): domain Bacteria; phylum Pseudomonadota; class Gammaproteobacteria; order Methylococcales; family Methylomonadaceae; genus Methylobacter_A; species Methylobacter_A oryzae. The sequence goes on from NZ_RYFG02000024.1 coordinate 12,860, forward strand.
TCAACTGCACCGTATCCGGCACGATCGCCGATTCGATGGACGATATTCTGGCTAAAGTCCACGAAGCCGGACTGACGCTAAAAGCCGGCTGCGGCATCGGTTACGAATTCTCGACCTTGCGCCCCAAAAACGCTTACGTGTCCGGCGCAGGCGCTTACACCTCAGGCCCGCTGTCGTTCATGGACATCTACGACAAGATGTGTTTCACCGTATCGTCGGCCGGCGGACGGCGCGGCGCGCAAATGGCGACGTTCGACGTCGGCCATCCCGACGTGGTCGAATTTATCCGCGCCAAACGCGAAGACGGCCGGTTGCGCCAATTCAACCTGTCGCTGCTGATTACCGCCGAATTTGTCGAAGCGGTCAAAAACGACCAGCCTTGGCCGCTGTCGTTCCCGGTCACCGACAAACAAATCCAACTGGACAACCTGGATCTGGCCGACGACAGCCAAATCATCTGGCGCGACCTGCCTTATATCGACGGCTACATCCTTAACGAAGACGGCCAGGTCGCCTGCAAAATCAGCAAAACCATCCCTGCCCGCCGTCTGTGGGACATCATCATGAGTTCGACTTACGATTACGCCGAGCCGGGCTTCATCCTGATCGACAAAGTCAACGAGATGAACAACAACTGGTTTTGCGAGAAAATCCGCGCGACCAACCCTTGCGGCGAACAACCGTTGCCGCCTTACGGCTCGTGCCTTTTAGGCTCGATCAACCTGACCCGCTTTGTGACAAAACCGTTCACCAACGACGCCGAGTTCGATTGGGACAGCTACCGCAAAGCGATCAAGATTTTCACCCGGATGCTCGACAACGTCGTCGAAATCAACGGCCTGCCGCTGCCGCAACAGCGCGAGGAAATCCTGACCAAGCGCCGCCACGGCATGGGTTATTTGGGATTGGGCTCGACCGTCACGATGATGGGCATGCTTTACGGCGATGCGCAATCGCTGCAATTTACCGAAGAAGTGACCAAGGTCCTGGCCGTGGAAGGCTGGAAAGCCGGGCTTGCGCTCGCCAAAGAAAAAGGCCCGGCCCCGATCATGGAAGAAATGTTCACCGTGACCGGCGAAATGCTGCACAAACGCCCGGAAATGATTGCCGACGGCCACCAAGTCGGCGACCGCGTACCCGGAAAACTGCTGCATACCAAGTACAGCCGCTACATGCAGCAACTGGCTAAGGAAGAGCCCGAGCTGGTCGCCGAGCTGATCGAAACCGGCGCGCGCTTTACGCATCACAGCTCTATCGCGCCGACCGGCACGATCTCGCTGTCGCTGGCAAACAATGCCAGCAACGGCATCGAGCCGAGCTTTGCGCATCATTACTCGCGCAACGTGATTCGCGCCGGTAAAAAGTCCAAAGAAAAAATCGACGTGTTCTCGTTCGAACTGCTGGCTTACCGCGCGCTGGTCAACGACGACGCGATGCCGTACAGCGACGACCCGGCCCAGCAATTGCCGGACTATTTCATCGCCGCCGACGACATCACGCCGAAACAGCACGTCGACATTCAGGCCGCCGCGCAAAAATGGATCGATTCGTCGATCTCGAAAACCGCGAACGTGCCGACCGATTATCCTTATGAAGACTTCAAATCGATTTACGAATACGCCTACGACAAAGGCCTGAAAGGCTGCACCACGTTCCGCTTTAACCCTGAAGTGTTCCAAGGCGTATTGGTTAAAGAATCCGACCTCGAAAACACCACCTACCAATTCACATTGGAAGACGGCCATGTCGTAGAATTTAAAGGCAACGAAGAAGTCGAATACGACGGCGAAATCCACACCGCCGCGAATTTGTTCGATGCGTTGAAAGAAGGCTATTACGGTAAATTCTGATGGCAGCGCAACAAAACCAAGAACAACAAACCGACGCCATCGAAACTTTAATCGAGACTAACGACATGAGCCATAAAATTACCAAAAAAATCGTCAGCTATAAGGTTCTGAGCAAAGACGATGCCGAACCGGCTAAACAAGAACCTGAACAGCCGTCGCTGGAAAGCATGCACGAAAACCTGACGCGCCCGGAAGTGCTGCTCGGTTCAACGTACAAAATCAAAACCCCGCAGTCGGAACATGCGCTGTACATCACGATCAACGACATGATCCTGAACCAAGGCACCGAGCACGAAGAACGCCGGCCTTACGAAATCTTCATCAACTCGAAAAACATGGAGCATTTCCAGTGGGTATTGGCGCTGACGCGGTTGATCTCGGCGGTATTCCGCAAAGGCGGCGACGCATGCTTTTTGGTTGAAGAAATGAAAGCCGTTTTCGACCCGCGCGGCGGCTATTTCAAAAAAGGCGGCGTGTTCATGCCGTCACTGGTTGCCGAAATCGGCTATGCGATTGAATCGCACCTGAAACATATCGGCATGATCAAGCCGGAAGCGATGAGCGACCATCAAAAACAGTTTCTTGATGAAAAGCGCAAGGAGTTTGAAGCGGCTCATGGGGAATCGGAGGGACAGGCGTTTCCTGAGAAAGCCGTGCTTTGTAACAAGTGCAGTACCAAGGCTATGGTGTTGATGGATGGGTGTATGACTTGTTTGAATTGTGGGGAGAGTAAGTGTGGGTGATGGGGTTTTTTGGTTTCAAGCTACGAAACGCACGAACCATGCCGATAGCAGCCTATCGCAATAAGGTATAGATTGTCTAATGATGAGACTATCAGCATATCTAAAGTTGGCAATTATTAATTTAGAAACGAGGAACAACCTATGGAATTAGCGAATATGAATGTGCAATCTTTCTTGAAAAGAAATCGCATAACTGAAGCTGACTGGGAATCTGCAAACATAGGTTGGGAAGAACTGAAGGCGATAGGCTTAGATCATCATAAAAATACATCTGACTTAGAAGCTGCAGCTGAGCTTCTAGCTAAAATGTTGCAAAAATGTAACTCAGTACATTCAGTTCGATGGAGAATTAAAAAACCAGAGCATCTAATGGAAAAGATTATCCGAAAGCGCGTAGAAGATAGCGAGAAATATAAGTCAATATCAGTCTCTGATTATGCTGATAAAGTTACCGACTTAATCGGAATTAGAGCAATCCATCTTTTCAAATATGAGTGGGAAGACATGCATAGCTATATTTTAGAATCATGGCATCCTACTGAAAATGTTATTGCTTATATTCGAGAGGGTGATGAAAATGCTACAGCTGATAGTTATAGAAAAAATGGATGCGAAGTTAAATATCATCCAGCAGGATATAGATCAATTCATTATGTGATACCAACTCAACCAGGTAAAAAAACATTTTTCGCTGAAATTCAAGTTCGAACAATTTTTGAAGAAGGCTGGAGTGAAATTGATCACAAAATAAGATACCCAAATTTTTCTAATAACGAACTTTTATCTTATTTTCTGGCAATGTTTAATCGAATGGCAGGAAGTGCTGATGAAATGGGAACTTTTGTAAAAAATTTAACAACAGAAATATCGCAACAGGAAATTAAAGCCGCTGAAATAAAACAAGAACAAGAAGATCTCTTATCTAAAATTGAAGCATTAGCTTTGGAACTATCCAAAGAGAAAGATAAACCTAAAGACAATAACTCTGAAAAGCTAAATGAAGAAATTAAGAAGCTGAGGAGTAATTCTACTAGCTATTCCAATCTCATAGATAATAAAACTAGTCTTTTAGGCAGCGCGTCCGCTCTATCCGCAATGACAGTCGCAGATCATTTGAAAGCTACAACCAGTGTGTCAGATTTATTGAATAAGCATGGAGCTAACCTTTCAGGCAGCGCATCCGCCCTATCGGCAATGACAGCCGCCGACCAGTTAGACGCTGTAACCCGTATGTCAGAATTATTGAATAAGCATGGAGCTAGCCTTTCAGGCAGCGCATCCGCAATTACAGCCGCTGACCACTGGAAGGCTACAACCAGTATGTCAGATTTATTGAATAAGCATGGAGCTAGCCTTTCAGGCAGCGCATCCGCAATGACAGCCGCTGACCAGTTAAACGCTCTAACCCCTGTGTCAGACTTAGTTAACAACCATAGAGCTGGACTTTTTGGTGGTAAGAAAAAACCAAGAAATGATTAATTTGCGCTGGTTCCCAATCTCCAGGCCGTAGGTTGGGCTGAATGCAATGAAGCCCAACATTGCCATCGGAACAATCTCCCTGAAACATAAGGTGTCGCTCACGCGACGTTTAATTGAATCGGGGTCTCGCCCCCGAAGGCGAGATACTTTTCTTTGCTCCGCCAAAGAAAAGTATCCAAAAGAAAGGCGGCCCGGTTGCCGCTTGCTTCCTGCGTTCCTCGCTTTCACCGGGGGTTGCCGGAAGGGCCATCCATGGCCCCCCGACAACGCGCGGCTTCCTGCCGCGCCCCTACGGGCTGTTCCCGGCGAAAGCTCCGGTACTCGGCGCGGCAAACGGGATTGAATTCGTAACACAGGCCGGTTTTCTTCGCTCCATCTCAACGATTGTTCGTTTCCACACTTTACGCTGGTTCCCAAGCTCCTGCTTGGGAACCCAGTGAGCAAAGCTCTAGCTTTGCGAGTCGGGAAGCTGGAGCTTCCCGTACTGAATTCCCAAGCTGGAGCTTGGGAACTAACAAACTAGCAAAACTATCCCGTAGCGCTACAATGTGTAGACCTTCCAGGTTTTTAAAACCTGGAAGGTCTGGCTCGCAACGTTCTTGCAGGACAGAGACTTTTGCGCGGGTTTCCTCGTTCCCACGCGCCGCGTGGGAATGCAGTGCAGGACGCGCTGCGTCCCGTATACCCCAGACGCTGATCGTGATTCGCGGCGCAGCGCGCCTTGACCACATTCCCACGGAGCCCGTGGGAACGAGAGCGGTCACAACGTGGCCTATCCATTGCGCTGGTTCCCAATCTCCAGATTGGGAACCCAGTCGGCGAAGCTCAGCTTCGCGAGACGGAAAGCTGAGCTTTCCAAACCGAATTCCCAAGCAGGAGCTTGGGAACTAGCAAAAAATTAAGCTCTACCCTGCTCTCAAAGCTCCGGCTTAGCTATCAGGCCGTACTGGAATTGTTTGACCGGTGCTGCTTAGAATGTTACTTTCGAGCCTGCGGGGAATTACAATTGTCCAATCATCACTTCGTCTGAATGGAGAAGAGTCATGAACCAACCTACTATATCCTGCGATCTTCACGATTACCTTGAACTCGCCTGCATGCACGGCTATCGGGTAAGACTAACGCTAAAAAACCATCAAATCATTGAAGGCAAGGCCCTGGATACGCTGACCACGGCCGAAAAACAAGAATACCTGATTCTCGGTATCGGACACGAACAATCGCGGGTCGAGTTAAACCAACTCAAGAAAATGGAAGCTCTCACGCCCAATGCCAAATTTAAGGAAGTCTCCTTTTAACGCGACAAGACGCAATCGCCGGCTCCCAAGCTCCTGCTTGGAGAACCGGCCCACAGCGGTGAGGCGCGAACCGCACGGGAAGTCTGAATCGAATCAACAGATTAAATCAGCCCATGGCTACAAACCTGATCCTTTTTTTCCTGTATTTGGTGGCGGTGGTTTATTTCCTGGGCCTTGCCCTCACCGGTAAATCAACGCCGACAAATATCAAAGACGCCTACATGTATGCAGGCACGCTCGCGATGATAGGCATTATTAGCGAGGTAGCGATCAATAGCTTTTACAGAACGGTTTTCGATTCGCCGCTCTGGCTCTATCAGGTCGCGCCGATTCATGGCGGCGATACGTCGGTGTTTGCTTTTTTTCAATGGCCGCTGTTCGGCTACCATCTTTATTTTGTCCGGAAAAAGATTCAGTCTTATCGGTTCAAATACGAGGCTGCTGTTTTTGCTTTTGCAGTCTCTGTCGATGCGTTGTTGCTGGAAACATTCGCCAACATTTCAAGCGCTATTTCCCTGAATACGTTCATTTTCTATTACCTGCCCGGCGACCTGGGCCATTTTACTTCGCTGAGGGTCTATCCTTTTTACCTGCTCGGCGGCGCGATACTGAATGAAACCTTTAAACGATTCAAGACAGATCCGCTGTTTTTCGGCAACCTGGGCTTTGTTATTGCGTTTATTTTTGTATTTTTATAACTATGTAGAACAGCCCGGAATCGCAGCCCTATAATCAAGGTAGAATCATAACGCGATGTTTTGATTTATAATGCCGAGATCAAGGTCAACCCAACGAATCCCCCGATTACTCGCAATAGCAATTTTTAATCAGAGACTTAACTCCATCTTATCTTCGACTGTGATTGCTTTAGAAACTTCAATGTCCGTTCGGCAAGCCTGCTTGGCTATCTTTCTTTTAACTACATGCGGTTCGGCAAAAAGCGAAGGCCTGTTTTCGGCAGTTAGCGGCAAAGATATTAATCAGTTAGAACTAATGCAAAAGCATGGGCTAAATGCCGGCGGTTGGCTGGCAGTTGGCGCTACTTATGCTACCGATAACCAGGCAAATCACAACAACTCGCCGATATCGTTTAACGATCAAAGTAACAAGGTATTGCTTAATCAGGCTAACTTGTTTGTAGAACGCTTAGTCGATATGGACGCAAACGAATGGAACGTCGGCGGCCGGATAGATGTACTATTTGGCACGGATAGCCGCTTTACTCACGCTACCGGCCTTGACGATAAACTCATCAATGAACGGGATCTGGGACATTACGATTTAGCTATTCCCCAGGCTTATATGGAAGTATTCATGCCTTTCGGTAAAGGCATCACGGCCAAGATCGGGCATTTTTATACGGTTATCGGTCATGAAGTCGTGACTGCGCCGAATAACTTTTTTTATTCCCATTCTTATGCGATGCAATACGGCGAGCCTTTTACCCACAGCGGGGTGTTGTTTAGCTATGCCGTTAATAACAACTTCACTGTCAATAGCGGCGCAGTCACAGGCTGGGACAATTTCGATAAAAACCTGTCTAACTGGAACTTTCTGGGCGACCTGTCATGGACAAACGATGAGGCAAGCAGCGCGGCTTCATGGTCTATCATCAGCGGCGACGTGGGCAATAAAGCCGCATCGTCAAACAGAACGTTATCAAGCTTGGTTATATCGCAAAGGCTTGGCGATAAGCTGCAATATGTCTTTCAAAACGATATTGGCTATCAGCGACAAGCTGTTAATTCGTTAAACGATGTGTTTTGGTACGGTATTAACCAATATTTATTTTATGACCTTAGCGATACAGTTTCTGCCGGCATCAGGGGCGAATGGTTTCGCGATAATAACGGCACCCGTCTTAATATCGGCAGCCCGGGCGATTACTACGCGATAACTGCCGGAGTCAACTGGAAAGCAATTGGCTGGCTTACGTTGCGCCCTGAACTTCGTTACGACTGGGCGCACTCAAAAACTAAAGCTTACAATAATCACACACAAGATAATCAGCTGGAACTCGCCGTGGATATGGTTGTTACGTTCTAAGCATCGTTGTTGCCGCTGATCTCATCCTTTATAAAAATCTTAGGCCGGTGTAGTTCCGGATCGGTCTTATATTTTCAGATATCCCCTTATCGCTTCCCCGCAGTGCTTTGCAAAATAATAGGGTTAATTTCCTATTCAAGATATTAACGCGTTAGCCGTATTTACCCACGTTGACTGTTGAATTAACTTGATCTTGGTTTTGAATCAATACTATAATAAAAGCGATTCGAAACCACAATCCCTGTTTCGGATTCCATTTTCCTTATCCTTTAAGGCGAATGTAATTCGACAATCTACAAAAGCCATGCCACTGTCTTTATTGGCAACACTTCAAGCGCGGATAACTAGGTACAGACAAGGAATTTGTGCGAAAAAAACCAATTTTTAGCAGCGATATAGCCCTGGTTGTTCTGGAGTGAATGAATGAAATTAGTAACCGCAATAATAAGACCGCATATGTTGGATGACGTACGAGCTGCGCTCGTCGATATAGGGGTTAGTGGTCTGACTGCCTCGGAGGTAAAAGGCTTTGGCCGTCAAAAAGGCCATACGGAACTTTACCGGGGCGCGGAGTATGTAATCGATTTCCTTCCGAAAGTAACGCTTGAAATTGCCGTGTCCGATCACAGCCTGGATAACGTAATTGAGACGATTATGACCGTCGCGAATACCGGCAAAATCGGCGACGGCAAGATCTTCGTTAAAAGCCTGGAGCAAGTCATTCGGATACGCACCGGCGAAACCGGCGATGCCGCTCTTTGACGATTAAATGGTTAAGCCATTTTTTGATCGGGTAATGCGCAAAATAACACGTGTGGTACTAACGGTAATTGATCAGGATACTCACAACCGCCATAAAACCATGGTGTGCTCCTGGCAAATCTGTTCACTATCCGGTTCAGAGAGCAGTTGTTTGGTTAAGCCGCATAAAAAACCATCGTCTGTTAGCGTAAAATAATGGCACGTCTTGCACACGCCGAACGATTGCGTTCGGTTGGCTTTCTGGAGCGCCGCCAGCGTGTTAGAAAAAGCAATCTCGTAACTAAGAATGTCTTCTTTATTCTCCATCATCGCGGCCGCTTTAATAAATAACTCGGCGGGTTTGGCTTGCTCCAGAATTTTCCGGCCTTCCGGTAATAACTCAAGATGAACAACGCGCCCATCATTGGGGTCGGTCGCTTTTTTTATATAGCCTTTCTTTTCCAATAACGATACGGTTTGAGAAACGGTACCCTTGGTCATGCCGAGATAATTGGTGAGTGCGCCTGGAGTATCGCTGTATTTGTTGCAACGCGACAAATAGTTCAGAGCCTGCAAATGCACGGCTTGCAAACCTACTGCGGCACATTTTTTTCGTTCTTCCGAACGAATTAAAGCCGACATGCGCTCAATCAAATCGAATAAATCAACTGTTTCCATAGGTGGTTATCAAAAATATCAGCAAGAAAAATGTTTATCTGTATGCAGGTCGATGTTGGCGATTTTTCAGTATTTTTTATCTAGCAATCCAGATACCTGAATTGTACTAGAAAAAAGACATTGTTTGCTTCAAGCAATCGTAGACGGCTTTACAGATATATCGCCTGCAATTTCTCTTTAATTATGAAATACATTCCGATGCTTCATGTCTCATTTATTTTTGATGAAAATTTGTAAAAAACTAGCGCGGCATATTTACTTTTGAATCAATACCATCTAACCTATTATTTCGTTTCGATACGAAATTAATTAAGCTGCATCACTAATTTTCCCATCCTTTTAATAATAACAACTAATGAGATTTTATGAGCGCACACACTTTCTTAAAGATGCATTTTTTCCGCAACTTAGTAACCGTAATGTTGCTGTTTTTTGCCTCCGGCAATTTGTTTGCAGAGGTTCATATTGCGAGCGAAACGGATATTCAAGGGTGCGAGTATTTGGCTGAAGTGGATGGTAGTTCCGGATACGGCAAGAATCATAATTGGCAAAACCTCGCGAAACTCTCAGCGCTTAACAAAGCAGAACAACTGACCGCAACGCATATTACTATGGTTAATCTTCATCCAATCGGCGCTTTCAATGGCGTTGCCATAGCCAGAGCCTATCGTTGCGGGCCTAACCAAGTTAACGAGGCATCGATAAATCAGGCCAATGAACACTTATAACTGGACTGTACTCGTCTACCGGGAATTTCGATTTTATGCAACAAACGCTCTCTCCAATTCTTTTATAGGCACTGAAATTCCCGCCAGCCTTACATTAGAAATTTACAACGGCATCGACTGGTCAAACCGCCGACCTTCATCATGAGGAGATATTTAAGCCTGCCTCCAATCGTATCGGGTTTCAGAACGAACTATCAACCAAAACTTGGGCTTCCAATTTAAGCCCACCGACACATCGTAATAACCGGCATCTTCACGTCTGTAACGAAAGCCGTTTTGATCTCGAAACCAACCGATGCCAAGCTTTGACATGCGTTTTGCCCGCTGATGATTTCGCGCGGCGTTCCTTGAAAGAGTGCTTGGTGGTTTTCCCTAAACACACCTTGGTAGGCATGCCGGAAGTCGGTGTTGGTGTGGGTGGCCCGGTAAGCATCGCGGATGCCGGCCCAGAGCTGGCGGCAACTGTCCGCGCTCCGATCACCCGCGAACCAAGAAAAGAAATGCTATCGCTCAACCTATGGAATGGCATTTTACTAATGACGATGCACAGGTAACGTTAAAGAAACTTTCTCCGGCATTACAAGAGCGATTGAGCACTAAAGCGTTTCTTTGTTAGTTAGAAACATAGCCCAAATTATTCCAATATAAGGTGTCGCTAGCGCGACGGTTTATTTGAATCGGGGTCTCGCCCCCGAGGGCGAGTTACTTTCTTTTGCGTCGCCTCGGCAACTGCTCCTGCGTTGCTCTCGATCGCTGTTCCAGACGCGATTCTACCTCTCCCATCCGTGGGGTCGTACCTCCTGCATCCATGCAGTCGAAAAGAAAGTAACCAAAGACCAATCCGCCGGGAGCGGATTGGGACGCCAACGGCGCACGAAGTGCGAGCGCCGGGAGGGCGCG
>NZ_RYFG02000024.1:23355-59672 GCF_003994235.2 Candidatus Methylobacter oryzae
TCGGCGCGGCAAACGGGAGCCCATCCGTACCACAATAAGTTTCTAATGCTCAACAGAGAGGGTTTCGCAGTGGGTTGATTTTGATTAATCGAAAATTGCTCTAGCTAATCGAATAACGGTTTTAGAGTATTTATTCTTTAGTTTTCCGGGCTACGCTATGTTATCCGGAGATCCACTAACTAAAATCTTACCGTGCAATCGAACGATATCAGCCATTGCGTACCGCTGTTGCCGCCATCAAATGGCCGCGAGCCGTCGCTCCAGTCATAACGCGCATTGGGGCGAAGCATCAACCAACCGTTAGGTTGCCATCTAAGGCCGATAGTCGCCGCGTAGTAACTGCCGGCCTGGTTGGCGGCAAGACTTTCCCTGGCCGGAGAAAGAACCCGAAAATTGTCGTCGTCCCGGAACCACTCGAGGCGCAGCCCGGCTGCAAGTTCGGAATCGATCGCATAAGTCAGGCTGTTGACCAGCCCCATCCATTCTGCCGACTGTTGCGTTGCCTGACCCTCCACCCGGCCATGGTCGAACTGTAATGCATATTGCACGGACGTTGTAAGCTGTTGCTTCAAAACCAGGCTATACAAACTCCAATTGGCCGGATTTTGCTCTGCTGTCGGCCCACTGCTGGCGGTGGCGTCAAAAGTGGTATCGCCCTCCGGTGAATTAAGCGATAGGCCGCCGAGAAAGCGCCATGCGCCCAGGCCGTGGTCGAAAGCCGCGTCCCAGCCTCCGATGCTGCCGCCGGTAACCGTACCCAGCTTGGCGTTAAGCGTCCAGCCGGACAGTGCATCCGGCCCGGCCAACAACGGATAATCGAGCAACACGCCGGTATGGGTGAACGGCTCACCGTACTGCATTGTGTAGGAATGGGAATAAAAGAAATTGTCCGGCGCCATCACCGACTCATTGCCGATGATAGTATAAAAATGCCCTATTTTCGCGCTGATGCCGTTACCCCAAGGTGCATATAATTCCGCATAGGCCTGCGGCAAGGCAATACTGTAGAAGCGGTTGCCGGTCAGTTGCGCATCCCAATGCCCTTGAGGCGCGCCCAGCGCCTGCGCAAATTGTGCATCGCTGCCGAATAAAAAGTCCACGCGTCCGCCGACATCCCATTGCCTAGCCAATTTATCGACCCGCCGTTCAATGAGCAGGTATAGCTGGTTCAACTGCACTTCCCTGTCCCGGTCATTAAAGGTCACCGGGCCGTTGTAGCGGTCGCCGGGAGCGGAAGGATTATAGGAAAATCCGAAATTGGCCCAGCCATCGGCACTCAAGCGCAAACGGCGGCTGAAATCAGTGTTGTTGACAGCATCGATCCCCCCTAATCCCTGCGCTTGCACATTCTTGACCGTGGCAACGAGGGAGATAAATCCGATTATTATGTTTACCGCATAACGCATTGGGTTCCTTTACATACTACCAAGAAATTTGATGAGCCCTACGGCGCTTGTGCCGAAAAATAAAATTATCCAACCACCGCTTAGGAATGAATAGTGTTCCTGGAGTTGGATAAGAGGTTGGTAACTGTTCAGCCCTAGAGCACGCAAACCTTGCCCGTCGAGAGGAGCAAGATAACCGGTCTCCAAAAATCACATGAGGGAGAATGAACAGTTACCGGTAGACATTGTATTGTTTCAAGCTTTCAAAAACCTTTCAGACAAATGGGACAGCGCTTGCCGCCAGGCGTATAATTTAACTATTGTGAGAGTGGCCGGATACCCAGCCGTCCATGGCGTTAAGGTTTCCGGCTGTTACACTGAGCCCGTCGCACAAGACCTATTAATCCTAACTTTGGCTTTTTACTGTTGCGTTTTTTATTGGTTTTAACATTAGCCGGTCTGCCCGGCATTTGCTCTGCGGACCCGGTAGAGACGCTGCTTGCCAGTCCTTGCCGAGGTCTCGATGTGGAGGAGGCGTTACGTTGGGAATTATCCCGCCACAACTGGGTAAGCAGGGGGTGGACGGTGCATAGAAAGGGTACGACCTACGAAGTGTCGCAGACCGCCGCATTGAACAAGATGAGCGATATCAATTTTACTTGGCAGATTGAAAACGATGCCGTTACCGCGACCAGCACGGCAAGCTTGGCACTCTGCGGCGCGCAACACTCAATGCCGGTAGATCAAAATAAAATGCAATAATCCTATACCTGTTATAGCGGCGAAATGTCGCGAATTGACGTTAATGCCATTCTCTCCATCACCAAGACAGGCAGCTAATAGCGGATGCTGTCGGCGGATTTTTCCAGATACTCAATTTTTTACGGCACTTCGATCCCGGCGAATACCGGGACGTATTTGGCCCAAAACGATGAGCAACGATAATTAAATCAAGGTTCGTCCCCAGAGATAACGCGGGCGATTTGCCGGTAAATGCCTGTCTATGCAATGTAGATAGGCAAAATAATTCACTCAGTACACAACGATTCGGCCCGGCTGCTCACCGGGTTTATGCTGCCGTCAGGATTGACGCGCCAGCGAAATCGAAGCTGCATGCTTTTATTCATCAGGAAGGCTCTTTCCACGTCGAGCTGGCCTTCTTCTTTAAATACCTGCCAGCCTAGGTCCCGCTGGGACCTGATCTTGATCTTATCTTTTAGCGCGGCGTCAATGCTTAGGCCGCCGATACAAGGCGAATTCTTGACAATCTCTTCCACGGTCGTCTCATCGACTTGAGCATAAGCGGTATTGACAGCAATCAGTGAGTTCAAAATAAAAACAAAGAACAATTTCATGGATTTTTTCCAGTAGTCGTTAAAAATTGTAGCCTTGCTGATCATGTTGATTAATATCCAATCCGCTGGCTTCCTCTTCAGGAACCACACGTATTCCAATCAGTTTTTCGATCAGTTTGAATAAGGCGTAACTGACCAGTCCGCTCCAGATCATAGTTACGGCTATGCCGAACAACTGAATTAAAAACTGGTTAAGAACGCCTTGCTCACTGACAATGCCGATGCCCCCCATGCTGACATCGGCAAAGATGCCCGTTAATGCCGCGCCTAAAATTCCGCTGACTCCGTGAACAGGAAATACGTCGAGTGCATCGTCGATAACCAGACGTTGTTTGATTAACTGTATCGAATAAAAACAAGCAATACCGGCAACAATGCCGATAACCAATGCTCCCAGAGGCGAAACGAAACCCGCACCCGATGCAATCATACCCAACCCGGCCACCATGCCGGTCATTGCCCCCAGAACGCTGGGTTTACCGAATTTAAGCCAGTCCATGACTATCCAGGTAATAGAAGCGGACGATGCGCAAAGATGGGTTGACAGCATCGCCATGCCGGCCGAACCGTTCGCCATCAGCGCGCTGCCTGCACTGAAACCGTGCCAGCCCACCCAAAGAATTCCGGCGCCGGTGGCGGTCATGGTCAGGTTATGAGGCATTAACGGGGTTTTGGGGAAACCTCTTCTCGGCCCTATGATGACCGCACCGATCAGCGCGGCTATGCCGGCGCTGCCATGCACTACGATGCCTCCCGCAAAATCCATGACGCCCAATTCGGCCAGCCAGCCGTTACCCCAAATCCAATGACAGATTGGGACATAAACCAACAGCTCCCATAACGCGCAAAACAGCAGCAACGGGAAAAATCTAACGCGCTCAACTAATGCGCCTACGACCAATGCCGGGGCAAAAATAGCAAAAGTCATGTGATACATTGCAAATACCGATTCCGGCAGGTTGCCCACCAGTTTGTCGGCATTCATGTTCATGAAGAATAATTGCGATACGCCGCCGATAACCGAATGCCAGGCTCCGCCGTCGGTCAAGGCCAAACTATAACCGGCAACAGCCCAAACCAGTGAAATGAGCGAGGTGACCGAGAAACAGGCCATAATCACGGACAACACATTTTTGCTGCGTACCAGGCCGCCATAAAACAGGGCCAGCCCCGGTAAGGTCATGAACAAGACTAAGCCTGCCGAAGTCAATATCCAGGCGGTGTCGGCAGAGTTTAATCCGTCGTCGGCATAGACCCAATTAGGGGTCAAAAGGAGAGCTTTCATTATTATTTTTCTCATAATCTTCCCAGTTTGTAATTATAATTTTTGACGTATATATCGATTTTGAGATAGTATCGAATCAGAACAACCGCAATAATAGCTCGGTTGTCCTTGAATTTCCATGACAAGATAAATTTCATTTTTTGCTGGAAACGCCTAATGCGTAGAGTCGCATTTTTCAATTCCCAAGGTTTGAATAGCGGCCCTTTACCGGTACGATAGGCTTTAAAAATTTACGTAAATAATGAATCGCCCGTGGAAATGAAGCTCATAATCCCCCCTGCTCGACAAAAACCGCTAACACTCTCTACCTCGCCTTCTTTATCATCCCAAGGAAAAAGCCGATGAAAACTCCTGATTACTTACTGATCGCTACAGCTTTTCTTTTGACAAGCACTGCTTTTGCCGAGGAAGCGCCAACATTTCAAGATTCAACGTTGAGTATTCCCCGAATAGACACTGTCACTAAAGTAGGCCAGTTTCAGAATGCTCAATTCAAGCAGGCTAAAGACGGCCGCTGGGATTTGCTGAGCGTAACCGAAACAAAGTTAGCGACTATCGAAGCCGACAGTGTTTTAGTCACAAACACAAAGCCGGCCCAGGCGTTCGTGAAAGCCTCCGGCTATTTTCCAAGCGGCTGCTACGGCTTAGGATCAATCAATGTACGCAAAAAAGATAATCTTTTTGAAGTGGCCATCCACCAAGTCGAACTGCAAACGTTTGCGGTCTGCACACAGGCATTGGTCCCGTTTAACATTACTGTGCCTTTAGATATTTATGGCTCGGCATCGGGAACTTATCAAGTCTCCGTTAATAATGGCGGGAAACGCTCTTTTACGTTGACGTCGGATAATTATTTGCAGGAATGATTAGCAGGCCAGTAATAAATTCGGATCTTCGTTCTTATTTAGCGATATGCCGACCTTCCATAACGAAGAGCGTATTTCTGCTCCTATCAGCATCCGATTACACTTATAAGCTAAATCTAAGTATCATAAAAGGCAGACAGATTTTTTTGTTAAACACGACCGAGGAAAAAATGCGTAAATTCATCACATCAGCTATCGGCATATCAATTCTAGCCATGGCTTTTTCTGTAAAAGCCGAAACCCCATCCGTTACTATTCCTGAGAAAATAAAGGAAGAAGTTTTAAAAAGACATCCGAAAGCCCACGATTTGCAAGCCAGCCATGAAAAACATTTCGGCTTTGAATTATTGGAAGTCTCTTTCAAAGAAGAAAATAATGAGCTGTACCTGGAGCTGTTCAATCAAAAAGGCCACCTATTTGCGAATGAATTGTTAATAGACAATTTGGGAGAAATCTCCCCTGCCGCTATCGAAACACTAAAACAACATTTTCCAAAATACGAGCTGAAAAAGGCCGAATTGGTCACGAATCCGAACGGCCCCGGCCAGGATTACGAAATCTATATCGTAGCCGATGGTGAAAACTGGAAGCTATCTATCAATGATAAAGGCGTCCTCGAAGGGAAAGACCGGTATTAAGGGATCTTGACTGTTTGTCTGCGAGTTGCCAAGATTCAGCTTGTGAACTAACGCCGGCATACCCTCCGGAGCATAAACGGGAATGCTGTACTGGACGCGCCGCGTCCAGTATCTATATACTCCGTCATAGACATTGCCCAGGACTTGAGGAGAACGGCGCCGGGGTACGAAAGAACAGGGGCTGAGCCCTTTTTTATGGATTGGCTACCCAAACGACAAAGGAGACGGATAGATGATAATTCAAGCTCAAAAAAAGAAAAAAGTGTTTAGAACTTTTGAGATGCCGAAGATAAAGCCGTTTAAGCCATTGGATACGCCGGAAGCGTGGCTGGCCTTGCTTAAACTATCGGCGAACGCCTCCTCAACGCCCCATTCCACTTAAAACCGGTTCCCTGAAATTCCAGGGAACCGCGTTTTGCCGATATATCGCCCCGCCCCTTTGCACACCGATAGTTACCGGCACGCATAACTTAATACCTAAACTTTTCGGCTACAACTGCCGCATAAACGCGACGAGATCTTGCTTCTCCTGAGCGCTGAGTTTCAGTTGCAGCACAAGATTGAAAAACTCCACGCTATCTTCCAACGTCAGCGCACGGCCGTCATGCAAATACGGCGGCGAATCCTTGATGCCTCGCAATGTAAAGGTTTTGATCGGTCCGTCGCCCGGCTCGTCTTTCAAAAAGCGCTCAAGGTGCAGGTCGTGCATTTGATGATCGAGATAGCTTGGCGGCATATGGCAGTTTGAACATTGGCCTTTGCCAAAGAAGACTTTTTCACCGCGCGCCTCGCTTTCAGTGGCTTTGGCGGGATCAAGCTTGCCGGTAGCCGAATCGAGCTTCGGCGCCGGCGGAAAGTCGAGCATATTCTGCAATTGCGCCATGTGACTGACCGGGATACGGTCCAGGATGTTCATGCCCTTCTTCATCGCATGGATAGGATCGCCGTTAAAGTAGGCAGTACGCTGTTCAAACTCGGTAAAGTCTTCAACGGAACGAAGGCTGCGCTTGGAACCGTGAATTTGTTGGTTAAACACGCCCCTGAGACTGGTGGTATCGAGTCGGAAGCGCCGTTCCTGGGGCCTGATGTCGGGACTCAAATGAAACTGTCCGGTCGTATGGCCGTTGACATGACAATCGAAGCAAGTAACGCCAAGGCTCGGCTCGCGGGTCTTGCGATCGTCGGTCGCGTTGAACTCCTCTTGCGGGAACGGCGTCACGAGCATCCTGAGGCCGTCGAGTTGCACAGGCGTCAGGATGTCCTTGAACAAGCGATGGAAATTGTTGATAGAAACGACCTCGCCGCGGGAAACGTCGCCAAGTTCCGGGCGATTATTTAAAAATATCGCCGGCGGAAACTCCGGCAGGAATGCCTCGGGCAAATCGAAATCGACGTCGAAGCGTTCGAGCCGGGGAAACATATCGATCTGCATTTTCGGAAAGACTTGGCCGCCGTTCGCCTGCAACGGATGCGGCAACGACGGATACGGAAATATTCCCTGTTTCTTTATTTCTTCGGGACTGGCGGCAGCGAGTTTATCCCACGTCGTCCCGCCGGACAGTCGGGCCGTCGGACCTACCGCCAAGGGCTTGCCCCGCGACATTTTGGCTTCAGGATCGGTCTTGACTGTCAGGTTATAGCGCTGCTCCAACAATTTTTTTTGCGCATCCATTACGTCGGCTTTGCCGGCAATCTCTTTTTTCATAACGTCTTCGGCTTTTTGAAAAGGCTGGTCCGTATTCAAGCCGTCGCGAAAGAAATCGAAGCCGGATACCTTGCCTTGTTTCGGCCGGTCTTTCAAAACCGGAGATAACGGCGAAGCTTTCTGCGCATTGAAAAGGTCCGATTGATCGTGATCGCTCTTCTTCTGCTCGGGCCTTTCGTTTCGGACCGCTCTCGACGTTTGCGCGTCGGCAACGGCATCGTTAGAGCGTTTGGGTGTTTCCGCAAATGCGGCCACGCAACAACTGCCTAGAAACATTCCAAACACGATTGTCACTATCTTCAAATAAGCGGATCGCATTGTCGTCTCCTTAACTTGACTTAAGAATAGCTGCAAAATCGCCGCGACAGGACTTCCCGGCTTGCACCGTTATAGCGCGGCAAGATAATGTCGGTCTCGGCATCGATGCGCTTGTTATACCCCAAGGGCATAAGTTTCGTTTGAGCAGACAAGCTGCTCAACTCAGCTTTATACCCAAAGGGCATAAGTTTCGTTCGAGCAGACAAGCTGCTCAACTCAGCTTTAATCCCGGCCGGAGTATGCCGCCAAACCCGGTCCGTTTCATCGGATACTGATGTAGACATCGCTTGTCTCCTGCTCTATGGATGATTTAGGCTCGGCATTTTTATCGGTAACGCCTGGAAGCGGCGTTGCCGGCCATGGAAATTTTCCTTTTATCGCATCGACGCCGGCCTGTGGCTTAGCTAAAGCATTTAGTTCAGCGCGCTTGTGGCGCTGTTCGCTGGTGATGGTTTTCAGTTGCAGGTCCCGCTGCTCGATCAAACCCGGCAATGCCTCGCCGTCGTGGTTAAAAGACCATTCGAGGCTGGGTTCGCCTAATGGTATTTTGTCGCCGGTTTTGCCAAAGGGTGCGGAATTCCAGACATGCCAGGTTTTGCCGTAGCTGTTCATCTTGCCCTTCATCAACTCTTTTTCGGCCATTTCGGGAATGCCTGGCGCGGTAAGATAGCCGGACAGAATCTCGTAATTATGCGGATGCCAATACTGTTTCTCTACTTCGGGCAGAGACTCGAACAATGTTCCGGAGATGATGTATTCGATGCCGATCAGGTTCGCCTGCCGGGTGTTACCGTCGAACAGCGCGCACTGGGCAAAATCTTCATTCACTTGATGGCAAAAATGATGAGCCTCCATCTGATGCGTCGGCTGTTCTTTAGAAGCATGAAAACCATCCAGGTAAATATTCAGGGATTTTAACGGTGAGTTCGGTTGCAATATCGCTGCCCCTGCCTCAAGCATTTCGGTTTTGGCTGTTTTCTGCTGCCCTTGCGGTTGCAGCGAAGGTTCGACAGTCGGTTCGCAGGCTGTCAGCATGGCGGCAAATATCAGGCTGAGGAACGACGCGAAACATAGGTTATGCTCAAGCGGATCAGGTTGATTCATCGCATTCTCCTAAAAACGGAATGATCGAAAACAAGCAATGATCTTGATTAAGAAATCGAGCGGCGGCTGAACTGTTAAATTTTGAAAGGACTTTAAGCGGATAATTAACAAAAGTCGGTACGTTGGAGCACACAGCAAGTTAAATTCTTGCCGATGTGACGGGATGAATGAGGTGATGACGGTACGTCCTACCGGGGAATTTCGTAGATCGATCTTACTCTCTGATATTATTACGCCGTGTCCACGAAAAACACGAAAGGCACGAAAAAATATCAGTTGCCGCTTATTTGGAACGTTGCAGTTTAGACCTTCCAGGTTTTTAAAACCTGTAAGGTCTGCCTCGTGCTCGTTTTTTCGCCTAACCTTAGGTTAGAGACGGTCAAAGCCGTCTATAACCATCAGCCCCAAAGCTTGGGTTTAACTATTTTCGTGCCTTTCGTGCCTTTCGTGCCTTTCGTGTATTTCGTGTATTTCGTGGACGACGCTTTTTTATCATCTGTATTGCGCAACGTCAGTGACTCAGCAAAGCCAGCATTTCTTCGCGGCTGATGACCTCTTTCTCTTGTAAAAAGTTAGCCAGCTTTTCCAGCCCTTCCCTGTTCGCGGTGATAATGCCTCGCGCACGGGTTTCGGCTTCGGCAACCAACGCCTGGGCTTCAGTATCAAGAAGCCGGGCCGTTTCGTCGGAGTAATTGCGATAATCCGCGATTTCAGTTTCCAAATACTGGAGCTGCTGGCGCTTGCCGTAAGTCAATGCGCCCATTTTCTTGCTCATGCCCAAATTGCAGACCATATTGCGGGCAATCTCGCTGACTTTTTCCAGGTCATTCTGGGCGCCGGTTGAGATGTTGCCGAATATCACCGACTCCGCGATGCGCCCACCCAACAAAATCGCCATTTGGTCTTTCAACTCATCTTCTGTAGACAAGAATTTTTCCTCGGTCGGCAATTGCAAGGTAAAACCCAGTGCAGCCGCGCCGCGGGAAATAATCGATATTTTGTGTACGGGCTGGCCGGTCGGCACATGCTCGGCGACTATCGCGTGGCCTGACTCATGGAAAGCAACCCGGCGTTTTTCATCCGGAGTTAAAACACGGTTCTTTTTTTCCGGCCCGGCCAATATCCGGTCGATGGCGGATTCGAAATCTTCCTTTTCAACTTTGTCGTGGCCGACGCGGGTCGCCATGATCGCCGCTTCATTGGCTATGTTGGCCAAGTCCGCGCCGACCAGGCCCGGCGTGCGCTTGGCGACGACTGCCAGATCGATGTCGTCAGCCAGCGTCAGCCCTTTGGTATGCAATTTAAGAATCTCGATGCGGTCCCGCAAATCCGGCTTATCGACCACAATCTGGCGATCGAAACGGCCGGAACGCAATAAGGCTTTATCAAGCACTTCAGGGCGGTTGGTGGCCGCCATCACGACGACGCCGACCGAGGTATCGAAACCGTCCATTTCGGTCAGTAGCTGATTCAGGGTCTGTTCGCGTTCGTCATGGCCGCCGATCATGACCGGGCCGCCCCGCGAACGGCCGATCGCGTCAAGCTCGTCGATGAATATGATACAGGGCGCTTTATTGCGCGCCTGTACAAACAGCTCGCGTACCCTGGCCGCGCCGACGCCGACGAACAATTCGATAAATTCGGAACCGCTGATGTTAAAGAACGGCACCTGCGCTTCGCCGGACACCGCACGCGCCAACAAGGTTTTGCCGGTTCCGGGCGGACCTACCAGCAGTACGCCTTTGGGCATGCGTCCGCCTAAGCGCTGGATTTTATCCGGCGATCTTAAAAAATCGATAGACTCTCCAAGTTCCTGCTTGGCGCTGTCGGCGCCGGCCACATCGTTAAAAGTGATTTTGGCTTGGGTATCCTGATGGATGTGAATCTTATCGCCCAAGTTCAGGAAGGATTGCGCGCCACCGGCTGCACTGCGGCGCATGATCCACGACCAGACAAATACCAGGATCACCATCGGGATAACCCAGTTGAAAAACAGGTTAGTCAGCCAGTTGTCGCTGCTTCTGACGACAAAATCAACCTTATTCTGCTCCAGCATTTGCGCAAGATCGTTTTGCCACAGCGGGACCGTCATGAAGTTTCTTTCCGGCTTTTGCGGATCGTCCGATTTGATCGCACCGGTAATATAACGCTCGGTGACGACTGCCTTGTCGATTTTCCCTTCCTTGACCAGCTTCATGAACTGGCTGAACGGAATTTCATCCCGTTTCACTTCCTGAATGTTATTAATAAACGTCAGCAATAGAATGAACATCAGCACATAGAAAAAAATCTTTCTCTGCTTGGCTCCGGCGCTATCCTGATCGGGCGGCTTATTAACTTCCTTCTCCGGCTTCTGTTTGGATAAAAAATTTAAACCGTTCATCAGCAAGCCCTTCAGATAGGTGAAAAAATTACCCAACAATGTGAGCACCGTTTTGACAATGTCATTCCTTGAATCAGCCATTCAGATAAGACCTTGCTGCGATTCTCCGATTTTGGAAGTAATCCACCGATTCATCGAGCATGGATCCTATCTCTTCACATTCGATAATATTTTTGTCGTCGGCCAGGATATGATCGGCCAGTTTGGTGATCGCCGCCCAGTTTGCATCGTTATTTACAAAGTCAAACGCGGCATTAAACAACTGATCCAGCTTTTCATCTATTTGCTGTTTGTCGTTAGAGAAACTTTGTAAATATTCATTAACCAAAGCAAGGTCGGAACGTCCGCCATAATTTTTCAATGCTTTCAGGTGGACTAATTGGTTATTAAATAGTTCGCCATCGTCTTCGGCCACGTGTTTAGCCTCAGCCAGCGGACCAATCAGCAGATTGATAACATCGGCCTCGAAAGCGACCGTATAGTCTTTTACCAACTGTTCCATTGCGTCGTCATGTTCGGTACGCACCAGGCT
This sequence comes from Candidatus Methylobacter oryzae, assembly GCF_003994235.2. Classification (GTDB taxonomy): domain Bacteria; phylum Pseudomonadota; class Gammaproteobacteria; order Methylococcales; family Methylomonadaceae; genus Methylobacter_A; species Methylobacter_A oryzae. The sequence continues at coordinate 34,927 of NZ_RYFG02000024.1, forward strand.
CTCAATAGAAAGCGGCAATGATTGAATTAACCGTCCGCCTTCTACCCGTGCAATGCAATCATCATGAGTTGTTTGATAAGCCATGATATCCGCATCCGTTACGCGCCCCGTTTCCTTAAAAATAATTTTGAAAAAAACCGGCGGCAATTGTCTGGCTTTATTGTTTAAATGGATACCCGCCGCATGTCCGGCCTCATGAAAAGCAACTCGTTTTTTATACCCCAAGGGCATAAGTTTCATTTGAGCGGACAAGCTGCTCAACTCAGCTTTATGATCTGTTAATTGTTCCGGATTGAAAATATCAATTATCTTATTTCGTTTCATATTCAACACCATAGCTTTTTCGTCAACATCTTCTGCGATTTATAAAGTTATTCAACATCCTGAAACCAATAGAAATACTGATTTTTTATCTCCGATTCCGCTTCCAGCCAATCTTCCTGTTCATGCCCGCCGGCAAAGCCTCTTTTTTCGGCTTTGCCGTAAGCCCGTTCTGCAATCATTTTTTGAAGTTTCTCCTTATCAATGCCTCCCTCATCTAGGGAGCTTTGCGCTAAATTTAAATCAACCACAACCTCACCTCTTGCGCATTGCGAAAGAATGTTTTCGTTTTTCATTCTAGGGAGAAAGGGGGGATGGGACAATCGGTATAAACACTTAGCGGGCCAGTTTAGCGCCAAAGATGAGCTTGTGTAATTCGTATGAATACCTATGTTTATTAAATATTTTTTAACTATTCAGACACTGCTGTACTAAGGCGAAGGTCCAAGGTATTTTGCCCTTTAACCTTCCCCTATCAAGTTCCGGAAAATGTTCGACCGGGGCAAAACCGGAGAGCTGTATAAATAGCCTTGTCCGCCGTCGCAACCCAGGTCGATCAATCGTTGATGCTGAGCTTTCGATTCAACGCCAATCGCAACAACCTGCAAATGCAATCCATGGCCCAAGGCTACCAACGCGCGAATGATGTCTTCGTCATTAACGTCATCCAGCACATCGGCGACGAACGAGCTGTTGATTTTCAACTTTTTTACAGGAATACGTTTTAAGTTGTTAAACGAAAAACAACCCACGCCAAAATCATCGATCGTCAGCTCTATTCCCAATGCGACCAGCTTGTTCAGCGCTTTTATCATTTGCCCGGAGTTATCCATAAAGCCGCTGCCGGTCAGTTCCAACTCAAGATAAGACGGGTCCAGGCCGGTCGAAGTTAATACGCGTTCAACCGTAGCAACAAAATCGGATCGTAAAAACTGAATAGCGGAAACATTGACGATCATTTTATTGACGTACAGTTCCTCCTCCAGCCACTGCACCATCTGCATGCATGCGTGTTGTAGGGCCCATTCGCCAAGCGCTACGATAAAACCGCTTTCCTCGGCTATGCTGATAAACTGCTTGGGCGGCATCAATCCCAGCGTTGGGTGCATCCAGCGCACCGAAGACTCAACACCGATAAGTTCCCCGGTTTTAAGGCAAACCTGAGGTTGGTAATACAGGACCAATTCGTGCCGCTCGATCGACTGGCGTAACGCGCATTCCATCGACATTTTCTCAAACGCTTCCGTGGTGAGTTCCAAACTGTAATATTGAAAGTTGTTTCGCCCTTCTTTCTTTGCCCGGTACATTGCCGCATCGGCATTTTTAATCAGCGTATCGGTATCTCGCCCATCTTGCGGAAACAGGCTGATGCCGACGCTGGTCGAGACTTTCAAACGGTATCCTTTTATATAAACGGGAGCGTTAAAAGTATCGATCAGCTTCCGTGCAAGCTTGGCAGGATTTTTAGTGTTGGGAATGTTTTCCATGAACACGACAAACTCATCGCCGGCATAACGCGAAACGGTATCTTCTTTCCTGACCAGGTTTTTGATGCGTTTAGCGACTTCCCGTAATAATCCGTCGCCAACCGCATGACCGTAGGTATCGTTAATGCCTTTGAAACGATCAAGATCAAGAAATAATACGGCGGCTTGCGAGCCTTCCCGAAGTGCGTTTTGCAACGAGTGATCGATACGATCCTTCAGCAGCAAGCGGTTCGGCAATCGCGTTAACGGATCATGATAGGCCAGGAAACCCAGATGATCCTGGGCTTTCTTAAAATGCGTGATATCCATAAACACATGAACGTAATGAAGCACTTCTCCGTTCGAATCCTTTACCTCGTTAACGGTAGTCCATGACGGAAAATCCGCATTGCTTTTATGGCGTCGCCAGACTTCACCCTGCCAGTTATTGACTGTTTTAGTAAAGTTGTTGAGTTCGTCGGCCATTTTTAAACTGTTCTTTTTCGATTGTAAAAATTGCGCGTCTTGCCCGTAAACATCCTGCTGCGTAAAGCCGGTTAGCTCTGTAAATGCATCGTTAATCGAAACTATTTTTCTGTCTTTATCGGTAACGAATATGCCTTCGCCGATATTGTTAAAAATCACCGACGCCATGCTGAGCTCGTCTTCTGACTGCTTTTGCGGAGTAATATCCGTCAACGTCATTAACACCTGATGAGGCTGACTCTCCCCCATCCTGAATTCGGGCACTGAATTAACAACAACCCAAAGATAACTTTGGCGATCCGCGTTAAACAGCCTTATAACGACGTCTTCAACAGGCTTGCCGGTACGCAAGGCCAACACTGACGGATGCCGCTCTTCCGGCAGTACCGAACCGTCTTCGCTGAAGAATGTAACGCAAGAATCAACAAACTTGCGCCCTATAATAATGTCGCGGGGAATACCGAGAAGCTGTTCGGCGGCCTGATTGACAGCCATCACAATACTCGCGGCATCCAGATAAATAACACTCTGGTCGATATTTTCGAACAAGCTGCGATACTTAGCCTCGTTAACCTTTAACGTATCAATGGCCAGATTGCGATTCGTTAATTGAGGCATAACAGGAAAAAACGAACTGACCGCTCCGAGGCATTGCTGAAATTTTCCGAACATTGCATTTCTACTCCTTGGATAACAAAACTATCCAACATTTATACCCTTGGGCATAAGTTTCGTTTGAGCGGACGAGCCGCTCAACTCAGCTAAATGGGTAATCTTTGAGAATTAAGTATTCTTCTAAGAAATACTCAGGGGTGGTAGCTTGCAATAAAATTAAAGATACCGAAGCCCTTGCGGGGGCTCTATTAAAGAAAAAGCTATCTCGGCAAAAAGACTCGAAAAATATAAAACGATTTGACACAAATACTACGACTAGTCTAGGCCGCGGCATTCCGCGGCTTACTTTTTTTGCAAAAACAATTTATTCCGAGGTTTGATTTTCGCGCCAACAACGAAATCCGAGTTTCTATCTTTTGCGTAGGCATTCTTCTTTGATTTGATTTTCGCTTCCTTATAATATTCAAGTTCATCAGTCATGAACTGCTTTTCCTTTAGCTCAATATCAATCCCGGAAATCTTGTATTGCCAGTTTGCACTCCACTGTTGCATTTCATCCTCTAAATTAATTGTTGCCATATCATTCTCCGGACTTTCCCGTATTGATCGACATAAATTGGCTCGAACCCGGCATTGTTTTATTACAATTCTCTTAGTTTAAAAAACTAACGGTAATTGCTAGTTATCTATCGGCAGATAAATAACGATAAACTTCTCCATTAATTTATAGGCAAATGTTATAGCAAAGAAAATAGCTGCAAAATTCGTACATATACCTAGGTGTTTTTGCTTATGTATTTCCACGCATGAATGTCATATATTGTTAATAAATCTAAAATAAAAATACTGGACAACATTAATCAGTCTATTAAACAACTAATAAAAACAATAACCTGACAACAACCCCGCTGACTTGCCCGACTACTTATTTAGTTATAATATCGGCAAAGATAGCGCCAAGGTTTCAGTTTTTTGTAAGTATTTTTATTCATCGCAGAAATTCAAGCGGACTTAATAAAGCGGATTTCTCCGATAACAATAGAATTCCTGAATAAAGAGCAATTGTGTAAATCAGGACATATTACTGAAATACCTCAAATACAATTAAAGTACTCAGTATTGGTTCTGAAGGAGAATAGCGTGTTTATATTTTCAATCGGCATTTTTGGCTAAGGCGCAAAAACGGATATGAGTTTATGAGAAAAGCAACTGACAGGCATACGGATACTGAAAGTCTTGACGAAAAAGCGGAGGCTTTACTTAATAAGCATCGTAATACGATCCGCAAACGAGCGGAAACCATGCTTCAGCACTCGGGGGTCAATATTGCCCGGATGTCTACTGCCGACATTGAAAAGCTACTGTTTGAATTTCAGGTCTATCAATTAGAACTGAAAATGCAGAATGAGGAACTGAATAGAGCCCACCATGAATTGACTGCATCCCGCGATACTTACGCGCAGCTCTACGATTCATCACCCGTTGGCTACCTGACGTTGAATGAATCGGGGATTATCCAAAAATCCAATCTTGCCGCCGCATCCCTGCTTGGTAAACAGAGAGAGGAGCTGGTCAACAAGCGATTTGGAAAATTCATTCATCCGTCGGATCAAGATAACTACTACCTGTTTATTCATCACCTCTTACCGAAAAAAAACAGTCACCTTAACGCCAAAATCAACACGCTGAAGGACTCGCCTGCTCACCCGGAATGTAAGTATTTTCGACTTGCCGCGAATGCATTCCAGCAAGACGATAAAAACAAAAATCCAACTTATGTCGAATGTTACGCCAGAGTCGTTTACAACGATAAAAACGCGCTGCAAATATTACTGACCATCAATAACGTCACCGAACGTAAACAGGCGCAAGAAACCATCGCCTACCTTAATGAAAAGCTGGAAGAAAAAGTGCGCAGGCAAACGAGCGAATTAATCGTCAGTAACCTGAGTCTAATGAAGAAAGTTGAAGAACTACGGCGCTCCAAACATCAATTACTGGAACGGGAAGCTAAACTCAATTCGATCTTTAATGCGTCGATAGAAGGCATTATTACTGTCGATATGTCGAATATCATCGTATCCGCAAATGCAGCGGTGGAAACTATTTTCGGTTATCAACCGGAAGAACTGGTCGATTGCAGCATCAACAAACTGATACCGTCGTCGTTAAGACAAACGACTACTTCCAGCTCAGCGCAACTGGAAAAAATTGTCGATCAAATCCAGGAAGTTGAAGGTATTCATAAGAACGGCTATGTAGTGCCTCTCGATATATCGATAGCGGAGTTTTCGGTCGACAATGCACACTATTTTACCCATATTGTGCGCGACGTCAGTTTGCGCAAGCACCGGGAGCGTCAAGACAAAGAACATCTGGACGAACTCGCGCATGTTACCCGGCTTGGCTTGATGGGTGAAATGGCGTCGGGCATTGCTCATGAAGTCAATCAACCCTTGTCCGCGATTTCCAGCTATACGCAAGTCAGTTTAAACCTGATTGATGCAGAAGACCCCGACTTGATAAAACTGACGGAAATTTTATACAAGACTCAACAGCAGGCTTTAAGAGCGGGGCGGATCGTTCATCGCATGAGAGAGTTTGTCAAATCCCATGCCAAACACCGCTCAAGCGCCGATATTAACAGTTTGATCCATGAAGCGGTCAGCCTGTGCATTTCCGAACTTAAACAGAACGGTATAAGACTGACGTTTGAACTGGAAAGCAAGCTGCCGCTGATCGACGTCGATCATGTACAAATTGAACAAGTCATCATAAACCTGATCCGCAACAGCGTCGATGCGTTGAAAACATCGCACGTAAAACAACAGCGCCACGTCGCGATCCATAGCCGGTTGACGCACAACAACGGCATCCAGGTCAGGGTGAAAGACAATGGGCCTGGGCTCGATGCCGAGCAACAGCAAAAAATATTGACCCCTTTTTACACGACCAAAGCGGACGGCATGGGCATGGGATTATCCATCAGCCGTTCGTTGATTGAAGCCCACGATGGAAGCTTGCATTTCAACAGCCAACCTGGCAAAGGAACTACTTTCTATTTCATATTACCTATACGGAGAAAACCTGATGAGCAATAATAATTCAACACCTGTTGTTTATTTAGTTGACGATGAATTCGCAATACGGGACTCGCTAAGTTTATTGATTGAGTCGTCAGGGCAAACAGTCAGAAGTTTTGAATCCGCCGAGGCATTTTTGAACAACTATGATCCCGGACAGCCGGGCTGCCTGGTCCTGGACGTCAGAATGCCGTTAATGACAGGCCATGAACTACAGAGTGAATTATTAAACAGGGGGATCAACATTCCGATCATATTTATTAGCGGCCATGCCGATATTGCCGACTCGGCAAAAGCCTTCCGGTCCGGTGCCGTCGATTTCCTGGAAAAGCCGTTTAATAACGAAATATTGCTGGAGCGTATCAATGAGGCCATCAAAAAAGACGTCGTTTATAGGGAAGAATATTCGAAAAAACGCCTGATACAAGACCGCATAGATCATCTGACCGCAAGAGAAAGAGAAGTGCTGGGATTGATCGTCAAAAGTCACTCCAACAAAGAATCAGCAAAAATACTCAATATCAGCAACCGTACCGTAGACGTCCACAGAGCGAGCATCATGGAAAAGATGCAGGCAGAAAACGTCGCCGAACTGATAACGATGGTCATGTATTGCGAGTCGCCGGATAGCCTATCGCTGGAAAAAAGGCCTTATTGATGACGCTATTATTACGCTCGGAAATTTTACACCGTTTACGGCTATCTATCGGGTATCCGGATGAGTTCGCGCCAGGCTTGCTGAAAACTACTCGCAGGGCCGGGCATTTCGTGCGACGACTTAAACAGCCCTATTTAGATAAGGCTCAGTACGAACATCTCCAGGCTTTGTAGCGTTTAAAAAGCAAAAGCCCGCCCCATAGCAACGACAACAGCATGATGACAGTCCCCAGCGCAAAAACCGCTTTAGCCAGAAGATGATCATATTGCAAAAGGCCGGACTCGGTCAGCAGGTACTGCCAATCGTGAAAGCCATACGGCGCCGAATGACCGAAGTTACCGCCCAACAGCGGCAACTGCCCTGCCCGCGCATCGTTCATATAGGGAGCAATATCCAGGAAGTTTTCGCCGACCCACCATAGCGCCACCGATGCGCCAAAAGGGTCGCGCGTTTTGATCAATAACACGCCCGCGCAAATCGACGGCATTAACAGCTGCCCCAGCGTTCCGCCTAATGAAGTGATAAATGCGCCGAAAGGCCTGAAAATAATATGCCCTGCCTCGTGAAAAGGCAGATTAACATTATGCAAAAGAGAGTTGCCCACTGCGTTACTTTCGATAGAAGCACTGATGAGCTGCCAGCTCCAAATAATCAGGCCTATAAAAATAATCAACCCGCCTGAAAAATACGCCAATGTCGGCTGCCGTGCTTCGTAAAACAAAAGTTGCATCAATGGCCGGGCGGTATCTTCTTCATATAGCGTCACAATAGGCGCTTGAACAGCCGGCCGATCGGCCTGTTCAGGATGATATTTCCTATATTTGGCAAATACGATGCCGCAGTGAGGACAAATTTCACTGGGTACTTGCAGTTCATGCCGGCACTTGGGACAGTTCATGATTTCTTTAACGATCGGGAAAACACAGATTATGCATTGGCGCTATCGATGGCGTGTAATGGAAAAGCTTGTCCATGTTATATTTCGTGTAACTATTCAGCGCATAGAAAAACGGAACACGGATTAAACGGATCATCACGGATTTAAACTTGGCTTGGGCTAAAAATCCGTGTAAATCCGTCCTATCCGTGTCATCCGTGTCATCCGTGTCATCCGTGTTCTATTGATCATACGCTGAGCAGTTACTATTTCGCCAACTTAAGATTTTAAACGATCCCCCCGCTTTAGGAGACAACATGCCCAAACCCATCACCCCTTTGTTGGCCGCCGATATTTTAATCGAACTGATCGATCAACCCGGCCGGCCTTTTGTATTGATCGAGCGCGTTTATCCGCCATACGGCTGGGCAATACCGGGCGGCTTTGTCGACGTCGGCGAAACGATCGAACAGGCCGCGATTCGCGAGGCCAAAGAAGAAACCTGCCTGGATATTACGCTGAAAGCGTTGCTGGGCATCTACTCCAATCCCCAGCGCGATTCCCGCAATCATACCGTGACTGCGGTCTATATTGCCGAAGCCGCCGGAACGCCGCGAGCCGCCGACGATGCAAAAAATTTCGGCATTTATACGTTCGACAATTTGCCCGACGTACTGGCATTCGACCATGCCCAGGTTATAGCGGACTATAAAAACTACCGGCTGACCGGCCAAGTCACGCCGTTGCGGGTGTGATCCGCTGTTTAAAAACTAAGGTCCACGAAAAACACGAAAGTTGACTAAAAGTGTCGACCGGCAAGCATATCTATGTCGATTAAACGTAATGGCTCTTTTGTAAACGGAAAACGGATGGCACAATTTTTACAGATCGATACGGATAAAATCCGTTTAAATCCGTCTCATCCGTGGCATCCGTGTTCTATTTCTCTTTCGTGTTTTTCGTGCCTTTCGTGGACAATCACGCCACTTCAGCTACTCGTAATCCGCTAAAGGCGGACAACTACAAAACACATGCCTATCGCCATAAACATTGTCGATACGCCCGACCGGCGGCCAATATTTATCGTCATGCTGATGGTTGTCCGGGAAAAACGCCTGTTGCCTCGAATAAGGCAGCGTCCATTCGTCCAGCAACAGGCGATGCGTATGCGGCGCATTATGCAGCAGGTTATTTTCGGCATCCGCTTCGCCGTCTTCTATCGCCTTGATTTCCGCACGAATCGCGATTAGCGCGTCGCAAAAATGGTCAATCTCCGCTTTGTCTTCGCTTTCGGTAGGCTCTATCATTAAGGTATCGGCGACCGGGAACGACACGGTCGGCGCATGAAAACCGTAATCGATCAGGCGCTTGGCAATGTCTTCGACAGTGATATTGCAGGTCTTTTTAAACGCATGGCAGTCGATAATACATTCATGCGCGACCCAACCGTTTTTGCCGGTATATAAAACCGGATAATACGGCGACAGACGTTTGGCGATGTAATTGGCGTTCAGGATCGCAGTTAATGTAGCGCGCTTTAAACCGGCTGCGCCCATCATCGCGATATAAGCCCAGGAAATCGTGTAAATGCTGGCCGATCCCCAAGGCGCTGCGGATACGGTGCCGACGGTGCCGTGCCCGCCTTTGGCCGGGTTAACGCCATCGACAACCGGATGATCGGGCAGGAACGGCGCCAGGTGCGCGCCGACGCCAATCGGGCCGACGCCGGGACCGCCGCCGCCATGCGGAATGCAGAAGGTTTTGTGCAGGTTTAGATGAGCAACGTCGGCGCCGATTTTGCCGGGCCGGCTTAAACCAACCAACGCATTGAAATTGGCGCCGTCCAAGTAAACCTGCCCGCCGTGCTGGTGGATCAAATCGCAGATGTCCCGGAACGCTTCCTCGAACACGCCGTGCGTGGACGGATAAGTAATCATTAACGCAGCCAGCGTGTCATGGTATTCGGCGGTTTTTGCGCGCAAGTCGTCGAGGCTGACATTGCCGTTGCCGTCGCAGGCAACGACCACGACCTTAAGTCCCGCCATCGTGGCGCTGGCCGGATTGGTGCCGTGCGCGGAAGCGGGTATCAGGCAAATATTGCGTTGCCCCTGCCCTCTGACTTCATGGTATTTACGAATCACCAGCAGGCCGGTGTATTCCCCTTGCGAGCCGGCATTAGGTTGCAGAGAGAACGCATCGAAACCGGTCAAATCGCACAGCATGTCTTCCAACTCGGAAAACATCTGCTGATAACCGTGGGTTTGGTACAACGGCGCGAACGGATGCAGCGCGTTAAATTCGTAATAGGAAATAGTCTGCATTTCGGTCGCCGCATTCAGTTTCATCGTGCAGGAGCCCAGCGGTATCATCGAGCGGTCCAGCGCTATATCGCGTCTGGCCAAACGGCGCATATAACGCATCATTTCGGTTTCGGAATGATAGCGAGCGAAAACCGGATGTTGCAGGATTCGGTCGTTACGCAGCAAAGTTTCCGGGATACACTCGCCGACGGCTGCATCCAAGCCGTTGATGTCGGGCAGGTCGGCGGTGGAGGAAGCAAAAACCTGCCAGACATCCCGTAGACTGCTGCGGTTCGTGGTTTCGTCCAACGCTATGCCGATATGGTCAGCATCGATCACGCGCAGGTTGATATTGGCTTCAGCGGCCCGTGCGGCAATGCGTTTGGCGCGGTTCGGTGTGCTGATAACCAGAGTATCGAAATAACATTCACTCAACACGTGATGCCCCAACTGGGTAATGCCGGCAGCCAGGATTTGCGTATATCGATGTACGCGCTCCGCAATCAAGCGCAGGCCTTCCGCGCCGTGATAAACCGCATAGAATCCGGCAATAACTGCCAGTAAAACCTGCGACGTGCAGATATTGCTGGTGGCCTTGTCGCGGCGTATATGCTGCTCGCGGGTTTGCAGCGCCATGCGCAACGCAAGCTGGCCGTGGCTGTCTTTGGACACGCCGATAATGCGGCCCGGAACCGAGCGTTTGTATTCATTCTTGGTCGCAAAATAGGCGGCGTGAGGCCCGCCGTAGCCCATCGGCACGCCAAAACGCTGGGAGTTGCCGACCACGATATCGACGCCGAACGCGGCAGGCGGTTTCAGCAGCACCAGCGCCAACAAATCGGCCGCAACCGTCACCAACGCGGATTTAGCCTGGGCAATCGCGGTAATTTCGCTTAAGTCCCTGATTTCGCCTTTGCCGCCGGGATATTGCACCAGCAATGCAAAAAAATCATGATGCTCAAGGTCCTGGTAAGGATCGCCCACGATAACTTCATACCCCAGCGAGCGGGCGCGGGTTTTGACCACGGCTATCGTTTGCGGATGACAATCCCGGTCCACGAATACGCTGTTGGCCGTACTCTTCGACAAGCGCCGCGACATCGTCATCGCTTCCGCCGCCGCCGTGGCTTCGTCAAGCAGCGAAGCATTTGCCAGCTCCATGCCGGTCAGGTCGATAATAACTTGCTGGAAGTTAAGCAAGGCTTCCAGCCGCCCTTGGCTGACTTCGGCCTGATACGGCGTATAAGCGGTATACCAGGCCGGGTTTTCCAACACATTGCGCTTGATCACCGCCGGCATGATCGTATCGTAATAGCCCATGCCTATCATCGACGTGAACACTTTATTGCGTTCGCGCATTTTACGCAGATGCTTAATTACCGCGCGTTCGCTGATTGTCTCGGTCAGTTTTAACGGTTCGCGATTAAGGATGTTGGCAGGAATTGCCAAACCGATAATGTCTTCCAATTCGTTTACCCCCAACTCCGCCAGCATATCCCTGGTTTGTAGCGGATTGGGACCGATGTGGCGGTTAATGAAATTACCGCGCATTTCCAATTGGGCTAAGCCAGGCCGGGATGAAGTCATAGTCTTACCGTCGATAACGATGAGGGATAAAAGGCAATGGAGTCACGGTCACTGTAATGCGATGATCGCGCACCATCGCGTGTAACGGACTCCTCGATTCAACAATAAACGGGTCAAGCAATGCCATCGCAATCGGCTGTCCCAAACTGGGTGAAAAGCTGCCGCTAGTCACATAACCGACGGCAATGCCTTCGCTGTTGCAAATTATACTGCCTTCCCGCACGGGGATTTTGCTATCGATCAGCAATCCGACGCGGATCTTTTCCGGTCCGCGTTCTAACTGAGCCAAAATCTTATAGGCTCCCGGAAAGTCGACGTCCGTTTTTTTAATCAACCACTGAAGACCGGCTTCTACCGGGGAAATAGACTCGCTAAGCTCATGTCCATATAAGCATAGCCCTGCTTCCAGGCGCAACGTATCTCTAGCAGCCAGGCCTACAGGTTCCACCTCGTCTTCGGCCAGCAACAGACAGGCGAGCTGTTCCGCATAATGACGGCCGACCGAAATTTCAAAGCCGTCTTCGCCGGTATAGCCGCTACGGCTGATGTTGCATTTTATGCCGTTAATATAAGTACCGCAGGCCTGCATAAAGGAAAGTTCAGCAGCTTGCGGAGAAAACTTGTCGATGACCGATGCAGCGGCCGGACCTTGCAATGCCAGCAACGCCTGACTGCTCAGCTCATTAAAACAACACCGTCCGCCTAAATGGTTATACAGGTGCTTAAAGTCTTTGTCTTTACAGGCTGCATTCACGACAATCATCAAACCGGTATCGATGCGGGTAATGACAATATCGTCCATAATCCCGCCGTCGTCGTTGGTTAATACCGTGTATTTTTGCCCGCCGGATTTAAGCCCGGAAATATCGCTGGGTATCAATTTCCCAAGTTCATGGATAGCATCACCACCCAAAATCAGGCACTGGCCCATGTGGGAAATGTCGAAGAAACCGGCATGACTGCGGCAGTGCAGATGCTCGTGCAATGTGCCTTTACCGTAATGCAACGGCATAAGATAGCCGGCAAACGGCACCATCTTGGCGTCCAACTCAAGATGCAAATTGTAAAGTGGCGTTTGTTTTAACATGGGTCTTTTCTTGGCGTATAAGCAGGACTGTAGTTTAGCGATTTGTTCGATTATTTGCCACGAAGAGCACTAAGAATATACATAAAAACTGACTTGCCGTAGTACATGGATGACATGAATTACGAGAAACTCCATCCAATCGATTCGTCATTTACTTGTTTTAGTGTACCTACTCCCCCCATTTTGAAATCGAGTGTAGGTCATTGATTGCCAAGGACGCGTGAATACATCCCTGTAGCGCTCCCCTGTTGCAGAAGCCTTTGCAATCAACCACCTACACCCATTGAATTTTGATGATGGTGAGTAAACACGTTTTAGTTTTTTAGATTTAAAGCCGTAGCTTGTATAATTCCCGCTTTGTTTCGGCTTGATCATCTTGCTGTACTCCCTTCTTATTTAAAATTTCAGAGAACTCTATGGCGCTGTATTGTGGAATCGTTGGTTTACCCAATGTTGGCAAATCAACCTTATTTAATGCATTAACCCGTGCGAAAATCGCGGCCGAAAACTACCCTTTTTGTACCATTGACCCCAATGTAGGCGTAGTTCCGGTGCCAGACCCCCGCATGGACAAGCTGGCGGAAATTGTAAAACCGGAGCGCGTGCTACCTACCACAATCGAGTTTGTCGACATTGCCGGGCTGGTTGCCGGCGCATCAAAAGGCGAAGGTCTGGGCAACCAGTTTTTAGCCAATATTCGCGAAACGGACGCCATTGCCCATGTGGTGCGTTGCTTTCAGGATGATAACGTGATCCATGTCGCCGGAAAAATCGATCCTATCTCCGACATTGAAGTCATCAATACTGAATTAGCGCTGGCCGATATGGCTTCTGTTGAAAAAGCTTTGACGCGTTCGAGCAAAGCGGCCCGCACCGGCAATAAAGACGAACAGGCAAAGAAAGAGGTGCTGGAAAAAATTTTCAAGCAATTGGATGCCGGAGAACCTGCGCGCGCGCTGCCTTTATCCGACGATGAAAAAGCGTTGGTCAGAGACTTGTGCTTGATGACGCTTAAGCCGGTCATGTACATTGCCAACGTCCAGGATGACGGTTTCGAGAACAACCCAATGCTGGATAGAGTGCAAGCCTTGGCCGATAAAGAAGGCGCGATGGTCGTGCCGATCTGCGCAGCGATGGAAGCGGAAATAGCCCAGTTGGATGACGATGAAAGAAAGGAATTCCTGGACGATCTAGGTTTGGAAGAACCCGGTTTGAACCGTGTCGTAAGAGCCGGATATAAACTGCTGAGCCTGGCGACTTATTTTACCGCCGGCGTAAAAGAAGTCAGGGCTTGGACTATTCCGGTGGGCGCAACCGCACCGCAAGCTGCCGGCGTCATTCACAGCGATTTCGAGAAAGGCTTTATCCGCGCGGAAGTCATCGCCTATCAGGATTTCATTGATTATAAAGGCGAACAAGGCGCCAAAGATGCCGGCAAATGGCGACTTGAAGGCAAAGACTATATCGTTAAAGACGGCGATGTCGTGCATTTCAGATTCAATGTTTGACAAATCATGAGCGGATACATATAATTTCCGCTCTTCAAAAGAGCTGTTAGATGGCGATATAGCTCAGTTGGTTAGAGCACGGGATTCATAACCCCGGGGTCGGTGGTTCAAATCCACCTATCGCCACCATACAAATCAAGCACTTAGGTTAAAACCAAGTGCTTTTTTTATGTCTGAAATAAAAGTTTTCCCAATTTTGTCCCATTTCTAAAAAAACAACCACAACAATTGCCAACAATTCAGGCACAAAAAAGCCGCTTGGTTAGCGGCTATAGTTGCTTAAGAATTTGGTAAAAATCTTTCTTCTTCACCCCGGCTTGTTCGGCCATGCTTTTGATAAGAGTTTGTGAGAATGGCGCTTTCGGACAATCGACAGTAACCTTGTACTTCCTGTTGTCCTTAATCAAAATCCATTGCTCATGGGAACCTTTTTGTGTATCAAAGGCAAATCCCAGATAAGCCAATATCGCCTTCAATTCTTTGCACGTGATGGGTGGATATTCTCCGCTCATGCAAGACGAAGGGGGAGCATTTCATCAAAAACAACGCTGGTGTTCGGATAAATCATATTGGTAAGCCGGATAAAATAATATTCAAACCACTGCGTTATTGGTGCTCGTCTTGCCAATAATTGATTACCGTATTCCTGGTCTTGCAAGGCTTCGTCAACATAAAAGGCGATTTGTTCCTCAAGCTTGCGCTTAACCTCATCCAATGAACTGCCTTGTGTCGCTAGACAAAAATCTAAACACACAGCCACCCACTCCCCTTCCTCTTGTTTCGCGTAGCACTTTACAATCAGCTCTTTCGGGTTCATGTTATGTTCTCCAAGTTTTCTGACTAAAGATTGTATATTAAAGCTTCAAATAAGCACTACTCCCAACAAAAAACCGGCATGGTTAGCCGGTTTTGATTTCAATATTGCCAGTTTTAACCTTTTGCCGCCCGATATTCTTTCTTGGCCTTTTCCTTAACTTGGTCAAGATATGCTGCAAAATCTTCGATTGCTACCATCCAGGTAGTTTTATTGCTGCCTAGCCTGAACACTGGGAATGGGTACTTTCCTCGGGCGGCTTCTCGCTTAGATTTCTCGCTGTCATAACCAAAGTATTTTTCCCCTATCTCGATGATAGGAATGTGTGCTTTTTGGAACTCGGCCATTAATCCAAAATAAGTTGATGGTTTAATTGAATCCGCCATGTTGATTGACCTCAATAATTGTTACGGTAAGTTTCTGCTGAGTTTGAATGATACGTCTGAAGTCCGGGAGATATTTTCCAGGTTTATCGTTGAGCCGGTCTCAGTACGGTATTCCTGCGGAACCACAAAGACTACGGCAAAGGAGGTGTTGATTAGAAATTACAAGCTATCGGCGAATTAATGGATAAAATGGTGGTAGAAATTTTTTATTTTTTACCATCATTTCACTATTTTTTTACCGGTAAAAAGCGAAATATCATTGATTCTGTCACAAATTAACTTTATTTATATTTCATTAGTGTTTTTCTTAAATACCTGATTTAAAAGATCAATTTTTTGCTTTTCCCTTTATATGTTCGCAGATTAAATGTCTCCCCTCATGTGCTTGTCTGAGTGTGTCACGTAGCGACTATTATGCCTGCCTGCACCGCAAACCCAGTCAACGCCATCAACAACGTTGGTTATTGGATTAGCAGGTGAACACCTTATTTCACAAGTACAAGCAACGTTATGGCGCCGAACGGCTGCAGCGAAAATTAAAGCATTTTCCCAAGCGCGCTGGAAAGCAGTTTCTGCGGGCATTGCAACAGGATTGCCAGCAAATCCTTGAGTAAAGACCAACTGATGTTCAGCTTATGCCGGAATTCAACAAAACCAACCCTTAGTTTTTGTTAAAAACGGATAACTTCACTTTTGGCGGCAAAAAAAGGCGAGCTATTTTGGCCCGCCGTTTTCTACCCTACCGCAAGCTGGCGGTTGCTTAGTCCCCTTCCGAAGCTTTTAGATGTGTTACAGCTTCTTCGGCGGCTTTCTTCGCCATATCCGCATTACCTTGCTTGCCTTGGCTGATGGCATTATCCAAACTTGTAATGCCGGCATCCAGATGTTCATCGGCAGTTTTCGCATGGATTCTGGCTTGCTCAGCATGTTGGACAATTTCTTTTGCATCACTGGCTTTGGCAGCCGCTTTCGCATGTTTCTGCGCTTGCGCTACGTGATTCTCGGCTGCATAAGCCCCCAATGAACACAAAGCTAAAATAATGCCTGCGAATAAACCGGTCAGTTTCATGTTGGTGAATTTCATGGTTATCTCCTATAAACAGTGTTTAAAAGTATGTCATTCCCGATACACAATAACAGGCCGGCCTGAAAGGCCGGCCTGCATAGCCAGGCAGCGCCCGGCTTTAGTGTTTTTTCTTGATATTTTCTTTAACATCTCCATAGCCGGCTTGGCCTTTACCTACATTCTTTTGAACTTTTCCTTCGACTTCCATTTGTTCGTTGTCTATCACTTTCCCAACGGTTTCTTTAATTTTACCTTTGCCTTCCTCGACTCGGCCTTTTACTTGATCTTTGTTCATGAGTGTCTCCAAATAACAAAAAAAACATGACTACAACGCCATGACCAAAACGGGGAATGAGGTTTCCCAGCGCATTTTGAACAATACTCTTAAAACTTAATCCGGTCGGTTCGGTAGCGAACATAAAAGGCCAGTCGATAAGCACTGCACATATTCAAACAAGGCCGGCTAATTTGCCGCAGATTTGAGCGGCTACCGTTTGTTTATAACGCGCCGTATTCTTTCCGGCTTGCATACAGGTTTATAAAAAAGCGTTTTGATCGAATTATAAAGTTGACCTAGCGTCTTTGCTTTTCTGTTTTCTTTGGTATTTCAATCTGGTATCTTTGCCGGCGGTTTAGCTGTCCGTAATTTCTGACGCGTTGTATTGGTTCTAGTTAATTCAAAAAAGCAAAAGACTTATCAGCTGACCTTATATAAATCGAGAAATGCGATTTATATTTCATAATAAAAATCTATCCGACATTTTTAATAACAATAAGAAAGGCTTAAATCATGAAAAATAAGAAATCCGTCGTATTGGGAGGAATTTTATTATCTGTCGTAAGCGCCGGAGCCATGGCGACTTGTAACGACATTTATTCGGCATGGAATAACAATGCTATTACTTCGTCTGTAGGCGTTACCGGTAATGGAGGTTACGGCCTTCCTATGTGGATAGCGGCTGTCGATGAAACCGGCAAAGTCTGCGCTGTCGTTAACAGCGGCGGTTCCGGTGCCGATATCGGCAATAAATCCTGGTTAGGCAGCCGGGTTATTTCCATACAAAAAGCAACGGCTGCCAACTCTTTCAGCTTGGATGCGTTCTCAATTTCGACAGCCAACCTTTATGGTTTAACGATGCCCGGCGGCAGTTTGTACGGCTTGCAAATGAGTAATCCCGTTGACGCCAATGTTGCTTATGCCGGCAGCCCTGAAAACTACGGTCAAGGCGGCAACGACCCTGCCGTCGGCAAACGTATCGGCGGCATTAACGTATTTGGCGGCGGTTTGGCGCTTTACAATAACCAAGGAAAAAAAGTAGGGGCTATCGGCGTTTCAGGCGATACTTCCTGTACCGACCATGCCGTCGCGTGGAGATTGCGTACCGCAATGGGCTTAAATAACGTTCCCGGCGGATTTATCAGCGGATATGCGCAAAAACCGGCCGGATCGCTTGGCGATGAAATGATCATCAGCACCAACGGCAACGTGACCAACGCTTACAAACAGCCTAGCTGTGCCCACAACGCTATAAGCAATCCTACCGCAGGTTCGGCAACCGGCGTAATTATCGAGTAATTCTCCACGCTTTACTGCTTGCCTCTTGCAAAAGGGGCAAGCAGTAACCTTCCTACACTCTTATGAAAAAATATTTGTTGGTAATCGCCGCGTCACTGGCCGTTATTGTGCCGGTGGTCGCTTTCCGCTTATCGCCAAAGCCATCGAATACCGACGCAACACCGGTCCAATCGACGATTACGTATCCGCCGATCGAATCATTGGGGCATGGCGCGCGTTTGCCGACAGCCGAGGAATTGGAGCAAGAAAAAGCTTTCGATGCCAGGCAAGCGGAGTCGGCCATTCAACAGCTGAAAAGCGCGGATGTGCATCGGCGTATTGTCGCCACGGAAACATTGAACGCCTACCAAACGCCGAAATCGGAACAGCAGTTAAGCGATACGATGCTCCACGATCAGAATGCCGAAGTTCGCCAAACGGCCGCGCAAAGTCTTGCGTTCTTCAAAGACTTATCCGATCGTACCGTCGACTCACTGTTTAAAGCTTTACACGACAAAGACCGGCAACCCCGTAAACAAAGCCTGGACACACTGCTGAACCACGCCTTGCGCATTAGCGGTAACAACGATAAATTCCAGCGCATTTTAAAACGGCTGCGTAATGAAATTCGCTCCGGCCGCATCGATCAGGATGTGCGCAGCGATGTGAACGCATTCCTCAAAGATCAACAACCTGTAGGTGATCGTTCGCTGCTTCCCCCGCCTATTAAAGCCGTTCAGCATTAAATCGATAGCTTTAAAAACTTACTCGTGACGAAAAATTAAAGCTTCGCCTTTAGAATGCCCTACCTTTGGCAAAGGGATATGCGATACCATCGGCTCAGGCTGCGGAGCCGGCAGCAGGCGATCCGCTTCGGTTTTAATCACTTGGTAGCACTCGCAAGCCCGCGCTTCCAGCCCCTGCCGGTCCAGTACCGTGATATGTCCGCGGCGGCAATTAATCAATTTTGCTTGCTGCAACTTCCCGGCCGCCTCGGTAATGCCTTCGCGGCGCACACCGAGCATATTGGCAATCAGCTCTTGCGTCGTGACCATCTCGTTCGAATGGAGCCGGTCGAGACTCAGCAACAACCAGCGGCAAAGTTGCTGATCGACGAAGTGATGCCGGTTGCAAGCCGCAGTCTGCGCTATTTGCGTAAGCAGCGTCTGCGTATATTTCAGCAGCAAATCGTGCAGCGTACCGGTACGGTAACCGCCAAAACGATTGAACTCCTGCATCAGTATCGGAGCCCGCAGCCGATAAGCGTAGCCTGCGCTACGCACGACGGCCCGGTTAGGCATCGTTCCGCCGCCCATAAACAGCGAAACGCCGATCATGCCATCGTCGCCGACCACGGCGATTTCGGCCGGAGCACCGCTTTCCATGACGTAAACCAGTGAGACGATGCAGGTCGTCGGAAAATAGGCGTAACGCACCTCGTCCCCGGATTCGTAAAGAACGTCCCCAAGCGACACTTCGACCAGTTCCAGATGAGGAAAAAAACGGTCGCATTTGGCTACGGACAGGGAATTAAGGAGATGGTTTTGCCAGAGGCTATTTGGATTAGTCATAAGCAACATCATATATGTAAGTTAAAATCGAACGACTGTTAACCTAAAGCTGAGTTGAGCAGCTTGTCTGCTCAAACGAAACTTATGCCCTTTGGGTATAAAGCTGAGTTGAGCGGCTTGTCTGCTCGAACGAAACTTATGCCCTTTGGGTATAAATAATCGGTTGATATTGTGTAAATGGTTACAGCTTAGATCGTTCGAGCACCTCAAACAATAAGTGCCATTACTTATGGAACAGGCTTACCATGAAGCAAATCCCCCTATCTCAATCACGCCTTTAAATATTGCGGCTAATTCCGGACGATTTTTAAAGCTGAGTTGAGCAGCTTACCTGCTCAAATCCTACTTATGCCCTGTGGGTATAATCATTAATAACGCCCGTTTAAACGGAAACAAAACATATTTCACAAAGCCCGGAACGCGCGCGCCCCTCACAATCACTACTTATTATTCAATAAATATCAATTAGATATATAAAAAATACCGCTCTGTACCTCCGCTCATTTAAGCACATCCTCGTCCTTATGTGCGCTACCGCACCGACGCAACTCAATGATCAGCTTAAGCTGTTTTTGTGGCTGAAATGATGTGCGACTGTTGGCGAAATGCTGCCCCTGTCAAAACAAACCCATATGAATACTGACAATCCAGCAGTTCCGGGACGCTAGCCGTTTACTGTAAGCAACAACGCCGGCTGCCGACGGATAAGCCGGCCAAAAGCTCTAACAATAAAGTGTATTAAGGGAAATCATACGATGCGAACAGACATATCTTCACTTATACCCAAAGGGCATAAGTTTCGTTTGAGCAGACAAGCTGCTCAACTCAACTTTATCAGGCTTGATTCCGCCTACACAGGCCCTTTCTATTCGCCAAGTACGCTGGACAGCGCGATTAACCAGGCTAAAACGCAGCTGATAAGCTTGCAAAATCAAAACGGCTACTGGGTGTTTGAACTCGAAGCGGATTGCACGATTCCTTCCGAGTACATCCTGATGATGCACTATATGGATGAAATCGATGAAGCGCTCCAGACCAAAATCGCTAATTTTATTCGGGCACAGCAAAACCCGGACGGCAGCTACCCGCTTTACAAAGGCGGCGCCGGCGACATCAGTTGCACCGTAAAAGCCTATTACGCGATGAAAATGGCCGGCGACAATACCGGGGCCGCGCATATGAGCAAGGCCCGCGACTGGATACTGGCGCGGGGCGGAGCCGCGAGGGCCAATGTCTTTACCCGCATCATGCTGGCCATATTCGAACAAATTCCTTGGCGCGGCGTGCCGTTCATGCCTGTCGAAATCATGTTGTTGCCCAAATGGTTCCCGTTTCATCTGGACAAAGTATCGTACTGGTCGCGCACCGTCATGGTGCCGCTGTTTATCCTCTGTACCTATAAAGTTAAGGCCCGCAATCCTCATCATATCGGCGTTGCCGAGCTGTTCGTTACGCCGCCGGACCAGGAAACAAACTATTTTGCCCATGTCAAAACGCCGCTAGGCAAAACCATACTGGCCCTTGAGCGAATGGGCCGCCTGCTGGAGCCGCTGATTCCGGGCTTCATCCGCAGCAAAGCGACCGTCAAAGCGCATCAATGGTTCACGGAAAGACTGAACGGTTACGACGGCCTGGGAGCCATCTTCACCGCGATGGTCAACGCTTATGAAGCGATGGATTATCTCGGCATTCCCCCCAACAACGAACGGCGGTTAATTGCCAAGGAAGCCATCGACCGCTTGCTGGTTGCCAATGGCGACACGGCCTACTGCCAGCCCTGCGTTTCTCCTGTCTGGGATACCGGCTTGGCAAGTCTGGCGTTACAGGAAGCCGACTGCCACGAACGCAATCCGCAAACGCAACAAGCGCTCAAATCCGCGTTGCGTTGGTTGGCCGGCAAGCAGTTAACGGACGAGCCCGGCGACTGGAGAATACAGCGCCCCAATTTGCCGGGCGGCGGCTGGGCCTTTCAGTTCGGCAACAGCTATTATCCGGACGTCGACGATACCGCAGTGGCGGCGCTGGCGCTGGCTCAGTCCGAAGATCGGGAGTTTATCGGAAATATCGAACGGGCAAGCACCTGGATTGCCGGCATGCAATCCAAAAACGGCGGCTACGGCGCTTTCGATGCCGACAATAATTACCACTACCTGAACCATATTCCGTTTGCCGACCACGGCGCTTTGCTGGATCCGCCGACCGCGGACGTCAGCGCGCGCTGCCTGATGTTCCTGGGCAAGCGTGTTGCCCGGCATCCTGAATACAGGCCGGTCATCGACAAATGCATAGCTTACTTGCGCAATGAACAGGAAGCCGACGGTTGCTGGTTCGGGCGCTGGGGTACGAACTATATCTACGGTACATGGTCGGTGCTGATCGGTTTTGAATCCGCAGGAGTTGCAAAATACGACCCGGCTATCCGTAAAGCCGTGGCCTGGCTAAAATCAAAGCAACGGGACGACGGCGGCTGGGGCGAGAGCAATCACAGCTATCATGATACCCATAGCCGCGGCGAATGTAATACCAGCACCGCATTCCAGACCGCGCTTGCGCTGCTGGCATTGCTATCGGCCGGCGAAAGCGACTGCTCCGAAGTGGAAGCCGGGATTAATTATCTACTAAGAAACCAGCAAGCTGACGGGTTCTGGAAAGACGAGAGCTTTAACGCGCCCGGATTTCCGAAAGTTTTCTACCTGAAATACCACGGTTACGACAAATTTTTTCCGCTCTGGGCGCTGAGCCGCTATCGCAACGAGCGTTTCTCCAGACTGCTGTAGGAGCCGTAATCCACTAAGATACATTGATAGGTAAATATAGTGAGAACACGGATTTTTACGATTCAACACGGATGAGAAGCCATCCTCCATAAAAATCCGTGGCAATCCGTCGCATCCGTGTCATCCGCGTTCCATTTTAAATCCTTAGCATATTGTTTCTTAAGTTCGCTAGCGTACAGTGCCGATCGCTATAAAGGCATCTAATTGTTATCGGCGCCTGCCATCCAGGTCCCGGTATAGACAAGATTCGACATTTAACACTAAGGGCTAAAAATTATGAGAAAACTTTGCCGCCTCAGCACGTATCAAGTCATGGCCGGCGTGGCTGCCGTAGTCTTAATCAGCGGCTGCGCAAGCGTCCCGGCGCCGATCGAGCAAATGGATATTGCCAAAGCAGCCTTAAGCAATGCAAACCGCGCAAGCGGCGACGAATTCGCACCGCAACAGTTCGAACTTGCAAAAACTAAGATGGAAGCCGCCAAACGCGCGATGCAAGAAAAAAACTACCGCTACGCCCGGCAACTGGCGGAACAAGTACAGGTCGATGCCGAACTGGCCGCAATAATGGCGCGTTCCGCCAAGGCTCAAAGAACAGCGGGCGCATTGCAAGAAAACAATCGCGAGCTGCAACAAGAAATCGAACACGACGCCCAATAGGAGTTTATTATGCAAAATCACCGCTGTTTGCCCATGATCCTGCTTGCTGCCACGATGCTTTCCGCTTGCAGTTCGATGTCGCAAAATCCGGCCCTGACGGAAGCCCATAACCGCTATTACAATGCGCGGACCAATCCTAAAATCATCGATATGGCCGAACCCGAATTAATAGCGGCCGACGAGTCTATCGACGATGCGGATCATGCCGTCAACGAGCGTCAAAGCAATGACGTCGTCAATCATCTGGCCTACATCGCCAAACAGAAAGCGGCCATAGCCGAAGCAACCGCCCTTTGGAAAGCAACTGAATTAACGGTCGTCGATGCCGCCATCAAAAACTATCTGGCTCGCCGTTTGATAAAGCTGAGTCGTGCAGCTTGTCTGCGCAAACGAAACTTATACCCTTTGGATATAAAAATGAATAAAACCGGGTATTTTTAGACCGCCTCTGTTCGCTACCGTACCGACGAGGTTCGGTTTCGTATATATCCTCTTGAATAATTTAATGACGCCCCGTTTAAATACCAGGAGACATGCATGAATAAATCTCAAATAAAGGAGCAAGTTGAAGAAACCCAGAGTAAAAGCAAAGAAGCTGTTAGCGTCACGCTGAACAACAGCAAAAGCTACGGAGATAGAAGGAAATGCCCGACAGGACGTCGGCAAGACAGAAGAGGTTTTGTGATTTAAAGGAAGATAACGGACGAGCACGACCGGTTCATAGGCCGCCCCGGTATAACAAAATGCTCTGCATTATCTTGTTTTCACGGAGACGAACATCAAACTTGCCGGTTTACGGGCAGTTATTGCTGTGACCTTCGGCCGTTTCCTATGTTTGTCTTTAACATTATCGCCGTTGTTTGACGGCCTCTGACGGAGAAGCACACATGCTTGAAACTTTAGCGATCGTTCTAATTATTCTCTGGATAATGGGTCTGGTCTCGTCATATACGATGGGCGGGTTCATTCACATTCTTTTGGTTGTCGCAATCGTCGTAATTTTACTGCGGGTTATTCAAGGCAGACGCGTATAATCGGCACGAAAATGCGCTTAGATAACGAAATAATCAGTGCATCCATCTAAACCGGGAGAGATGAAATGAACGCGGTCAAGGCGATAGCGATTGTACTGATCGTAGCAGGCTTACTAAGCGCGACACACGGCGGCTTTAGCTATACACGAGAAATCCATAAAACCCGGAATACTAACTCAGGTTCGCTGGAAGTATCCATTCAGAACACGCAGACGCTATCCGTTCCAATCTGGGCCAGTATCGGGGCGATAATAGCGGGCGGCTTGCTTTTAATTTTACCGAACAGAAAAAACTAGAACATTTCTTCGTTAGTTTAAAGAGTCGCTCACGCGACAGTTATTTGAATCGGGTTCTCGCACCCGAAGGCGAGATACTTTCGCTACGAAAACCCTCCTTGGTTTTCGCCCTGCGGGCCAGCCTTATCGGCTGTTCAAATTCGCTCCAGGCGAATTTGTGCTCCGCCTCGGCAACTGCTCCCTGCGTTGCTCTCGATCGCTGTTCCGGACGCGATTCTACCTCCCCCATCCGTGGGGTCGTACCTCCTGCATCCGTGCAGTCGAAAAGAAAGTATCCAAAGACCAATCCGCCGGGAGCGGATTGGGACGCCAACGGCGCACGAAGTGCGAGCGCCGGGAGGACGCGAGTCAGCAAGTGGCAAACGGGATTTAATCCATCCGCCGGCACTCACCTTCCGCTCGTTCCCAGATGTAGGCCGGAATACCCACAGGGCACAAGTAAGGCCGCCCGACGGCAGCAAGGGCGGACGTTTCCGGCAACCGGAACTGGCGTTGTTATGCGGAGAACAGTCCGATAGTCAGACCTTCCAGGTTTTACGACTGCCATGGATGGCGACCGAGACTGCTCCCGGCAGTCCTCGGCATTTCCTCCATCCATGGAG
>NZ_RYFG02000025.1:0-23649 GCF_003994235.2 Candidatus Methylobacter oryzae
ATGGAGGAAATGCCGAGGACTGCCGGGAGCAGTCTCGGTCGCCATCCATGGCAGTCGTAAAACCTGGAAGGTCTGCCTATCGGACTGTTCTCCGCATAACGCCGGTTCCGGTTGCCGGAAACGTCCGCCCTTGCTGCCGTCGGGCGGCCTTACTTGTGCCCTGTGGGTATTCCGGTCTACATCTGGGAACGAGCGGAAGGTGAGCGCCGACGGATGGATTAAATCCCGTTTGTCGCGCCGCCTTTTCTTTGGATAGATGGCAAGACCGGCTACTTCGGATAACACTGTTTCTATAAAATAGTTCATAATTTATCGATTCAACGCCGAGGTCTTCACTTTTTTGATTTCGAGCTTTTATAACAACACACTCGTTTGATTAGGGGGATGCGCTTGGAAGCAAGTTGGACTCAAGGCTATAAAGCCGGGCGACGCAAACTGATTACCGTCCTGGATAAAATGGTTGCTTTGGATTTGTTAAGGACGCTGTTGGCGGTTTGGTCGGTCATTGTCGTTATTATCGTTAGCCGGCAGTTTATCAGGGTTCTCGATAAAGCTATCGAAGGGCAGGTTTCCAATCAAACTTTGTTGACCGTTCTGGGTTTGAAAACAATTATCGCCAGCGCCGCTTTTTTGCCGGCAGCGTTGTTTATGGCGATATTGATGGTTTTAGGCAGAATGTACAGGGACCAGGAAATGTCGGCGGTTTCTTCGGCAGGAGGCGGTGCGGGCACTGTCTACCGGGCCATATTCCTGTTGGTTTTCCCTTTAAGCGTACTGTCCGCGGGCATGTCGTTTTACGTTTCGCCCTGGGCGGAGGCGATGATGGAGCAAATGATGCACCAGGATAAGGAATCGGCCGATCTTAGGGGAATCGCTGCCGGAAAATTCAGCGAATACAGTCAGGGGGATTTGGTTTTTTATGTGGAAAAAATCGATGCCGATAAAACGATGCGCCAGGTTTTTGTGCAACATAGGCAAGGCAACCGCTTGGCGATCATTAATGCCGAACTGGGCCGGCTGAAAGATTTACCCGACGGCCGTTATATCATTTTGGAAAACGGCGAACGCATACAGGGGCAGCCGGGAACCGTCAATTATGTCGTTGAGCAGTTTTCGGAATATGCGGTCAGGATGGATGTTAAAGAAACGTCGGCTGCTAATTTCGGTAAGGAATCGGTTGCCAGCAGCGCATTGGCAAGCTCGGGGCAAATAAGAGATATTGCCGAATTACAGCGCCGGTTTTCTATACCGATGGGAATACTGTTGCTTACTTTTATCGCTGTTCCGTTGGCGCAAATGTCGCCTCGCGGCGGCGTTTACGGAAATATGCTGGTCGGTTTTTTGATTTATTTTAGCTATGGAAATCTTATCCGCGTTAGTCAAAGCTGGGTCATGAACCAAACTATTCCGGCATGGCTGGGCGTTTTCGGCATCAATACGCTTTTATTGTTAATAGGCGGGATTTTGTTGGCGAGATTATACGGATGGCAATGGCTGGTTATTAAAATCAGGGAGAAGGTGGCTCAGTGAATGTATTAACAAGCTACATCGTCAGGGAAATATTAAAAGGTTCCTTAGTGGCCGCGCTATTGCTATTGACCTTATTTAATCTGTTTACTTTCAGCGATCAGCTAAAGGATCTGGGCAAGGGGCATTACGGTTTAACGGAGATTTTTTATTATCTTGCACTGACTTCTCCTTCGGTTTTTTATGAATTGATGCCGGCATCCGCCTTGTTAGGCAGTTTATTCATATTGGGCGCGATGGGTAATAACCGCGAACTGATTGCGATGCGGGCGGCCGGCTTATCGGTTTTAGGGATTATCCGTGCTGTTATGCTCGCCGGCATCATTTTAGTTGTTATTGCGATATTGGTCGGCGAATTTGTCGCGCCGGTGACCGAGCGCTCGGCGCAGATGGTTAAAGTCAATGCCGTCGACGAAGGCAGGGTTGTGATGAACGTCAAATACGGACTCTGGCTGCGCGAAGATAAAAAGTTTATCAATGTACGAAAAATACTGGATGACGGAAATTTGGCCGACATCAGCATTTACGAAGTGGATGAGCAGCGTCATTTGCGCAATTCAACTCATGCTGAGAAAGCGGTTTTTCTGGGCAATCAGCAATGGAAGCTGGAAGGCATCAAGCAATCGGGGATTTCGATTGAGCAGATGACGGCCAATCATCAAAATGAGCAGATATGGCAATCGGCCGTTGCTCCCGATCTATTGGATATTGTTGTGGTCGATTCGCATGACCTGTCCATGTACGATCTGGCAATGTACATCGACTTTTTAAAGGATAATCACCAAAAATCGCATGAATTTGAGCTGGCTTTCTGGGGGCGGGTGGTAAACCCGTTGGTTGTGCTGGTTATGTTGCTGGTGTCCGCGCCTTTTGTTATTGGCGTTAAACGCGGCATTAATGTTGGCGCAAGGATGATGATCGGTGTCGTTATCGGCATGGGTTTCAACATTATCGATAAAATCGTCGGACATATCGGCTTGATTTATGATTTTAATCCACCGTTAATGGCAGTTTTGCCCAGTTTGACCGTATTAGTCCTGGCGCTGTTCGCATTAAAAAAGGTGCAGGCATAAGGTTTGCCGCTGATGACGGTTCAAATCGCTAAATCCGGCATATTTAAGGATAGCGTCATGAATAACATCCTTTTTCAATGAGAGAGGGGCTCGATTGCCAGGTGTCGGCGGCAGGGGAGGCCGCCGCCAAGCCTACACGGAAGTATTCACGGCGTCCTGACAAGCGAGTGACCCAACCCGCTTAAGCCGGGAAGTTATTTGAAGCCAAATCCTAAGGAGGAGTTGAAGTGGCAATTAGAAGTTTTAATGGTAAGCAACCGACAATCGGCAATGCGGTTTTTATCGACGACAGCGCGGTGATTATTGGCGATGTGACTTTGGGCGACGATGTTTCGATATGGCCGACAACGGTGCTCAGGGGCGACGTTGAACGCATTACTATCGGCGACGGCACCAATGTTCAAGACGGCTCCGTGTTGCATGTGACTCATGCCGGCAAGTATACGGCTGACGGCTATCCGTTAACGATAGGCAAAGGCGTGACTATCGGCCATAGAGCGGTCGTACATGCCTGCACTGTCGGCGATTATTGTTTGATAGGAATAGGCGCGATCATTATGGATGGCGCTGTGCTTGAGGATTACGTGATGCTGGGCGCCGGTTCGCTGGTTCCTCCGGGCAAGAAATTGGAAAGCGGCTATTTGTATGTCGGCGTGCCTGCCAGACAATTCAGGCCTTTAAGCGATTCTGAAAAAGAGTTTCTGGAATATTCTTCCCAACAGTATATCAGACTGAAAAATGACCATTTAAAGCTGAGTTGAGCAGCTTGTCTGCTCAAACGAAACTTACGTCCTTTGAGTAAAAAGGACAATAATCGTAATTGTTCTATTCCAAATAGAACACGGATGATACGGATCAGCACGGATTAAAAGTGTAAAACAAACCGGGATTGGGTTAGAACTAAAATCCGTGTAAATCAGTCCTATCCGTGTCATCCGTCGACTGCATGGATGCAGGAGGTAGAGCAATGCAGGAGCAATTGCCGAGTTCCATCTCTTTATGTGTTGAATAGTTATCAATAATCGGGAGTAACAGGCGGTTGCTCGCCGCCTGTTAAAATCAGGATTGACGTTCCGAGTTCAATAATTCAATAACAGGCTGTGTTTTAGGGCGAACGCCGCGCCAGATAAAAAAAGCCTCGGCGGCTTGTTCGACCAGCATGCCCAATCCATCCAGGCTTTTTGCGGCATGATTTTCCAGTCCCCAGCGCACAAAAGCAGTCGGTTCGTTGCCGTAAGCAAGATCGTAACAGTTGCCGCCTGATGCCAACAAACCGGCCGGTAGCGGCGGTAATTGCCCGCTCAAGCTGGCCGATGTTGCGTTTAAAATCAAATCGAATTGTTTGTTTTCTAAAGTTTCATAGCCGTAGCCTGTGATAGGCCCTTGACGGTGAAATTCATCGGCCAATTGGGAGGCTTTATCGGCAGTGCGGTTGGCGATCACAAGGGTTTGCGGGGATTGTTCAATAATAGGTCCTATAATGCCGCGGCTGGCGCCGCCGGCGCCTAGAATCAGGATTCGCATGCCCAATAACGGAATGGCATGATTATTCAGCAAATCTGTTACCAGGCCTATGCCGTCGGTGTTGTCGCCCAGTATGGAGCCGTCCGCCTGTAGTGCGAGCGTATTCACGGCTTTGCTGAACTGGGCGCGTTCTGTTTTGCTGTCGGCATAGTTCCAGGCAAGTTCTTTTAGCGGTACCGTGCAATTCAGGCCTTTGCCGCCTTCGGCAAAGAATGCGGCAACGCTGGACTGAAATTGTTCGGCTGGGACTTCCTGGGCGCTATATTCAAGCGTTTGTCCGGTTTGTTCGGCAAAAAGACGATGAATGCGCGGCGATTTACTGTGTTTGATAGGGTGGCCGAATACGGCGTAGCGGTCAACTAAGGTCATAATTGTGCTTTTCTTTCCGTCCATAATTCCCAGGCAATCGTCACCGCAACGATCAAAATGGCAATGCCTAATTCTATCCACAGAAAATGCGGCGTATAAACCGAAACCACAGCGGCGACGCCGAGGAACAGGCCGACCAGACTAAAGCGCCAGCCTACGCGCAGACCGTCAAGTATCGTCGAAAGCGATAAAATCAGCAGGATAATCAAGCCGGCATCTTCTTCGGCGATACGCCCGGATTGATGGATTAAAAACGCTCCGCCGACGACCAGTAATGACGTAGCCCAGTGTATGGATTGCTCACGAAGTATGATCTTGAAGTCATCGGCGCGATGCTTGGATTGCAGCCAGCCGATAATGATCGCAAACACGGCGAACAGCAGCATCATGATAAGCCAGTAGCCATAGCCGTCGGAAGGGGAAAAGTCCATGATTCCAATGCCGACCAGCGATAGGATCAGCAATAAAACTAAAATGGCTTCTTCAATATGAAACCTTTTTTTTTCGGCAATTAGAATATCTTCTGACATGAAACAGTCCCCACTTCAGTTTATTAGAATTGAAATTATTTAAAGTGTTCGCATTAACTTTGTAACCATTGGGCTACGGATTTTGCATAGTAAGTCAGGATTGCATCGCTGCCTGCGCGTTTGAAAGCCAGCAGCGATTCCAGCACGACTTGTTTTTCATCCAGCCAGCCGTTCATCGAAGCCGCTTTCAGCATCGCGTATTCGCCGCTGACTTGATAGGCGAATGTCGGCACGCCGTATTGGTCTTTTACCCGGCGGATAATGTCCAGATAAGGCATGCCGGGTTTGACCATGACCATGTCCGCGCCTTCTTGTAAATCCAACTGTATTTCGCGTAGCGCTTCATCGGAATTGGCCGGGTCCATCTGGTAGCTGTATTTGTTGCCTTTGCCGAGCATGCCGGCGGAGCCGACCGCGTCCCGGAACGGGCCGTAAAAGCTTGAAGCATATTTGGCCGAATAAGCCAGTATTAGCGTGTTGGTATGATTTTGCGCTTCCAGCGCTTGCCTGATGGCGCCGATACGGCCATCCATCATGTCCGACGGCGCGACAATATCGGCTCCGGCTTCGGCATGGGATAGCGCCTGCCGGACCAAAACCTCAATGGTTTCGTCGTTCATCACATAGCCGTCCGCATTGACCAAGCCGTCCTGTCCATGAGTCGTGAAAGGGTCCAGCGCGACATCGGTAATAATGCCTAATTCGGGAACGGCTTTTTTTAGAGCTCTTACGCTACGTTGAACCAGGCCTTCAGGATTATAAGCCTCGGCCGCCTGTGCCGACTTTTTATCGGTGGAAGTGACCGGAAACAGCGCAATCGCAGGGATGCCCAGATTGTAAAGTTCATGCGCTTCTTCAAGCAGCAAATCCAGTGAAAGTCTCTCTATACCGGGCATCGATGCAATGGCTTCGCGTTGATTTGAGCCTTCGGTGACAAACATCGGGTAAATCAGGTCATCGACAGATAAGCGATTTTCGCGCATTAAACGACGGGAAAAGTCGTTATAACGCATTCTTCTCATGCGTGTTTGAGGAAAATTGATGTTATTATATGTCATCTTATCCTTAGCTCTAAGGGTCTGGAAAAAATCTTAAATCTTTGTAGAGGCATTGCTGCATTTCTATTTTAGGTCCGGATTTAAGTACAGAGGATTTATTGTATCAGGGATTAGCACTCTGACTATTTGAAGAGTGAATGTGTCCGTCAGTTTGATTTTAGAGGGTTTTATGAAAGCTAAGCAAGTCACAATATTCAGTCTATTGGCTCTATTACTGAGTTTAATGCCTGTCGCAAAAGTAATCGCGTCTGACTTATTGCCTCCGCAACAGGCAATACAAGTGGCTTCTGCAAAATTACAGGAAAGATTGCAGGATAAAACGTTTACTAAAGATTTTGCCAAGATTACGCAATTCGTTAACGAAGTTATTTATCCGCACACTGACTTTGACAAGATTTCAGAGCTGGTTTTGGGCAAAATCTGGAAAACAGCAACGAATGACGAACGCGAACGTTTTAAACATGAATTCCAAACATTGCTGGTCAGAACTTATTCCCGTGCGTTTGTAGAATTTAACGATTGGTCGGTCCGTTTTCTGCCGCTTGAAATGGGCAGCGACGAGAAAAAAGTGGTTGTAAAAACTGAAGTATTGCAGCCCGGCATGCAGCCTATCGGCGTGAATTACCGGATGCTGTTGAGTGACGGCGAATGGAAGGCTTACGATATTATGATAGAAGGCGTGAGTTTGGTAACTAACTATCGGACCACCTTCAGCAACGAAGTTCAAACCAAAGGTTCATTAAACGCGGTTATCGATGGACTGGTTAAACGCAATGCCGAAGCATTGGCGGCTAAACCGGCAGCAAACTCTTAACGTATTTCCAAAATTCACTGCAGGGGGGATTTTAGTTGCCCTTGCAGTGCCGCTTGTCCCGCCTCGCGCGATTTTTATTTTAATTCATGAATTCCTCGAAAGACTCTCTTTATGCCAGTCCTATTGGCGAAGTCGGCGCTTTTAAATTTGACGAAACCGTAGTTAACGTTTTTCCGGATATGATTCAACGGTCGGTTCCGGGTTATAGCGCGATTATTTCCGCAATAGGTCTTTTGGCCGGCCGTTTTGCCCGCGAGCATAGCGTTTGTTACGATCTGGGCTGCTCCTTGGGGGCTGCAACCTTGGCAATGCGCCATCAGATTGAAGCCGAAAATTGCCGGATCATCGCGGTCGATAATTCCGAAGCGATGCTGAGCCGCTTTCAGCAAACGTTACAACAAGATCAGGCGCAAGTTGCAGTCGATGTTCAGTGCGCCGATATACGCGACGTTGCAATTGAAAATGCCTCGGTCGTGGTTTTAAACTTTACGCTACAGTTTATCCCGCTTGAAGACCGGCTTGCGTTATTGCAAAAAATCTATCGGGGACTGTTGCCCGGCGGTATTTTGATCCTGTCGGAAAAACTTAAATTCGACGACGAACGGCAACAGGAACTGCAAACACAAATGCATCACGCCTTCAAAAAAGCGCAAGGTTACAGCGACCTGGAAATCAGCCAGAAACGCACAGCGCTGGAAAACGTGCTGATTCCCGAAACCTTTGCCCAGCATCAACACCGCTTGCGGGAAGTCGGTTTCAGCAGCGCCGAAGTCTGGTTTCAATATTTCAACTTTGCCTCGATCATTGCGCTGAAATGATCGATTATCAACTTTTATACAAAGCGCTGTCCGATGCGAAGGCCGATGCGTGGGTAAAAATACTGCCGCAGCAGCTGGAACAGGGCTTCGACCCAAGCAAACACGGCAATTTAGCGGAATGGCAGGCACTGATCGACAGCGTCCCGCAATTGCCTACCGCCCAGCGCATGCTGGACGCCGATGCGGTGCAAATTGGTGCCTCGGATGAACTGAGCGCGGCGGAAAAAAGCCGGCTTGAAGACCAATTAAGGGCACTGCATCCCTGGCGTAAAGGTCCCTACAACTTATTCGGCATCTATATCGATACCGAGTGGCGTTCGGATTGGAAGTGGAACCGGGTAAAAAACCATATCGCGCCGTTAGAACATCGCTTGGTTTTGGATGTCGGTTGCGGCAACGGCTATCACTGTTGGCGCATGCTTGGAGCCGGCGCGAAAACCGTCGTCGGTATCGATCCGATGCTGCTGAACGTGATGCAGTTCCAGTTGATCAGGAAGCTGTACGGCGAGGCGCCGGTTTATGTTTTGCCGATGGGCATAGAAAATATACCGTATGGGCTAAAAGCATTCGACACCGTATTTTCTATGGGCGTGCTTTATCATCGCCGGTCACCTATCGATCATCTTATGGAACTGAGGGATTGTCTGCGTTCCGGCGGCGAATTGGTGTTGGAAACCTTGATTATCGACGGCGGCCTGGGCCAAGTTTTGATGCCTGAAGACCGCTACGCGAAAATGCGCAATGTCTGGTTCCTGCCCAGTTGCGATACCTTGGTTAGCTGGTTAAAACGCTGCGGGTTTAAAAATATCCGCGTGGTTGACGTTACCGTAACCAGCATTGAAGAGCAGAGGAGTACGGAATGGATGACGTTTAATTCATTGCAAAGCTTTTTGGACCCGGAAAATCCGCAGTTGACTTGCGAGGGCTTGCCGGCGCCGAAGCGGGCTGTTGTTATTGGGAATGCGGCGTAGGTTGGAACAACCCGAAGAGAACAGTAGACATTCATTATTTCCAAGCGTTTGCGATAATGACGGAACCCTGTTAAGTTCATGATTCCAACCGCGTACAGAGGGTTAAGAAAATGCCTAAAGTCACTCAATTATCACAACTGGACATAAATCAAACCTACAGCTACGCCGATTACTTGACTTGGCAATTCGATGAAACGGTTGAATTAATCAAGGGCAA
Source organism: Candidatus Methylobacter oryzae (assembly GCF_003994235.2). GTDB lineage: Bacteria > Pseudomonadota > Gammaproteobacteria > Methylococcales > Methylomonadaceae > Methylobacter_A > Methylobacter_A oryzae. The sequence goes on from NZ_RYFG02000025.1 coordinate 8,902, forward strand.
GATTATGTTGATGTCGCCTGCACCGAGTGTGCATCATCAAAGCATCTCCATGAATTTAGGCAGTCTGTTGCATGGATTTTTCAAACGTAAAAAATGCCAAGTTTTTGCGGCGCCGTTTGATGTGCGTTTATACGATCGCAAAAAGTCCATTTTAGCCAGCCAAGACATCCATACCGTTGTCCAGCCTGATTTGTGCATCATTTGCAACCCTGAACTCTTGGATAAACAAGGCTGCAACGGTGCGCCCGATTGGATTATTGAAATCCTGTCGAAAGGCAATTCCAAGCGGGAAATGAAGATTAAATATGAGTTGTATCAAGAAAGCGGCGTTACGGAATATTGGTTGATTTATCCCGAAGAACAAGCGATTTATCAATTCGTCTTAAATGATGACCGGCACTATCAACTTAATCGAATGTACGCCAACGACGATATTGCCTCGCCGTATTTATTTCCTGAGTTGTCAATCGATGTTAACGAGGTCTTTGAAACATGGGCTAACGACTAAGGCAGAAAACAGTTTGAATTTCACTCATCCTAAAAAATCTCCAAAACCCCCGGCAAGAAAAACTCACTGACCAGCATCTGCCGATGCGCGACGGCATAAACGGTTCTTCGGCCTCGCACCGGTTCAATAATACGTCCCTCGGCGATTGCCGGTTGCGTCCAAACCGGCAGGTCGATCAAGGTTACATCCATTTCGATGCGTTCGAGTTTAGGATACGAAAAAATCACTTCGCCCAGAGGGCGATTGCCAAGATGAGCCAGATTGCGTTTAGCCGCTTTGATGGTTTTCGCGGGGATGATGGTTCGGGCCAGAATCAGCGGCTTAGCGTTGGCATACAGCAAAACTTCGCGGATCAGGCTGTACCTGCTTTCGCGCAATTTCAGCAGCCTGCGCTCGCTTAAGAACGGCGTATTCCATTGCTGCAACAGGATTTTAACGCGAACGGCGTCGCCGTAATAATCACGCAGGCGCTGGGTTAAAGAGCCGGGTTCATAAGTCCATGACTGCACGTTTTCAGGCAGGGTGTGACGGGTGCCGGGGCGGTTTTCCAGCCACACAGGTTCCCGGTTAAATAAAAAACTTTTGTTAGGCAAGGTTAAACCTCGGAATAAATGGTAGATACGCCCAGCCAGCGGTCGCATAAGGACTGTACGGCTTCGGGCGCTTGGGTTAGAAAGTCGTCGCCGATTTGCTGAACGGCAGCCAGTACATCGGCATCCCGTACTAGATCGGTAATTTTAAACTGCATTTGTCCGGTTTGGCGGGTGCCCATGACTTCGCCGGGACCGCGCAACTCCAGGTCTTTTTCGGCAATCACAAAACCGTCGTTACTGTCCCTCAACACGCCCAGTCGATGACGGGCGGTATCGGATAACGGTCCCTGATACATCAGCAGGCAATAACTGTCGTCGCTGCCGCGGCCGACCCGGCCGCGCAATTGATGCAACTGGGACAGGCCGAGGCGTTCCGGGTTTTCGATGATCATTAAACCGGCATTGGGCACGTCGACGCCGACTTCGATGACGGTTGTCGCGACCAGCAAATCGATTTTATGGTTTTTAAAGTCCTGCATGACGGCGTCTTTTTCGGCGGATTTCATGCGTCCGTGTATCAGCGCAACGCGAACGCCCGGCAAGGCTTCCGCTAGCGTTTCCGCGGTTTTTTCCGCCGCTTCGCATTGTAAAACCTCCGATTCTTCAATCAACGTGCAGACCCAATACACTTGCTTTTTTTTGCCGACCCAGCCGTTAATTCGCTCGATCACATCGCTACGCCGTTCGGCCGGAATCACGCTGGTGACGATCGGTTTCCTGCCCGGCGGCAGTTCATCGATAATCGACAGGTCCAGGTCGGAATATTGTAGCATTGCCAAGGTGCGAGGAATCGGCGTGGCGGTCATGACAAGTTGGTGAGGCCTGACGTCGCCCTGCTGGCCTTTCTCCCTGAGCGCCAGCCGCTGGTGTACGCCGAAACGATGCTGTTCGTCGATAATGATCAGGCCGAGGCGATGGAAGTTCACCGCTTCCTGAAATAACGCATGAGTGCCGATGATAATGCCGGCTGTGCCGTCTTCCAGCGCCTGCAAAACGGCTTTCCTGGCATTGCCTTTGAGCTGCCCGGTTAAATACATGACCTGGGTTTCAAAGCCTTCGAACCAGATGTCGAAATTGCGCTTATGTTGTTCGGCCAGCAATTCGGTCGGAGCCATCACCGCAACTTGGTAACCGGCCGTTAACGCCAGCAATGCCGCATAGGCGGAAACGATGGTTTTACCTGAGCCGACATCGCCCTGTACCAGGCGCATCATCGGATGCTGCCGGCGGCAGTCGGCTTCAATTTCGGCGATGACCCGCTGCTGCGCGCCGGTTAGTTTAAACGGCAGGGAGCGGATGAAATGGTCCGTGGTGAGCTGAGCCGCTTCGCCTGCATGGAACGATGGCGCTTGCCAGGTTCTGGTTTTATTCCGGTTGATTCTTAGGCTTAAATAATGCGCCAGCAGTTCTTCGAAAGCCAGCCGTTTGAGCGCAGGCACGCTGCCGTTTTGCAAGGCTTCAACCGATACCGATTCGTCCGGCGCGTGAAGCGTTTGGATCGCGTCGATCAGGGACGGGTAACGGTATTGCTTTAAGATAGCCTCGGGTATCCAGTCGGCCAGCAGTCCGGGAGTTTGTTGACACAGCTCTAAAGCCTGCTTGACTGCTTTGCGTATCACGTTTTGGCTAAGGCCTTCCGTCAACGGGTAGACAGGAGTCAGCCGGGTTTCGGTGACGCAGTCGTCGAGGCTTGAGATAACTTTATATTCGGGATGGACCATTTCCAGGCCGGCAAAACCGTAGCGTACCTCGGCAAAACAGCTGATAGCCGTGCCGGGTTTTAGCGCGTTGTGTTGGCTGGCGGAAAAATGGAAGAACTTCAGGTTGATGAAGCCGCTACCGTCGTTGATTCGGCAGACCAAGCTTTTGCGGCCCCTGGGCAAGACGTCGATGAATTCAACTTTGCCGGCGATCAGTACGGTCATGCCCGGTTTTAACGAGCCGATCCGGTAAACACGGGTGCGGTCCTCGTAGCGGTGGGGCAGGTGGAAAATCAAGTCCTGAAGTGTATATAGGCCGAGCTTTTGCAAGCGGCTTGCCGTTTGAGCGCCTATCCCTGCCAATATACCGACCGGTTGATGAAGGGTATTCGGGATTCTCATGCGGTTTTAGATAAATGGAACACGGATGACACGGATTTGACTGATAATCACGGATTTAAAAAGCAACCACTTAAAAATCCGTTTAAATCCGCCCAATCCGTGTCATCCGTGTTCTATTGTTAACAATCATCAAGCCGGATATTCCTGCGGTTTTAAAACCATAATCGCATCCATTTCCACTTCGGCGGCCTTAGGCAAGGCGGCAACGCCAACTGCGGCGCGCGCTGGATAGGGCTCCTGGAAATAATGCCCCATGATTTCATTGACCAGCGGGAAGTGCGCCAGATCGGTCAAAAATACGTTTAGCTTGACGATGTCCGAAAAATCGCCGCCCGCAGCTTCCGCAACGGCTTGCAAATTTTTGAATACCTGATTGATTTGCGCCGATATATCGCCTTCGACGATGGTCATCGTTTCCGGCACTAAAGGAATTTGCCCTGAAAGATAAACCGTTCGATCGATTCTGACGGCTTGCGAATAAGTGCCGATAGCTTGCGGGGCTTTATCTGACTGGATAATTTCTTTGCTCATTGTCGATCCTTTATGCTTTAACGCGGGTAATTTTTAACACTATCGATAACTCTTTCAAACGACGCATGATTTTGGCTAAATGCACCCGGTCGTTAACGGTCAGGGTAATTAAATCAACGCAAATACGGTCGTCCTGGTCAACAACGGTGACATTTTCGATGTTGGAGTTCAGTTCGGAAATAGTCGAGGCGATAGTCGCCAACGCGCCGCGCTGGTTCAGTATTTCTATGCGGATTTCAACAGGAAAATCGCCGGACACATCCGTGCTCCATTCGACATCCAGCCAATTGGTCTGTTTTTTCCTGACGACACTGCTATTGCGGCACTCGTGATGATGCACGACAATGCCTTTGCCGGGGTTGAAATAGCCGATAATCGAATCGCCCGGAATCGGCCGGCAGCATTTTGCCAGCGTGATGATCATGCCTTCCGTGCCTTTTATAACCAGCGGTTTCTTCTGGGCCTGGTCATTATCGTCCAGCTTGATTGTGGCGCTCATGTTGTCTTGGGCGATGCGCTTGGCGACCAAAAACGGCATTTTATTGCCCAATCCTATATCTTCGAGCAACTCGTCAAGCGTTTGCTTAGTCATCACCATGAGCAAGGCTTGTATTTTATCCTTGCTGATATTTTCCAGGTGCAAGTGCATGGCTTGCAGTTCTTTTTCCAGCAAGCGGCGGCCGAGGTTGATCGCTTCCTGCTGTTTAAAATGTTTCAGGTAATTGCGGATACCGGAGCGAGCTTTGGCTGTGATCACATAATTCAACCAAAGCGGGTTGGGACGGGCCCAAGATGCGGTAATGACTTCAACGGTAACGCCGTTCTCCAGCTTGGTTTGCAGCGGCACCAACTGTTTGTCGATTCTGGCCGAAACGCAGGCATTGCCGAGATCGGTATGCACCGCATAGGCGAAATCGATAATCGTCGCGCCGCGCGGCAGCTTGATAATGGAGCCTTGCGGCGTGAATACGAAGACCTCCTGGGGAAACAGGTCGACCTTCAGGTTGTCGATAAACTCCAGCGAATCGCCGGCGGATTTCTGGATTTCCAATAAATCCCTGAGCCATTCGTTCGCACGGGCCTGGAATTTTTCGATTTTATCGTCGTCGGATTTATACAGCCAGTGCGCGGCGATGCCCGATTCCGACATGCGGTGCATGTCGTGAGTCCTGATCTGGACTTCTATCGGCACGCCGTAAGGCCCCATCAATATTGAATGCAGGGATTGATAGCCGTTGGCTTTCGGTAGCGCGATATAATCTTTGAAACGCCCCGGAATCGGCTTGTACAGATTATGCATAACGCCTAACACACGGTAGCAGGTGTCGACATCGTCGCAGAAAATCCTGAACGCATAGACATCGAAAACGTCGGCCAGCGAAATCTTTTTATTGAGCATTTTCTTGTAAATGCTGTAAAGATTTTTCTCCCGCCCTGCAACGTCGCAGTTCAGGTCGGCCTGTTCCAGGCGATTCTTTATCGTATTTTCTATGACGTCGACAATCTTGCGGCGATTGCCGCGCGCTTTTTTTACGGCGGTATTTAAAACCGCGTGACGCATCGGGTACATGGCTTCAAAGCTCAAGGCTTCGAGTTTTTGCCGGATATTATTCATGCCCAGGCGATTCGCGATCGGCGCGTAAATGTCCAGGGTTTCGCGGGCGATGCGGCGTTTTTTTTCAGCCGGCATGACGCCGAGGGTTTGCATGTTATGCAGCCGGTCCGCCAGCTTGACGATGATGACGCGTAAATCCTTAGCCATCGCCAGGAACATTTTGCGGACATTTTCCGCTTGCGCTTCTGCGTGCGATTTACTGTCGATTTTGCTTAATTTGGTGACCCCGTCAACCAATTCAGCGACTTCCGAGCTGAATTGCTCGGCCAGTTCTTTCTTCGTGACCGGGGTGTCTTCAATAACATCATGCAGTATGGCTGCGGTGATGCCGTTAACGTCCATGCGCATTTCAGCCAGGCTAATAGCGACGGAAATAGGGTGGCAAATATAGGCTTCGCCGCTTTTACGGAATTGGCCTTCATGAGCGGCCGCGCCTACTTCATAGGCGCGGACACACTGGTCAATTTGGGCTTGATCCAGATAGCCGGACAAGGTCGTGCATAAACGCCGGATCAGCTTGTCCTGAGGGCGTTCCAGCTCGATCGTGTCCGCTATTTCCAGCATAGGCTCTACGAATTAAAACATCGGGTTGTTATTATGTTGATGCTCGTGAACTTCGCCGACGCGATGCAACAGAGTGATGTTTTCAGGCGAAACATGACCGGCTGCAATTTCACGTAACGCAACCACGGTATCTTTATCTTTACCGCGCGGCAGGAATTCAGTCGCACCGTGGCCAAGTTGACGCGCCCGGGCACTGGCTAATAAAACCAGTTTGAAGCGGTTTTCAACATGTTCTAAACAATCTTCGATAGTGACTCTAGCCATCTTTAATCCTAATTCGTTGTTGGGTCTATTTGCTAAGCTCGTGATTTTAACACAGAAACGGCTGGAAGTTCTTTGCCTTCAAGAAACTCAAGGAAAGCGCCGCCACCGGTCGATGTGTAAGATACGTCATTGTTGATACCGTATTTATCGATGGCCGCCAAGGTATCGCCGCCGCCTGCAATCGAGAACGCAGTGCTTTCGGCAATCGCTGTTGCCAATGCTTTAGTGCCTTCGCCGAACTGGTCGAATTCGAATACGCCGACCGGGCCGTTCCAAACGATGGTGCCGGCGGTTTTTAAAATTTCGGCATATTGTTTTGCGGTTTCGGGGCCTATGTCCATAATCATGTCGTCGGCTTCGACATCGGTGACTTTTTTAACGGTCGCAACGGCGGTTTCGGAAAATTCCTTCGCGCAAACCACATCGACAGGGACAGGAATGTCGGAACCGTTGCTTTTGGCGGCAGCCATTAAGCGTTTGGCTTCATCGATCAGGTCGGCTTCATACAGAGATTTGCCGACCGAAAAACCTGCGGCCGCGATAAAGGTATTGGCAATGCCGCCGCCGACGATCAACTGGTCGACTTTTTCCGATAGCGATTCCAACACGGTTAATTTGGTTGAGACTTTAGAACCGCCGACGATAGCAACCAATGGTTTGGTTGGTGTTTCCAGGGCTTTGCCGAGAGCATCCAGTTCGCTGGCTAGCAACGGACCGGCGCAAGCGATCGGCGCGAATTTAGCAACGCTGTGGGTTGAGGATTGGGCTCTGTGCGCGGTGCCGAAAGCATCCATCACGAATACGTCGCAAAGAGCCGCCATTTTTTTACCCAGATCATCGTTGTTCTTGCCTTCGCCGGCGTTAAAACGTACGTTTTCGCACAGCACGACTTCGCCCGGCTGAATGGTAATGCCGTCGATCCAGTCTTTTTCCAGTCTGACCGGTTTGCCCAGCAGCTCGGATAAGCGTTCGGCAACCGGTTTCAATGAAGACTCTTCGTCGTACTGGCCTTCAACAGGACGGCCCAGATGCGACATAACCATAACCGCCGCGCCTGCCGCCAAAGCTTTTTCAATGGTCGGTACGCTGGCTTGGATGCGAATGTCGCTGGTTACTTTGCCGTTTTTTACCGGTACATTCAGGTCTTGACGGATTAACACGCGTTTGCCCGATAAGTCCAGATCTACCATTCTTTTAATTGACATACATTATGCTCTCATTGTTGTGGGTTTATTAATTCTAAAAATCAGTTTGTCCACGAAAGGCACGAAAAAACACGAAAAGTAAATATATTACGTAACACGGCTATTCACTTTCTATGAGATAGCTATGGCTTTCGGTTAAGTAAAGCTAAGCCTTGGTAAGTATTGGAAGTTTTTCGTGCCTTTTGTGCTTTTCGTGGACAATATTTGTTTGGCTAATTTTGTTTCCATTTGATCGAGCAGCCGATACTGTTGATTTGCTCTTTGGGGCCGTGGCCGGTTTCGGCAATCAGTTTCATCGCTTCGAATAATTCCCGCTTGGTGCCTTCAGGAGCGGTTTCTTTACGGCTGGCGTCAAGACAGCCGCGATATTGCAGCTCATAGTCAGCATTATAGCCAAAAAAGTCCGGCGTACAGATAGCGCCGTAAGCTTTGGCGACCTGTTGAGATTCATCAAGCAAATAAGGGAAGCTGAAATTCAATTGCTCGGATAGGCGCTTCATATTGTCGAAAGAATCGGCGGGATACTCAATCGTATCATTGGGCATGATTGCCACAGATTCAACCCCCAGCGCTTTAAGTTCCCGTGCGTCCCTGACAATTCTATCTTGCACGGCTTTAACGTACGGACAGTGGTTGCAAATAAACATCACCAACAGGCCTTTTTCACCCATGCACTGTTGCAGAGACCATGTGCGTCCGTCAACGCCGGGTAATTCAAAATCGATGGCTTTTTTGCCGAAATCGCAGATCGGCGTTTCTAGTGCTACCATTTTTACACCTTCATATTATTGATGGAACACGGATGACACGGAGTAGACGGATTTAAACGGATTTTTATCCGTGATCATCAGTTACATCCGTGTTCTATTTTATTTAAATAGTTCTATTGAAATAAGACGGCCGCGCTGATAACCACCGCGCTGATCAGCATGGCCCAGACTGTTCTGCGGTGATTGCTTTCCATTTGTTCGCGCAGCAGCATGAGTTCCCTGTTTTGCATTTCCGCACGGTGCTTTGCATGAGCGGCATTGTCCAGCGCTTTATAAATCAACGATGGAATCTCAGGGAACTGTTCGGCGAATTCGGGCAACTGCTTGATGATCTTGTCGATTTTGGCTTTGGGACCGACACGTTGATGAAACCATTTCTCAAGAAAAGGCTTAGCGGTTTGCCATAAGTCCAGGTCGGGGTAAAGCTGGCGACCCAAGCCCTCGATGTTAAGCAGCGTTTTTTGCAGCAGGACCAGTTGCGGTTGCACGTGCATATCGAAACGCCGCGCCGTTTGGAACAAACGCAGTAACAGTTGTCCGAAGGAAATATCTTTAAGCGGTTTTTCAAAAATCGGTTCGCAGACGCTACGTATCGCGGACTCGAATTCTTCTATCCGTGTCGATTCGGCAACCCAGCCGGATTCGACATGCATTTCCGCAACTTTGCGGTAATCGCGGTTGAAAAAAGCCAGGAAATTTTCCGCCAGATAATGTTGGTCGGATAAAGACAGCGTGCCGACGATGCCGAAATCAACGGCGATGTATTTGGCCGGCAGGTCGACAAAAATATTGCCCGGATGCATGTCGGCATGAAAGAAATTATCCCTGAATACTTGGGTAAAAAAGATTTCGACGCCGCGTTCGGCAAGCAATTTGAAATCGGCGCCGCCGGCCCTGAGTTGTTCGATTTCGCCGACCGGTATGCCGCTAATGCGTTCCATGACCAGCACTTTCTGGCGGGTTAACGGCCAATGGATTTCCGGTACATAAATAATGTCCGAGTTTTCGAAGTTGCGGCGCAACTTAGCGGCGTTGGCCGCTTCCCTGACCAGATCGAGTTCGTCCAACGTGGTTTTTTCAAATTCGGCAACGACATCGACCGGTCGTAGTCTTCGTGCGTCGGACCAGAAGCGTTCGGCAAAATGAGCCAGCTCGTAGAGTAAGCCAATATCCGAGCGGATGCGGCTTTCTATGTCGGGACGCAATACTTTTACGACGACATTCTCGCCGCTGTGCAGGACCGCAGTATGGACCTGGGCAACCGACGCCGAAGCCAGCGGTTCTGCATCGAACTCGGCAAAAGCCTCGTCAATCGGCATGCCGAGTTCTTTTTCGATAATGCCGCGGGCAATCTCGCTGCTAAACGGAGGAACTCTGTCTTGGAGTTTGACCAGTTCATCGGCGATGTCATCGGGCAGCAAATCCCTACGGGTCGACAAAGCTTGGCCGAATTTGACGTAAATAGGCCCCAAGTCTTCCAGCGCACGCCGAATTCTGGCGCCGCGAGAGTCGGATGAATTTCTGAACCAGTAGTTGGGAGAGAAAACCGCTAAATAACGGACAGGCCGGAATAAATGGGTTTTAAGAACGAGCTCGTCCAGGCCGTGGAAGACTAAAACCCAGTTAATATGGATCAGGCGCAATAATAATTTAGGGCGAATCACGAGTTACCTTTGTTATTGGGTGGGTGTAACTATTTACATCATGGAACACGGATGACACGGAGTAGACGGATAATCACTGATAAAAAGCACTTTTTCACAAAGTCCGGCGTGCGTTACAGGCTAGGAAGGTTTTATTCCGGTCTACGTCCTAGAAGTTCTTTAGTTGGAAAGAAATCTGAGAATAACAAAAATCCGTGTAAATCCGTCCAATCCGCGTCATCCGTGTTCTATTAATTTTTCTGTAAGTTGCAAAGCCGTTCGATACGGCTTTGCAAGCGATCACAATCGGTACGCAACTCATCAACTTGGGCGTAATAAAGATCCACTTCAGGCGCTGACGGCAAATCGCGGGTTTCTTCCTGCAAAAACTCCTTCGCATTCAGCCTGAAAGTTTCAACAGAATCTTTGCTCCAGCTTTGGCCGGCACGAAAAAAATTGGCGACTTTGTGCGCGATAATATCGCCGGTGAACTGCGATAGTTTTTCTTCCAGATCGATGTCCAGCTTGGCGAACAGTTCCTGGAATTTACGGCCGGTTTGCATATCGCCTTCTATTTTGACTTCGCCGGAAAAAACCGAACGCATCGGCGTCGAGCTGAGGCCCATTAATCCCAGCGCCCAAATCGAACCGGTCAAGCGCGTGTCGGGTTCGCCGACAAACTGATCCAGACATTGGATGGAATCGCTTGTAGGGCAAAGATAAACAGTCTCGTCAAACGGCTGAACGGTAACGGCAATGACTTTGCCGGCCAGCGGCGTTAAAAAATAGCTGCTGTCCTGGTCCAAGGCAAGATATTGATTAAGCGCGGCTTCCAGTGCGCCGATCAGTACGGGCTTGATGGCCATGTTAGATTTTATAACCTCTATGAACCGCGACGATGCCTTGCGTCATATTGAAGTATTCGCAACGTTCGAGACCTGCATCTTCCATCATTTTTTTCAGCTCATCCTGTTTTGGATGCATACGGATAGATTCGGCCAGGTAACGGTAGCTGTCTTCATCTTTCGCAACGATTTTGCCGATCTTGGGCAGCAGGTTGAATGAGTAAAAATCGTAGACCTTTTCGGTGAGCTTATCGGTCGGATGCGAGAATTCCAGCACGATCACGCGGCCTCCGGGTTTAAGGACACGGTACATCGAGCGTAGCGCGGCATCTTTATCGGTGACATTGCGCAGCCCGAAGGCGATGCAGACGCAATCGAAAGTATTGTCTTCAAAAGGCAGGCATTCGGCATTGACTTGAGCATAGCGGATATTGCCGACCAGACCTCTGTCGATCAGGCGGTCGCGGCCGGTGCGCAGCATTTCCGAATTAATGTCGGCCAGCACGATTTGACCTTCCGCGCCGACGCGCTTTTCGAACAATGTGGTTAAATCGCCTGTACCGCCAGCCAGATCAAGCACTCGGTCGCCTTTGCGCACATTGCTGAGTTGTACGGCAATGCGTTTCCAGACGCGATGGATGCCGAAAGACATCAGGTCGTTCATGATGTCGTATTGTCCGGCAACGGAATCGAATACGCCGCGTACCAGATTGACCTTATCTTCTTTGGGGACTTGTTTAAATCCGAAATGGGTGGTGTCGCTCATTGTCTACCTGCTTGTTTGATCGTATATCGCTACCGTGGAATCCACGGCAACAATGAAGTTAGTTTTGTAGCGGTTCTTTGCGTTTATAGCCGGCAGCTTCCAAGTTATGGAGGTAATTAGCCCATAGCGTTTGATATTCGGCTCCTAACTTGTATAACAAATCCCACGTATAAATGCCGCTGTCATGGCCGTCGCTAAATACCAGGGCTATTGCATAATTACCGATAGGCTTGATTTCTTTAATGGCAACGTTTTCCTTGCCGACTTGTAGAACTTCCTGTCCGGGCGCGTGGCCTACCGCTTCCGCAGAGGGCGTATATACGCGCAAATACTCGCTCGGTAATTGAAATACGCTACCGTCGTCAAAGCTGATTTCAATAATGTTGGAGACTTGATGCAGCTTGATCTCAGTGGGGTGGGTATTGATAGGTTTTGCGGTTACGCGCATGCGGCTTATTTTAAGTGTGAAGGTTTGAAATAAGCGGACCGGGTTGTGTTAATACAACCCGGTCCTGATCAATTACAGAATATAACGACTTAAATCCTCGTCTTCAACGAATTCAGCCAAATGATCGTTAACATAGTCGGCATCAATCACGATGCTTTTGCCGATAAGATCAGCAGCGTTATAGGAAATATCTTCCAGTAAGCGTTCCAGAACGGTATGTAATCTTCTGGCGCCGATGTTTTCCGTCGTTTCATTCACCTGCCAGCTGAATTCGGCAATACGCTTGATGCCGTCCGGAGAAAACGATAGCGATACGCCTTCGGTACTTAATAACGCCGCATATTGTTCGGTTAATGAAGCATTAGGCTCGGTTAGAATGCGTACAAAATCGTCGGCTGAAAGTGCATCCAACTCAACACGAATAGGAAAGCGGCCTTGCAGTTCTGGGATTAAATCCGATGGTTTGGTCAGGTGGAACGCGCCCGAAGCGATAAACAGGATATGGTCGGTTTTGATTGAACCGTACTTGGTGCTGACGGTTGTACCTTCGACTAACGGCAACAAATCGCGCTGTACGCCTTCGCGGGAAACTTCGCCGCCGCCTGCGCCCAACTCGGAACGCTTGCAGATTTTGTCGATCTCATCCAAAAACACGATGCCGTTTTGTTCGACCGCATCTACCGCGCGTATGCGGATATCATCTTCATTAACCAGTTTGGCGGCTTCTTCATCCTGCAGGACTTTGAACGCTTTGTCGATTTTCATTTTGCGGGAACGAGTCTTGCCTGAACCAAGGTTTTGAAACATGCCTTGCAATTGGCTGGTCATTTCTTCCATGCCGGGAGGGGCCATGATTTCAACGCCCATCGGCGCCAGATGCACGTCAATTTCGATTTCCTTATCGTTCAGGTCGCCTTCGCGTAATTTCTTGCGCATTTTTTGGCGGGTCGATTCTTCGGTATCGGACAGCATGCCGCCATCGGCCCTGGGCAGTAAGATGTCCAGAATTCTATCTTCGGCAGCGTTGAAGGCTTTATTTTCAACCTTTTCCATTTCAATTGTGCGGGTCATTTTGACCGCAGTATCGACTAAATCGCGAACAATGGAATCAACGTCGCGGCCGACGTATCCGACTTCGGTAAATTTGGTTGCTTCAATTTTGATGAAAGGCGCATTAGCCAGACGCGCAAGACGGCGGGCGATTTCTGTTTTACCGACACCGGTAGGACCGATCATTAAAATATTTTTAGGTGTAATTTCTTCGCGTAACGCGGAGTCGACTTGTTGGCGGCGCCAGCGGTTGCGTAGCGCTATCGCAACCGCGCGCTTGGCATTCGCTTGGCCAATAATATGCTTGTCCAGTTCGCTTACGATTTCTTTGGGAGTCATTTGAGTCATTTGTTTACTCGTTAGGTTCTGCGTCGAGTTCTTCAATACGCAAATTGTGATTAGTGTAAATACAAATGTCGGCTGCTATATTTAAAGACCGTTCGACAATTTCTCGGGCGCTAAGATCGGTATTTTCCAGCAATGCGCGTGCGGCAGCTTGGGCAAAAGAACCGCCCGAACCAATAGCCATCAAGTCGAATTCAGGTTCAATTACGTCGCCTGTACCGGAAATGATCAGTGAGGTCTTTGCATCGGCAATGGTCAGCAATGCTTCCAGCTTACGTAAAGCGCGGTCGGTTCGCCAATCTTTAGCCATTTCCACTGCTGCACGGGTTAAATTGCCGCGGTGCTTTTCCAGCTTGCCTTCAAAATGCTCGAATAAAGTGAAGGCATCCGCAGTTGCACCGGCAAAACCGGCGATAACTTTATCGTGATATAAACGGCGTACCTTGCGGGCATTGCCTTTCATCACTGTATTGCCTAATGTGACTTGGCCATCACCGCCGATTACAACTTTGTTGCCCCGGCGAACGGAAAGTATCGTTGTTCCTCTAAAACTCACGTTAATATCCTAAAGTTACTAAGTATGAAGCCAATTTTACATGGTCTAAATTTATAATGTACGAAAAAATGAGCGCAGGGCGATATTGGCGTGCTGGATACGATTTAGCGGCGGTTCAGGGAAATATGCTACGCTGAGAAAAATAATCCGAAAAAGGTATTTTATATGGACGCACTCGATCAAATATCGGCAACACTGGCATTATCAATGGGACTGGCGTGGGCTAGCGGTATTAATCTATATGCGACGCTGTTTGTTCTCGGTTATCTTGCGAATACCGGCAATATCGCGTTGCCTCCGGACTTGCAAATAGTCGCTAATCCGATGGTCATGGGCGCGGCGGGTCTGATGTATCTTATCGAGTTTTTTGCCGATAAAGTGCCGGGCGTGGATACCGGCTGGGATGCTCTGCATACATTTATCCGCATCCCGGCAGGCGCCATGCTCGCTGCCGGAGCGATCGGAGACTTAAATCCCGCCGTTGAATTGGCCGCAGCCATTATGGGCGGAAGCTTGGCGGCAGGTTCTCATACGACAAAAGCCGGAAGCCGGGTTTTGATTAATACCTCGCCGGAACCTTTCAGCAACTGGATTGCATCGATCAGCGAAGATGTCATGGTGATAGCCGGGGTTTGGGCGTGCATTAATCATCCTGTGCTGTTTTTAATTGCGCTGGCAGGTTTTGTCTTGCTGATGATCTGGTTATTGCCGCGAATCTGGGCAGGCGTGAAAAAGGTTTTTAGCTTTATTATTAAGCTGTTCCGGAACGAAAGAGCTCCAAATAGTCAAAATACTCGTCAATGAAAGAACATTATTTATTGACTGTGGCTCAATAATCGAGTCTAATGTCGGTCTTTTGTAGGCCCGCCCAGGTAGCTCAGTCGGTAGAGCAGAGGACTGAAAATCCTCGTGTCGACGGTTCGATTCCGCCCCTGGGCACCAC
>NZ_RYFG02000025.1:23656-158574 GCF_003994235.2 Candidatus Methylobacter oryzae
AGGCCGGCCTTGAGTCGGTTTTTTTATGTCTGAAGATTTTTAGTCGTAGGCTTATGCGTTGTCAGTGCATGTTTAATGCAACTACAAGTGTTGGAGAGTGGGTTGCTGAAAATGCCGGGATCAGTGACTCAAGAATTCTTTGAGGAAATTAATTTCAAATAATTCGTTGTGGCGATGTAAATATAAGCGGCTATAAACACGACTAATAACCATTGGGCCGCATCTCCATATATTATGCAGATAGCTATAATCAACGTTCCGATTATCCGGGGCCATTTAAGTCTGTTTTCTTGTTTAGCAAAATACTTTATTCCTGCTCTAATTCATCTTCATTAAGTGCATTGGCATTTTTGTTTCTATTCATTTTATCCGCACATGTGTATTAGAAAACATATTTTATAGTTTTTGAGCAAGGTCTGATTATTGATTCCAATCGCCTCAAGCAATTGCACATCCATATAGCGCATGTAAAACATTTGTCTTGCCGGGTTCCTTTGTGCTGTTCAATGCCTGTTCGGTTTTCGACTGCAAGCTTATGTGGATGTACGGTATAATTCCTTATATCCCAATTTTTTCGTAGCGTTGATAAATGGCTCAATTTTTTGAAATACATCCGGAAAGTCCGCAGCTGCGTTTGATACACCGTGCGGTGGAGGTGCTTCGTAAAGGAGGGGTTATTGTTTATCCAACCGACTCTTCTTATGCGATTGCCTGTCATATCGGCGATAAGCAGGCGCTTGATAAAATCCGCCGTGTCAGGCAGTTGGATGATAAGCACAATTTTACTTTAGTGTGTAAAGACCTGGCCCAAGTCTCTATGTTTACCAAAATCGGTAACGATGCTTTTCGTCTGATTAAGGCCTTAACGCCGGGGCCTTTTACGTTCATTTTGGACGCTACCCGTGAAGTGCCTCGCCGTTTGCAGCATCCCAAGAAAAAAACGGTGGGTATACGAATTCCCGATCACCCTGTCGCTCAATTGCTGGTTCGGGAATTGGGTGAGCCCCTGTTCAGCTCTACCTTGATGTTACCGGGAGAGGATGAGGCATTGACCGACCCTTACGAGATTCGCAATAAACTTGAGCATGAATTGGATTTGGTGATTGACGCAGGCATTATCGAATTCGAGCAAACGACTATTATCGAGTTTTCCAATAGCGGTGCAGAGATCGTCAGGCAGGGTAAGGGGCTTGCTCCAATGTTGGGTTGATGAGGATGCAGTCATGATGAATGAATTGACACTGTTGCAACGTATAGCGGTCTGGATATTGCCGGTCATTTTTGCGATTACCGTGCATGAAGTGGCGCATGGTTGGGTTGCAAAAAAATATGGCGATAGCACGGCCTCGTCACTGGGTAGGTTGACTTTAAACCCGGTTAAGCATATTGATTTGCTTGGAACGATTATTCTGCCGGGGCTATTGCTGATTACCGGTACGGGGTTTATTTTCGGTTGGGCAAAGCCCGTTCCTGTCGATGCGCGAAATTTTAAAAATCCACGGCATGATATGGCGATAGTCGCATTGGCCGGTCCCGTCTCAAATTTATTGATGGCTGTCGGTTGGGCGTTAGTGGCTCGGATAGGCGTAACGATCGGTATGCAGGCCGAGGCTATCTCATTGCCGCTGATTTATACCGGAATTGCCGGGATTTCGATTAATCTGGTGTTGGCGTTGGTCAACCTGTTACCTATTCCGCCGCTGGACGGCAGCCGTATTTTAACCGGTATTTTGCCAAGTTATTGGGCGTGGCAATACAACCGTTTGGAGCGGTTCGGGTTTATTATTTTATTGGCGCTTTTATACACTAATGTTTTAGGGATGATTTTGGCTTATCCGATGTTCGTTGTTCAGAAAGTGTTTTTTTTAATTGCCGGGTTATAGATTGATTTTTTCGTTGATTGTCGAATTTCAGCTTACTTTATCTATTCGCGGAGCTTGAGAATGATCGAGAACATGAGTCAAGACGCGGCTGACGATTTAGGTCAATTATCGGGATCTGCTGTTCATGCCTTGGAAATGGTTCCCGGCGACTATCTGCCTCGCTCACCCATGCATTCATTCGCAATAGTGAATGGCGCGCCGTTCGATAAGCTGCCCGATGATCTTTATATTCCGCCTGACGCGCTGGAAGTGTTGCTCGAAACTTTTGAAGGACCGCTGGATTTATTGCTGTATTTGATACGAAAGCAGAATCTGGATATTGTTAATATACCGATAGCGCAGATTACCCATCAATATATTGCTTACATCCAAATAATGGAGCAGTTAAATCTGGAGCTGGCGGCGGAATATCTGGTCATGGCCGCGTTATTAGCGGAAATTAAATCAAGAATGCTGTTACCAAGGCAGCCCGATGTTGAAGAGGACGAGGAAGATCCGCGCGCGACATTGATTCGCAGGCTGCAGGAATATGAGTTGATTAAAAATGCAGCCGAAGAGATTGACCTGCTGCCTCGAGTTGAACGTGATGTATTTCGGATCGGTGTCGATGTCTCGGCCTTAAAAGATTTTGAAAAACAATTACCGAATGTCCAGCTAAAAGAAATACTGTTGGCATTCCAGGATGTACTTAAAAGAGCTGAGCAGATCAGTCACCATCAAATTACCAAAGAGCCCTTATCTGTCCGTGAGCGCATGTCAACCATTCTGGAAAACCTTAAAGGAGCGGATAGTCTCCTTTTCTCGCAGTTATTTATCCGAAAAGAAGGTCGACACGGAGTTGTTGTCTCGTTTCTGGCCATCCTCGAACTCAGCAAAGAACGACTCATCGATATTATCCAATCAGAACCCTTTGCCGAATTACGGGTCAGAGTCGCCGGTGCCGGCGCCGACGCCTAAACGGGTATCCAAGGTCAAGTCTTCGCCACCGCCTCCTGTAACTGAACAGCCTGAAATTAACGTGGAAATTAAACGTGTAGTTGAAGCAATCCTGTTTGCCGCAAACCGGCCCATGACCTGCAAGCAAGTGCAGCAGGTTTTTCCTGAAATTGAGCAGCCGGAGATACAAGACATACAGGTGGCAATTGAGGCGATTATCGAAGATTATCGGTTTAGGTCGGTGGAACTAAAGCAGGTTGCCAGCGGTTATCGTTTCCAGGTGAGGCGGGAATTGTCGCGCTGGGTGTCGCGGCTATTCGAAGAAAAGCCGCCAAAATACTCCCGCGCCTTATTGGAGACTTTGGCTATTATTGCTTACCGGCAGCCGGCAACGCGCGGAGATATTGAAGATATTCGCGGTGTCGGCGTCAGCTCCGGTATTATTCATACGCTGCTTGAGCGTGAGTGGATTCGCGTGGTGGCGCACAAAGAAGTGCCGGGCAGGCCGGCTTTATACGGTACAACCAAACAATTTCTGGATTATTTCAACATTACATCGTTAAATGAGCTACCGACATTACAAGAGATCCAACAGCTTGATTTGTCGTTAGATACTACGCAACAACCCACGCAGGCAAAGAGTGAAGAGAAAGAAACAACCGAACCGGTCGCCAAAGTTATTGAGCAATCCGGCGAAGCAGCCGAACAAATCCCCGAAGCAGCAGACTGAGAGCAAGGCGGTTAAAACGCCGAAAAAAATTAACGCTAACCAGTCAGTCGAGGGCGAGCGTATCCAGAAGGTATTGGCGCGTGGCGGCATTGGCTCCCGAAGGGAAATTGAGCGCTGGATCGATGAAGGCCGTTTAAAGATCAACGGTAAGCCTGTCGGCTTGGGTGAGCGGTTAAAAGAAGGCGATTATTTACAGATCAATGATCGGGTTGTTCATTGGGAGAAATTTGTCGAGCAACCTACCCGGGTGCTGCTTTACCACAAGCCGGTCGGTGAAGTGGTTACGCGCCGTGATCCGGAGGGGCGTCCGGTGGTATTCACCCAATTACCTAAGTTGGCTGTCAGCCGCTGGATAGCTGTTGGCCGCTTGGATATTAACACGTCGGGTTTGTTGCTGGTGACGAATAATGGCGAGTTGGCTAATCGCTTGATGCATCCGTCAACGCAAGTCGAACGCGAATATGCGGTACGTATTTTGGGCGAGGTTTCGGAAGCCACTATCGAAAAGCTTAAGCAAGGTGTGGAGCTTGAAGACGGCAAAGCCAAATTCGACGATATTTGGTTTTCTGGCGGTGAAGGTGCCAACAAATGGTACAACGTTACAGTAGTCGAAGGCCGTAATAGGTTGGTGAGGCGTTTGTGGGAATCGCAGGAACTTGTCGTTAGCCGCTTAATGCGAGTGCGTTACGGACCTGTCGTTTTGCCGGAGCGATTGAAAGCTCATTCGTTCTATGAGCTAACCGATAAAGAATTGGAATTATTATTCGAATTTGCAGGCATGGAAGGCGAAAAACCGGCCATTGTCGCCAAGCCCGAGTTTAAGACGCATAAGTCCAGAAAAAAATAGAGTCCGGGTCGGATTGCGCTGAATGACTGGAGCTTGGTGCGATCCGGCAATTATCATTGGCTTATGTCCAAAGGGCATAAATTTCGTTTGAACAGACACGCGGTTTAACTCAGCTTTATCTGCCCGCGACAACTTGGTTTCTGCCTTTGTTCTTGGCTGTATACATGGCTTTATCCGCACGCTGGATAAAAGACTCCGCAGTGTCATTGTCGCGTAAGGTGCTGGTGCCCAGGCTAGCTGTGATTTTGATGGTTTCCATGCCATAGGCTATCGTATGGCTTTCGATTGAAGAACGAATTCGTTCGGCCAGCAATTCTGCGCCATTGGCGTCGGTATCGCTTAACAGGATCACAAATTCCTCGCCGCCATAACGAAAAATAATATCGCTTTCTCTTAGATTTTCTTTAATCCATTTTGCACTCAGCTTTAACGCGACATCTCCGCACTCATGGCCGTGTCCGTCATTGATGGATTTAAAATGGTCAATGTCAAAGAAAATCATTGATAAACTCTTATTGTTGCGTACGGCCAGACTCATTTCCCGTTTAATGGCATCGTTAAACGAAGTTCTGTTGTGGGTTTGGGTAAGTGGATCCGTATACGCCATTTTTAATGCTTGATGAAATAAGGTTGCATTTTTCAACGGATAAATTAAACAGCAAAGTAGCGTTTCCAAAAGTTGGAGATCTGTATCGCTGAATCTGTGGTTACGCATTAGCCGTAACTCGCCTAATTGTTGTTGTTCAACCTTCAAGGCATAGTTGCAGGAGTGACGGGTAAAAACGCCGCTTCTGACTTCGAGGTCGAATTCTTTGTTGATATAAACGTAAGCGCTGTGAGGGATTTTATGGGAAATCTTGCTGCTGAAAATTGCGATCAATTCATTGAATTCCAGAGTCGTTTGTAAAGCGCTGCTGATATCGTAATTATCGAGGTTAATCGCCTTCGTTGCTTCAAAGGTGTTATTGGTGATAATCGCTAAATTTGCTGATTTATTGACCATGATTGCTTCCTCTTGGATTAGGGGCTATTTTCCACAATTCAAGCGAAGCGCATGCCATTTTTAATAAAAGCACTTATTATTAATATGTTATAGTTATTTTGTGGTATTTGATTTGGCTGGCGT
This sequence comes from Candidatus Methylobacter oryzae, assembly GCF_003994235.2. Taxonomy (GTDB): domain Bacteria; phylum Pseudomonadota; class Gammaproteobacteria; order Methylococcales; family Methylomonadaceae; genus Methylobacter_A; species Methylobacter_A oryzae. The sequence continues at coordinate 29,179 of NZ_RYFG02000025.1, forward strand.
CATAAAGTTGGCGCTGAAAAGCTGCAAGGGATTGCCGCTTGGATGGATATTGTTGCCGCCTATCCGACTCCGGTTGCCGATGGCTGCATTTTTTCTTAACCTAGCCGTAGCGGCCCTGGATGGGAAGATGGAAAACTGCTCCTTGTGTAAGCTATATTGCTCGATGGATGGATAAAATGCTGTAAGACTGCATCGGGCAACCTCAGTTGCCGTATCCTTGTGGTTTGGCAATGCCGGATCAGGTGCTGAGCGGACTGAGTGCTGCGGCATGAATGCGGGCAAGTTAATAAAGGCTTTTAGAATGAGGCCCCGCAGAGGCTCTCCGGTTTTGAAAATGATCTGCCGACTGATTAAGCGTTGAAATAATTTCTTCGCAAGAAATAGTATCTTTATCGCTACCAAGAATATATTCAGCCGGTTTGGTGATTGCCGCGCACGCTGAAAATCGTGGAAACGAAGCGTAGCGGAGCGAAGATGGTGGGTTTCCGGCGTCGCGTTGCCTGCAAGGGCGTAGGTACTTAGCGTGAGCAGGAAGCTGCGAGTCATCGCGAGAACGCTGGCGTGCCGGGTGGGCGGGGCTGCTGCAGGCAATAATGGGCAGGTCATTTTCTGCTGCTAAAATCTGACGGATACATTTTAGCTGTCGCGAAAAATCCTGATGCGTTTGGCTTTACTAAAAAACGGGAAAAATCAACAAGAAAGGGATATAATTAAATGGTGCCGAGGAGAGGACTTGAACCTCCACGGGGTTGCCCCCACCAGCACCTGAAGCTGGCGTGTCTACCAATTTCACCACCTCGGCAGAGGTTAGCTGTAAAAGCTTGAGTGAGCGCGCACTATACCCATCCTCTCTTGGTTTGTCAATTACGCGCGAAATTTTTCTTAAATTTAAAATAATTTCGAGTTACGTGATAGTGTTAACTTGAGCTAACGGAAATGTTTTTGCATAAGAGTCAAAAACTTTTCTCTTTGAACTCTAATCGATATACTAAGTCTATATAAGATAGGCTTGCTACATCCATCTCCCTTTATTGGATTACTTAAATGACATTGAAGTCTAGAAAAGACGTTGATTTTAATTCAGCAAAAGACCCATATGCTCAGCGCGAAGCTGAGAAATATGAGAACCCTATTCCCAGTCGCGAATTAATTCTGCAATTAATCGAACATACTGGCAAACCTTTGCGCCGCGAAGAAATCGCAGAAGCATTTTCCCTTGAAACCGAAGACCAACTGGAAGCCTTACGCCGCCGTCTGCGAGCTATGGAAAGAGACGGCCAATTACTGTTCAATCGGGGCAAGAGATATTGCCTAGTTAACAATGAGGACTTAATTGCCGGCCGCATTATCGGTCATGCCGATGGTTTCGGTTTCCTTAAGCCGGACAATGGTTCGGACGATTTGTTCTTATCGCCGCGGGAAATGAATCCGCTGCTGCATAATGACCGTGCCCTGGTCCGTATTGCCGGAATCGATAGAAAAGGCCGAAGAGAAGGGGCGGTTGTTGAAATTCTACAGAGAAATACTCATCAGGTTGTTGGGCGGCTCTATAAGGAAGACGGCTTTACTTACGTTGTTCCGGATAACAAAAATATAGCGCAAACCATACTGATTGAAAAAGGCGGCGCAGGCAAGGCAAAAAAAGGACAGATTGTTGTTGCGGAAATTGTTGAACAACCGACTAAGCTTCATCAGCCTATTGGCCGCATCATTGAAGTCATGGGTGAGCACATGGCGCCGGGAATGGAAATCGAAATGGCGATTCGTTCCTATGAGCTGCCTAATCAATGGTCCGATGCGCTTCTGGACGAAATAAAACCGCTTAAAAACGAGGTGCCCGAGTCGGCAAAAGAAAATCGGACCGATTTACGGGGCATTCCGCTAGTCACTATTGACAGCGAAGATGCTCGCGATTTTGACGATGCCGTTTATTGCCAGAAGACGCCAAAAGGCTGGAAGTTGCTGGTTGCGATTGCCGATGTTTCGCATTACGTGCAGATTAATTCGGAATTGGACAAAGAAGCGCAAAAGCGCAGTACGTCCGTCTATTTTCCGGAGCGGGTCATACCGATGTTGCCGGAAATCTTGTCTAATGGCCTGTGTTCGCTTAATCCTAATGTAGACCGTTTATGCATGGTGTGCGAGCTGCTTATTAACGAGCAGGGACGCGTGATACGGTCGCGTTTTTTCGATGCGGTGATGAGCTCCCATGCCAGGCTGACGTACACCGAAGTTGCTAAAATGCTGGTTGATGGAGATAAGGGATTAGCCAAAAAATATAAAGCATTGATGCCGCATTTACAGGAGCTGTACGCGCTTTACAAGGTTATGCGAGTGAGTCGTGAACAGCGCGGCGCGATGGATTTCGATACCCAGGAAACCCGAATCATTTTCGGACCGGAGCGTAAAATTGAAAAGATTGTTCCGGTGGTGCGTAACGACGCGCACAAGTTGATTGAAGAGTTCATGATTACCGCGAACATGGCGGCGGCACGTTTTTTAAACAACAAAAAAATGCCCAAGCTACTGCGAATACACGACGGTCCCAGCGCCGACAAGCTGCTTAGCCTGAAAACCTTTCTTGGTGAGCTGGGTTTGAGCTTAGGCGGAGGCGCTAAACCGACGCCGCTTGATTACATGCATTTGATCGATTCGATTAAAGACAGGCCCGACGCTCATTTGATCCAGACCGTGTTGTTGCGTTCTATGTCGCAAGCTGTCTACAGTCCTGAGTTAAAAGGCCATTTCGGTCTGGCGTTGGAAGCTTACGCGCACTTTACTTCCCCTATCCGGCGTTATCCCGATTTACTGGTTCACCGTGCGATCAGGCATTGCTTACAGGGTAAGACGGCGGAAAGCTTTTTCTATGGACTCCCTGAGATGGTGGTTTTGGGTGAACAATGTTCCGCCAATGAGCGGCGCGCCGACGATGCCACCAGAGACGTAGTCAGCTGGCTCAAATGCGAATATATGACGGATAAGGTCGGAGAGGAATTCCCTGGCATTATTTCAGCGGTTACGTCATTCGGTTTTTTTGTTGAATTGGCGGATATTTATGTCGAAGGCTTGGTTCATGTCACCAACCTTGCGCAAGACTATTTTCATTTTGATGCGACCAGTCATCAATTGAGAGGCGAGCGTACCGGCATTAATTACCGTCTGGGCGATAGCGTCAACGTCAGGGTCGTCCGTGTCGACCTGGACGAAAAGAAGATCGACTTTGAACTGGCGAAAAAACAGGCCGCTATGAAAAAATCTAAAAAGAGACGCCGTAAAAAATGAAGTTAAGTAAGATATATGGGATACATTCGGTACAGTCGGCTTTAGATTATTCCCCTAAAAAAATCCATAAAGCCTGGACTGACAGCCAAAGACAAGACAAGCGTTTAACTCAGCTGGTCGAAGATTTATTGGATTTGGGCATCGAACCCGAAAAAACCGACAGGAAAAAATTGGACCGGTTTGCGGAAGGGAATAATCACCAAGGTATTGTTATCGAAGTGGAGATGCCTGAGGAATTATCGGAAAGCGACTTAAAAGACGCTATAGCAACGCTGCCGGGTATGCCGTTATTCCTGGTATTGGATAATGTCCAAGATCCGCATAATTTTGGTGCCTGCCTTAGAACCGCCGATGCTACCGGCGTGGATGGCGTGATTGTCACCAAAGACAATGCCACAGGAATTACCCCGACCGTCTGCAAAGTGGCTAGCGGCGCTGCCGAAACAGTGCCGGTTTATCAGGTAACCAATTTGTCCCGGACTTTGCGCTGGCTTAAGGACCAAGGTATCTGGGTCATGGGTGCGGCGGGCGAAGCAACGCAGACGGCCTATCAAACCGATTTTACGATGCCGCTGGCTTTAGTGGTCGGCGCGGAGGGTAAAGGTTTAAGACGGCTGACTAGAGAGCAATGCGATATATTGGTTAAGTTACCGATGCAGGGACGGGTGGAAAGTCTTAATTTGTCGGTTGCTACCGGCGTGCTGCTTTATGAAACCGTGCGGCAGCGCTTGCTGACTGCTTGATTGGTACTTTGAAGGCAATGCAAACAAAATCGACACATTCCTTTGAAGGGGCTGGTTTAAGCTGTATACGCGACGACCGGGTGCTGTTTGAACAGCTGGCTTTCGAGCTGCTTTCCGGGCAGGTTCTATTGTTGGAAGGCAAAAACGGCAGCGGCAAAACGTCGTTATTGCGCATTCTGTGCGGATTTCGGGAGCCCGATGCCGGTGCGATTCGCTGGTGTGGCGACGCGATAAAAGACAGTTCGTTTTATGCGCAAATGGCTTATGTCGGCCACTTGGACGGCATTAAAAAAGAATTGACCGTGCTGGAAAATTTAAAAATGTCGCTGGCTTTAAACAGCCCCGGTCGCTATTCGATCGATCAGGCTTTATCCAAGGTTCATCTGTCCGGCTATGATGACGTTCTCGTTCAGGCCTTATCGGCCGGCCAGAAAAGACGGCTGTCTTTAGCCAGATTGTTGATTACCGAAAATGTGTTGTGGATTCTGGATGAGCCTTTTACCTCATTAGATAGGCAGGGCATTGCGTTAATCGAAACTTTAATGATCGAACATTGCGCCAACGGCGGAATGATCGTGCTGACTTCCCATCATGACATCGCCTTGCATAATGTCGATGTCTTGACCATTAATCTATCCTGATGTCTTTATCTCGCGCATTTTTCGCCGTTATTCGGCGCGATTTGGTTTTGGCTCTGCGGCGCCGTTCGGAGATAGCCAATCCGCTGTTGTTTTTTATCCTGGTGATAACGCTGTTTCCGTTAGGCATCGGTGCGCAACCGCATTTATTGCAGGCCATTGCGCCCGGTATTATCTGGGTTTCCGCGTTGCTGGCCGCGATGTTGTCGCTGGACAGCTTGTTTCGTTCCGATTTTGACGACGGTTCGATAGAACAGATCCTGTTAAGTCCTCATCCAACCACGGTTTTGGTGTTGGCTAAAATTATCGCCCATTGGTTGGTGACCGGCTTGCCGTTGTTGATTGTCGCTCCGTTGCTGGCGGTTTTTTTAGGCATGCCCAATCATGCGTTGGGGATCTTGCTGCTGACTCTATTATTGGGAACGCCGGTATTGAGTTTAATCGGTGCGATTGGGGTCGCACTCACTGTAGGATTGCGCCGGGGCGGCATGATCCTATCGCTGCTGGTTTTACCGTTGTATGTGCCGGTGCTGATTTTTGCCGGCAATGCGGTGCAAATGGCGAGCGGCGGATTGCCCGTCGATGCGCAAATCAATATTTTGATTTCCATTTTATTGATGGCTTTGGTGTTAGCGCCTTTGCCGGTAGCCGCGGCATTAAAAATGAGTATAAATTGATAATATCTCGTAGAATAATCGGCCCTATTGTCGACATGGAGTAAATGATTATGGCCTCAGCTAGATATTTGTCTGTTTTTGCCCCCGCTACTCCTCAACAAAGAAAAGAAAATTTCGATGATTACTGGGAGTTCTCCCAACAGCATGGTGGAGAATTGTTCGAAGACGACAAGGATTTATCTAAAAAGCGCGAGCGGCTGAGATATTTTCAGGATAACCCGGTTACATTGCGTAAGCCCTTAATCGATCCCGAAGCTTTTTACCGTAATTACATCGAGATGCAAGATGACCCAGAGTCATTGGACCGAATGACTCTGATGCTGACCGGCATCTACAAATTTGCACGGCATGAATGGGTAGGCATTAAAGGCGCTTGGGATGCGGTACCCGATATGGCTCATTCGCATACCGTCGAAGATAAAATCAGCCGCGTGCATTTGGCCGAAGAATTTTGCCATGTGCGGCTGTTCGATGAAATGCTACGCACTTGCGGTTTAAATAAAGTCGAATGGGTTCCGTTAGGACCGGTTAAGGAAAAAATTTACGAACAGTTCCCTAAACTCCCCGGCGTTTTAATGGATACGCCTGCTTTCGTCACCGAGCTGATGGGAGTGACTTTTTATTGTCATTTACACAGCCTGTTCGATGATGTGTTGGCCGACGAGCCGGAAGTGCGCGACCGTTTAAAAGAGTTGCTGGATGAGATCACCATTGATGAAGTGGCGCATGTCGGACAGCGCAGGAACTTTGTCGGCCCTATAGGCATCAAAGTTTCAAAATGGCTGGTTAAGCCTTTTTATACGATGTTTTTTAGCGACATTCCTGAAGTCGGACAATTGTTTGACGTTGAGCAGATGATTAAAGACGGCATTGCTTTTGATTTTAATGAATTGCCTGAATATATGATTGAACGCAGTTGGATTCCTTCCTACTGCAAAGCCTAAAATAGACTTTCCTTGTACCTTACTTACTATGTTTTTAATTCCTGATCCTGTAGTTCGGTTCTTTCACCGCATGGCGTCCCCGCCGCATTTTTATGCGTTTACACAACGTCTAATGCCGTGGCTGGTGGTTATTTTCCTGCTGTTAACTGCTGCCGGTTTATACGGCGGCCTCTATTTGGCGCCAGCCGATTATCAACAGGGTGATAGTTATCGCATTATTTATATTCATGTGCCGAGCGCTTGGATGTCGCTATTCATTTATATGGTCATGGCGGTTGCAGGCGGAATCGGCTTGGTTTGGCGCATCAAACTGGCGGAAATCGTTGCGATCAGCAGCGCGCCGGTCGGCGCCAGTTTTACGTTTATCGCGTTGGTGACAGGCTCGTTGTGGGGCAAACCGATGTGGGGTACTTGGTGGGTTTGGGATGCGCGATTAACGTCCGAATTGATATTGCTGTTTTTATATCTCGGCGTAATCGGGCTTTACGGTGCGATAGACGACAAGCGCACCGCGTCCAGGGCCGTAGCTATTTTAGCGTTGGTCGGCGTGGTCAATATTCCTATCATCCATTATTCGGTCGAATGGTGGAACACCTTGCATCAAGGGCCGACAGTCACAAAAATGGATAAACCGTCGATCCATGTCAGCATGCTGATACCGCTGTTACTGATGGCGATAGCGTTTAAATTTTATTACCTGATCGCAATGTTGCAGCGGGCGCGCACCGAATTGTTGCTGCGCGAACGCAATGCGCAATGGGTTAAAAATATGATTTCGGAATCCAAATAATGACAATGCAAGAATTCTTCGCGATGGGCGGCTACGCCTTTTATGTCTGGACCTCTTACGGCCTGACCTTAATTGTGCTGCTTGCCAATATTATTATTCCCGTCTTGCAACGCAGGCAGCTTCTACGTTCTTTGACACTCAAGCAAAAACGGCAGTAAATCATGAAACCAGCCAGAAAACAGAGATTGATATTGATCGGCTTAATGGTGCTCGGCGCTGCTCTAGCCACCGGGTTCGCGCTTAAGTCGTTCAATGAAAATTTGATGTACTTTTTTTCCACGACCGATGTCGTGGAAGGTAAGGCGCCGAAAGACGCATTGTTCCGCTTGGGCGGCATGGTCATTAAAGGTTCCGTGGAAAGGCCGAATGACGGCATGATGGTGCGCTTCAAGCTAACCGATTTCAGCAAGGACGTAACGGTTGAGTATACAGGTATCCTGCCCGACCTGTTCAGGGAAGGCCAAGGCATCGTTGCGCACGGCAAGTTGAATGAACAGGGCGTTTTTATTGCCGAAGAAGTGCTGGCCAAGCATGATGAAAATTACATGCCGCCGGAAGTAAAGGGCAGTTTGAAGAAACAGCCGCCAGTTGCAGGACAGTAATAAACAGAGAAAACTTCATGCCGGAAATAAGCAGGTTTCTTGGGATTGTAATTTACATGTATTTCAATGAGCATAATCCGCCTTACTTTCATGCTGAATACAATGAATTTAAAGCTTCAATCTCTATCGAAAACTTAGGGTTGATTGAAGGAAAACTGCCGCCGAGAGCAATGAGTCTGGTCGTTGAATGGGCTCAAGAGCATCAAGCAGATTTACTGGACAACTGGAAGAGTATTAAGGAAACAGGAAATTACCATAAAATTGAGCCATTAGTATAAAGAGGTTTGAACCATGTTAGCTGTAAATGAAGCGCGGTATTCCGGTAATTACTGTCTTAACGTCACGTTTAATAATGGTAGAAAAGGCATAGCAAACTTAAAAGAAACGGTGTTTCACGACCCAAGGCCGATTTTTTCTGCGTTAAAAGACGAATCTAATTTCAAGGATTTCAAGGTGGAACATAGCACCGTTGTTTGGTCTAATGAGTTAGATTTGGCTTCCGAATATCTATTCTATCTTGCTTTTAAAGATGACCCTGATTTACAAGAGCAGTTTAAGCAATGGGGGGATCTTGATTAACGTTATGCTCCACGACTGTACGGCTATTTGACGCTTCATCTTGAAGAAAAGCTCGAAAGAAACGAAAAATATGACCTAAAGCAAAGTATCTTTTTGAAAATTATCATGCTTTTTTGTGAACTTACTGATGAATTTAAATAGACTAATAACGCATCAAAATAATTGCATAGGCCAATGCTCATGATTGCAGAACTCGGACACTTTGCGCTGATTCTGGCCTTGTGTATGGCCGTTATTTTAGGGATAGTGCCGACTATCGGCGCATCCCGAGCCATATCCGGTTGGATTGCGCTGGCAAGGCGCGCGGCGTTTGGGCAACTGTTGTTCATGGCGATTGCATACGGTTGTTTGACTTATGCGTTTTTAACCCACGATTTTTCCGTGGCTTATGTCGCCAGTAACTCCAACACCGCATTGCCGGTTTTATATTTGATTTCCGGGGTCTGGGGCGCGCACGAAGGCTCGTTACTGCTTTGGGCGCTGATCTTATCCTGCTGGACCGGCTTGGTCGCATTGTTCAGCCGCAATATTCCCGATGCTACCGTTGCTCGTGTTTTAGGTGTGATGGGACTGGTCGCTATCGGCTTCATCCTGTTTTTATTGCTGACTTCCAATCCGTTTGATCGTCTGTTTCCTGCTCCGTTGGAAGGACGTGACTTAAATCCTTTGCTGCAAGATCCGGGCTTGGCGATCCATCCGCCGATGCTGTATATGGGTTACGTCGGTTTTTCGGTAGCGTTTGCTTTTGCGATTGCCGCTCTGCTTGAAGGCCGGCTGGATGCAGCTTGGGCGCGCTGGTCGAGACCTTGGACTAACATCGCCTGGATGTTTCTGACGCTGGGTATTGCGCTGGGCAGCTGGTGGGCATATTACGAATTGGGCTGGGGCGGCTGGTGGTTTTGGGATCCGGTTGAAAACGCTTCATTCATGCCGTGGCTGGTAGGCACTGCACTGATTCACTCATTAGCCGCGACCGAAAAACGCGGCGTATTCAAAACCTGGACGGTATTGCTGGCGATTTTTGCGTTTTCGTTAAGCTTGCTGGGCACCTTCCTGGTGCGTTCCGGCGTGTTGACTTCGGTGCATGCATTTGCCAGCGACCCGGCACGCGGCTTGTTCATCCTGGTGTTTCTGGGCGTCGTGGTCGGCGGCTCGTTACTGCTGTATGCGATAAGAGCGCCTTACGTGAAAAGCAGCGCGACCTTTGAACTGGTGTCCAAAGAGTCGGTCATCCTGCTGAACAATGTGCTTTTAGTGGTAACCGCTTCCAGCATTTTGCTCGGCACTTTGTATCCGTTGGTTATCGATGCATTGGGCTTGGGCAAGATCTCAGTCGGCCCGCCGTATTTCAACGCGGTATTCATTCCGCTGACCGCGCCGTTGGCAATTGCCGTGGGCTTGGGCGTATTGCTGCGCTGGAAAAGAGACAATATCAACGCGATTGTGTTGCGGGTGCGCTGGATTATCTTGGCCTGCATCGGTGGCGGTTTATTGATTCCTCTACTGATGCCGTTTTATTCCTGGGGCGCGGTATTAGGCTTAACTCTGGCATTGTGGACGGTTGCAATAACTGCGCTGTCTTTTATCGACCGTATGGGTGTGCAAGGATTTTCATGGCAACGACTGCAAACCGTGCCGGCCGGTTTTTACGGCATGACCGTGGCGCATTTAGGCATAGCGGTATTCGTGGTCGGCATCACCCTGACTTCGGTTTACAGCATCGAAAAAGACGTGCGCATGGCGCCCGACGACAAGCTGGACATGTCCGGCTATATTTTTGAATTTCACGGCGTAAAACAAACTAAAGGCCCTAACTATGTTGCGGAGCAGGCGTTTGTGACCGTCAGTTACGGCGGCAAGCAGGTCGCCAAGCTGGAGCCGCAAAAACGTGTTTACCGGGTGCAAAAAATGCCGATGACCGAAGCGGCTATCGATGCCGGATTGTTCCGGGATTTGTTCGTTGCGATAGGCGAGCCGCTGGGTGACAAAGGCGCATGGAGCCTCAGGATTTATTACAAGTCGTTCATCCGCTGGATTTGGCTCGGCGCGCTGTTCATGGCGGCGGGTGGTTTAATTGCTGCTTGCGATAGACGATATAAAATAACATCTGCAAAGGTGCCGGTTAATGCTTAAGTACATCCTCCCGTTACTATTATTTATCGTCCTCGCGGTATTTCTGGCGCTGGGTTTAAATCTTCATCCGAATGAAATCCCGTCGCCGTTGATCGACAAACCGGCTCCGGCATTCTCCGCGCCGAAGCTTCAAGCTCCGACAGAAAAATTATCCCCAACCGACTTAAAAGGCAAAGTCTGGCTGTTCAACGTTTGGGCGTCGTGGTGTACTTCGTGCCGTTCCGAACATCCGGTACTGAATCAACTGGCCCTGCAAAAAGCCGCGATTATCGTCGGCCTGAATTACAAGGACGACCCGGAAGCCGCCAAAGGTTGGCTCGCGCAATTGGGCAATCCTTACGACGTCAGCATCATGGACCAGGATGGCCGCATCGGCATCGATTGGGGCGTTTACGGCGTGCCGGAAACTTTTGTTGTCGATAAACGAGGCGTGATCCGCTACAAGCATACCGGTCCCGTCACGCCAGAAGATGTGCAGCAAACTTTCCTGCCTTTGATCGCCAAGTTACAGGCTGAAAATTAATGAAGCGTTTATCGATTATTTTATTATTGGTGCTGTCCGGCATCGCTTGCGCCGGTGTCGAATACCGCGAGTTTGCCAATCCTGAGCAACAAGAAGCTTACGAAAACCTGACTTCGGAATTGCGCTGCCTGGTCTGTCAAAACCAGACTATCGCCGATTCCAATGCGGAACTGGCCGCAGATTTACGCAGGCAAGTTTACGAAATGCTGCAACAAGGCAAATCGAAGCAAGACATAGCCCAATTCATGACCGATCGATACGGCGATTTCGTTTTATACAACCCGCCGTTTAAGCTCAAAACCGGCCTGCTGTGGATTGGCCCGGTGGTGTTTCTGCTAATCGGCTTGATCGCAGTGTTTTTGTTTGCGCGCCGAAAAAAGACTGCCGCAACGGTTGAAATGACTGCTGAAAAGCAGCAAAAAATCCGCAGCTTACTGGAAAAAGGTGATTAGTCTTGAATATGCTATTTTTGCTGATTGCCAGCGTAATGATTATGATCGCGTTCCTGATCGTGCTGCCGCCGTTGTGGCGCAAGCATTCTATTGCGCCAGCCGACCAGGATCAGCGCAACATCGCCATTGCCCGGCAGCGGTTGGCCGAGCTGAAAGAACAACTGCAAGCCGGTGCGTTAAGCCAGGAACTTTATAATGAACAACTAGCCGAGCTTGAACTGGCTTTAAGCGATGATCTCGATACACGGAGCCAAGTAAAAACATCGCCTACAGGACGTAGGCGAGGGGCGTTAGCAGGAGCGGAAGCTTCGCAATCATCAGGCCGCTGGATGGCGTCCGTGCTGATTTTTGCGATCCCGTTGATGGCAGGATCGTTCTATTGGGCGTTGGGCAACTATCAGCTATTAAGCCAGGCCGATCAACCTGTTGCGGCTAATCAGGCAATGCCTGAAATGGAACAAATCAGAAATATGGTTGGCGGGCTGGCCGAGCGCCTGCAAGAACAGCCGGACGATGCGCTGGGCTGGACTATGTTAGGCCGATCTTATAAATACTTGCAGCAGTATCCTAAAGCGGTCGATGCTTTTGAACATGCGTACAAGTTAATCGGCGATAAGCCGGAAATTATGCTGCTTTATGCCGATGCTTTAGCTTATGCCAACAATGAGCAAATGGCCGGCTTACCTACAGAGTTGGTGTTTAAAGCGTTGGCGATGGAGCCCAATAACGTGAGCGGCCTATGGCTGGGAGGTATGGCAAAGGCGCAAACAGGCGATTTTGCCGCAGCGATGGATTTGTGGAAAAAGCTTGAAGCGCAATTGCCTGCTGGTTCGGATGCTCAGAAAGAAATACAAGGTTTGTTGGCGAAACTTGCGGCCCAGATACCGGAAGGTGCTGCTCAATCGGTTGAAACGGGACGTGCCGGAATCCAACCTACTGAGGCACTCGTAAGTATCGATGTCCAAGTGAGCCTTGCGCCCGAGTTGCAAACATCCGCCGCCCCTAACGATACGGTTTTTATCTACGCCCAAGCCTTATCCGGTCCGAAAATGCCGTTGGCTATCGTGCGTAAACAAGTTTCCGAATTGCCGTTAACCGTCGGTTTGACCGACGCGATGGCGATGATGCCGAACATGAAATTATCGAATTTCGAGCAAGTTAAATTGCTGGCCCGCGTTTCCAAATCCGGCGATGCAATGCAGCAGCCCGGCGACTTGATCGGTACTATTGAACCGGTATCGTTGGCGGATAAAGGCCCTCATAAAATAGTCATCAATAGCCAAATAAAATGATGGATCAATCTATAAAATTCGATTTGGACCTGATCAATCGCTACGATAAGGCCGGGCCGCGTTACACCTCTTATCCAACAGCTCTGGAGCTGCACGAAGGCTTTGGCGATCAGGAATACCGACAACATATAGCAAAATCCAATGCCGCAGGTGGACCGCTGTCGCTGTATTTCCATATCCCGTTTTGCGATACCGTTTGTTTTTATTGCGCCTGCAATAAAATCGTTACCAAAAATCGCAAGCATGCCGAACCGTATCTGGCGAATTTGTGCAAGGAAATCGCGATGCAAGGCGATTTGTTCGATTCCAACCGGATTGTCAACCAATTGCATTGGGGCGGCGGCACGCCGACGTTTTTAAATTACGAGCAAATGAAAATGTTGATGGCCGTAACCCGTCAGCATTTTCATTTACGGGACGACGACAAGGGCGAATATTCAATCGAGGTCGATCCCCGCGAAACCAACGACCAAACCATCGAGCAACTACGCGAACTGGGCTTTAACCGGATCAGTTTGGGTTTGCAGGATTTCGATCCGGCCGTACAAAAAGCCGTCAACCGCCTGCAAAGCGAAGAGCAGACTTTCAGTGTTTTAGAAGCGGCCAGAGTCGAAGGTTTCCGCTCGACCAATATCGATTTGATCTACGGCTTGCCGTTGCAAACAGTAGATACTTTCGCGAAGACCTTGGATAAAATCCTGGCGGTAGAACCGGATCGCTTTTCGATTTTTAACTACGCGCACATGCCGGCGCGGTTTAAAACCCAACGCCAGATTAACGATGCCGATATGCCGACGCCCGACGTCAAGCTGGCTATTTTGCAGATGGTCGGTCAACGGCTGACCGAAGCCGGTTATGTCTATATCGGTATGGATCATTTTGCCAAACCCGACGACGAACTCGCCGTCGCCCAGCGCGAGGGGCATTTGTACCGCAATTTCCAAGGCTATTCGACGCATTCGGATTGCGATCTGGTCGGCTTGGGAATCACTTCAATCGGCCGGGTAGGCGATGCTTATATCCAGAATGTCAAAGAGTTGGACGAATACGAGCAACTGATCGGTCAAGGACAATTGCCGGTATTTAAAGGCGTCGAGCTGGACGATGACGACAAACTGCGCCGCGCGGTGATCACCCAGCTGATTTGCCATTTCGATTTGAGCTTTGCCGCTGTCGAACAGCAATTCGGCATTAACTTTAGTAATTACTTCGCCAACGAACTTGAGGCATTAGCGCCAATGCAGGCCGACGGTTTGCTGATGCTGTCGTCGGAAGGTATCAAGGTGTTATCCGCAGGCCGCTTGCTGATCCGCAACATCTGCATGGTATTCGACAAATACCTGGCGCAAAAGCAACAACAATTTTCAAGAGTTATCTAAGCCGTCTATGAATGACGAACGCATCATCGAGTTGGAAATAAAAGCCGCTTATCAGGAAGATTTGCTGCAAGAATTGAACAAAATAGTCGCCGGGCAACAGCAACAAATAGAGCGTCTCGAAGCTACCTGCAAAATGCTCAACGAGCGCATTAAAGGTTTGTCCATTGAAGGCAGCGGCGGGGAAAAGGTTGAGGAAGTGCCTCCGCACTACTAGCCGTTACATCCCGGATCAGTTCCGGATAGCGACAAAAATTCAGATATAACAATAATGAAGCAGACTATTCTCGTACGTCGACCCAGCGACTTAACGGTTGCCTGGGCTCAGCAAATTGTTGATAAGCACGATGCCAACACCAAAGTTGCCAGAGTCGATGTTGTTGATGTCGATATTGGCACGACCACGCGGGTTTGTGTTGCTGTCGAACATAATGGCCCGAGTACTCTGCCGAGCCGCTGGTTCGTAAAATTGCCGTCGTTGTCATGGCGGGCCAGGATGATTACGACTTTACCCCGACTGCTACAGACCGAGGTGCGTTTTTATAACGAATTGGCGGAAGCTGTGCCCCTGAGCAAGCCGGTCTGCTTGGCCGCGCAGAGCCGGTTCGGGCGCGGTTCGACATTGGTGCTTGCCGATGTTGCGGAATTTGCCGGCGTTCCCAGTTCCGCTAACGATACGTTGACGCTTGAGCAAGCGGGGTTGGTGATAGAGCAACTTGCCTGTAGCCATGCACGCTTTTGGAATAATGCGCACCGCGACCCCAATTATCGCTGGTTGGCAGGGCCAATCCGGCTTTTGGAAGATGCGCTGGGAACGGCTTTGGCGGTACCGTTGATGAAGCGCGGCTTACGGTTGGCCGGAACCCATATATCTTCGGTTCTTCATAATCCTGCAATTCACTATGCTCGGCATCGTCGGGCTGCGATGCGCTTTCTTTCCGATGCACCGAAAACGCTGGTTCATCACGATTGTCATCCTGGTAATTTATTCTGGAACAAAAACAGGTCGATGGTCGGTTTCCTGGACTGGCAACTGGTTCGTATCGGCGAAGGCGTTAGCGATGTGGCGTATTTTCTGGCCACTGCGCTTAACCCTGAAATGCGAAAGCTTCATGAAGCGGAATTGCTGGTCAAATATGCCCGAACGTTGGCCGATAACGGCATAACAGACGTTGATAACAGCCTTTTAGTACAACGTTATCGCGCCCATCTTACTTACGCTTTCGAAGCGATGGTGGTTACGCTCGCCGTAGGCGGCATGATGCGTTTGGACTGTAACCTGGAGCTGATCCGCCGAACGGCTGCCGCTGTTGAAGAATTAGACGCCTTCTCCGTCCTGCCGATATGAAGCGTCGGGTATAAAGCTGAGTTGAGCAGCTTGCCTGCTCAACGAAACTTATGCCCTTTGGTATAAATAAGGCGGGACTCCTACGTATCATATTTTTCAGTAAGCTGGAGCAATACAAAAACCGCTCCGGTCCCGCCATCTTTAGGAGGTGCGGAGCAAAAGGCCTGGACGTCTTTGTGCTGTCTCAACCATACGTTGAGATTATTTTTTAGTACGGGATGGTTATCGGCCGAACGGTAACCTTTGCCGTGGACGATATGCACGCAGCGGCAACCGTCTCGTACGCAGTCGTGCAGGAAATGCAGCAGTTGCTGTTTTGCCTCATTGCTGTTAAGTCCATGCAGGTCGATTTCCGCATCCAGACCAAAATGCCCTTTGCGCAGCTTTCTTAATACATTATGTTGTAGGCCCGGAGCCGTAAAGCTCAATGAGTCTTCAAGACTTACTTTTTCGACATCAAGCTCAACTAGAGTGCTTAAGTGTTCATCTACGTTAACGGCTTGCGACTTAGGGAATGGTTTGGGCTTTTTTTCTTCTGTTAACAGTACCTTATCGCTTTTTACAGGGCGCACTTTGCCGATACTGATACGGAATAAATTGCTGTCTTCAGGAGTAAGGTTTTTTTTTGCCACGAAAGCTGATTTTGTTGTGTATTGTTGCTAATATGGCTGATTTTATAGCTTAATCCGCTTCAGGGCGATTGATAATGCATATTTTGTTAAGTAATGACGATGGGTACTTGGCTGAAGGACTTAACGCATTAGCCAATGCATTGAGTCTGCATGCCGATATATCGGTAGTGGCTCCGGATAGAAACCGTAGTGCTGCAAGTAATTCTTTAACGCTGGAGATGCCGTTACGCGCTTATAAAGCAGACAATGGTTTTATTAAAGTTGACGGTACGCCGACCGACTGCGTGCATTTGGCAATAACCGGTTTGTTGAAGAATGAGCCGGATATGGTTTTTGCGGGGATTAATCACGGCTCCAATTTAGGCGATGATGTGCTTTATTCAGGAACTGTTGCGGCGGCGTCCGAAGGGCGTTTTTTGGGCTTGCCTGCTGTCGCTATTTCGCTGGTCGGCAGTAATCCCGTTCATTTTGAAACCGCTGCCCATGTTGCGGTGACATTGTTGCGGCAATTAATTAATAACCCTTTATCGCAAGATTCTATTCTTAATGTCAATGTGCCGGATGTGCCTATTAAAGATTTAAAAGGCTACCAGTCAACCCGGCTAGGGCAGCGGCATAAATCGGAGCCGGTTATTAAGGGAGAAGATCCCCGCGGACGTATTATCTATTGGGTCGGACCGCCGGGGGCTGAACAGGATGCAGGCCCCGGAACTGACTTTCATGCGATTAATACAGGTTTTGTGTCGGTTACGCCATTGCAACTGGATTTGACTAGATATGAACGAATCAACGATTTAAAGGCATGGTTGCCCAGGGAGAATATTTTATGATTCAAAGCCTGCAAGGTATAGGCATGACCTCTTTGCGCACTCGTGAGCGCATGATCAAGCGGTTAATGGAGCAGGGCATCAGCAATAATAAGGTTTTGGATGTCATGCGTAATACGCCCAGACATATCTTTATGGATGAGGCTTTGGCCAGTAGGGCTTATGAAGATACGGCGTTACCGATTGGCTATAACCAAACGATTTCTCAACCCTATATTGTTGCAAAAATGACGGAGTTGTTGCTGTCATCGTCGGGACGGTTAACAAATGTGCTGGAAATAGGTACCGGCTGCGGTTATCAGACGGCAGTTCTGGCGCAGTTAGTCGATCACGTCTATTCCGTTGAAAGAATCGCGCCGTTACAGAAAAAAGCCAAGGATCGTCTGTGGAGTTTAAAACTCAAGAATGTCAGTTACCTGCACAGTGATGGCGGTTGGGGATGGCAGGAGCATGCGCCCTATGATGGTGTTCTGGTTGCGGCCGCGCCGCCGGAAATACCGGAAATGTTGTTGGAGCAAATGGCTGTGGGTGGTGTGATGGTTATTCCAATCGGTAAAGGCAGCAGCCAACGGCTACAGAGAGTCACGCGTACAGAAAACGGCTATGAAGTTGAAAAGTTAGAGCCGGTTGTTTTTGTACCTTTTCTATCGGGGAGAAAATAACAGTTTTTTAAGTCATTGTACGATCAGCGTTATTTTACCGATACCGTAGAATATGGTGCGACGATCGCTCCATAACTATCAAGCTCATCTTGCACTGTTAACTGGATAATCCTGTAGTACGGTTTTCATGTTTTTAATCATCGACTGCTAAAAACTTTTCCGCAAGAAAGTGGCCCAACTGCAATTCTTTCCGGCCTTTCCATTGCTTCTGATTCTTGATATGTTAGAAAAATCGGTCGTTTTTAATGGGTTGAATTCACTTCGTATTAACAGTCCGCATAAATAGCCATGCGGGCCTTTGTCCTGATTAGGCTTCTTCTTTTCGAAGAGGCTAAACGTATAATTAATCTATTTTTTTGCAATAAAGCTCACAATTATAAAATTTTTTATACGCCAATTTAAGGATAATATCGGGTCATTATGAAAATGAGCTTTGATTCAAAAAGGATTCTGGTGATCGAGGATCAATCGATCATACGAGAGACTATTAAACACATATTATATTCGTTAGATGCACGGCATATTGTTGAAGCCGGAACCGGCATTAACGGAATAGTTGAGATGAGACGCCGTCAATTCGATATCGTTCTTTGCGATTATCAGCTTGGCGATGGTAAAAACGGCCAGCAGGTTCTGGAAGAAGCAAAGTATTATAAGTTACTGCCTTCCGGCGCTATTTTTATCATGATTACCGTTGAGCAAAGCAAGAACATGGTGCTCAGTGCTCTCGATTGCAAGCCTGATGATTATCTGATAAAGCCCTTTAACCGCTTACAACTTTCAACCCGAATCGAACGCTGTATTGCGCGTAAAGAATATCTTGCCAGTATTGAGCGGGAAATAGATAGCGGCAATGTTTATCAGGCAATACAAAACTGCGAAAAACTACTCCAGCAGGGCAATAAAAAAACACACTTGCAGGTATTAAAGATACATGCCGAATTAGCCCTTATCATCAGGGACTTTAAAACAGCCAAAAGAATTTATGAAGAAATTTTGGCAGAAAGAGATCTACCTTGGGCTAAGTTGGGCTTAATCATTATTGCCTTTTTAGAGAGCGATTATGAGCAGTCCGTTGAATCGCTTAAGCAATTTATTGATCAATACCCTATGATGCTGGAAGCTTATGATTGGTTGGCAAAGTCGTATGAAGCTTTAGGCGATGATGAAGAAGCATTAGCTGTGCTTAACCAAGCAATAGATATTTCTCCTCAAACTATTTTAAGACAGCAACGCTTAGCTTCGTTGGCCGATAAAGTTGAAAATATTGAGATCGCAAAAAAAGCTTATAAAGCTGCCGTTAATTTAGGCAAGTATTCTGTACATGGATCGTCCAATGATTTTTCAGGACTAGCCAGGGCTCACTTAAAGTCTAATTCCGCCAATGACGCAATGAAGATATTAAATGAGATGAATAAGTCTTTTTTTAATGATCCCGATTCAAGGCTTAGAGCTGCTATTTTGGAAATCGAGATTCAGAACGCAAAACATAACGGCGCAATGGCGGAGAGGTGTTATGAAAAAGCTTTCAAATTAAATGACCAATTTGGCAAGCAAATATCCAGGGAGCTGCGCCTGGAAATGGCAAAGCTCAGTTATTTAAGCGGGGCTAATAATACTGTCGACGAAATCCTTGAGGATTTAATTAAAACCAATATCGATGATAAAAGTTTTATCGCTGAAATAGATAAAATGTGCAGCACGTTTATTGACGAAAATTATGCCAAGAATTTGACCAATCGGATAAAGCAGGAGTTAATTGATATTAATAACGAAGGGGTTAGCTTATTTAAAGAAGGCCGGATCAAAGAGGCGTTAGCGGTTTTTGAAGATGCTATCGAAAAAATGCCGAATAACCAAACGATCACTTTAAATTTATTGAAAATTATTATTCACGACCTTAAAAGATCTAAACCCGATGTTAAAAAATTAAAGCAAGCTCAGTCTTATATTAATAAGGCTATTCAAATAGGTGTTACTCACGATCAAATCGGTAATATCCAAAAAGAGTTAGATGGTATTGTAGATTCAATTCATTAGCCTAAGGGTACGTATCATTTAAAGGCTAAAGAAGGACTATGAGCTTCAAAAGCTCTAAGTTTTAGGAGTGCCGTCGGAGTAGGGAAGAAGTGTGGCCGGGCAGATGAGCTGCCCGGCCGGATTTACAGCTTATTTCTTTTTTTCGCGCTCGTTTACTTCTTTGATAACTTCGTCCGCTACGTTTTTCGGGCACGGCATGTAGTGCGAGAATTCCATGGAGAACTGGCCGCGGCCGGAAGTCATGGTGCGCAAGTCGCCGATATAACCGAACATATCGCTCAGCGGTACGTCAGCTTTGATACGCACCCCGGTAATACCGGCATCTTGAGACTTAATCATGCCGCGACGGCGGTTTAAGTCACCGATCACGTCACCAACGTTCGCTTCAGGCGAGAACACGTCTACTTTCATAATCGGTTCCAATAATTGCGGAGCCGCCTTGGGAATGGACTGACGATACGCTGCGCGAGCAGCGATTTCAAAAGCGATAGCTGACGAGTCAACCGCATGGAAAGCGCCGTCGGTCAGGTTTACTTTGAAATCCAGGCATGGGAAACCTGCCAACACGCCTTTGTCGATACTGGCTTTGAAGCCTTTTTCAACTGCCGGCCAGTATTCGCGCGGTACGTTACCACCGGTTACAGTCGATTCGAACACAAAACCGCTGCCTGGCTCGCCCGGCTCGATGATGTAGTTGATCTTGCCGTATTGGCCTGAACCGCCGGATTGTTTTTTGTGCGTGTATTCGTCTTCAACGCGTTTGGTGATGGTTTCGCGGTAAGCCACCTGTGGCTTGCCGACGTTCACTTCAACGCCATGAGTACGTTTCAGGATGTCCACTTTGATATCCAGGTGCAACTCGCCCATGCCTTTGATGATGGTTTCGCCGCTTTCCTCGTCGGTTTCAACGCGGAATGAAGGGTCTTCCTGTATCATCTTGCCCAAGGCAATGCCCATTTTCTCGTTGCTGCTTTTATCCTTAGGCGAAATGGCGATAGAGATAACGGGATCAGGGAATACCATCGGCTCCAGAGTGGCCGGTTTGTCAGGATCGCACAAAGTATGACCGGTCTGAACGTTTTTCAAGCCGATCAGCGCAACGATATCGCCGGCTTGTGCAGTCTCGATTTCGGAACGGGTATCGGCGTGCATTTCCACCATACGGCCGACACGTTCGGTTTTGCCGGTATAGGTATTCAACAAGGTATCGCCTTTTTTCAGGCGACCTGAATAGATCCGGATGAAATTCAAAGCGCCAAAGCGGTCGTCCATAATTTTAAAGACCAATGCACGCACTGGACGGTCGGCATCGACAATCGCGTGTTCGCCGGTCGGGTTGCCTTCCAGGTCGACTTCCGGTTGTGGATTGACTTCAGTCGGGCTGGGCAGATAATCGATAACGCCATCCAGTACCAATTGCACGCCTTTGTTTTTGAACGAAGAACCGCAATAGGTCGGGAAGAAATCCATTTTAATGGTGCCCTTGCGGAGGCAGCTCTTGAGCTGGTCAATGGTGGGCTCTTCGCCTTCCAGATATTTTTCCATGATGTCGTCGTCCTGATCGACGACCTGGTCAATCAGCTTCGCGCGCCATTCTTCGACATCCGCTTCCATATCGGCAGGCACGTCTTGAATTTCGTATTTCATCGGGTCGCCGGAGTTATCCCAAATCCAAGCTTTGCGGGTTAACAGGTCAACCACGCCGGAGAATTGGTCTTCGCGGCCGATAGGCAGGGTCATCACGACCGGTACCGCACCCAACACGTCTTCGACTTGTTTGACGACGCGGTAAAAATCGGCGCCTAATCTATCCAACTTGTTGACGTAAATAAGACGGGCGACTTTGGAATCGTTGGCATAGCGCCAGTTGGTTTCGGATTGGGGCTCCACGCCGCCTGAACCGCAGAACACGCCGACACCGCCGTCCAGAACTTTCAGTGAACGGTAAACTTCAATAGTAAAGTCAACGTGGCCTGGAGTATCGATGATGTTGAAGCGGTGGTCTTTCCAGAAACAAGTGGTAGCGGCCGATTGGATGGTGATGCCTCGTTCCGCTTCCTGTTCCATAAAGTCCATGGTTGACTCGCCTTCATGAACTTCGCCGATTTTGTGGATTTTACCGGTGAGTTTCAAAATCCGTTCGGTAGTCGTTGTTTTACCGGCATCAACGTGGGCGAAGATACCAATGTTTCTGTAATGCGATAAATCTGTCATGTTTTCACTCTAAAGTTGGGCATAAAAAACTTTTGTGGTGACCACTCTCAATAAACTCATAAAGTAAAGCTTGTTGAGGAATCGTACCGGGGCGTAGGCTACATACCGTAACCGCAGTCACACAACCTAAGACCGCGGTGGCGGTAGCCAACGGAGTGGATGAAATGCGTCGGATACATGCAAGTAGCTCAAAGCCGAGTGAGGTGCTTATTTATGGTCACCATCGCTGCTCACTCGTCCAGCTTCGAAAGCTTTCTATTTTAACCTAAAAACTTTAGTAAAAACATAGAAAACCCATGTGTTGTGTTGTAGTAAAGTTAAAACGGCCAAATTTAGTCAGATATTGGTGATGGGTTTAGAAATTATGCAGGCATCATTCCAAGCATTTTTTACTTTGTAAAGCCTAGGTAATATCTATTTTGCAGCTATAGTTACTGACTTCGTTATTGTAAAATGACCGATTGTAAGCAGGGGTTCCGATTATGATTATCGCCGATATTATGACTACCAATCCGGTTACAGTTAATATGGATACTGAGCTATTGGAGATCAAAGAGATCTTTGATCATGTCTATTTTCACCATTTGTTGGTTGAAGATGAATCGGATAACACTTTTGCGGGGATTATCTCCGACCGGGACTTGTTGCGGGCGCTGAGTCCTTATATTCATACAGCTGCCGAAACTTTACGCGATCAAGAAACATTAAGAAAACGCGCTCATCAGGTCATGACCCGTCAGCTTGATACTGTAACGCCTGAAACTGATTGCAATGTTGCCGTGCAAAGAATGTTGGATGCGGATATATCCTGCATGCCCGTTATCGGCAATGACGGGGCTATCTTAGGTATCGTTACTTGGAAGGATTTTCTAAAAACTTATCTAAAACAACAATCCGTGAACCCATAACTATATGACTATTAAATGGAATTGAACTCATGATCTTTAATCGGTAGAAAATAGCCAATTGCGTCTTTGCCGGTATGACTGAGTAGATGTTGCCCGCCTGGGCGGGCATTAAGATATTAATATAAAAACAAATGACATCGAAGAACGATCCTCTGGAACTCAATATGATTGCAATGGACATGCAAATAATCCCTCCCAAAATTATAGCGGAACCGCTGACGCTTAATGGATGGACGCATGTGCTCTGCAATGAGGAAATGCCTATATTTTCGAATACCGCCCTCTGTATTCACGATATCTTAAACGATGACAGAAAAGGTGCTATGGAGTTGGCTTCCGTTATTTTGCAGGACCCGAATCTTACGGTTAAATTATTAAAAATCAGTAACACGCCTCATTACAATCCATCTCGTCAGAAAATGGTTACCGTATCCCGTGCCATTATTATGATTGGTTCCGAGGTTATTCGGGAATTAACGTTGGTATGCTCTTTTTTTGAGGCCATTCTCTCGTCGACTAATAAGGAGCAGGCCAATGAAGAAATAGCCCAAGCCATTCATGCGGCAGTACATGCGAAGTCGATAGCGATTGCGCTGAACGATAAATCGCCGGAAGAGGTTTTTATTGCTACGCTGCTTAATCATATTGGCAGTATTTCTTTTTGGTGTTTTTGCGGTGAGCAGGGAGATCGCATTCAGACACTGATAAATAAAGAAAATTTCAGTCGAGAAGACGCCGAGAAAAAAGTGTTGGGTTTTAAATTGACAGAGCTGGGCGCTTCCTTGAGTAAGGCCTGGAAATTAGGCAGTCTAGTGGAGGAATCGATTAAATCGGGCCCGCTTTCCAAAAATCCCAGGGTGGAATTGGTCCATTTAGGTTATGAAATAACCGATGCATTGAAGGACGGGGTCGGTTCAAGAAAATATGAAGTTTGTGTCAGCAAAATTGAGACCCTTACCAAACAGAGTAGAAGAGTTATAAAAGAGAAGCTTCAAAATAATACCGCCACCGCATCCGATATCGCTTGTCAATTTGGAGCCACCGATGCGGCGATGATCATTCAAAGCCGTTTAACTCAAGCGTTCAAGATGGAAGAAGTGACGCCGGTTGTTGATAAAAAACAGCTGCAACTGCAAATTTCGCAGGATATTATGTCAATAATAAGTGACCGGATTGACATTAATTTATTGCTGGAAACTGTGCTTGAAGGGATTCATCGAGGCATAGGCATGGATCGAACGATTTTTTCCCTGTTAGGTGCGGATAAACAAACCCTTAAAGAAAGGATGTCTTTGGGATGGCGTAAAGAATCGTATGAGCATAAGATTCTCTTCGATATTTTAGATACGCCGGCTAATCTATTTTTTCATGCGTTTTCCAGCGGACAGCCATTCTGGGCTAAACCTTCGGTTAATGCTAAGTTGTACACTCTTCGGGATATTCATGTGGTTGGAAAAAATGAGTGTTTTCTTATGCCGATTTTTTCCAATAAAACGCCTATCGGATTGATTTATGCCGATCGGGCAATTAATAATCAACCGTTAACGGCAGAAGAGTTTAATACGTTCAAATATTTTGCCCAGCAAGCCAATATAGGCGTTACCGTTTATCGTATGCAGCGTGCCGCTAGCGGAAAAAAAGGCGGCGGTGCCGATCAAGATAATGTTTATTGAGACTGCCAAGCGGATGGCTTGGCAGGGCTGTCGCAATATTGGTCGAGTAGCTTTACAAAATAATCCCGATCAATTTCTTCAGCGCCAAAGCTTGCCAGATGCTTGGTGTGCACCTGACAGTCTATTAATTGATAGTCCCAATATTTAAGTTGTTGAACCAAAACGGCAAAAGCCACTTTGGAGGCGTCGGTTCTGGTATGAAACATCGATTCGCCTAAAAAAACCTGGCCCAATGTCACCCCGTATAATCCCCCAACCAGTTCATCGCCATCCCAAGCTTCAATAGAGTGAGCAAATCCGGCTTGATGCAATTGATTATATGCAGTCTTAATTTCTTCAGTAATCCATGTGCCTGCACTATCTTTACGAGGAGCTGCGCAGGCGGTAATGACTTGATTAAAGGCGCGGTCAAAAGTTACTGAAAAAATATTTTTGCGTAAGGTTTTTCGTAAACTACTGGAAATGATCAGCTTATCGGGAAATAAAACCAGGCGCGGGTCAGGCGACCACCATAAAATAGGCTCGTCGTGGTTATACCAGGGAAAGATGCCATGCCGATAAGCATTCAGCAAACGTTTTGGGGATAGGCACCCCCCGATAGCGAGCAAACCGTCCGGTTCGCGGAGCGCTTGACTCACTAACGGGAAATCTTGCTCTGGGTTTCCGGGGTCAAGAACCGTCAGTCGCATGGCTTAAATTTCAAGATGCCGAGCTGAAAGGAGATCCGGATGCAGCTTAGCCGACTAATTCATCAAGGAATTTTTCCGCGTCCAACGCTGCCATGCAGCCCGCGCCGGCAGATGTAATGGCTTGCTTATAAACAGAGTCCATTACGTCGCCGGCGGCAAATACACCTTCAACGCTGGTTGCGGTGGCGTTTCCGTGAATGCCGCTTTTAACTTTAATATAGCCGTGCTCCATCTCCAGTTGGCCTTCGAAAATACCGGTATTGGGCGTGTGGCCAATCGCTATAAATACGCCATGCACATCCAGTTCTTTGGTCGAACCATCCTGGACATTTTTAATTCTAAGGCCGGTAACGCCCATATCGTCGCCCAGCACTTCGTCCAACTGGGAATTCCATTCGATACTGACATTGCCGTTTTGCGATTTCTCAATCAGCTTGTCGGACAAGATTTTCTCGGAACGGAACTTGTCCCTGCGATGCACAACAATAACCTTTGAGGCGATATTGGCTAAATAGAGCGCTTCTTCAACAGCCGTATTGCCGCCGCCAATGACTGCAACCGGTTTATTTCTGTAGAAAAAACCGTCGCAAGTGGCGCAAGCGGAGACGCCTTTGCCTTTGAACGCTTCTTCGGACTCCATGCCTAGATACCGAGCTGAAGCGCCGGTCGCAATAATAAGCGCATCGCAAGTATAGGTGCCGGAATCGCCGGTTAACGTGAAAGGGCGGGCGGACAGATCGGCGGTATGGATATGGTCGAAAATGATCTCGGTGTTGAAGCGTTCGGCATGTTTGAGCATCCTTTCCATTAGCGCCGGCCCTTGCAGGCCTTCAATATCACCGGGCCAATTATCCACTTCGGTCGTTGTAGTCAACTGACCGCCTTGTTGCATACCGGTAATAATAACCGGATTCATATTGGCGCGTGCGGCATAAATCGCGGCCGTATAACCAGCGGGTCCGGAGCCTAGAATTAAAAGACGGCAATGTTTTGGATTACTCATTAAAGAACCTTTGCAAGAGGGGGAGGCAAAAAATTAATTATGAAGATGAAAGCGTGTTTCGTAAACTGTTTTTATCCGTATGGTTGGAGAACATTGGAAGAACTGTGAACACTGGGGGTTATTCGGGGGATTACTAATGTAAAACATTGCATTCTTGATCTATAATCATGTTTTCTTGGTAATTTATATGACGAGTTGTTGAACATGGCTGCTGTGATGGAAGAAAGACCCTTTCGCGGTTTGCGTGAAGTCGCCTTATTGGGCTTTATCGCAAGCGGATTATTTTTTTTAATTTCGTTGGTCACTTTTAGTAATGAAGATGCAGGTTGGACGCACAGCGGATCAGTGCAGACGGTCTCCAATGCTTGCGGTGTTCTTGGCGCATGGATTGCGGATTTCATGCTCAGTTGCTTCGGCCTGGTCGCTTACCTGTTTCCGGTTATTATTTTTTGGCAAGGTTACCTGATTTACACTCAAGGCAGGCAAGATCGTGAAAAAACGGTCATTGCGCTGCAATGGGTAGGGTCTATCGCAACCATTGTTTCAGGCTCTGCATTATTAAATTTATATCTGTTGAGAATAGGGATCGAGCTACCCAGCAACACCGGGGGCATTTTAGGCCAGGAAACCGGCAATGCCTTGCTGGTTATGTTAGGCAATTCAGGGGCAACACTGCTTTTGTTAGTGGTTTTACTGGCTGGAGTCACTCTAGTTACCGGTTTGTCATGGGTCGCGCTGATCGATGTTATCGGTAAATATACCGTATTTATTTGTCGTTTTTTTTGCACCACCATTTTAGGGCTATTACAGGATCATTCAGCCAAGCGCGCCCAAGCATTAGTTAATAAACCCGCAAGACCCGAGCCTAAGAAGAAAATCCTCGCTAAAGTCATACCGACGAATATCGAAAAGCCAGTTGAAAAAATAGCAAAAAACACGATTCCCGCCAAAAAACAGCCGGCCGTTAAATATGACGCCAGTAAAGGCGTTTTGCCTTCCCTGGAGCTATTGGATCATAGAGACACTCGCGTTATAGGATATTCTCAATCCGACCTCGAAGAAATGTCGCGCTTAGTGGAAGATATTCTGGCTGATTTTAATGTCGTCGTCTCTGTAGTCGGTTTTCATCCCGGTCCGGTTATTACCCGTTTTGAATTACAGCCTGCGGCTGGAGTTAAAGTCAGCCGTATCAGTACCTTGTCTAAAGACCTGGCCAGGGCTTTGTCGGTTACCAGCGTTCGTATCGTTGAAATTATCCCCGGCAAGTCGGTGGTTGGTCTTGAAATTCCTAACCGCGAGCGGGAGATGGTGACTTTACGCGAGTTATTGGTGTCGTCGCCGTTTGAAAAATCAAAATCGTTGCTGACGTTGGCGATGGGCAAGGACATTGCCGGTACGCCGATGGTTGCCGATCTTGGCAAAATGCCCCATGCGTTGGTTGCCGGTACCACGGGTTCCGGTAAATCGGTCGCGATCAATACGATGATTCTCAGCCTGCTTTATAAAGCCACGCCGGAGCAGGTGCGCTTGATCATGATTGACCCGAAGATGCTGGAATTGTCGGTTTATGAAGGTATTCCGCATTTGCTAACCCCTGTCGTAACCGATATGAAAGAAGCCAGCAATGCGCTACGCTGGGCGGTTGCGGAAATGGAAAGGCGCTATAAATTAATGTCCAAAATGGGCGTCAGGAACTTAGCCGGTTTTAATCAGTTAATAGAAGACGCAACGGCAAGAGGCGAGACCATTCGCGATCCGATGTTCCAAATGATCAATCCGCTGGAGGAAGGGGAAGAGTATCCCTCTTTAACCACTCTGCCCAGCATCGTCATTGTAATCGACGAACTAGCCGATATGATGATGATTGTCGGCAAAAAAGTTGAAGAGTTGATTGCGCGCTTGGCGCAAAAGGCGAGGGCGGCCGGTATCCATTTAATATTAGCCACGCAACGCCCATCGGTCGACGTATTGACCGGTTTGATTAAAGCTAACGTGCCAACCCGGATTTCGTTCCAAGTATCTTCGCGTATCGACTCGCGCACGATTCTCGACCAAGGCGGAGCGGAGGCTTTGCTAGGTAATGGCGATATGCTGTTCTTACCCTCGGGCACCAGTATTCCGATGCGCGCCCACGGCGCATTTGTCGATGATCATGAAGTGCATCGCGTGGTTGAGTTTTTAAAACAAACCGCGCCGCCCAATTATTTGGAAGATATCACCCGGGATTCTTCCGATTCCAGCGACGGCTATAGCATGAGTGGCGGCGGTGGCGGTAACGGCTCAGAAACCGATGCCTTGTACGACGAGGCCGTGCAATTTGTCACTGAGACCCGTAAAGCTTCTATATCCAGCGTGCAAAGACGCTTTAAAGTCGGTTACAACCGCGCCGCAACGATGATCGAAGACATGGAAGCGGCCGGTGTTGTCAGTCCTCCGGAAAGCAACGGCTCAAGAGTCGTGTTGGCGCCTCCTCCTGTAAGGGATTAACGGTGAATATTGCGTTGATCGGAGCCGCCATCGCATTGATGGCGACTTTGGGCGGTATCGTTATGATCAGGCGCAAAGCCTCCCAGCAGCCCATACACGTTAAAATTGTTCTTTTCGGGCTTTATTTCTGGGGCTTGGCATTTCTGCAGTTGCTTATATTTGCTTTGGCATATCACTGGATCAAAGCCTGATCTGAATGAAGCGAAGCGCTTAAAATCGCATTCAACAACTTAATTGTGGTTTTACGCAATCAGTATTCAGCCGTGATGTTTCGGCGAGTTAATTATAGAGGGCTGTTGCGTAAGATGCATGGTTTTCTGGAAATAGTCATTCGATATACAAGAAAATAATCAACCTCTTGGGCTTATTGACAACAGCGTAACGAGCTGATAATTTGCCGCGCTGGCACTCGTCTTGATGGAGTGCTAATTTTAGTCGCAGAGGTTGGTGTGAGTAGTAATACGCAGGTTTTAAATGAGCGGTCGCTACAGCTGTTAAAAACGCTGGTCGAACGTTATATCAGTGATGGTCAACCGGTAGGTTCCCGGGCTTTATCAAAAGATTCGGATTTAAATTTAAGTCCGGCAACCATTCGCAACGTCATGGCCGACCTGGAAGACCTGGGCTTGGTGCATTCGCCGCATACGTCGGCCGGACGAGTGCCTACAGTCAGCGGTTATCGTTTATTCGTTGATTCCTTGTTGACGGTTAAACCGTTGGAGTCGAAAGATTTAACTTTGCTGCATCAAAGCTTGTCGGTCAACGAAGATCCTAATAATGTGATCGGCACCGCCTCCCGCCTGCTATCGGAGTTAACGCAGATGGCCGGGGTTGTAACCCTTCCGAAAAGAGAGGTGGTTTGTTTACGGCATATTGAGTTTCTATCGTTATCACATACCCGTGTTTTGGTTATTTTTGTTACCAATGAGCAGGAAGTTCATAACAGAATCATCCATACCTCTAAAATATTCAGCCCAGCCGAATTACAACAGGCCGCTAATTACCTCAATTCGATTTATTCCGGCCGCAGCCTCGATGAGGTGCGTAAAGCGCTGCTAAAAGAGTTGCAGGACGATCAGGAGCGCATGAATCAGGGCATGCTGGATGCGGTAAAAATGGCGCAACTGGCATTCGACCAAGACAATAAAAAAGATGATTATGTGCTGACCGGCGAAACCAACTTAATGGGTTTTTCGGAATTGTCGGACATGGAACGGCTAAAAAACCTGTTTGAAGCATTCAGCCAGAAGCAGGGCGTTATCCATTTGCTGGATCAATGCATGAAAGCCGACGGCGTACAGATATTTATCGGCGAAGAATCCGGTTATCGAGCTTTCGATCATTGCAGCCTGGTGACCTCATCGTATTCGGTCAGCGATGAAGTGGTCGGCGTATTGGGCGTTATCGGACCGACCCGTATGGCTTATGAAAAAATCATCCCTTTTGTCGATGTGACGGCAAAATTGTTGGGCGCCGCCTTGAATCCGAAATCAACGACCCCACTATAAATGATGTCTTTCTAGTGCCGTCGGGCATGGATATTAATTTTAAACGTTATGGAGCTATAAATAATGAGTACTGATCAGGAAGCGCCTGAATCTCAGGTTAAAACTGAAAACGAAACGGTTACAGAGCAACCGCACACAGAATTAGTTGAGCACGAGCCTACCGTTGAGGAACTGCAGCAAGCACTGGCCCAGACTGAGCAAAAAGCCCAGGAGAACTGGGATAAAGCGGTTCGCGCACAGG
Organism: Candidatus Methylobacter oryzae; assembly: GCF_003994235.2. Taxonomy (GTDB): domain Bacteria; phylum Pseudomonadota; class Gammaproteobacteria; order Methylococcales; family Methylomonadaceae; genus Methylobacter_A; species Methylobacter_A oryzae. The sequence goes on from NZ_RYFG02000025.1 coordinate 59,442, forward strand.
CGGAAATGGAAAACCTGAAAAGAAGAACGCAAAAAGACCTGGAAGATGCTCACAAGTTTGCATTGACTAATTTCGCGAAAGAATTGCTGCCGGTATTAGACAGTTTGCTGCTGGGCTTACAGGCTGCAACAGGCGATAGTGAGGAAGTGAAAAAGTTCCGTGAAGGTAGCGAACTGACGATCAAGCAGTTCGAATCAGTATTTGCAAAATTCAAAATTGAAACAATTGACCCGATAGGCCAACCGTTTAATGCTGAACAGCATCAGGCGATGGCTATGCAAGCCGTAGAAGGCGCTGTGCCGAATACGGTCGTTAATGTTTTCCAAAAAGGTTATATGTTGAACGGGCGTTTACTTCGTCCCGCAATGGTTCTGGTTGCCAAGGCGCCGGAAAAGAAGCCGACAGATACTCCTAACATTGATGAACAGGCTTGAAATCAAATAAAGCAGCCTTATATCTGTAACAACTTTTACTTTTAAATAAATACAAGCCCGGAGAATTCAATGGCTAAAATAATCGGCATAGATTTAGGAACAACAAACTCGTGCGTCGCGGTTTTGGAAAACGGCGTCGCAAGAGTTATTGAAAACAGTGAAGGCGCGCGTACTACGCCGTCTATTATTGCTTTTACCAGTGACGACGAAGTATTGGTTGGGCAGTCGGCAAAACGTCAAGCCGTTACCAATCCCAAAAACACCTTATTTGCGATCAAGCGTTTGATCGGCCGCCGCTTTAAAGACGATGTCGTGCAAAAAGACATCAAAATGGTGCCGTATAAAATCGTCGAAGCCGAAAACGGCGATGCCTGGGTAGAAGTGCATGGCAAAAAAATGGCTGCACCTGAAGTTTCGGCCCGCGTTTTGATGAAACTGAAAAAGGACGCTGAAGCGTATTTAGGAGAAGAAGTCACCGAAGCGGTTATTACCGTGCCGGCTTATTTTAACGATTCGCAACGTCAAGCGACTAAAGATGCCGGCCGTATTGCCGGTCTTGAAGTTAAACGTATTATCAACGAACCGACTGCATCGGCATTGGCTTTCGGTATGGACAAACCGAAAGGCGACACCAAAATTGCTGTATACGACTTAGGTGGCGGTACGTTCGATATTTCAATTATTGAAATTGCTGAAATCGAAGGCGAGCATCAATTTGAAGTGTTATCGACTAACGGCGATACTTTCCTGGGTGGTGAAGATTTCGACTCAAGAGTTATCGAATATCTGGCGTCGGAATTTAAAAAAGAAAGCGGCGTTGACCTGCATAACGATCCGTTAGCGTTGCAACGTTTAAAAGAAGCGGCGGAAAAAGCCAAGATCGAATTGTCTTCAAGCCAGCAAACCGATGTGAACCTGCCTTACATTACCGCGGATGCATCAGGTCCTAAGCACTTAAACGTTAAATTGACTCGCGCCAAACTGGAATCGCTGGTTGAAGAGCTGATCAACCGTACCAAAGGCCCATGCGAAATGGCATTGAAAGATGCGAAGTTGAAAGCATCGGACATTAACGACGTAATTTTGGTCGGCGGTCAAACCCGTATGCCGAAAGTACAGGAAATGGTGAAATCCATTTTCGGTAAAGAACCACGCAAAGACGTTAACCCGGATGAAGCGGTAGCTTTGGGGGCGGCGATCCAAGCGGGCGTTTTGGGCGGCGAAGTTAAAGACGTACTGTTGTTGGACGTTATCCCATTATCATTGGGTATCGAAACCATGGGCGGCGTGATGACCAAGCTGATCGAGAAAAACACCACGATCCCAACCAATGCATCGCAAGTGTTCTCTACCGCGGATGACAACCAAACTGCGGTAACCGTGCACGTATTGCAAGGCGAGCGTGAAGTCGCGTCGGCGAACAAATCGCTGGGACGTTTCGATTTGGCCGATATTCCACCTGCACCGCGCGGCGTGCCGCAAATTGAAGTTGCGTTCGACATCGACGCGAACGGCATCTTGAACGTATCGGCCAAAGACAAGGCGACCGGTAAAAAACAATCTATCGTTATTAAAGCATCCAGCGGTTTATCGGATGACGAAGTTGAACGGATGATTAAAGACGCTGAAGCGCACGCGGACGAAGACCGTAAACTGACTCAGCTGGTAGCGGCGCGTAACCACGCTGACGGTATGATTCATGCGACTGAAAAATCACTGAAAGAACTGGGCGACCAAGTCAGCGCCGATGAAAAATCCAGCATTGAGCAAGCGATTGAAGCATTGAAAGCCGTGGTTAAAGGTGACGATAAAGAAGCTATCGAAGCTAAAACGCATGACTTAACCGAGTTATCAGGTAAACTGGCCGAACGTGTTTATGCACAAAAAGGCGGGGCTGAAGGTGGCGCATCCGAAGCTCACGCTTCTTCAGAGCATCATGCTTCAGCGGACGACGGCGTTGTTGACGCCGAGTTCGAAGAAGTTAAGGATGACGATAAGAAATAAAATGTAAGTCGAATGTAGCAGGGAACCATTCCTGCTACATTAACTCAAGCATAAAACCACAAAGAACACGAAGCTCGCGAAGAAAAAAACTTCGTGTCCCCTTCGTGTTCTTTTTGCGGTTTAGTAACCAGGCTCTTATCCTCTTCCCGGAGTATGTCGGACAAAGTCAGACGAAGATAATCACCAAAATCCAAACAGTAGAATATTAAACCATGGCAAAAGAAGATTATTACAAGCTTCTCGGTGTAGACAGAAACGCCAGTGATGCAGAGATTAAGAAAAGCTATCGCAGTAAAGCAATGAAGTTTCATCCGGACAGGAATAAAGATAATCCGACGGAAGCGGAAGCCAAGTTTAAAAAGGTTAAAGAAGCTTACGAAGTTTTGTCGGACCCTAAAAAGCGCGCCGCTTACGACCAATTCGGCCATGCCGGTGTTGATGGTTCAATGGGCGGTGGCCGTGGTGCCGGCGGTTTCGGAGGTTTTGGAGCGGGTGAAAGCTTCAGCGACATTTTCGGCGATATTTTCGGAGGCGGAAGACAGCAGCGCAGCAGCGTTCAACGCGGATCGGACTTGCGCTACAATTTGGAATTAACGCTTGAAGAAGCTGTATTCGGCACCGACGCCAAGATCCGAGTGCCGGTATTGGTTACTTGCGGCGAATGTAGTGGTTCCGGCGCTAAAAAAGGCTCCAGTCCTATTATCTGTTCCACTTGTCACGGTCACGGACAAGTCAGGATGCAGCAAGGTTTCTTTTCCGTTCAGCAAACTTGTCCTACTTGCCGCGGAACCGGCAAGCAGATCAAGGATCCTTGCGGCGTGTGCTACGGTCAGGGCCGGGTTCAAGAGAACAAAACCTTGTCCGCAAAAATTCCGGCAGGCGTCGATACCGGCGACCGCATACGTTTGGCCGGAGAAGGCGAAGCCGGGGAGAACGGCGGACCGTCAGGCGATCTTTACGTCCAGGTTCAAGTCAAGGACCACCAAATTTTTACCCGCGACGGCGCAAACTTATATTGCGAAGTGCCGATCAGCTTCCCTACCGCTTGTTTAGGCGGCGAACTGGAAGTGCCGACTTTGAACGGTAAAGTATTGTTAAAAATCCCGGCTGAGACACAAACCGGAAAATTATTCAGATTGCGCGGCAAAGGTGTTAAGCCGGTCAGAGGCGGGCCGGTCGGCGACTTGATGTGCAAAGTACAGGTTGAGACACCGGTACACCTGACCAAAGAACAAAAAGCCCTGGTTGAGCAGCTCAGTGAATCGTTATCCGGCAGCGGCAAGCATCATAGTCCTCAAGAAACTTCATGGACTGACGGCGTAAAAAGCTTTTTCGATAAATTAACAGGATAAATCATGATGCGTATTGCTGTAGTAGGGGCGTCCGGCCGCATGGGCCTTTGTTTGATAAAAGCCGCGGTACTGGCTAAACAGGCCGAATTGACCGTCGCGGTGTCTCGTCCGGATAGCCTTTCAATCGGGCGGGACGCAGGTGAATTGGCCGGCATTAGCGTGACGGGCGTCAAAGTTGTTGATAGTTTGGCAGCTGTTGTCGACCAATTCGACGTGCTGATCGATTTTACACGTCCCGGCGCATCGATGGATTTCATCGAGATTTGCCGCGAGGCCGGAAAAAAAATCGTTATCGGCACCACCGGTTACAGCGACGAGCAAAAAGCCCGGATCAGCGACGCGGCAAAAGACGTAGCCATTGTAATGGCACCGAACATGAGCATCGGCGTTAACCTGTCGTTGAAATTGCTGGAGATGACTGCCAAAGTCATGGGAGATTACACCGATATTGAAGTGATCGAAGCCCATCACCGTCATAAGATCGATGCTCCGTCCGGCACCGCGTTGCGTATGGGCGAAGTCGTCGCCAACGCCTTAGGCCGTGAACTGAAGGACTGCGCGATCTACGGCCGCGAAGGCAACACCGGCGAGCGCGACCGCAAAACCATCGGTTTCTCGACGATACGTGCCGGAGACATCGTCGGCGAGCATACCGTCATGTTTGCCGATGAAGGCGAACGCGTCGAAATCACCCACAAAGCCACCAGCCGTATGACGTTCGCCAATGGCGCGGTTCGGGCCGCGGTTTGGCTGGCCGACAAAGAGAGCGGTTTGTACGACATGCAGGACGTTCTGGGGCTTTCCTGAACGCTTGGGGCGTGCCTATCAGGCAGATTGCAGCACGCCCCGAACAGTCACATAAATCCCCATCACTATGAGTACATATACCCTGCTTTTTGTTGACGACGAAGTTGACATCGTTGACAGCTTGCACCGGTCGTTTCGTAAAGGGTATCGCACCTTAAAAGCTACATCAGGGGCCGAAGCGATAAAAATTCTCGCTGAGCAAACGGTCGATTTGATCGTTTGCGATCAGCGCATGCCGGAAATCAGCGGCGACCAAGTGCTTAAATATGCGCTGGAGCAACAACCCGAAGCCATCCGTATTTTGCTGACCGGCTATGCGGACACCGACTCGCTGATGCGTTGCATTAATGACGCACAAATCTACAAATACATCTCCAAACCCTGGGAACCGGAAATGCTGCGCTTGACCGTCGTGCGCGCATTGGAAAGCCAGGAGCTTTCAAAGCAAAAACAACTGGTCACCAACGCATTGACACAATATGTCAGCAGTAAAGTTGTCGAACAAATCATGGTTGATCCTTCGCGGCTGCAACTGGGCGGTGAGCGCAAAACGCTGAGCATCTTGTTCTCCGACCTGGAAGGATTCACCGATTTGGCCGAGCGCATGGAACCGGAGCCATTGACCGCCCTGCTTAACGATTACCTGACGGAGATGACCAACATCATCCTCGACGAAGGCGGCACGCTGGATAAATATCAAGGCGACGGCATCGTCGCTTTCTGGAATGCGCCATTGGATCAAGCCGATCATGCCGTCTGTGCCTGTCGAGCCGCTTTGCGTTGCCAACAGCGCCTGGCTGAGCGCGCCGACGACTTCGCAGCCCAGGCGGGCGGAGTGTTGAAAGCGCGTATCGGTCTGCATACCGGCGAGGTCGTGGTCGGCAATATGGGCAGCAAAATACGTTTCGACTATTCGATTCTGGGCGATGCGGCCAATTTGGCCTCGCGACTGGAAAGCGCGAACAAGCTGTTCGGTACGGCGATTATGGTTTCGGAAGCAACCTGGCTGCAAGCCGGCGGCAGCAATAACTTTATTGGCCGGGAAATCGGCATGGTCAAAGTGGCCGGGCGCAGTGCGCCGGTAAAGGTATTTGAGTTGCAAGGCCAAGCCGGTACAAGCGCATCCCCGGATATGACTGCTTACCGGCAAGCGTTGGATTTGTGCCGCGCAGGCATATGGATAGATGCCGAAGCAGCATTCAATAATTGGCCTGATGATTCGCTATGCCAAGCTTATGCCAAGCAGTGCCGAAAGGCGCAAGAACAGAGTGGCTGGGATGGGGTGTGGTTGATGGATAATAAATAAACTTGTTGAGAAAACGAGCTCTCAACACATTGAGATAGCGAATGCCCTGCTACTGCGCATATGTTCAGGTCAGTTTGACTTGTCTCGCAGCCATTTACGTTAATGGTTTTCGAGCTATGTTATGATTCAGTTATTAAATCAATCAGTAAAATCGGCGCAACATGATTCGTAAACTGCACATAAATAATTATAAATCCCTACACGATCTGACTTTAGATGTCGGGCGTTTTAATGTGCTTATTGGTGAAAATGGTTGCGGGAAAAGTAATTTGTTGGAGGCGATTGGTCTGGTTGCTGCTGCGGCAGCCGATAAATTAGATAATGAATTCTTGGTATCGAGAGGGATTAGGGTGACTGAGCCGCAACTGATGCGGTCGGCGTTTAGTGAAGATAATCTGCAAGAACCTATAAAGATCGGTGTGGGTTTTGAAAATATTGGCAGGTTACTAAAATATACGCTAAATCATGAAGATGAAGCTTATGCAAAATGGACTAGATTGGAAGCCGAATTATCTGACTTAATTATGAGATGGAAAATATTAAAGGAAATGGAGGAAGATCCATCAAAAAATAGTAAAAAATCTTTGCCACATCAAATGCTAGCTATAACCCCAACTACTTGGGGGTTTATAAAGATGAGCATTGTGCATTCTGCTGCTAAATTTTTTGAAGGTAACGAAGACGAAGCCAAAAACTACCTTGAACACTATAAGGAAGTTTTAAATAGCGAAAGTAAATTTGAAAGTTTTATTATTTACTCTCCCGAAAACACCGCGCTCAGAAACTTTTACAAAGAAGGCCAAATTGAACCTTTAGGTATTAACGGCGAAGGCTTGCTAAAGCTATTAAAAGTTATTCAAAGTAAATCGCCGGAACAACGGCAAGACATACATGCCAGCCTGCAACTTTTCGATTGGTATGCTGAACTCGATATTCCCAAGGATTTGTCTTCGATTGAAGATAAAGTAACCATAACCGACCGTTATTTAACCCAAGTTTTCGACCAGCGTAGCGCCAACGAAGGCTTCCTGTTTGTGCTGTTTTATATCGCATTGATGGTATCCGACGATACCCCGAAAATATTCGCCATCGACAATATCGATACCTCGCTGAATCCCAAGCTCTGCACCAAGCTGATTAAAGAATTAACCCGTTTAGCAAAAAAATACGATAAACAAGTTTTCGTAACCACCCATAACCCTGCCATTTTAGACGGCATTGACTTAGGCGACGATGAGCAGCGGTTATTGGTGTTATCCCGCAATAAACAAGGCCATACCCGCTATAAACGCATCACTTTGGAAGACAAACCGCGTTCCTCGACGAATGAAGACTTAAAACTATCGGAAGCCTTTTTAAGAGGTTATTTGGGCGGCTTGCCGAAAGGATTTTAAATTTTATGTTGTTTGGATTGGCTTGTGAGGGTGTGACCGACCAGATCACCATTGAAAATATTCTGTGCGGTTATTTTAAGAATTTAGATGACGAAGAAATAACGCATTTACAGCCGCCTTTCGATGAAACCGACCGGAAGCAAAAGGATTTTGGCGGTTGGCAAATGCTGCTTGCGTATTTAAGTGCGACACGGTTTCGAGACGATGTTTTGAATAACAAATTTATTGTTGTTCAAATTGATACCGATGTATCTAGCGAAATAGGTTTTGACGTTGCTCAGGTTGGTGATGATAACCAGCCATTAACGTCGGAAGTTCTAATTGCCAATGTTATTGCTAAATTGGCGGCCATTGTCAATAGCGGCGAAGCGGGTTTTTATCAACGTCATTCGGAAAAGATCATTTTCTGTATCAGCGTTCATTCCCTGGAATGCTGGCTTTATGCTTACCACAATAAAAAAATACTCAGTAAACCTAAAATTACAGGGTGTTTCGGGGCTTTGTCTCATTTATTGCCGGGTACTGCAAAAACCTACCGTTGTTATGATGAACTCAGTCGAGCTTTTCTAAAGCGCAAAAATATAGACCTTGTCGCAACAAAAGATCCCAGTTTCCGCGTCTTCATTCAATCGCTGGAAAAAATAGAAGACTTGGTGAATAAAATGCTTGTAGGGAGCTGGCCATGCTAAGAATATTCCACACCGCAGACTGGCATCTAGGCCACCAACTCCATGGCGTATCCAGGCAACTGGAACACCAGCACTTTCTGGACTGGCTGCTGGACGAAATGCACGCCAAACAAGCCGACGCACTGATTATTGCCGGCGATATTTTCGATTCGGCCAACCCGTCCTCGGCCGCGCAATCTCAACTTTACGAGTTTTTGGTTAAAGCCAGAACCCGGCTGCCGAATCTGGATATTGTTTTAGTCGGTGGCAATCACGATTCCGCGTCCCGGCTCGATGCGCCGTCGCCTATCCTCAATGCGCTCGGCGTTATCGTGGTCGGCGGCTTGTCGCGCGACGGTGACGGCAATATCGATTGGCAACGGCTGCTGGTGCCGCTGACCAACGCGGCGGGCGAGATCAAAGCCTGGTGCGGGGCGATGCCGTTTCTGCGCAATGCCGATTTGCCGGCCAATCAACAGAAAGACGATCCGTTAATCTCCGGCATGAAAACGCTGTATGCGGAATTGTTCGAGCAACTGCAACAAAAAGCCGGCAACGGTGAAAGCCTGATATTGACTGGTCATTGTTATATGGTCAACGGCGCGGTATCCGAGCTGAGCGAGCGCAAAATCCTGGGTGGCAACCAACACGCGCTGCCGGTCGAGTTATTTCCCGATGACATCGCTTATGTGGCATTGGGCCATTTGCATTTGGCGCAACGAGTCGGCGCAAACGAACATATCCGTTACAGCGGCTCGCCGATTCCATTGTCGTTCGATGAAAGCGATTATCCGCATCAGGTCGTCCAGGTCGATGTCAAAGCGGGCCAAGCGCTTGAAACTGTTGCCATTAAAATTCCGCGTAGCGTGCAATTATTAAGAATTCCCAACAGCAAGGATTTTGCGGTATTGCCGGATGTGATCGGGCACTTGCAAAGCCTGGCCCTCGACGACCTGCCGGTTGAACAACGGCCGCTGCTTGAATTGAGGATCAGGTTGGAAAAACCGGAGCCCGGCTTGCGTCAGCAGATTGAAGAAGTGATCGCCAAGCTGCCGGTGCGCCTGTTAAAAATCTCCACCGCCTACAGCGGCAGCGAAAAAAGCCTGGCCGACCTGAAAATCGAAGAACGCCTGGAAGAACTGCAACCGCTGGATGTGTTCCAGCGCTGTTATCAAAATAAATACGACCAGGACGCACCCGAAGCGATAAGTGCGTTGTTTAATGAATTGTTTGAAAGCCTGCAAGGAACCGAATAATGCGAATTTTAGCGATACGCGGAAAAAACCTGGCAAGCCTGGCCGAGCCGTTCGAGATTTTATTGAATTCCGGGCCGTTGGAGCAGGCCGGGTTATTTGCGATTACCGGCCAAACCGGCGCCGGCAAAAGCACGATTCTGGATGCGTTGTGTCTGGCGCTGTACGATAAAGTCCCGCGCTTGCCGGACGGCCACGGTTTTGCGGTCGGCCATAAAGACGAGGACGAAAACCTGCGCGTGACCAGCAACGACGTGCGTTCGATACTGCGCCGCGGCACTGCCAACGCCTATGCAGAAGTGGATTTTATCGGCAAGGACAAGCAGCATTACCGGGCGCGCTGGGAAGTCAGCAAGGCTCGAGGCAAAGCGGACGGTCGCTTGCAACCGCAAGAAGTCATGTTGACTAAAATCGACGATGACCAGCGCATCGGTCAGGGCAAGAAAAACACGTTGGAAACGATCAGCGAGCTGATCGACCTTAACTTCGACCAGTTTCGCCGTTCGGTGCTGCTGGCCCAAGGTGATTTTGCCGCATTTTTAAAAGCCAAAAAAGACGAACGTTCCAGTTTGCTGGAACGCATCACCGGCACCGAACTGTATTCCGAGCTGTCCATCGCTGCATTCGAGCGGGCCAGACAGGAAAAGGATGCGCTAAGCCGGATTGCAAGTCGGATACAGGACCAAATCCCGCTGGATGCCGATGCCCGCCAACAGCTCGAACAGCAACGGGATCAACTTGTCGGCCAGTTGGCCGAGCTGGATCAACAAATTGCCGGCAACCAAAAAATCATCGATTGGTACGCCGAGCTGAAAAAGCTGCAACAAGCCGAACAAGCCGCTCGCGACAATCTTGCCGTCAGCCGGCAGGCATCGGATGTGGCTGAAGCCGACCGGCAATGGCTACGCAAAGTCGAAGCCGCGCAACCGTTAAGGCCGCTGTTGGCGCAATATCAAACGGCAAATGCCGAACACCGGGATGCCGAGCAAAAATCCAAAGACAGCAGCGCCCAGCAAACAGCCGCCGAAATAAAGCTGCAAAGCGCAACGGAACTGTTAGCTACGCAGGCCAAAGCATTAGCCGAAGCCGAACAACAGCAACAGCAGGCGCAACCATTGTTAATTCAAGCCAGGGCGTTGGATACCCGCATTGATGTGATCCGCCAAGCGGTCGAAAGCCTGACTATTGAAGAAAGCCAGCTATTTACCGCGTTGGGCAGTGCCGAAAAAGAGCAGCAATCACTACTCACTCGACAGGCTGAGCAGACCGCGAAACTGCAACAGCTTACTATCTGGCTGGAGCAAAATCAGGCAATTAAACCGATTGCTGCCGAATGGAAGCGATGGGATGGAGAGTTGGAACGCTACCAAGCACTGAACGCCAGGAAAATAGAGGCGGCGCTGAATGCTGAGCGGCTAAGGTTGGCGATTGCCAACGATGAACGCAGTTTGGCGGAATTAAAATCGGCGATCGACGACAGTGATAAAAAGCTCGAACAGCATCAGCAAACGCTGGCGCAATTGAAAATACAGGACGGCCGGCAGTCCCTGGAAGACTTGCATCGTGATAAAGACGAGCTTGACGCCAAGCGTGAGCAAATTACGCAAGCATTGAGCCTGGCTAGCAATGCGCAGGGCCTTCAACAGGCAATCAAGCAGGATCAGGACAAACTGGCAGCGGTCGAGCAGGCGACAAAAGACGGCATGCTGCAACTGCAAAGTTTAAACCGGGAGCAGGCCGCGAATGGCGCGGCCCTAGCCGAAGCGAGAAAGGCTTTGGAGTTGATGCAGGCGATAACACATAAAAACGCCGAACAATTCCGCTCGTTGTTGCAGGACGATCAGCCGTGTCCGGTTTGCGGAGCGCTCGAGCATCCCTGGAAAACGCATGCCAGCCTGGGCAATGAGCAGGCCGAGGCTCAGTCGGCGCGGGTCGCCGAGCTGGAAAGCCGGCATGAAACGCTGATTAAAACTATCGCCGAACTGACCAACAGTATCAGCCAGGGCGAGACTCAAAAAACAGAGTTGGCCGATAAGCTGTCTGAAGCGCGGACAAAACTGGTTCAATACGGTCATGATTGGAGCGCTGTAGCGATGACCGATAAAGCGGATTTTCCGGTCACAGATAGTCGTCTTTTACCGGCGCTGAAAAGCCAGGGCGAGCAGATCGATTCCGCGCTGGAGTTAATCAAGCAACAGCAAAAAGCGGCGCTGGAATTACAAAGACAGCTTAAAGCCGGGCAGGATTCATTCGCGGCCGAGCAACAAAATAAGGAAAGCTTGTCCGCCGAGTACGCCGCGCGGGATAAGCAACATGCCAAGAATAAAGCCGACCTCGAACATGCCGCCGCAGCCGTTGAGGACTTGGGCGGGCAACTGCAAGCGATTGTTACCTTATTGGCGGCACCGTTTCGGCAGTTGGACAATTGGCAAGCCGATTTGCAGGGCGATGGCGCAAAATTCAGGCAGGTTTGTTCGGAGCAAGCGCAGCAGTTCTTACTGATCGAACAGCAGGTTGAAGCTGTCGGCAAAGATTTGGAAAAAATCAATCATGACCAAAAGCTCGCCGAGCAGGCCTTAAATCAATGCCTGCAACAGCACCGGCTAAAACAAGAAGAGTTAAACAGCCGGACTGAACAGCAGCAAAAATTGTTGGCCGAGCGCGAGGTGGCGTTGCCGAACGTGAGCGCCGACAGTTACGAACAAAGCGTCAATCAAGGCCTGCATTCCGCAAGAGTCGCCCACCAGCAGGCCGGCAGCCATGTCAGCCAGGCTGAAACCGACCTGGCAACGCATAAGCAGGCTCGCCAGCATTGGCAATCCGAGGTTGGCAGACGTTTAGACAACCTGGATAAAGCGGCGGCTGCGTTGAACCGGTCACTGGAAAAGCTTCAGATCGATGTTGAGCAATTAAACCGCTTGCTGGAAAAAGACGAGCACTGGCTGGCTGAACAGAAGGCCGGAATCGCGGAACTGGAGCGCGCACTGCAAGAGTCTGAAGCCTTATTAAAAGTTAAGTCCGACGATTGCGTTAAGCACCAAAATAATCCTGTCGATAAATCCGAGGAAGACGCGAATAAACAGTCGGCCGAATTACAGCAGCAAAGACAGCTTGCGCATAGCCGGAAAGAAGAGTGCGTCATACTGTTGCGGGAAGACGATAAAAAAACCGCAGCCGGGCAATTGTTAAAAGCCGAGCTGGACAGCCAGCAAGAGCGCTGGAAGCAATGGGAAAGCCTGAATGAATTGATCGGTTCAAAAAACGGCGCGAAGTTTCGGACCTTTGCGCAAAGCCTGACTTTGGAAGCATTGCTGGCGCACAGCAACCGGCATCTTGAAGACTTCGCCAAACGCTATGCGTTGCAGCGCGTGCCGGGCAGCGATCTGGAGCTACAAATCATCGACCGCGACATGGCCGACGACGTGCGTAGCGTCCACAGCCTGTCCGGCGGCGAAAGCTTCCTGGTGTCGTTGGCGCTGGCCTTGGGTTTGGCGTCGTTGTCGTCGAACAAAACCCAGGTCGAATCGCTGTTCATCGACGAAGGCTTCGGCAGTTTGGACCCGGAAACCTTGGATATAGCCATCGCCAGCTTGGATACCTTGCAAGCGCTGGGCAGGAAAGTCGGCGTAATTTCGCATGTGCCTATTTTGGTGGAGCGGATTGGCGCGAAGGTGGTGGTTGAGAAGCAGGGCGGGGGAAGGAGCCGGGTTTTGATTGTTGGGGGGTATTGAGTTGGTTTAAATAAAGATAGACGAACACTATCTGGCTAAACGGATAATTTAATGTAATGATCGCTTCATTTATTGCTTGAACACGTCTATTAACCCATGCCCGACATTTCCCAACACGGCCACAGCACCAATCTAATCGGTTTGGCGACTGCTTGCATGGCCAGTCACGCTTTTAACGAAAATCCCAGGCCGTTGCATATTGCCGGCACCCGCGAATCGGCTTCGGGTTTGTTTGAGCAATTGCTGAGGCAAGCGACGCTCGACGATTGCGGGCGGATATTTCAAGATTATATGTGCGTCGTTTTCGGTTTTGAAACCGAGCAACGGCTTCGAGACGATCATTCGGGACGGCGGCGTTACCGTAACAGTTATTTGCGATTAATCCAGGACTGGGGGCTGGATTCAAACAACGCGCAAGGCGCTGTTTTTAAAGGCTGGGTCGAAAGCCGTTTCGGGCTGTTTCCTACTTATCACAAACAACGCATATCCAGTTTTGTCAGTAAAGACTGGATCATGTATATCGAAGAAAAGATGAACAGCCGTTATCACAACAACTGCATTTATATGCAGCTGGATCTTCTTTACGAATACTGCCAATGGGTTATCGAGCATTTCCAGTTTCCGGCCGCAACGCATAAAACGCTCTATCGCGGCGTCAATTCGCTGGAAGATCATTGGCTTGTCCGGGACGAAGATAAGCAGCATAAAATCGTCCGCTTCAACAGTATTGTTTCTTTTACCGATCGGCGCAGTATTGCCAGCGAATTCGGTTCGTATATTCTGGAAGTCGAAGTGCCGATGGTTAAGTTGGTTTTTTTTAGTGAACTGCTGCCGCATCACGCGTTGCGCGGCGAAGCCGAGTATCTGGTAATCGGCGGCGATTATCGAGTCAAAGTGGAACGGTAACAATATGTCTAAAGAACAGCTGTTGGACAGGGCATTGGGCGCTTATTTAGGCCTTGCCTGCGGCGATGCGCTCGGCGCTACGGTCGAGTTTATGACGCCGAAACAAATCCAAAAACGCTACGGCGTGCATCGGGATATTATCGGCGGCGGCTGGCTCGGACTGGAGGCGGGGCAAGTGACTGACGACACGCAAATGTCGCTGGCGATAGGTCAGGTTATTATCGACCACCAGGGCTGGAATATCCGGGCGGTTGCCGATAATTTCGTCGCGTGGCTGGAAAGCAATCCGCCGGATATAGGCAACACCTGCCGGCGCGGCATCCTGCGCTACCGGGATAGCGGCGAGTTGTTCGGGGCGCCTCGCGAAGACAATGCAGGAAACGGTGCTTGCATGCGTAATTTGCCGGTCGTGCTGTCGACTTTAAACCGGCCGGACTTTTTTGGTGAATGGAGCCTGCAACAGTGCCATATTACGCATAATCATCCGTTATCGAATGCGGCGACGTTAACCTTGGGGCGGATGGTTGAGCGTTTGGTTAACGGCTTGGATTGCAAACAGGAAGCCGAGCAGTTGATTAGCCAGCATGGCGAATTTGCCTATGATCCTTATCCGGGCAAAGCCTCGGCTTATATTGTCGATACCGTGCAGACGGTTTTGCATTATTTTTTCAGCACCGATAGTTTTGAGTCTTGCCTGATTGGGACGGTTAATCAGGGCGCCGATGCCGATACGACCGGTGCGCTGGCCGGGATGCTGGCAGGCGCCAAATATGGTGCCGGGCAGATTCCGGAGCGTTGGTTAACTAGGCTGGATCAACAGGTCGCCGCTCAAATCCGCGAACAAACGGCAGTGCTGGTCCGGATTTCTGAAGATCATTCAATACGGCCGGAGTAACGCAGCCAAAAGCGGCGGTATAAAGCTGAGTTGAGCGGCTTGTCCGCTCAAACGAAACTTATGGCCTTTGGCTATAAAAATCGCGGCAAATTACATGCTTTGATAAAATTATATTAATTTCAGCCAACTGATGCGCTAAGTCACTATTCTGACATGAAAAAAGAACCTGCCGCCAAATACCATAATAGCCATCAAGCCGTACTCGATCTCTTGCAAAAGCGTAAGCTGATCTCTGATTTGGTACATAAACAGGACATGCCGCATCATGGTTTGGTCGAAGTATTGGTTCGCAAAGAGAATACAGCGCAATTGCAGCATACACTGAATCAATTGCCTCCTTCGGAAATTGCCCGTATTTTGGAAGAATTGCCGGCTGAAGATCAATTGCTGATCTGGGAGCATTTGGAGGATGATCATAAGCAATCGATTTTGCTGGAAATTCCTACTTCCGTTCTGCAAATACTCGGTAAACAAGCCTACAAGACAGAAAAGTCCAGGGTTAAGGCGTTTAATTTACACGAAGGCCGGCTGCATGAAATTTCGATCAATACGCCTCAAGACTTGCTTGAGGCTAAGCCTATCTGGATTGATCTGGTTGCGCCGACGTTTGAGGACCGGATATGGGTCGGCGATATTTTCGGCATAGAGATTCCCGATCCGGATAAGTTGAACGATTTGGAGTCGAGCGCTAGATTCTACGTCGAAGAAAACGGCGAGATTCATCTGCATTCGGATTTCCTGCTGGACAAAGAGGATGTATCGCGCAATGTCGCAGTAGCTTTCATGCTGTATCGGGATATTTTGTTTTCGATTCGCAAGGAAGAGCTGCCTATTTTCCGGCTTCAGCGTTTACGCGCGCTGAGTCAGCCCAATTATGTTTCCGATTCACGGGATATGCTGCTGGATCTTTACGCCGCCAATGCCGAATATTCGGCTGACGCATTGGAGGATATTTATCTTGCGTTGGAGAGCGTTGGCAATCAGGTGCTTAGCAAGCAGATTAGCGATGAGGACGCGGCTAAGATATTGATCAATATTGCCAATGAAGAGGATTTAAACGGGCGGATTCGCCGGAACGTGATGGATACGCGGCGTGCGGTGTCATTTCTGATGCGCAGCAAGTTTCTAGCAAAAAACCAATTGGAGTATTCCCAACAGATTTTACGCGATATTGAATCGCTGGACGGGCATACTGCGTTCCTGTTCGACAAAATCAACTTCTTGATGGATGCTTCGGTGGGTTTTATCAATATCAACCAGAACACGGTCGTCAAGCGGCTGACTGTTGTCAGCGTGGTGTTTATGCCGCTCAATGTATTGGCCGGTATTGGCGGTATGTCGGAATTCTCGATGATGACGCAAGGCATTGCTTGGCCTATCTCTTACAGTATTTTTACAGCCGGACTGGTCGTGGTCGGCTGGCTGACTTATGCGATTCTGCGCTTCCTTGAAAAGCGCGAGCACGGTAGATTGGGTAAGCGTTGATCGCAGATTGAAGCTGTCTTTTATCAATTGCCCCGCTAGCAAACAGAGATGATCTTTCGATCAGTGCCGGGAATGATAATCCCCTTACTTTCAGCCTCGGTTATAATAACGGGCTGACATAACATCAATACAAAGAGGAACGCATGCCGGTCGATATTTTACTCACAGTCCTTGCAACATCTGTCATTCAGTCTATTTTTGGGGTGGGCGTTTTATTGTTCGGCACGCCTATCTTGCTGTTACTCGGTTATGACTATGTCAATGCCTTGGGAGTGTTGCTGCCGGTTTCTATCGCGATCAGCGCTTTACAGTTTGTCAGGCACTATGAAGATGTCGATATCAAATTTTATAAGAATGTGGTCGTTTACAGCATTCCGTTGGTGGTGCTGTTTTTAACGGTGGTGACTGCGGTCAAGGTCAATATCAGCCTGGTGGTCGGCCCGTTGCTGATTTTTGTCGCATTAAAGAATTTTTTACCGGCTATCGATAGGGCGCTACAATCCGTCGTCAGGTTTGAAAAACTTTACCTGATGGCAATGGGCTTGGTTCATGGGGTTAGTAACCTGGGCGGTTCGATGCTGACTGTGATCATTTACAGCAAGCACTATCCCAAGGATAAAACGCGGGTGACGGCCGCTGCCAGTTATGCGACGGTAGCCTCATGCCAGTTAGCCACATTATTGTTACTCGGCAGTGATTTTACCGTGTCATTTGCCGATAAAGTAACCTTTGTTCAGATGGCGGTGGTGATGTTTTTGCTGACTGAAGAAATGCTTTATAACGGGATTAATAACGAAAAATACAGCAAGATATTTGCGATGTTCTTATTTGCATCCGGTATCTTGTTAATAACAAAATCCTTATAACACTGGAGAAGAAGATGAACGAAACGATTAAAAAACTGTTGAACTATTTCCTGATCGGCACCCTAGCGGTTATCCCGATTGTGGTTATCCTGCAAATCATGATTTTCGTCAAAGACCGCGTTTCCGATTTATTTCAATTGGTTTACGTGTATGCGGATAACTACCTTTATACGATCCTGGTTTTCGCGATCAGTTTTTTACTGTTGGTTTATATAGGTCGCAAGTTGGCTCATGAAGGCCGCTCTTGGGTTATTGCCGCATTTGATCATGTTATCGATAGAATTCCGGTAATCAATACGCTTTACCGGGTGCTTAAAAAGGTCATCAATATGTTCTCGTCGCATGACCGTACCATCTCCAAGGAAGTGGTTTATGTCGAATATCCTAAAGACGATATGTGGATGACTGCTTATGTAACGAACCGCCACGAAGATAAGTATGTATTGTTTATTCCCACCTCGCCAAATCCGACTTCCGGATTTACAGTCATCGTCGATAAATCCAAGGTTATTAAATCAACGATGAATATCGAAGAGGCAAGTAGTTTTATTATCAGTGTCGGTGTTGATTACGGCAAAGTTTCGGAAATGAGCACATTGCCTTAATCCAATTTAATTAAAGTAGCGGCGGAGAATCATAGATGAAATTAATAGTTAACATAGTACTTGCAGTTTTGCTATTGGCATCTGTAATTGGGTGCGGGAAAAAAGACGACACGCCCGCGCCACCGCCGGCAAAAGCGGCCGAGACAGGTGTTTTTAAAGAACAAATGGAAGCACTGGATCAGGCCAAGCAAGTTGGGCAAATTCTTCAGGATGGGGCGGACCAGCAACGTCAAAAAATTGAAGAGCAATCGCAATAATCTAAAAATTGTAAAGCTCCGCTTTGATGTTTTTCTAGCTACCGGAAAACTATAAATCGCCATTCCCCTTCGGCGAATGTAAAAAACGACTGCGGAATTGATGTAAGCCGTTTAGTCTGATTTTGTTGACTTTAGGGCGCTTGTTTGTTATCAATGAGCGTGCTGTCCAGCAAAAATAATAATAAATATAAATAATTACATCAGAGAGGGGGAATGGGTATGGCATCTAAGAATAGCTCCAAGACGGTCAAATTAGCCAAGTTAACTCAGCTGGAAGCAGAGGTAGCCACGCTTTCGGAGCAACTGAGAGAAAATAAGAAAACGATCGTTTTGTTAAAGGAATCTTTAGCTGAGCGAGATTCACGGATTCATGAATTAGAATCGAAATTGGCATACGCCCAGCAATCGTTGTTGAAAAAAACGGTATCGACCATTCATCAGTGCAGGGATCTAATTAAAAACGGAATCGATGAGAAAGTAGTCAGTCCTGCTCTGACACAAATCCAGCAGCAGATTGAGGTCATTCGGGGTATTGTTTTCGAAGCCAGGAGCCTTATCAGCAGTAAAAAAATGCTGATTCACGAAAATATCAATACGACGTCAGATCTAGTCCATCAATGTCCCGATCAAGCGATAAGATATTTCGAAAAATGGATTGTTGAGCCAGCCAGGTTAGTCGTTAATGATGTTGTTAGGCTAGTCGACGACAATGTGAAAAATGGTCAGGATTTAGTCGAGCAAAAAATCATTTATCCCGGCAAATTTTATTACGAGAGAATTGTTGATACTGTGTTGGCGTTACCAGCGCAGGCGCAGGCCAACTTTTACGCATGGGTAGCGGATCCCGCTATACAGAAAATAGAAACGCTGCCCGCTATTCGAAAGGAGCTTGGCGCTAATGCGGAAGCACTATTGATGCGATTGATTGAGCAGCTAAAATCCGCTGTTGAACAGGGATTTGAAAAGACAGCCGATGCGATAAAAAATTCATCGTTTTGGGATGGAAAGCGCAAAATGGAAGCCGCTTAAACAGTTTATTCAGGAATAATCTAAAAATGACAAAGGCGACCGGAGGGTCGCCTGTCTTTTCTTAAAGCAGGTTTATTTAACCAAGCTTAATAAAACCCCGGCCGCCACCGCAGAACCAATTACTCCGGCGACATTCGGTCCCATCGCATGCATCAGCAGGAAGTTATGCGGGTTGCTCTCCAGTCCCAGTTTATTGGCTACCCGCGCAGCCATCGGTACGGCTGAAACACCGGCAGCGCCGATTAACGGATTAATCAGCGTGCTGCTGAATTTATTCATGATTTTCGCCATGATCACGCCGGCTGCCGTGCCGATACTGAACGCAATCGCTCCCAAACCCAGGATGCCCAGCGTCTTGAATTGTAAAAAAGCTTCGGCGCTGAGTTTTGAGCCTACCGCTAATCCGAGAAAAATGGTCACGATATTGATCAGTTCGTTTTGCGCGGTTTGACTTAAGCGTTCAACCACACCGCAAGCGTTCATCAGGTTACCCAGTGCGAACATGCCGATCAAGGGTGCCGCTGACGGCAACAGCAAGGTGCAGATCACGAGCAGCATTAACGGGAAGACGATTTTTTCGGTTTTGCCTACGACGCGTAGCTGCTGCATTTCGATTTTGCGTTCATCTTCAGTAGTTAACGCGCGCATGATCGGCGGCTGTATCAACGGCACGAGAGCCATGTAAGAGTAAGCCGCGACTGCAATAGCACCCAGCAAGTCAGGCGACAGTTTAGACGCGACATAAATTGCAGTAGGGCCGTCGGCGCCGCCGATAATGCCGATCGCGGCGGCATCTTTTAAAGTAAACTCCAGCCCCGGTATCGCATTAAGCGCCAGCGCTCCCAACAGTGAGGCAAAGATACCGAACTGCGCCGCTGCACCCAGTAACAAAGTTTTTGGATTAGCCAGCATCGGGCCGAAATCGGTCATAGCTCCGACACCCATAAAAATCAGTAGCGGAAATATGCCGAGTTTAATGCCGTAGTATAAATAATACAGAATGCCGCCTTCTTCGGCGATGCCGGCAACCGGAATATTGCTGAGTATCGCGCCAAAGCCTATCGGCAACAGCAGCAAGGGTTCAAAGCCTTTCTTAATAGCCAGGAACAACAATAAAAAACCGACCAGTATCATGAAGGCTTGGCCGGCACTGAAATTATATATTCCGGTGCTTTGCCAGAGTGAAATGAGATTTTCCATGGGATGCCCCTTCTATTTTAAATTTTTCAAATCATTTAGCGCACAAAAAGCGCGAAAAAGGCAATGAACAAGCATAATTTGTTCAAGGCGGTTTTTCGCGCTCTTCAAGGATTATCGCTTTCTATTTCGATTATAAAAAAATCAACACATCGCCGCCG
The DNA here is from genome assembly GCF_003994235.2 of Candidatus Methylobacter oryzae. Taxonomy (GTDB): domain Bacteria; phylum Pseudomonadota; class Gammaproteobacteria; order Methylococcales; family Methylomonadaceae; genus Methylobacter_A; species Methylobacter_A oryzae. The sequence continues at coordinate 79,792 of NZ_RYFG02000025.1, forward strand.
GCAACGGCACTGCCTTCTTTGATATTGACGCTACTGACAATGCCGGCTGTTTTCGAGCGTACTTCAGTTTCCATTTTCATCGCTTCCATGACGACGACAACGTCGCCTTCAGCAACAATGCTACCGACGTCGACAAGAATCTTCAAAATATTGCCGGCCATAGGCGATTCAACCGCAGCACCGCTGCTGGCGATCAGCGCGGCATGGCTCGCATTGGCGGCGGGTTGAATCGTCAAGGCGGCATTGCTGGCGCCGACGATAACGTTGAAGTTTCTGCCATCAACATTAACGGTATAAGTTTCCGTTTGCGGCTGAGCAGGGGAAGCAACCGGCTCGGTTGCTTGAGAGGCGTTGGCCGCAACAGCTTGCGGGTTTGGCGCCGCTTCAAAAGCGGCTGGGTTGCCGCGGTTAGCCAGGAATTTCCAGCCGACTTGTGCAAACAAGCCGTTGATCAAAGCATCCTCTTCGATGTTGGCGGCAAGGGTTACGCCTTCGGTCTTAGCTTTTTCCTGTACTTCGGCAACCAGCTTGTCCATTTCGGGCGCGATCAGGTCGGCCGGGCGGCAAGTAATGGGTTGCGCACCGTTCAGTACTTTGTCTTGCAGTGCTTTATTAACAGGCGCGGGCGTTGCGCCGTATTCGCCTTTCAATACGCCGGCAGTTTCTTTAGTGATGTTTTTGTAGCGTTCGCCGTTCATCACGTTGATCACCGCTTGGGTGCCGACGATTTGCGAAGTCGGCGTAACCAGCGGAATAAAGCCCAAGTCTTCGCGAACACGGGGAATTTCGTGCAAGACTTCGTCGAATTTGTCCGAGGCGCCTTGTTCTTTCAGTTGGCTTTCCATGTTGGTCAGCATGCCGCCCGGTACTTGGGAAATCAGGATACGGCTGTCGACGCCTTTCAAGCTGCCTTCGTATTGCGCGTATTTTTTGCGTATGTCCCTGAAATAAGTGGCGACGGGCTCCATTTTGACCAGATCCAAACCGGTATCGCGGCCGGTGCCTTCCAGGCTGGCGACGATGGTTTCGGTGGGACTGTGGCCGTAAGTCATGCTCATCGATGAAATGGCCGTGTCGACATTGTCCACGCCGGCTTCGGCGGCTTTAAGCAGCGTGCCGACACTCAAGCCGGTGGTTGCATGGCAATGAAGATGGATCGGAATTTTGGTGTTTTTTTTCAGGCGTTTAACCAGTTCAAAGGCTTCGTAAGGCTTCAGCAGCCCGGCCATGTCTTTGATACAAATGGAATGAGCGCCCATGTCTTCGATCTGCTTGCCGAGATTGACCCATGAATCCATCGTATGCACTGGGCTGGTAGTGTAGGAGATCGTGCCTTGCGCATGAGCGTCGGTGCGCAGTACGGCTTTGACGGCATGGTCGATGTTGCGCATGTCGTTCATTGCGTCAAAAATACGGAATACGTCGATGCCGTTGACTGCGCAACGTTCGACAAACTTATCCACCACATCGTCCGCATAATGACGATAGCCTAAAATGTTTTGGCCGCGAAACAGCATTTGCTGCGGAGTATTAGGCATGGCCTTTTTTAACAGGCGCAGTCTTTCCCAAGGATCTTCGCCCAGATAACGAATACAGGCATCAAAAGTCGCGCCGCCCCAGGACTCAATAGACCAATAACCGATCTGGTCGAGTTTTTCGCAAACAGGCAGCATATCTTCAATGCGCAACCGGGTTGCCAAAATGGATTGATGAGCATCACGCAGAACGACTTCGGTGATACCTAAGGGCTGCTTTTTATCGATGGACATGCTTATTGTTTCTCCTGAAACTCTCGTAAATTTTTAATCAGTGGACCTTGTGGTCGTTAGTTATGGCTTTTCGGTAATCGCGCGACATTTCCTCCATCCCAGGAGGTTAATGCAGAGAAATGACCGGATCATTTCCCGTCCTTGCGGTCGTTTCGGTACTGGTGTACGGCGGCAGTAATCGCTGCGACAACGCTTTTATCAATGTCGACGGTAATGCCGGGAACGGCTTTTGATACCGGTATTTCCGGAAAATGGCGTTGCACCAGCGCAGACATGATGTTGATGGCGGCTACCAGCATGATCAAGAACAGGAATACGATGCCCATTCCGGTAAACATTAATTCGATTCCGCTAGTCATTTGTTCAGTCATAATTGATCACTTATGAAATTTATTAACTATTGCATTGTATCATAGGGAAAAATCATAACTAATCGATGTTTTACTTCATCATAGAGTGCGATATGGCGTCTTTTGGCTATATCGCCTTGAGCGCGTACAATACGATCAATATAAATGGTTGTTATGAGGTGAAAATATGACAGATCAACAACGCAATACCGATGCACAATGGCAACAGAAATTAACGCCCGAGCAATTTAACATTTGCCGTCAGAAAGCGACCGAACCGCCTTTTACCGGCAAGTACGTCGACTGCAAAAAGGACGGCATTTATCATTGCATTTGCTGCGGCAATCCATTATTCGATTCGGCGACTAAATACAACTCAGGCTCCGGCTGGCCGAGTTTCTGGGATGTACTGTCTGCAAACAGCGTGGCAGAGCATGCCGATACCAGTCATGGCATGCGCCGGGTTGAAGTGACTTGTAAATCTTGCGATGCGCATTTAGGCCATGTATTCGAGGACGGCCCGCCACCGACAGGGTTGCGTTACTGCATTAATTCCGCAGCGTTAGACTTAAAAGAGAGACCATGAGCGCCAAACAACAAGTTCAAAATTTACTGGATTTTATCGACGCCAGTCCCAGTCCGTGGCACGTCGTCAGTACTATCGAGACTCAACTGGCGGCGCAAGCCCAGCCGTGGCAACGCCTTGACGAAACGGCCAAATGGAGCTTGCAGCCGGGCGGGCGTTATTACGTAGTGCGCGACGACTCGTCTATCGTGTTGTTTATCCAAGGGCAAAAGCCGTTGGCCGAAACCGGCTTTAGAATTATCGGCGCACATACCGATTCTCCCGGCTTAAGAATAAAGCCGAACGCGGCTAGCAGCATGGACAGCTTGTTGAGATTGGGCGTCGAAATATACGGCGGTCCGATACTGGCGACGTTTACCGACAGGGATTTGAGCCTGGCCGGAAGAATCGCTTACAAGAACGATCAAGACCAGATAGCCAGTAAGCTGGTCAAGTTCGACCAAGCACTGCTGCGCTTGCCTAATCTGGCAATTCACATGAACAGGGCAGTTAATGAAGAAGGGTTAAAACTGCAAAAGCAAGTCGAATTACCGTTAATTTTATCGGCAGCGGCTGAAGAGCAATTGCCGCACGCTTATTTTTCGTCACTGTTGCAACAACAATCGGGTATCGCGGCTTCGCGCATTTTGTCCTGGGATTTGGCCGTCTACGACACGCAAAAAGGCGCTTTCTGGGGAGCGGAAAGCGAATTTTATGCAAACAGCCAGTTGGATAATCTGGCTTCATGTCATGCCGCGTTGCAGGCGCTGCTGGATGACCATTGTGTGGATTCCACTCGGGTATGCGCATTATTCGATCATGAAGAAATCGGCAGCGAAACCAGCAAAGGCGCGGACGGCAGTTTCCTGCCCGACGTACTGCAACGCATCGCTTTGGCAAGTTCAACCGATAGCGAGGATTATGTCAGGGCCTTGGCGAAAAGTTTCATGATCAGTGCCGATATGGCGCATGCTTACCAGCCTAACTTTCCGAATGCCTACGATGCCGACCATAAAGTCATCGTCAACAAAGGCCCGGTGATCAAAGTCAACGCCAACCATCGTTACAGCACGGAGAGCGTCTCGGCGGCGATGTTTGCCGATTGGTGCGAACAGGCCGGCGTGCCGTACCAGAAATATTCGCATCGCTGCGATTTGCCTTGCGGCAGTACGATTGGGCCGATTACATCCGCAAAATTGGGCATTCGCTCGATCGACGTCGGCAATCCGATGTGGGCGATGCACAGCATCAGGGAAAGTGCCGGGGTGTTGGATCATGATTATATGATCAGGGCGATGAAACGATTTTTTGATCAAGCAGTTTAGAAAATCTCTAACACATAGCTCAAAAACATCGAATCACATTCAAGCATCCAGCACATCCGAGTACATGAAGATTATCAACTTATCAGGTGTTTTACTGGGCGTGGCCGTATTGTTTTCGCAACATGCCATCGCGGACGATGTCGAATATAAAGTTAAAGCAGGTTATTTATATAATTTCACTAAATTTATTGCCTGGCCCCAGGACAAAAGTGAAACCTTCAATCTTTGTATTGTAGGCGGCGATCCTTTTGGCGGTTTAATCGATCCCATCGAACAGAGGTCCGCATTTGGACGGCCTATTAAGTTATTCCGGTTTAACAACCTTAATAAAGAGCAGCGCTGCCATATTCTTTTTATAAGCGCCTCTAGCAAAGACAATCTTTCTCTAAAAGATATTCGCGGCGATCATAAAACATTAACCGTCGGTGAAACTGAAGACTTTGCAGCCCAAGGAGGAATGATCGGCTTTATTAACAGACAGGGAAAAATAAAATTACAAATTAACCTGAAAATGTTGCAACGGAGCGATTTAGCAATCAGCGCAAAATTATTGGAAGTCTCTGAGCTTGTTGAGGAAGAGGCCAATGATTAAGTTTATCCGTAACCTGCCAATAAACCGCAAGCTGCTGTTAATCTTGTTTTTTTCCAGTGTTTCATCGCTATTGTTTGCCGGCGTGCTGTTGATCGTGCTTGAAATTTCAGAGTTGCAGAGAAATACCCGGGACGATTTATCAACCTTGGCGCAAATTGTCGGCAACCGCAGTACTGCCGCGTTAATGTTTGAGGACAGGGTGTTAGCCAAAGAGAATTTGTCCGTTCTCGATAACTTGCCGGATGTTCGGTTGGCTTGCCTTTATGATGCTCAGGACGCGGTTTTTGCCCAATTAATAAAACAAGTTGGCGAATCATGGCACTGTCCGCCATCGCTCAAGGCTGAAGCGACTCGTTTTGAAAAGAACTATTTGCATATCGTTCAACCTGTTGCGGTAGACGGTGCCGTATTGGGTACGGTTTATATCTATGCTGACCTGACGCTGGCTTATTGGCGAAGGGTCGAATTTTCCGGATGGATACTTCTGCTGCTGGCAGGCGTATCCATACTGACTTTCTTTTTATCAACACCATTATTGACACTTATTTCCTCGCCAATAAAAAAGCTTGTCGATAAAGTTGAAAACATCAGCGCCACCAAGGATTACTCGTTAAGAGCGGTTAAAGTGAATGACGATGAGCTGGGCGTGCTTGTTGATGCGTTTAACGGCTTGATCGCTACCGTTGAAACCCAGAACCGGGCTTTGACGCAGGCAAAAAACCGCTATTTGGCGCTTTATGACGATAATCCGACCATGGTGTTCAACCTGGAGGTCGACGGACGTATTTTATCGGTTAATCGTACCGGTGCCGGACATTTGGGCGTAGCCGTTGATGAATTGCAGCATTGTTCGATTTTTGATTTTGTTCATGCCGACGATTTACCGGTCATGCTCGATTTGTTCGAACGCTGCCTGATGAATCCTGCACAGGTGCATAAACAGGAAATCAGGAAAGTTTGCGAGAATGGCAGGATTATCTGGGTCAGGGAATCGGCGAAATTAGTCGCTAATGAAAATCGGCAAAACAGCTTATTGATGGTTGGAGAAGACATCACCGAAGCCCGTTTGCTGCATGAGAAAATTGTTTATCAAGCCAGTCACGATGCGTTGACGGGCTTGGACAATCGCGGCCAGTTCGATAGTTACATCAGGCAGGCAGCGGCTTTGTCACATACGGACGGTTCCGAGCATGCGCTGTGCTATCTGGATTTGGATCAATTTAAAGTGGTGAACGATACCTGCGGTCACGTTGCCGGCGATGAGCTGCTCAGGCAGTTGGGCGAATTGCTAAGAAAGCATACGCGGAAACATGATTTTGTCGCGCGTCTTGGCGGCGACGAGTTTGGGATATTGATGAATCATTGCTCATTAAACGAGGCGTTTCAAGCCTGCGAAAATTTACGCGACTTAGTCAAAGATTTCCGTTTTGCCTGGGAAGATCGAAGCTTTACCGTGGGCGTGAGCATTGGCATTGCCGCGATAAACGGTTCTTCCGGCAATGCCGTCAACCTGCTCAAAGAAGCCGACGCCGCCTGTTATGCGGCAAAGGATAAAGGCCGGAACCGGGTACATGTTTTCCGGCCCGATGATGAAGAGCTGGCTATACGGCATGGAGAAATGCAATGGGTCGATAAGATTCAGCAGGGCTTGGAACAAAACCGCTTTTGCCTGTACGGGCAACCTATTGTCTCGATTGCCGGCGATGATGAAGGCATGCATTTTGAGACCCTGGTCCGCTATAGGGATGATAACGGCCATATTATTCCGCCCGGTGCATTTTTACCGGCGGCAGAACGCTATAACCAGGCAGCGGCGCTGGATCGCTGGGTCATTAGCCGTCTATTTGAATGGTTGGCGACGAAGCCGGGCTTTTTGGACAAGCTATCGTTGTGCTCGGTTAATTTGTCCGGTTTGTCGCTGTCCGATGAAACCATGTTGGCGTTTATTTCAGGGCAGTTTTCGAAGTGGGCGGTTCCGGCGGAGAAAATTTGTTTTGAGGTCACAGAAACAGCAGCTATCGCCAACTTATCCCACGCGACTAATTTTATAAACCAATTAAAAGAGCAAGGTTGCCTGTTTTCGCTCGACGATTTTGGTAGCGGATTATCTTCGTTTGCCTACTTAAAAAACCTGCCGGTCGATTTTCTTAAAATCGACGGTTTGTTCGTGAAAGATATTCTGGACGATAAAGTCGATCTCGCGATGGTGAAGTCGATTAATGAAGTCGGGCACGTAATGGGTAAGAAAACGATTGCCGAATTTGTTGAGAATGAACATATCTTTAATTTGCTTAATGTCCTGGGCGTCAATTATGCGCAAGGATACGGTATCGGCAAACCCGTGCCGCTGGATGAGCTTATGCTTGTAAAACCCTATTCGGGGGCGCTGAAATGAGAGTCAAAACTGCATTTTTTGTTAATTGTTTGGCGCTGATGGTTTCTTACAGCGATATTGCCGGGGCAGCGGCGGAAAAAGTCGATGATTTCTTTGCGATGTCGCCGGCTGAATTGGCGGCAACGCCGGTTAGCATTGCCACCGGTACGTCAACCTTGGTTTCTCAATCGGCTGCTGTGACCAGCGTCATTACCGCCGAACAAATCAAAGCCATGGGCGCAACCGAACTGCATGAGGTATTGGAAACGGTGCCGGGTATTCATGCCAGCATACAAGGATTGACCGGCGATTATCATTACACCGTCCGAGGCATCCAAAATGCGACCAATTCGGAAGTGCTGTTCTTGTTAAACGGTACGCGAGTGACCACAGCGTTTCGCGGCACATTAATGATTGGCTTGGAACTGCCGATCGATGCGATTCAACAAGTAGAGGTGATTCGCGGGCCGGGCTCGGCTTTGTACGGCGCCGATGCGTTCGCCGGCGTGATCAATATCATCACTAAAAAAGCCAAGGACATTGATGGAACGACAGTCGGCGGCCGGGTAGGGGATCATGACACCCAAAGTGGATGGGGGCAGCATAGTGCGCACTGGGCGGGCTGGGATGTCGCAGCCAGTCTGCAATATCAGCATAGCGGCGGCGATAGTGGCCGCGAGGTTAAGACCGATAGTCAAACGGCGTTGGATAATGTGTTTGGGACTCATGCGTCCCATGCGCCCAGTGTTTTGAATTCGCAATATGAAAATTTCAACGGTCATTTGAATCTGCAACGGAAACATTGGGATATCGGTTTCTGGGCGTTTAATACCGAGAATAATACTCGTGCAGGTACTGCCGGCGCTTTGGACCCGAAAGGTGTTGCCAATGGCGAGCAATATGTAGGCGATATACGTTTTTCAACGGAAGACTGGTTTAAAGATTGGGAGTTCTTAGCGCATGTCAGTGACTTGCATTCCGATTTTCGAGCACAATTCCAGCCGTTCCCCGATAATGCTGTACTGCCTGTCGGTTCAGATGGCAATATTAATTTCTTGATGCCCAGTCCACTGGTTTTATTTCCTGATGGTGTTATTGGCCATACAGAGCAAGTTGAAGACATTCCCGCAATTGAATTGAGTTCTATCTATCGGGGAGTGAGTAAGCATCAGTTGTTGATGAGCGCAGGTTTTCGCTATGAACAGATCAGCGTAAAACATCTGACCAATTTTGGGCCGGGTGTTGTTGACGCCACAAAGTTACTGCCTCCACCTAGCTTGAATGTTGTAGACGGCTCATTAACCAATGTTACCGGCACGCCTTTTGTGTTTTTGCCGAGTACGTCTCGATCGATCTGGTCTTCTGTTGTGCAGGACGAATGGCAGTTGGCTGATGATTGGCAATTAACCGCCGGCGTCCGCTATGATCATTATTCCGATTTCGGCGGCACCATTAATCCGCGTGCGGCCCTGGTTTGGGATATCAATCAGCAGCTGAGCAGTAAGTTGTTGTATGGAAAAGCTTTTAGAGCCCCCAATTTTTCAGAGCAAGGAAGCCAGAATAATCCGATACAATTGGGCAACAGAGCCTTGGAGCCTGAGACTATCAATACCTACGAATGGGCGTTTGACTATCGTCCGGTTTCGGCGCTTAGAACCGCGGCTAATTTTTACTATTACCGTATCAAAGACCTGATTACCCTGGTGCCGGATCTAGGAACCCCTTCTTCGACTTTCCAGAATAACGGTAACCAGGACGGTTACGGCAGTGAGCTGGAATGGAGCTGGCAAGTGCAGGAACAATGGAATTTATCGGGCAATTATGCCTGGCAATATGCCAGAAACAACGAAACCAAAAGCCGGGTTGCCGGCGTGCCCGAACACCAGGTTTATGTTGCCGCTGCCTGGCAGTTTATGCCGAAATGGCAGCTACAGTCCCAGATCAAATGGGTAGGCAGCAGGATCAATCCGATAGCGGACAACGGGAACTTGGATGACTACCAAACCATCGATTTCACGCTAAGAGGCAAAAAACTCTACGGGCACTTGAATGTTGGCGCTTCTTTACGGAACGCGTTTGACACGCATTATTGGGAGCCGGCCGCAGTTAAAATAGGACAAAACTTTCCTATGCCGGGTAGAAGTTTTTATCTTGAGGCATCGATTAATTTTTGATGTGCTAAATCTCGAAAATAATCTTGCGCCTTTTGATGGCGAGCTTTATCTAATCAAACAATTCTACGGTTTACCGGAGTCCGGTCTACTGTTTACGCAACTGCAAGCCGAGCTGGCTTGGCGGGAAGAGGCCATTTTTATCTACGGCCGCTGGGTTAAAGTGCCGCGGCTGATATGCTGGTACGGCGATCCCGGAGCATGGTATCGCTATTCCGGCGTTAACCATCAGCCGCTGCCGTGGTTGCCTGTGTTGCAGGCAATCAGGGAAAAAGTGGAAAAGCAGTGCCAATGCGCTTTTAACAGCGTATTAGCCAATTTGTACCGCGACGGCAACGATTCAATGGGCTGCCATGCCGACGATGAAAAGGAGTTGGGATTGAATCCGGTGATTGCGTCGTTGAGCCTGGGCGACGAACGCCTGTTCAGGCTGCATCATAAAAACACCAAGGACAAACTGGACATTGCGCTGGGTCACGGCGATTTATTAATCATGGCCGGCAGTTTACAGCACCACTGGATGCACGCGGTGCCGAAAACGAAGAAATTGAAAACGGCGCGGGTTAATTTGACGTTTCGGAGAATTAAGGCTGATTGATTAATGCACCACGAAGAGCACAAAGTTTTTTCTCGTGAACTTCGTGCTCTTCTTCGTGATGTTATGCTTTTATAGCCTTAAAACCAATATCAGTCCGGTAATAAACATTATCCCAACGGATGCTATTGACCAGTTCATAGGCTTTGCTTTGTGCTTCTTTAATATCGTGGCCTAAAGCACAAGCGCATAACACGCGTCCACCCGCCGTGACTAAATCGTCGCCGGCTTGCTTGGTTGCCGCATGGAACACTTTGCGGTCTTCGAAAGCTTGAACAGGCAAGCCGGAAATCACTTTGCCGGTTTCGGAGGCGTCAGGGTAACCGCCCGATGCCAGTACCACGCCTAATGCGGCGCGTTCGTCCCAGTCGCTATCGGTTTGATTGAGATTGCCGGCCAGCGCGGCTTCGCACAGTTCGACCAAGTCGCTTTTCAGGCGCATCATGATCGGCTGGGTTTCTGGATCGCCGAAGCGGCAGTTGTATTCCAGCACTTTAACGGTACCGTCGGAACTGATCATCAAGCCGGCGTACAGAAAGCCGGTATACGGCAAGCCGTCTGCCGCCATGCCTTTCAAGGTCGGCTCGATGACTTCGCGCATGACCTTATCGTGGATTTCAGGCGTAACGACCGGGGCAGGAGAATAAGCACCCATGCCGCCGGTATTCGGGCCTTGGTCGCCGTTGTCGCGGGCTTTATGATCTTGCGAAGTCGCCATCGGCAGCGCGTATTTGCCGTCGGCTATTACGATAAAGCTGGCTTCTTCGCCGCTTAAAAACTCTTCGATAACGACGCGGTTACCGGCTTCGCCGAACACATTACCGGACAGCATGTCCTCGACCGCGGCTATCGCTTCCTGTTCGGATTGGGCGACGATTACGCCTTTGCCTGCGGCCAAACCGTCGGCTTTGACGACGATCGGCGCGCCTTGCTGTTTGATATAAGCGATGGCTTGCTGCTTCTCGGTGAACGACTGGTATTTCGCGGTCGGAATGTTATGGCGGATCATGAAGTCCTTGCAGAACGTCTTCGAGCCTTCCAATTGCGCGGCTTGTGCGGTTGGTCCGAAGCATTTGAGGCCGGCTTCACGGAAACGGTCGACAATGCCCAGTACCAGCGGCACTTCGGGACCAACGATAGTCAGGTCGATGGATTCTTTCTGCACGAAAGCTAACAGCGCATCAATGTCGTTCACGGCAATGGCGACGTTTTCGATAGACGGCTCCAGCGCGGTGCCGGCGTTGCCCGGCGCGACGAAGACTTTTTCGGCTTTGGGAGATTGTTTGGCTTTCCAGGCCAGGGCGTGCTCACGGCCGCCGCTGCCGACGATCAGGATTTTCATGGTGTTTCTCGTGCGTGTAAGAGGTGTGATTGGTTGTCCACGAAAACCAAAAGTAGGCGCCTTTAGGCGACACGAAAGACACGAAAAAATTAAGTGTAGAAAGTTTTTCGTGTTAAGCGTGCCTTTCGTGGACGTTGTTCTTTAATTTTAGTGTCTGAAATGACGCATGCCGGTGAAGATCATCGCGATGTTGTGTTCGTCGGCGGCGGCAATCACTTCGTTATCGCGCATCGAGCCGCCGGGCTGGATGACGGCAGTGATGCCTGCTTCGGCGGCCGAGTCGATGCCGTCCCGGAACGGGAAAAAAGCATCGGAAGCCATCGCCGAGCCCGGCACGTCCAAACCTGCATCGCCAGCTTTGATGCCGGCGATTCTGGCCGAATAGACGCGGCTCATCTGGCCCGCGCCGACGCCGATGGTCTGGCCGTTTTTACAGTAGACAATTGCATTGGATTTGACGAATTTGGCGACTTTCCAGGCAAACAGCAAATCGGCCATTTCCTGTTCGGTCGGTGCGCGTTTGCTGACGACTTTGATGTCGGCGGCGTCGATTTCGCCGATGTCTTTATCCTGCACAAGTAAACCGCCGGCAACGCGCTTGAAATCCAACGCCGCTTGGTTGCCGCTGCTCCATATGCCTGATTCCAGCACGCGGACGTTTTGTTTTTCGGCCAAGACGGTTTGCGCGGCAGCGCTAATGGCCGGTGCAATAATGACTTCGACAAATTGACGTTTAACGATTTCCGCTGCTGTCGCTTCGTCCAGTTCGCGGTTAAACGCGATGATGCCGCCGAATGCGGAGGTCGGGTCGGTGGCGTAGGCTTTATCGTAAGCTTTAAGCAGGCTATCGGCTTGGGCGACGCCGCAGGGATTGGCATGTTTAACGATCACGCAGGTAGGGTGGTCGTCGAAGGTTTTAACGCATTCCAAGGCCGCATCGGCATCGGCAATATTGTTATAAGACAACTCTTTGCCTTGCAGTTGCTTGGCGGCCGCAATCGTACCGCTGGCCGGCGTTTTTTCACGATAAAACGCGGCGTTTTGATGCGGGTTTTCACCGTAACGCATAGTTTGGTTACGGTAAAATTGCAAATTCAACGTTTCGGGAAATTGCACTTCGTTAATGTTGCCAAGATAGGTTGCAATCGCTGTGTCGTAACGCGCCGTATGTTCAAAACTTTTTAACGCCAAGTTGAAGCGGGTTTGGTGCGATAGTCCGCCGTTATTTTTCAGTTCGGTAATAATCGAAGCATAATCGCTAGGATCGACAATGACTGCCACGTCGGCATGGTTCTTGGCTGCGGCGCGGATCATGGTCGGGCCGCCGATGTCGATGTTTTCAATGGCCGTTTCCAGATCGCAGTCGGGCTTGGCTACGGTTTGCTCGAACGGGTACAGGTTCACTACCACCATATCGATGGCATTAATGCCGTTGGCCGCCATGACCGCATCGTCGATGCCCCGGCGAGCCAAAATGCCGCCGTGGACTTTGGGATGCAAGGTTTTAACCCGGCCATCCATCATTTCCGGAAAACCGGTGTAATCGGAAACTTCAGTCGCGGGAATGTTATTTTCTGCCAGTGTTTTGGCAGTGCCGCCGGTGGACAGAATCTCAATGCCTAATTGATGAAGCTGTTGGCAAAAATCCACGATACCGGATTTATCGGATACGCTGACCAGCGCACGAGTGACTTTTTTGTTCATGCAGATCTCAGAATGAAAGAGGGGGTAAATCCAGCCTTGTCCGGGTATTAGGACAGGCCGTAGAATTCCAGTTTTTTGCGCAGGGTGCTGCGGCTTAAGCCCAGCGCTTTAGCTGCCTTGGTTTGGTTGTAGCCGGAATATTCCAGCGTCGCCAGCAGTAAAGGTTTTTCAACTTCACCGATGACCATCGCATGCAGATCGACGGCATCATGACCATTCAATTGCAAAAAATATTGTTCCACTGTCTGCTTAACATGCGCGGCTAACGGAATAGCGGCGGTTTTTTTGCTGTCGATGTTAATGATTTCGGCATTTTTGGGAGATGCGGTCATATTATGCAGCACGGTCAGTGGTTAAAAAATTAAAGGCCGAATTAATCAGCGCTATTTGTTGGGACGGACATTGCGCTTGGTTGATAGTGCGTTGAGCATCCTGAGCTGAGGGTTCAAGATGCCTGAAATACCAGGCTATATGTTTTCTTGCTATTCTAACACCGCTCGCATTGCCGTAGAAGCTATATAGTTTGTCCAAATGAATCATCAGCGTATTGTGTATCTCCGTAATTGTTGGTTTTTCAATAGGTTTGCCGTGGTTGATAAAGTGGCTTATTTGGCTAAATAACCATGGGTTTCCCTGGGCCGCCCGGCCGATCATAATCGCATCCGCGCCGGTCGAATCAAGCACAAACCGGGCCTGTTCGGGCGAATCAATATCGCCATTGGCAATAACCGGAATGCCGGTGGTTTGCTTCACTTTTTTAACGGTTTCATGTTCGGCCCGGCCTTCAAACTTGCAGGCGCGGGTTCGTCCATGAATGGTCAGCGCGGCAATGCCCGCATTTTCGGCTATTCGCGCTATTTCTACCGCATTGCGGCTGTGCTTATCCCAACCGGTGCGTATTTTTAATGTGACCGGAATATCGACCGCATTAACGACAGCATCCAGTATTCGCTTTACCAGTGCTTCGTCTCTTAACAGTGCGGAGCCGGCAGCGACTGAGCAGACTTTTTTAGCCGGGCAACCCATATTGATATCGATAATCTGTGCGCCGCGTTCGACGTTGAGTTTTGCCGCATCGGCCATTTGTTGGGGATCGGTGCCCAGAATCTGTACGGAACGTATGCCGACTTCACCGGTATGGTCCGTTTTTAACAGCGTTCTTTTATGCCGGCTTAAAGCCGGATTGGATGCGACCATTTCAGATACAGTCAAACCTGCGCCGAATTGTTTGCACAATTCCCTGAATGGACGATCGGTGATACCGGCCATGGGGGCCAGGATCAGGTTGTTTTCAAGTTGATAAGGGCCTATTTTCATGAGAGAGGTTCAAGGTGAAAGGCGCAAGGTGCAAAGGCGTTTCCTTGCACCTTGTCTCTTTCACCTATTTTATTTATCTCCGTCTTCGTTCCAGATTGGGTTGTCGCGGTCTTCCGGTTCCAGTTTGGCAATATCTTCAGGATAAATATGCCAGAAAGACTTGTCGATTTTGGCGTTGCTATAGCCTTCTTTTTTATCGTGGCCGAACGGGCACCACCAGTTTTCTACAATTTTAACCATATAAGCGTGCCATTCGAACAGCGCGACACTGTAAGGGCAGTACCAGGTGCAGTTCAGTATCCAGAACAGTTTTGACTGCGAAGTGCTGGCTTTGAACGAGCCTTCCATCGTGATTTGATTTTTCAAGGTATAACGATGGCTGGCCCGGTCGGGCAGGAAATCGGAGTAAGTCTTGAGGTTTTTGGCTCCGATCAACAGCAAGTGCCAATAAGTCATATAAGCGCTGGCAAAGACAAACGGAAGGGTGGCAATCGGCAGATAGACCATGACCATGCCGATAGCTCTTTGCACTACCGGAACTTTTTGGTGATTTTTGCCGATTTCAACGCGGCTACAGGACTCACAAGCTTTCATTATTTTTATATCCTCATTTTTTTGTTGTTAGCAGGGGGGTTATAGTCGGTTTGGTTTTATCCTCGTTAAATAACTGATAAATGCTCAGGCAGCCGGCGCAGCAAAATTTTTGCAGGCCGTCGCTCGTGGTCAGTGAGAATCCGGTGATTTCTACCGGTTGACCGCAAAGTACGCAGGGTTCTTTATCTTTTCCATCGAGCATAAAAAGACCTCACATTTTACAAGCTTGAAGAGACAGAACAAAAAAAAGTTTTCAGGTATTCGGTCTCGGGAGCTGCCGGATCTATCGGGTGATCGGGGCCTTGTCCGCCGCCGGCAAAAAACACTAGATGGCGGTCGATATGGCGTGCCGACGAGCGTAGAATCTCATGCAGGTTTTCCCGGCTCAGGTGATGAGAGCAGGAGGCGGAAATCAATATGCCGTTTTTGGACAATACCTGTAAAGCCAAGTGATTCAAGCGTCGATAAGCTTCGTAGCCTTGCTTGAAATCTTTTTTGCGTTTAATTAAAGCGGGAGGATCCAATACGATAATGTCGTAGAGTTGGTTTTCCTGCCGAGCTTGTTTCAGGAACTCGAATACATCGTTACGCACAAAGCGCGTTCTATCCTGAACCCCGTTTAGAAACGCATTGTCCGCCGCCAATGCCAAAGCGCTCTCGGATGCATCGACGCCGGTGACTTCGCTGGCTCCGGCCAACGCGGCAGGGATGCTCCACGCTCCGGTATAGCAAAATAAATCCAGGATTTTCCGGTTTTTGGCCATGCCTGCTAACTGGGCGCGGCTGCTGCGGTGATCGTAAAACCAACCGGTTTTTTGTCCTTCCAAAATGTCGATTTTAAATTGAGTGTTGTTTTCTTCAATGATCAGCGGCTCGGGAAGTTTACCGTAAGCCAGTTCGGATTCCATGCTTAAGCCTTCCAGTTGCCGCTGGCTGTTATCGTTTTTCAGGATGATGGCTTCCGGGCTCAGCAATTCATGCAGGGCGGTAAACAGTGATTCTTTACGCCGATCGATGCCTGCCGTGGTAATTTGCACCGACAATACCGGACCGAAACGGTCGATGACCAGACCGGGCAGGCCGTCGCTTTCGCCGAAAACCAGGCGATAATAAGGTTTGTCGAACAGTTTTTCCCTTAACGCCAACGCTGTTGTCAGGCGTTCTTTAAAAAAGTTGGCGCCGCATTTTAGGTTAGGCTTTCTGGATAGGAGTCTTGCGCATATCAGCGCTTGCGGATTGATGTAAGCGGTGCCGAGCACTTTGCCGTCATCGCTTTTTACCTGCACCAGATCGCCCGCGTTGAATTGTTCAAGCGGTGAGCGTTTGACGTCGACTTCGTTGCTGAAAACCCATAGATGGCCTTTGCGCAGGCGTTTGTCTTCGTTCTTTTTTAAATAAATTTCAGGATGAGCCATATTAATTACATGAGTTCTAAAAAGTATAGGCGACGATGTTGATTTTTGTTATTTACCACGAAGACACGAAGAGAGCGAAGAAAAACGTTATTAGTCAGCAGCTAAAAGCGGAAGGTTGATACCCAAAGTAAGCGCTTCTACGGTTGGAGGAAGTAGAGGCGCTTACTATCGCTGTTCCAGGTGTTTCTATTCGTCACTGACATTCAATTAAAAGGGAGAGCGTGGGTGGATAAGCATAGCGCATCCACCATCCATCGAACGCATTAATCCGGCGGATGTCCACGCTACAACCGACTGCGTTCTTGCAATCCCATAGGAGCAATTAGCGCTTGATGCCTTCAAGCCTGATCCAGTCTTCCTGCTGTACCGGTGCTCTGAATATTATATATTGCCGGTACGCGTCCATCACCGATTCGGCTTGTTCATGCAGGATGCCGGATAGAACCAGTTGGCCGCCGGGGGCGACTAAGTTAGAAATCTGTTCCGCCATATCGATCAGGGGTTTTGCCAGTATATTCGCAAGTACTATGTCGGCCTGGAACGGAATAAACTGTTCGGGTAAATAGCAGGCAATTTTATCTTGCACTTTGTTCTTTAACGCATTGCTTTGCGTTGCCGTGATGGCTTGCGGATCAATATCTACTGCATGAGCTTCCTTGGCGTTCAGCAAGACTGCCGCAACCGCCAGTATTCCTGAGCCGCAGCCGTAATCGATCACGGATTTACCGGCTAAATCGTGGCTGGCCAGCCATTCCAGGCATAGCGCGGTAGTCGGGTGTGTGCCGGTGCCGAAAGCGAGTCCCGGATCAAGAGTTAGGCAAACCGTGCCCGCCTCATACTGTTCTTGGTCGGTAGGGCAAACCCAAAGCTTGTCGGCAAATTTCATCGGATGGTAGTGTTCCATCCAGGCGCGTTCCCATTCCTGGTCTTCTACCGCTTCATAGCGCCAGTTGCGCAATTGTTCGGCTTTAAATTGGGCGTAAACCAGTGTTTTGATTAACTCCGGATCGGCATCCAATTCATAGAGAGCAATAACTTCGGTATTGCTCCATATTTTGGTTTCGCCGATAGCCGGTTCGTACACAGGCTCATCTTCGGCATCCATGTAAGTAACGGACACTGCACCGAGGTTGTCGAAAAAATCGGCAAGCCGGGGCGCAAGATCTTCATTGGTAATAACGGTAATTTGGTGCCAGGGCATATATAAAGAATTATTTGAAAAACGGTTTGTTTACAATGTTTTTACGTACGGATAATTGCGGATTTTTCCATCTAATGTCATTAACTGACAACCATGAATACGTCCGGTCGCAACGATAATTTGATCGGCTGGATCTCGATGAAAGGGTTGGGTAATTGGGTTGCTTCTATCGCAATTTGTGGTGTTAGATCGACTAACTGAACATAAGGATAAGCAAGAGCTTGTTTTATCCATTCATCGACAGAACACGGTAATTCCAACCGTTGATATTCAACTAATTTAGCGACTTCCCAGCAAGAAATAACGCTCACGCCTAGCCCTGTTTTTTCATGCAGTTGTAATAGCTCTGTATGATCTTTTGTTAAACGGTCGTCGCCGTGAACCCACCATATCCAAATATGGGTATCCAGTAAAATCATTTCAGAGCGTTCCAATCATTTTCTGCAACTGATTCAAAAGGCTCGTCATAGCGAATTTTTACTCCACGTAAGGGATAAGTATTTTTTGCACTCAATTCTTGTTGTTCATACAATAAACCTAAGCGAAAATAATGAATTAAATCATAAAGTTCATTAAGCTTGTCATCTGGAATATGATTGATCTCATTAATAATTTGTTCTTGTAGCATGACTTACTCTCCGGTTAAGTAGGGTGGGCAACGCATTTTGCCCGCCTTGGTTAATGCTTGAATTAACCAGCACTAAAGCATGTAAGGAGTAAAGCGATACGTTGAATAATTTGTTAGCTGCTTATTTTGTTTGCTTCGTTTAAGAAGAACTGTACTTTATACTCGTACAAATAAACGTTATTCATAACGGATGCCGCATAGCGAAGTTTCGTTTACAGATTTTGCGACAACTATGCCATTAACAACTTTACCGGCTCCAATAGTCTTTTTAACCCATCCCATATATCTAGCTACTTGTCCGATCACCTTGTCACTTCCATTGTCTCTTTTTAACTCAAAAACATAGAAGTTTTCATTGTCGTCAATACCAAGTACATCAATAAAACCAACATCAGTTGGATACTCAACTCCATCTTTGCCAGTTTGATCAACGTATAATTTAAGCTTTTTACCATTTATAACGATTGATCCAATATTATCGGATAAAAAATCCCTAAGCTGTCTTTCCAAGCCAAAACCCTGCTCGTCTTCGCTTTGACTGTCATTATTTTCTTGTCCAAAAACCGCAGATATAGCTTTTGTATTTATTGTTTCATTAGGTGGGAATAATCTGACTTCATTTGAAGTTTCTTCATACTTCCAACCTAACTTTTTTAATCCGGATAATAATTGCCTGGATGTGCTTGCTGTTGGCGCAACCACTCCTTCATTGGATAAAGTTCAACGCCACCATCCGTATTTGATTTTACGATATTGAACTGAGCCATGATTTCCTGATAGCTAACTAATAAGTAAGCGCCGCTTGGCTAAAGACACGAAGAACACGAAGTTTTAGATTTATTCTTCGTGTCTTCGTGGTGAGCTTTTAATTTTTTCAATAAATCCCGAGCTTTTTTTCCAGGTAATGGATATTTTGCCCGCCTGCTGCAAAAGCCCCGTCATTCATGATGTCGTGCTGTAAAGGGATATTGGTTTTGATGCCGTCGATGATGATTTCGCTTAGCGCGGTGTTCATCCGGGCAATAGCGCTTTTGCGGTCTTCCCCGTGAGCAATCAGTTTGCCGATCATCGAATCGTAATAAGGCGGTACTTTATAGCCGTTGTAGATATGGGTTTCGCAACGGATGCCGGGGCCGCCGGGCATATGGAACTGGTCTATCGTGCCGGGGCAGGGCATGAAGGTTTTAGGGTCTTCGGCATTTAAACGGCACTCGATTGCATGGCCCTGAATCTTAACCTGGTTCTGGGTAATAGACAGCCGTTCGCCGGCCGCAATGCGCAATTGTTCCTTGACGATGTCAAAGCCTGTCACCATTTCAGTGACGGGATGCTCAACCTGTACGCGGGTATTCATCTCAATGAAATAGAATTCGCCTTTTTCATACAAGAATTCAAACGTACCTGCGCCCAGGTAGCCGATGTCGATACAGGCTTTGGCGCAGCGTTCGCCGATAAATTTGCGTTGCTCTTCGGTGATGCCGGGCGCCGGCGCTTCCTCGACCACTTTTTGATGGCGGCGCTGCATCGAGCAGTCGCGTTCGCCTAAATGGATCGCATTGCCATGAGAGTCGGCCATGACTTGAAACTCAATGTGTCTCGGATCTTCGAGGAATTTTTCCATGTATACCGTAGGATTGCCGAAAGCAGTGCCGGCTTCGGCTTTAGTCATCGCGATCGCGTTTAATAATGCCGCTTCGGTATGCACTGTGCGCATGCCGCGACCGCCGCCGCCGCCGGCCGCTTTAATGATAACCGGATAACCGATTTCCTGCGCCAGCTTCAGGTTTTTTTTGTTGTCATCCGAGAGCGGGTCGTTATTGCCGGGAACGCAGGGAATTCCGGCTGCGAGCATCGCGTTCTTGGCGGAAATCTTGTCACCCATCATGCGGATGGTTTCCGCATTCGGGCCGATAAAAACAAAACCGCTTTGTTTTACTTTTTCGGAAAAATCGGCATTTTCGGATAAAAATCCGTAGCCTGGGTGAATAGCCTCCGCATCGGTTACTTCAGCCGCACTGATAATGGCCGGGATATTCAAGTAGCTGTCTACTGATGCGGCAGGACCGATACAGACGGATTCATCGGCCAGACGCACGTGTTTTAGATCGCGATCGGCTTCGGAATGCACGGCAACAACCTTGACGCCTAATTCTCTGCAAGCGCGAAGAATACGCAACGCAATTTCGCCTCGATTGGCGATAACAATTTTATCGAACATAAGTTCCCCGTCCTTGGTGTTATTCAATGATGAATAAGGGTTGGCCATATTCGACAGGTTCGGCGTTTTCAACCAGGATTTTAGTAACGGTACCGCTCTTGTCCGACTCAATCTGATTAAGAATCTTCATTGCCTCAATGATGCATAACGTATCGCCGACCTGGACTGATTGACCGATTTCAACGAAAACTTTGGAACCGGGCGATGCTGCGCGGTAAAAAGTACCGACCATTGGTGATTTGACTACATGGCCGGTAAGTTTTTCTTCGGCAGGTACCGCTGCTGGAGCCTGCGCAGGCGCAGGCGTAGCGGCAACAGGCGCCGGTGCATAGGCGACCGGAGCGGGCGCTGCGGAATAACGGCTAATGCGGATAGATTCTTCCCCTTCTTTGATTTCCAGTTCGGCAATGTCGGATTCTTCGATAATCTCGATGAGTTTTTTTATTTTTCTAATATCCATGGTTTTTAATGTCTCTCGGTTAATATCTGATGAGCGGCCAATAAGGCCAATTCGTATCCTTTTGCGCCTAGTCCGCAGATAACGCCTTTGGCAATATCCGAGAAATAGGAATGTTTTCTAAAAGGCTCACGTGCGTGGACGTTTGATAAATGAACCTCTATAAATGGGATCTTGGTTCCCAGCAGCGCATCGCGAATAGCGACGCTGGTATGAGTAAAAGCCGCCGGATTAATAATGATGAAATCGACTTGAGCTTGATAAGCCTCGTGTATCAGTTCCACGATTTGATGTTCGGCGTTATTTTGATAAAAGTTAAGCTGATGATTGAGTTCGGCAGACTTTCGTTCAAGATGTTGCCTAATATCGGCGAGGGTTTGATTGCCGTACAAACCGGGTTCGCGAATGCCCAACAGGTTTAAATTCGGCCCATTTAAAACGGTAATAGTCGCCATTAATCTTGCCAGTCGGTTTAGGGTTAAAAAGCATTATTAGCCGACAATTTTGCCCAATTTATGGGATTTTGTCCAGATATTATGTTTTTAGCCAAAGTTAGCCGCAGAATTCGGGCTGTTTGCAGTTGTTGTTCGCAAAACTGTTGATTTTGAAAGTTATTTGTCGGCAAAATCTACGTATGAGTTTATACGTATTCGGACGGCTTTATATATCTTTAATTGCAATATGCGTTTTTATGAAATCGTGCAATGCTGTTGAAATTAACTGCTCAGGAGAAGCGATTAACATCGTTGCCATTAAGCGTTTAAAAACGATAATACGCAAAATCCAGCAGATCCGCCGACAGCATAGCGCACTCTAAAAATGTTATACCGGTAAAAAAATCGGTTTAGATATATAGAATTCTGTATCTGCTTCAACGTAAGTACCTCATTTTTCAAATCTAAATACCCGGTAATGGCAAATAAATGAGCAAGTCGACTTTAAAAACAACAACTTCGCTTTAACTATTCTGATTCCATACTAACCCGGAGTTATCCACCATCCGTTCGGGGTAGAGCTGCTTTATAAACGGTAGCTAGGCTATCGGTAAGCCGCAATTTGTCGGCAATTACTAATGACTAGCAGGCATTATCCGGCGAATTATAACGGAGACTGATGTTCGCAACGGCAAACGAAAACAGGGAATAAAACCGAAGATGCAGTTGTGCTGTGATGAATGTAATTCGGTGTACTCGGGCAATCTTATTCAGCCGCAATGGTTTATTGGCGGCTGATAATTTAGCGTAGCAGTGGGGTAAGTATTTCCATTATTTGCGCTTTGGACAGTTCGCCCGGATGCCGATAAATGATTTGCCCTTGCTGATTAACAATCAACGTATAAGGAACCGCTCCGACACTGTTGCCTAATTGCTGGGCCAAAGCGATGCCGTTATCGCCGCCCAACAGGATCGGGTAATTGATGCCGGTTGCAGAGGTATATTTGACAACCGGTTCTTTGTCCTCCAACGCAATGCCAATGAACTGGAGCCCTTTATCGGCATATTGTTGTTGCAAGTCGATGAAGTCCGGTATTTCTTTACGACAAGGCGGGCACCAGGTTGCCCAGAAGTTGACCACTAACAGCTTGCCTTGCCATTCGGAAATATTGTGTTGACGGCCGCTCAAGTCCGGCAGGTTGAATTCGGGTAAAGCGCCGGCAGCGCTTTTTTCAGCAGGCGGAAAAAGATGCCGGACGGTTACGCCAAGACCTAGCGCAATAATTGCGGCAATAATAATTAAACCGGTACGTTTCATAATTTGATGCGTTGCAATGATTTAATGAAAGTTTCGCCATCCTGGTAACCGATGACCCGGTAGGCCGGTTTTTCTTGATGGTCCAGGCCGAAAAATAAAATCGCCGGTGGACCGATCAGGTTGAATTTAGCCAGCAGCGCTTTATCGTCGTCGGAGTTATTAGTGACATCGACTTGCAGCAATACATAGTCTTTAAGCGCCTGCTTAACGCGAGAATCCGAGAAAGTATAAGTTTCCATCTCCTTGCATGAGATACACCAGTCTGCGTAAAAATCCAACATGACCGGTTGATGGTTGGCATTGGCTTGCTTGATTCGGGCTTCCAGCGCCGCTAAAGAACTGACTCTTTCGAAAGCAATGCCGGGTTCCGCGGCAGCTTGCACAGTACTTACAGCGCTCATGCCGAGCCCTTGCAGCGGTTTTAACGGATTGCTGTTGCCGAGGCTAAAGCCGATCAGCAATAACAGGCCGTAAGACAGCATCATCAGGCCCAAGCCTTTCCATAGTTTACGCCAGCCGGAACTGTTCTCGGGCAGCGGATCGACGGCGCTGAGGTAAATCGCCGGAAATACCAGCAGCATCGCCCAGAGCACCATGATCACGTTGCCCGGCAAAATACGGCTGAGCATCCAGACCGCAACGGCCAGCATGATCACGCCGAATACGGCTTTAGTCGAATTCAGCCAGTTTCCTGCCTTGGGCAGCAATTTTCCGGCGGATGCGCCCAGTAACAGCAACGGTACGCCCATGCCCATGCCCAACGCAAACAGCGCGCTGCCGCCTAATACTTTATCGCCGGTTTGGCCGATATAAATCAACGCGCCGGCCAGCGGTGCGGCAACACAGGGGCCGACAATCAAGGAAGACAACGCGCCCATGATAGCTGCGCCCCAGAGCGAGCCGTCGCGGTGTATTTCGCTGGAATTATGCAGTTTGACTTGTAGCGATTTAGGCAGTTCGAGATGATAAAAACCGAACATCGACAATGACAGCGCTACAAAAACGGCACTGAACAGGCCGATAATCCAAGGTTGCTGAAAGGTCGTTTGCAGATTGCTGCCGAACGATGCGGCGATGATGCCGAAAACCGTATAAGTCAGCGCCGAGGCCAGCACGTAACTGAATGACAGCATAAAGGCCCGGATGGTGGTAATCCGGTTACCGTGACCGACGATAATGCCGGATAAAATCGGAATCATCGGGAAAATGCACGGAGTCAGCGACAGCAATAATCCGAACCCGAAAAAGCTGAGCAGGGTTATCGGGAAGCTGTCCTTATGCAAGGATTGTACGATTTGATCCTGTTCGGAAAGTTCC
Organism: Candidatus Methylobacter oryzae; assembly: GCF_003994235.2. Lineage (GTDB taxonomy): Bacteria > Pseudomonadota > Gammaproteobacteria > Methylococcales > Methylomonadaceae > Methylobacter_A > Methylobacter_A oryzae. The sequence goes on from NZ_RYFG02000025.1 coordinate 103,478, forward strand.
GGCGCGGCAGGCTGCTCTGCTGTGGCTTGTTGAGCTATCGGTAGCGGCAGATCGATTTTTTTGCTCATCGGCGGATAACAAACGCCGCGGTCGGCACAGCCTTGATACTTTGCCTGTAAGGTAACCGTTTGCGCCGACAGATCGGAGCGTAGAACCGGTACGTCAAAGGCCAATTCGTTGTGGAAAGTCTCGACTTGGCCGAAAGCTTCGTCCTGTTTGGGCGTGCCATGAGGAATATCGTAACTGCCAAGTTTTACGCCGCCGGCATCGATCAATTCAAGCTGAACTTTTTCCCGGTAAAGGTAATAGCCTTCTGCAATATGCCAGTTAACGCGCAGGGTATGGTCGTCTTTGACCGAAGCAAAGAATTCGAAAGCTTGGTCGGGTTGTAGCAAGGCGTCTTCAAATAAATTAAGTTTTAAATCTTGGGCGCCTTTTATCAATTGTTTGATGGGATCGATCTTGGCTACGGGCGTCGGTAACGCCAGGTCGAAGCTGGCTTTTTGCGGCGGATAGCAAATTCCCCGATCGGCGCAGCCGTGATATTTAACCAGCAGTTGCAAAGATGAGGCGCCGTTTTCAGCGTTTATAGCAAGCGGTACGTTCAGAGTATTGCGGTAAATAACCACATCGCCGAAATTTTCGTCGTGCTTGGTTTGGCCGGCCGGGAATGCGGGATCTGCTAAGCTGATTTGCCCGGTTTTAGATTCAAAATGTATTTTATCGCGGTAAAGATAATAGCCTTGGGCTATGTCCCAGGAAATTTCAATCCGATCGGCGGCCAGTGCTTTTGCGGAAACTTTGAAGGCTTGGTCCGGAGACAGTGGTTCCTCAACGTTTAGTGCAACGGCCGATTGGCTAATAAGAGCCAGCAGGCAGAGAAAGATTATTTTGAAGAGTGGCATGAATCTATCCAATGCAGGTATTCAGGTAGGCCGCGCTCAATAGACACGGCAATTATTTCAGGGACTTCGTAAGGATGATGGCCGCGCAAGGTTTGTTCGATAGCCTGGTAGTGATCCTTATGCGCTTTGATCAACAGCAGGTGTTCCTGGGCCGATTCAATTTGCCCCTTCCACGCGTAAATAGAAGTGATGCCGGGCAAAATGTTGACGCAGGCGGCCTTATTGTCTGTAACCAATAACCGGGCTATTTTTTCCGCGCTGTCTTTATCGGGGCAAGTACAGAAGATTATTTGATAGTCGGCCGGCATGTTACGGGTCATAAAAACGAAGGGTCGGATATTATCCTAGAAATTGACCGCAATTGTCTTTATATTGTAACAACGACGATTATCAAAAGAGTTCTTTTAATGAAAATTTTTCAAATACTATTTCTGGTTGTGCTGATTATCCCGTTTGTGGAAATCTATTTGCTGATCCAGGTCGGGGGAGTTATTGGCGCGTTCCCGACTATTTTGCTGGTGGTATTTACCGCGGTATTAGGTGCATGGCTTTTAAAACAACAAGGTTTTGCGACGTTTCAGCGTTTTCAGGAAAGTTTGGCTCGAGGCGAGGTTCCCGCTTACGAAATGGTTGAGGGTCCTATTATCTTGGTCGGAGGCGCGTTATTGCTAACGCCGGGCTTTATTACCGATATAATCGGTTTTGCCTGTTTAATTCCGCAATTCCGCAGAAAAATTGCCCAGTATGTGATTGAACATTATCTTGTTCAGGCCGGAGCGCATTTTCAGCAAAGAAAAGAAGCTGAAAATAACGTGCTGGAAGGTGAGTTTAGTAAAGAGGAATAAAACCGTATATAGGCACAAGACGCAACCGGGGGTTAGTCCTGTGCCTTAGCGGCTTAACCTTCCTCGGAAGAAGGAGCGCTTTCTTCGGCGCTGCCTTCGGTTTCGCAGGTATTTTTGTTAAGTCCGGAATATACCGGGCACCAGCCTGAATAGCCGGTTGCCGTAAGAACCAATCCCAGTAACAGTAGAAGAACTTCACCGCCTGGTACGAAAAGTGAAATCACCAGAAGCGCCACGCCCCCGTATAAACGGTACTTCTTTTCTTTTTCGCCAACATTGTGTTCAAATTTAAGCATACGTTTAAAATCAAAACTCATCTCAAAATCCTCTGGGTATATTTATTATTATCGTAATAAAACAACGGTTCAGTCAGTCATCATCGAACCTCATGCAATATACACAGCTTCGAAAAATGTGCAAGCGAAAAAATATCAACAGTAGGTGCTTTAGGTAATGGATGTCACGTCAATCATAGATCCCCTCAATGACGCCCAGCGTCAGGCCGTTTCCGCGCCTTCCCAGGCGATGCTGGTTCTGGCCGGCGCCGGTAGCGGCAAGACCCGCGTATTAGTCCATCGCATCGCCTGGCAGATTCAGGTCGAAGGCGTGTCGGCCCACAGTATCTTGGCCGTCACTTTTACCAATAAAGCCGCCAAGGAAATGCGCAGCCGGATTGAAGATTTGCTGAATACGTCGGCACAATCCATGTGGATAGGGACGTTTCACGGTATCGCGCATCGGCTGTTACGACGCCATGCCAAGCAGGCCAAATTGCCGGAAACTTTTCAGGTCATGGATTCAGGCGACCAGTTGCGGGTGATCAAACGCCTGCTGGCGTCGCTAAATCTGGATGCGGACAAGTGGCCGCCGCGCCAAGCGCAATGGTTTATCAATGCGCAAAAAGACGAAGGCATCAGGGCGCGGCACATGATGGAGACCGGCGATCTCTACCAGCGGCAAATGCTGACTATATATAAAGCGTATGAAGAGCTTTGCGACCGCTCCGGCTTGGTGGATTTTGCCGAGTTGCTGCTCCGGGCGCATGAATTGCTGCGCGACAATCCCGATGTACTGGAGTTTTACCAACAGCGTTTCAGGCAGGTTCATGTCGACGAGTTCCAGGATACCAACACCATACAATATGCATGGCTGCGGCTGTTGACCCAGGATAGGGACAATATTTTTGTGGTCGGCGATGACGATCAGTCGATTTACGGCTGGCGCGGCGCGAAAATCGAAAATATCTACAGCTTTCAAAAACATTACCCGAATCATCAAGTCATCAAACTGGAACAAAATTACCGTTCGACCGGCAATATCCTGAAAGCCGCGAACAAAGTTATCAGCGTCAACGACGGCCGCATGGGCAAGGAGCTGTGGACCGACTCCGGCGACGGCGAATTGATTTCCCTGTACGCCGCATTCAACGAACAGGACGAAGCGCATTTTGTCGTCGACCGGATCAAGGCTTGGGTCAACGAAGGCGGCATGCGTAGCGACGTCGCCATCTTGTACCGGTCCAACGCCCAGTCGCGCCAGTTTGAAGAAAGATTGATGACCACCGGCACGCCTTACCGGGTTTACGGCGGCTTGCGCTTTTTCGAGCGGGTGGAAATCAAGAATGCGTTGGCCTATTTGCGGCTGATGTCCAACCGTAATGACGACGCGTCGTTCGAGCGGGTCATCAATACCCCGACCCGAGGCATCGGCACAAAAACCATCGACGATATTCGCACCATCGCCCGCGATCAAGGCTTGTCTTTATGGGCGGCGGCGATTGTATTCATTAATCAGCGCACCTTGTCGGCCAGGGCGACCAACGCGCTGATCGGCTTTTTAGAATTGATCAAGCGGTTTGACGCAGAGGCGGAAGGCCTTGAGCTTTATGAAAAGGTCAAACTGGTCGTTGAAAAAAGCGGCCTGATAGAGCTTTATCAAAAAGACAAGGAGGTCGACAAAGGCGAAGAGAAAGTGGAAAACCTCGAAGAGCTGGTCAACGCGGCTCGGCTGTTCGATGCGACTGCAATCGGCGACCAGGAAATGGATGAAAACCTCGACGAGCTGGATATATTCCTGGCCCATGCGGCATTGGAAGCCGGCGAACTGCAAGGCGACGATTTCGACGATTGCGTGCAGCTTATGACCCTGCACTCTGCCAAAGGCCTGGAGTTTAAGCAAGTATTTTTAGTCGGCATGGAAGAAGGCCTGTTCCCGTCGCAACAATCCGTCGATGACGTCGGACGGCTCGAAGAAGAACGCAGGCTTTGTTATGTCGGCATCACCCGCGCAATGCAGCGCTTGTACCTGACCTATGCCGAATCCCGGCGTTTATATGGCCGGGAAAGCTATCCGAGGCCGTCGCGTTTTTTGCGCGAGATTCCGGCGGAGCATATCCAAGAAGTCAGGATGCGCGCGACCGTGGCGCGTCCGGTCACATCCGTGCAACCGAAAGCGCAATCATTGCAGACGGAAGGCAAATACAAACTGGGGCAACGCGTCAGCCATGCCAAATTCGGCGAAGGCGTGGTGTTGCAGATGGAAGGAGAGGGCGCGCAGGAACGGGTGCAGATCAACTTCAGGCAGGTTGGGCTAAAGTGGTTGATATTGGCTTATGCGCAGTTGGATGCGTTGTAATAGCCGCTGTAGCCTGATAATGTAAGCCCTATATCGGGTCGCTGCTAAGCAGACCTTCCAGGTTTTTACTGGAGCCGCTCCCGGCGCCTCCAGCACTTCCGCCATCCATGGCAGTCGTAAAACCTGGAAGGTCTAACTCGCAGTTTACTCTTTTATAAGTTTACCAACCATGCAGCATATCGATAAAATATTCAAACTCCACAACACCTTGCGCGACCGCAGAACGCCGATTACCGGCAAAGCGCTGCAAGAAAAGCTGGAATGCTCAAGAGCCACCCGCGACCGCATCATCAAATACATGCGGGAAATGCTGGATGCGCCGATTGTTTACGATAAAAACCGGAACGGCTTCTACTACGATCATGATCACGCCCAACACCCGTACGAACTGCCCGGACTCTGGTTCAACGCCCAGGAACTGCAAGCCTTGCTGGCTTGCCAACACCTGCTTGCCAATGTCAGCGCCGGCATCCTGCAAGACGACATAGTCCAGTTGCAAAATCGGTTGGAAAAATTATTGCGGCTTAACAACGGCGTTGCCAAGCCGGATTTTGATAAAATCAAAATCCTCAATCAAGCCAACCGCCGCAGCGACGACAATATTTTTCTCAAAGTCGCTGCCGCGCTGTTCAACGGCAAACGTCTGCGAATCGGCTACCACGCCCGTGGCGATAACCAACACAGCCAACGCGACATATCCCCGCAAACCTTGGTGCGCTACCGCGACAACTGGTACATGGATGCTTGGTGCCACTTGCGCGGACAATTGCGCAGTTTCGCCATCGACAGAATCGTCTCGGTTTTAGAGCTGGACCAAAGCTCCGACCTTATTGATACCGAACAACTGCAACAGCATTTTGCAAGCTCATACGGCATTTTCAGCGGCAGCGCCAAGCATTTGGCCGTGCTCAAATTCAGCGCCAGTCGAAGTCGTTGGGTTTCAGATGAAAATTGGCATCCCGAGCAGCAAAGCCAATGGCTCGATGACGGCCGCTATCAACTCAGCATTCCTTTTAATGATCATCGGGAATTGTTGATGGATATTCTCAAGCATGGTTCCGAAGTGGAGGTGGTTGCGCCTGGGTTTTTGGTTGAGGCGGTTAGGGAGCAGGTTGCGGCAATGGGTAAAATTTATGGAGATAGATGAGCGTAAAAATTAGAGAAAGACGTTTTTTAAATTTATAGCTTTATAGGAAGAAAATTTTAATTGATTAACTAACACAACAAGCATACATTATTTTTGACATTTCAAAATAGGAGCCTGAATATGAACGAGTTAACCAATGTAGTGAAAATATGGCAATTGATACAGCGGCTAATATTTCCACTTGGTGACCTTGCTAGATATTGTAAGAAAAACGATAGTTCTGAAAAAACGGATGGTGCTATGTACTCTATTTCGATGAATTTTTCTGCAAAGATCATTAAAGGAAAAAACAAAGTCGAACTCTAAAATCAATGAAAATAGCTATGTAAAAGTTAGCGAATAAATTGATTTTTGATTCTTTCCAAAGAATTACGAGAGTAGTTGAGATTCTTTGGCCTCATTGAAGCATAGGCAGAAACTTTTGCTTGAAATGTCTTTATCTATTTTTCCGTGGCATCCACCGATGCCACGGCCTCTTTAAATTTTTTTTCATCGGAAATACTAGACGCTCATAGTTTGAGGCACCGGCTGTGTTAAAACACCCCAACAATAAATAAAACGGCGGAAAACGCGATGGATTACAACGACTTTTTCAAACAGGCGACCAAATTTGAAACGACTTACCCCTATCAGGAAACGTTAGGCAGCCGACCTTGGCCCGATTTCCTGGAGATCCCGACCGGTTTGGGCAAAACGGCGGCGGTCGTGCTGGCTTGGTTATACAAGCGTACCGTTTTGCAGGATTCAAACACGCCGCGCCGTCTGGTTTATTGCCTGCCGATGCGGGTATTGGCGGAGCAAACCGAGGCAAATATTCGCTGTTGGCTCGATAATTTAGGCGGCGATACGGCGAATATCCCCATACATCTGTTGATGGGCGGTGAGCAAGACCTAAAATCCTGGACCTTGCATCCCGAACAAAACGCCATTCTGATCGGCACCCAGGACATGTTGCTTTCGAGAGCCTTGATGCGCGGTTACGGCATGAGCCGTTATCAATGGCCGGTGCATTTCGCGTTGCTGCATAACGATGCGTTATGGGTATTCGACGAAGTGCAGTTGATGGGGGCAGGATTGGGTACATCGGCGCAACTGGAAGCGTTTCGCCGCCAATTTAAAACTCACGGCAACACACGAACGCTATGGGTTTCCGCAACGCTGAACCGGCAATGGCTCAATACCGTTGATTTTGCCGAACATCTTGTCAATGCCGATACCTTGCAACTTGCCGAGCAGGAAAAACAGTTGCCCGCCGTGCAAAAACGCTTTCAGGCGATTAAAAGACTGCAACAAGGCAAGGCGGCGTTAAATGCGGAAAGCAAAAAGAACGTTTGTAAAACCTATCTTGCGGCTTTGGTTGACCAAATCCTTGAAACGCATCAACCTGAAAGCAATACGCTGGTCATCCTTAATAGCGTCGAGCGCGCCCAAGGTTTGATGCAACTGCTGCAAAAACAAAAAACGGCTATCGAACTGTTATTGGTTCACGCCCGCTTTCGCGCAGCAGAGCGCCGCCAACTCAACTTTGCCATTCAAAATAAGCCGGAGGGAGCAGGGCGGATTATTGTCGCCACCCAAGCGGTGGAAGCCGGCGTCGATATTTCCTCGCGAATTTTATTTACTGAGCTGGCGCCTTGGGCATCGCTGGTGCAGCGTTTCGGCCGCTGCAACCGCGCCGGGGAATATGAACAAGGCGCGGATATTTTCTGGCTGGATATTGACGACGACAAATCGGCACTGCCTTACGCCTATCGGGACATAGAGCAAAGCCGCGACATTTTGCGCAACTTAACTAACGCCGCACCGTCAGGACTGCCGCCGGTCGAATCCGAACAAGCCATCAGCCCTATTTTGCGGCGTAAGGATTTTCTGGATTTGTTCAATACCGATGCCGACTTGACCGGTTTCGATAGCGATATTTCGCTGTTTATCCGCGACGAAGGTTTGCCTCAACTGCGCGTGTTCTGGCGCGATTTTCAAGACAGTAAACCCGAGCAAACCCAGCCCGGCCATACCGAGTTATGCCCGGTTTCCATTAGCCAAATCAAAGCCTATCTGGGCAAAGACAAACAAAAAGCCTATGTTTGGGACGGTCTCAGCGAAAACTGGAAAGCAGTTAATAAAGATAGCGTTTATCCGGGCATGACCTTATTGCTGCGCTGCGAAAACGGCGGCTATGACGCCACGCTGGGTTTTATCGCAGATAGCAAAACAGCGGTTGAGCCGCTGTTACCTGTCGATGATGTTGCAGATAGTTATCAAGGCGATGCGGATAGCCGAAAAACGCGGCCAATTTTATTGGAAGAGCATCTTGTTCATGTTGCCGAAGTCGCACAAAGCTTGATTCAAAATCTTAAACTGGACAGCGATGAAAATACCGCCGCGATTGGTACGGCTGCTGCGTGGCATGATGTCGGCAAATCCCATCCGGTTTTTCAGGAAACCATGATTAAAAATACCGGATTGGATGACAAACAACTCTGGGCAAAATCTTCCTCGCAAGGTTTCCACAGTCGCCGCTATTTCCGCCATGAATTAGCCTCGATGCTGGCTTGGTTGGCGCAGGGCGAAAAGCTGCCGTCTCACGACCTAATCGCTTACCTGATCGCCGCCCACCACGGCAAAGTCCGCATGAGTTTACGCGCGATGCCCGATGAGCCGCCGGCCAAGCAAGGCCGGCGTTTTGCTCGCGGCGTTCATGAAGGCGATTGTTTACCGCCGTTGCAAGTCGGCAGCGTGGTGCTGCCGGAAACCGCGCTGCAACTGGATGTCATGGAATTAGGCGAAAGTGCAATGGGCGCATCCTGGACAACCCGCACCCAACGCTTATTGGTGGAGCACGGCCCATTTCTATTGAGCTGGTATGAAACATTGGTGCGCATCGCCGACTGGCGAGCATCGGATCAAGAACAAAAATAACGGACGGTACACGATGACACAAACCATTTTATTAAAAGGCTGCTCTCCTACGCCGTTGGCTCATTATTTAAAAGCGCTGGGCATTTTGCGTCTGGTTGCGGAACAAAAAGACCCGGATGCCAAAGGCTGTTGGCGTAACGAAGGCTTTGTTCTGAACAGCAGCTTGGATGAACAGGCGTTGCAGCAATTTTTTCTGGAAGAGTACCGGCCCACGCCGATTATCGCGCCATGGAATGGCGGCAGCGGCTTTTATTACCAGGAAAGCAAGTCAAAGGACATCGATCCTGCGACTGGAAAAAAACAGAAAAGCGGCATTCGCAACCAGCCCACGGAAGCGACTCGTACCGTTGAAGCTTTACTCAACAGCGAAGCTCCGCGTCTTGCCGAATATCGCCGATTACTTGAACAATCCCGACGCATGCTGGCGCAATCCGGCTTCAAGGAATCGCCTAAAAATGAAGACAAAAATACTGTTCTCCAGATGATCAGGAACAGTTTTCCCGATTCGTTTTTAGTTTGGCTGGATGCTGCATTACTAATAAGCCAGGACAAAACTTTTTTCCCTCCATTGCTGGGAACGGGCGGCAATGACGGCAATCTGGATTTCACCAACAACTTTATGCAGCGGCAATTGCAATTGTTCGATGCAAAAGACGGCATAGCTAATCAAGCCGCTAGCTCATGGCTATTGTCGGCGTTGTTTGAATTACCGACTTCTCATTTACAAAAAGATGCAGCTATCGGCCAGTTTTCACCCGGCAATGCCGGCGGCCCTAATGCCACGGCAGGCTTTGAATCCAGTTCACTGATCAATCCTTGGGATTTCGTACTGATGCTGGAAGGCGCGTTGTTGTTTGCCGCCAATGCGACCCGGCGTTTCCAGCAGGATAAAGCCGGAGCGTTGAGCTATCCGTTTACAGTGCGCAATTCCGGTGGCGGTTCGGGTTCGAGCAAACAAACGGATGAAGCCAATGCCCGAGCCGAAATCTGGCTGCCGCTTTGGCATAACCCGGCAACGCTGGCGGAATTGAAAGCATTGTTTCAGGAAGGTCGTGCCACAATCGGCCGCCGTCCGGCCAAGGACGGCTTGGATTTTGCCCGCGCCGTTGCCGCCTTGGGCGTGGATCGCGGTATCGGCGAATTTCAACGCTACGGTTTCATGATGCGTTCCGGCAAAGCCTATCTCGCTACGCCGATGGGGCGTATGCAAACCCGCCGCAATCCTGCCGCCGATTTAATCCAGGAATTGGATAAAGCCCGGTTCTTGGACAATCTACGCAGTTTTGCCCGCAAAGCCGAAGCTCCCGGCCGCATCGTGTCGCTGGTGCATCAACTGGAGAACCGTTTATTTGAGCTGACTCGCAGCAGCAACCCCAAAACCGTTCAGGAGATTCTGATCTTGCTCGGTAAATTACAGCGGGCTTTAAGCCTCAGCGGCAAAGGCCGCGAAGCGATCAGAAGACCAATTCCATGGCTTAGCCCTGCTTGGTCGTTAAATGCAGATGATGGAAGCGCTGAATTCCGTTTGGCTTGCGCGTTAGCCGGATTATCGGAGAAAGACGGCTTGCCGATGCGCGTCCATTTAGCGCCGATAAAAGCCAAGGAACAGGCATGGGATGAGTATTCCCGGATTGCGGTGTGGAGTGAAGGTTCTTTTGAAAACAACATGGTAACGCTGTTAAGGACCCGGTTATTGGCGGCTGAACGCCTACAACACCAAGACAAACCTTTCGGTTTTGGTTTCGGCGCCGACTGTAGCGACATCGCCGCATTTCTTGAATCGGTCACCGACGACCGGCGTATCGGCGATTTAATGCAAGGCTTGGCCTTAATCAAAAACATTCCTCGAAACTCAGTAGGGCAACATGAACGGAAACCACAATCCGTATTACCGGGTGCTTATGTGGTATTAAAGCCGTTTTTCACGACCGATGAAGTCCTGCAAAAAACCGGCTTTTTGCCGCTGGATTGCAAGCTTCCGTTCCGCGCGGAAATCTTGGCCGGGTTGGCCGCGAATCAGAGCGATAAAGCCGTCAAACTGGCTTGGGACAAACTCAGGCATGCCGGGGTTGCATTGCCCGCATTTCCCAATCAACCACCGTGCGTGTTGGGTATCGATGGACAGAGATTATTAGCGGCATTAGTTATCCCAATAGAGTTTGGGCAGCTTGCAACCATACTGAGGAGCATAACGCGGCAACAAAAGCAAAAAGATTGATTTGTCTCGTTGCCTCGTTCCCACGCGCTGCGTGGGAATGCAGTCAAGGCGCGCTGCGCCGCGCGTTGCGGTTAACAAACTGAAATGCCGAGTATATCGAAGTGGGACGCAGCGCGTCCCATACCGCATTCCCACGCGGCGCGTGGGAACGAGGAAATAAAATTAAAACGACTGATTTATCCACCACCACTTAAGGAAACCATAATATGACAATCGATTTTTTAAGTTTACAGACAGCACCGCGTTTATTGATCGAGGCCGATTTACAGCCGCTGCAAGGCGCGCGATTCCAACCGACCGGCTTTCCCGATTTGGGCGCGGCGGTGTACGATGGCCCGAACGGCAACCGTTTGTTGCTGGTGGAGTCGGCGCAAAGCCTGGCTAACCGCCTGGAAGTTGTCTGTTGGGATGCGCCCAACGATGACTGGGTCGTTCCATTAAAAGGCTTGCCGCTAGTTAAGGTCATCGACAAACAGGGAGCATCGTTGACCAACACGGTATTGGAAGCGCATCGGCTTAACTCTCCTTATATTCTGGAAGGCAAAGACAAGTCAGTATTCGACATGCTTAAAAAAGAACTGGCGGACATGAGCGAGGGCCCGGTAGACATCCGCAAACTTGCATCAGTAGTGCTGAAATACGATACCAACGCTTTATTGCACGGGATTTTCCTGGCGAAAAGCGAACTGGCCGGTGGCCGTTTACGCTTGCCGCGTGTCGTGTCGGCCTTTATTGAAGCTGAGGACGTGAAATTGGCGCAAAGCGGTGGCGTTAAAAACGATCACGTCAATCCTTCTGGAGATACGGCCAAAGGATTTGGCAACGTGCCGTATTCTCGCGACGACTATACCGCTCCCAAAATCACCGCCTACTTCAACATCGACTTGGCGCAAATACGCGGATTCGGTTTGGGGCAAGCCGTCGAGCAATTGTTGGTGACACTGGCTCTTTACAAAATCCGCCGTTTCCTGGACGAAGGCTTGCGCCTGCGTACCGCATGCGACCTGGAAGCCAGGAAGCTTACGGTGACTCGTCCGGACGCTTGGGTATTGCCCGAACGTACTCAACTGGAACAAGCATTGCCCGGCTTAATAAGCGCTGTCGCGGCCGAAAACCGTTTCGCCGAGCCGCGTGTGACCGTGGTGAAATGGGAAAAAGGCGCGGAAAAAAAGCCTAAAGCCGGCGCAGACAGCAACGAGGAGTAAACCATGCTGACTTTATCGCTAACCTTTCCCGGCGGACGGTATCATGCTACGTCTTGGGGACGGCATGTCAACGAGGCCGATGTCGCTTGGCCGCCCGATCTCTGGCGTATAAGCAGGGCCTTGATCGCCGCTTGGCACAGAAAGCTGGACAGGCAACGCTTCCCGCGTGAAATGCTGGAAGAGTTACTGGCCGAACTTGCCAAACAAGCGCCGCATTACCGTTTGCCGGAGGCCGTTCATGCCCATACCCGGCATTACATGCCCAACCGGCAGAAATCCACGTTGATTTTCGATGCTTTTGCCCGCGTCAGTTCCGATGATGAGTTGATCGTGCATTGGCCGGAGCTGGTTCTGGCGGATGACCAGTTAGTGTTGCTGGACGAATTGTTGAGCGTATTGGGCTATTTGGGACGGGCCGAATCCTGGATCGAGGCCAAAAGGCTGCTCGAATGGAACGGCGAATTGAATTGCCGTCCGGGAGAAACGGTTATCGACCCCGAGACCGGCGAAATAAGCAGCGAGCCGGTGCATTTGTACGTTCCTTTGACGCCATCTGAATACACCAATTTTTACCGTCATTTCCATCAAGGACTGGAAGCTCGCCGGCTACCGAAAAAAGAATTGGCGCAAATCAACGCAACCTTAAAGCAAAACTGGTTGGATGCTTTAAGTCTCGATACCGCCGACCTGCAAGCCGCAGGCTGGAGCGCGCCGCCGTCGGCTAAAAAACAGCTTTATCAGCGTCCGGTCCAGGCTTTGCGCAGCAGCGTTGCCGGCCGGCCTAAATCACGGCCAATCCTGCCATCCACTACAGTGCGCTATGCGATTTACGGCAAGCCTTTGATGCGCAACGTCGATGGCATTCGTTTTGCCGAGCATTTGCGCCGAGCAGTAATGGGTAAGGCTAAGCGCTTGCTGGGCGAAAATGCGCTTCCGCCTTTACTGTCTGGACACGGTTTAAGCCCTGAAAACCGCCATCGACATGCTTTTTATTTACCGGAATCCAACCCGCAAGGATTGATCGATCATGCAGTGATCCACATACCGGCCGGCATTGATGCTTCCATGCGGCAAGTGTTGGAGCAGCTGAAAACCGTTAAAAACTTCGACGGTCAAGAGTGGCAGCTCATTCTGGAGCATATCGGTAAACAAGAAGATTTCATAACTGTAACGCCGCTTTTAAAAACAGCTGCTGTCTGGCAATCGCTAACACCCTACCTGCATCCTTGGCATTGCAAGAAGAACTTTGACGTTTCGGCGCAAATTCGCCGGGAATGCCGCGAGCGCAATCTGCCGGAACCGATTGAAATTCAAGCCTTGCCGTTTATCAAACCTTACGGCCGTGAATTACGCCCGATTGACTTTCATCGCTTTAGAAACAAAAAAGGCTTAACGCAACCGGATACCCGCGGTTCGTTTTGGCAAATAACTTTTGCCCAGACTGTGGAGGAGGTCCCAGTGGCTTTGGGCTTCGGCTGCCATTTTGGTTTAGGTTTGTTCGAACCGTGTGACACCGGTGTTTAACAGCATTTAAGGATTTTTATGACTACCGAGCAGCGTTTTGAAATCAACGATCGTATCCTTCATACCGACTACGGCCCCGGCGTAGTGACCTTTGCCGGCGACGATTACTTAGGCTTGCGCTTCCCAAGCTTGGGCGACATGTTGCAGCGCTATGACGCGACTAAAATAAGCCACTGGACAGCCGAAGCCGCTTGGCAGGATGAAATAGCCTGCAAAACGGCAGCGGTTGAACAAGCCACTCTTGATTGGCCGCGGTCCACTTTTAAGAATGAAGCGCCTGACACCCCGCATTACATGGGATCGCATTGGCCTCCATTTGTTGATGACGTTACCGACATTGCCAAGGATTTGCCGAATATACTTCAGGCCGCGCAAGTCATGGAAAGCATCGGCAATCACCGTAAATCGCCCAGGGAACTGCCGCGGGATTGGCCGCAAGGTTTTCATTTGGTTTGGCCGATGCAACGCCGGGGCCTTATTTTGACTTGCTGTATCGATGCCGCCGAACGGCAAACTCAACTGATGAGTTTTTATCCGTTCAGTTCGGAAGGCGTCCAGCACACGTTGACAATCGACTCCGTAAGCGTTTGGGAAGGTCAAATCGAAGCGCAGATCACCGCCAGTCTCGGCGAAGCGCAAATCACTTTTTTCGATGCGCATTTTCTGATCAACCGGCTTTGGTACGAAGCGGGGCGTCGTTATGAATTTATTCTGAGGGGCATAGCTTATGCCGCCCAACCTGCCCAAGTGATGGAAATTCCTTTCACGGCAAATCCCGATCAAATTGCTTGGCAACGTTTGCTTGGAAACAACGGCGATGAAGACAATGACTGGGAATTGCCGTCGGCCATTAATTTAAACGGCATGGCCTCGCTGCTGCCCATAACGGATTGGGATAAAGACGAGTACAGTTTTCACGGTCCGGTTAAATCGGTAAAACCCATCGACGATTTTTTAGGACAAACCGGCTGGTTAGTGCGGATAACTGTTATGCGTTTGTCGGACTATGAAACGGAAGACATCGATCTGGATATTGTGATTACCCGGCGCATTTGGCGGCAGGAACAGAGCCCGGAAGTGGGCATGGATATTGAAGGGACGCTCTGGTTGCAGGGCTATTTATGGATGCCGCCAAGTCGTCGGGTAGGCGCAGACTGATGGCGGGCATGGCCTTTTTCATTTCTGTTTAACGATACGGAACGCACGAAAAAATGACCGACAATCAACCCCCCATCCAACTCGAACTGCCGATGCCGTTTCCGGAACTGAGCGGCGATATGCCGTTGCTGCCGGCGCGGATGATCAACGAATACCAATACTGCCCGCGTCTGGCCTACCTGGAATGGGTGCAGGGCGAATGGGAGGCGTCGGCGGATACGGTCGAAGGCGATCATGCCCATCGCCGCGTCGATCAGCCGTCCAAAAGCTTTCCGGAAGCCGACGAGCTTGAACAGGAAAAACTTCACGGTCGTTCGATTACCTTATCGTCGAACCGCTTGGGACTGATTGCCAAACTGGATTTGATCGAAGCGGAAGAGGGTGAAGTCACGCCGGTCGACTATAAACGCGGCAAGCGCCCGCATGTGGCGCGCGGGGCTTACGATCCCGAACGCGTGCAATTGTGCGTGCAGGGGCTGGTGTTGCAGGAGCACGGCTATGTTTGCGAAGAAGGCGTATTGTATTTCGTGCAAAGCCGCGAGCGGGTGCGGGTGGCGTTCGACGACGAATTGCGCCAACTGACTTTTAACGCAATAGACGGTTTGCGCTTGATCGCGTCCGGCGGCCATATCCCGCCGCCGTTGCAGGACAGCCCGAAATGCCCCGCTTGTTCGCTGGTCGGCATTTGCCTGCCGGACGAGGTCAATTATCTGCACAATGCCGCGATCGAGCCCCGGCCGATGGCGGTCATGCGCGACGAAGCGATGCCGGTTTATGTGCAGGCCTATAAAGCCAAAATTGCGAAAAAAGCCGAGGAGCTGGAAATCAGCATCGACGACGAAACGGTACAGACCGTGCGCTTGCTGGATACCTCGCAAATCGTGGTCATGGGCAACGTTTACATCACCACGCCGTGTTTGCAGGATTTGATGAAGCGCGACATTCCGGTCAGCTGGCACAGCTTCGGCGGTTGGTTTTTCGGCCACACCGTCGGCACCGGCCATAAAAACGTCGAATTGCGCACCGCCCAGTACCGCGCCAGTTTCGACGATAAAATCTGCTTGGCGATTGCCCGCAACCTGGTACGCGCGAAAATCCAGAATTGCCGGACGCTGCTGCGCCGCAATTGGCGGCTGGACGACAAACCGGACGAACTGTTGGACCAGTTGAAAGCCCTGGCAGATAAAACGCAGCGGGCTAAAGATTTGCAACAGTTGTTGGGCGTCGAAGGTTCGGCTGCGGCCTTATATTTCGGCGCTTTCGACCGGCTGATTAAAAAACCGGACGATAGCCGCCAGATGAGTTTCGACTTTACCACCCGCAACCGCAGGCCGCCGACCGATCCTGTCAATGCCTTGCTGTCGTTTGCGTACTCGTTGCTGGTGCGAACCTGGACAGTCAACTTAACGGCGGTTGGCCTGGATGCCTATCGCGGCTTTTATCACCAACCGCGTTACGGCCGCCCGGCGTTGGCGCTGGATATAATGGAGCCGTTCCGGCCGATAATCGCCGATTCGGTGGTATTGCAAGCGATCAACAACGGCGAAGTGCGGCCCAGCGATTTTATCAGCGCGGCCGGCAGCGTCGCCCTGAACGATGCCGGGCGCAAGCGTTTTATCGCCGCGTTCGAACGGCGCTTGAGCCAGGAAATCACGCATCCCTTGTTCGGTTACAAGGTTAATTACCGGCGCTTGTTCGAGATACAGGCGCGGCTGTTCGGCCGCTACCTGCTCGGCGAGTTATCAGAATACCCCAACTTCACGACACGCTAATGGCTGCTTACGAACATCTTTACATTATTACTTACGACATTCGCGACGCTAAACGCTGGCGGCGGGTGTTCCGCTTGATGAAAGGCTACGGCGACTGGCTGCAACTGTCGGTGTTCCAATGCCGCTTAAGCCGTAGGCGCCATGCGGAACTGATCGCAATGCTGGACGGCATCATTCATCACAGCGAAGACCATATTTTGATCATGAACATCGGTCCCGCGGAAAACGTCAAGCCGTCGGTGGTGAGCTTGGGCAAGGAGTTTGAAACCGTGGAACGCCAACCGGTGATCGTCTGATGCGGATTGTTCGCCGCCGGTTGACGAGCGCTGTAGTGGCGCGCAAAATGCCCTCAGCGCTCGCAGGTGAATGGCTCTTTAAAAATCAGCATGTTATGAAAATCGGCTATGCGTCGGGCGGATTTTTATGTACAGTTGCGAGGCGTTGTAGAGCAGCACTCGCAAACAGTCCGCGCAGGCCGCGTAGATCAAGGCTTCCAGCGCGGGCTGCATTCTCCGGCATAACGCCGGAGCCTCATTGAAGCCTGCTTAAACAAGCCAACACGATTAACTCGTCTTGGAGCATTCTCCGGCATAACGCCGGAGCCTCATTGAAGCTTTCACTGTCGAGTTGGTCAGTTCACACACCAGATCGCATTCTCCGGCATAACGCCGGAGCCTCATTGAAGCCGTACTCATTTTGCCGATGTTCAGGTCGTTCATTTTAGCATTCTCCGGCATAACGCCGGAGCCTCATTGAAGCGTGAATACCGGGCCGTGCATCTTGGCGGTCATGCGCGCATTCTCCGGCATAACGCCGGAGCCTCATTGAAGCGTTGGTTCTAGGGTCTTGCCTAAGCAATAATCTTAAGCATTCTCCGGCATAACGCCGGAGCCTCATTGAAGCTCGGGAGCAAAATGCTTACTTTAGCAAAATCAGCAGCATTCTCCGGCATAACGCCGGAGCCTCATTGAAGCGGGTTGTGTTGGCACGCATTGCGCACCAGCGGTTTGCATTCTCCGGCATAACGCCGGAGCCTCATTGAAGCTCCAGGTGACGCATGTGCAAATAAAGGTATAACGCCGCATTCTCCGGCATAACGCCGGAGCCTCATTGAAGCTCGGCTTACCCATTTTGGCTTCCGTCATAATCAGCGCATTCTCCGGCATAACGCCGGAGCCTCATTGAAGCCACAGCCGGGCTACTTTTTTAAATCCGCACCTAGCCGCATTCTCCGGCATAACGCCGGAGCCTCATTGAAGCTTGCTTATCGGATAATCATCAAACTTGTCCTCCGGGCGCATTCTCCGGCATAACGCCGGAGCCTCATTGAAGCATGTTTATCATGTCTAGCTTGCTTTTATTTTTGGGCATTCTCCGGCATAACGCCGGAGCCTCATTGAAGCTCAGCCGCCGCCAACAACTCGGTCAGCACATCGGCCGCATTCTCCGGCATAACGCCGGAGCCTCATTGAAGCAACGGGAAAGTCAGGAATGCCGGGCGGCAACATTGAGCATTCTCCGGCATAACGCCGGAGCCTCATTGAAGCTAAATGGCAGTGGGAGCTACGGAGCATATTCCCTTGGCATTCTCCGGCATAACGCCGGAGCCTCATTGAAGCCAATGTTACTACCAACTCCTTTGATGTCACGGTAAGCATTCTCCGGCATAACGCCGGAGCCTCATTGAAGCGTTGGCTTAATCGTCTTGACTCAAACCAGGATCGGGCGCATTCTCCGGCATAACGCCGGAGCCTCATTGAAGCTAACATGGTGGCGTCCTCATGGTTCAAGGTTCAAGGGCATTCTCCGGCATAACGCCGGAGCCTCATTGAAGCAGTGCGGCTGTGCTCCTTAGTCGCGTTCCACCACAGCATTCTCCGGCATAACGCCGGAGCCTCATTGAAGCTCAGCTTTAAAGGTCGATTGGAACGGAAAGCCCGTCGCATTCTCCGGCATAACGCCGGAGCCTCATTAAAACGCCCTTTCAGCATGAATCTGAGGTAATAGTTATGCTTATAATGGAAAGATTTACGTGGATAGCGCTATCATGCACACTCTGCGGGATGGCTCGATTAGCAAGTAGCCTATTGGATAAACACTCTTTATAATATGCGGCTGACCGCATTGGGCGACGGATATTTTCCTCGGCCGAATGGCTTTCAGCTTTGACCCTCAACGTAATAGATTGAAACAGGAACTATTAATGTCTCAAAAAATTTCAGATGTAGTAAAACCCGGTGTTGTAACTGGCGAAGACGTACAAAAAATCTTTGCAATCTGCAAAGCCAACCAATTCGCATTGCCTGCGGTAAACGTCATTAACACTGATTCGATTAATGCTGCGTTGGAAGCGGCCGCGAAAGTAAAATCGGCCATTATTATCCAGTTCTCCAACGGCGGTGCGGCGTTTGTTGCCGGTAAAGGCTACAAAGGCGAAGGCCAAATGCCTTCTATTTTGGGCGCGATTGCCGGCGCGAAACACGTTCACACGATGGCCGAAGCTTACGGCGTGCCTGTTATCCTGCACACCGACCACGCGGCAAAAAAATTGCTGCCTTGGATCGACGGCCTGTTGGATGCCGGCGAGAAACATTTTGCCGAAACCGGCAAACCGTTGTTCAGCTCGCACATGCTGGACTTGTCCGAAGAAAGCCTGCAAGAAAACATCGAAATCTGCGGCAAATACCTGGAGCGTATGTCCAAAATGGGCATGACGCTGGAAATCGAGTTGGGCTGCACCGGCGGTGAAGAAGACGGCGTCGATAACACCGGCATGGATCATTCAGCGCTGTATACTCAACCTGAAGACGTGGCCTACGCTTACGAACACCTGAGCAAAATCAGCCCACGCTTCACTATCGCGGCTTCATTCGGCAACGTACACGGCGTATATTCACCGGGTAACGTTAAATTGACGCCAAGCATTCTGGACAACTCGCAAAAATACGTGTCCGAAAAATTCGGCGTGCCAGCCAACACACTGGACTTCGTATTCCACGGCGGTTCAGGTTCATCTCCGGAAGAAATCAAAGAATCGATCAGCTACGGCGTCGTTAAAATGAACATCGATACCGACACCCAATGGGCAACTTGGGAAGGCATCATGAACTACTACAAGAAAAACGAAGGCTATCTGCAAGGCCAAATCGGCAACCCAGAAGGCGACGACAAGCCAAACAAAAAATACTATGATCCACGCGTTTGGCAACGTGCCGGCGAAGTCGGCATGGTGACTCGTTTGGAACAAGCGTTCCAAGAGTTGAACGCTGTCGACAAACTGTAATTTGACAGGCTGAACAAAAGGCCGGTACGCATTGAGTGTACCGGCCTTTTTTTTGTCCGGCAGGCGGATGTTTTTGCGAGCCGGTGCTTTATCCGTCTCTGGCCGGCTTAACTCGCAGTATAAAATCCGTCCCGGAAATCAAGGAATGAATCTTCTGTATAATAGAGGGCAATGCCAAGTGAACGAACAACGCATGTCCCATAAACCCACTAATATAGTAAACTATATTAAAATCACATTACGGTTACTACGATGACAGCAACAAGCAATGTAAACCCGCACGAAATACATAAATTCGGCTCGATGGCGGAACGCTGGTGG
This sequence comes from Candidatus Methylobacter oryzae, assembly GCF_003994235.2. Classification (GTDB taxonomy): domain Bacteria; phylum Pseudomonadota; class Gammaproteobacteria; order Methylococcales; family Methylomonadaceae; genus Methylobacter_A; species Methylobacter_A oryzae. The sequence continues at coordinate 123,409 of NZ_RYFG02000025.1, forward strand.
GATCCCCAAGGCGAATTTAAAACCTTGCACGATGTTAATCCGTTACGGCTCCGGTTTATTCAGCGTTATGCGGATATTAGCGGTAAGCGCATTGTTGACGTCGGCTGCGGCGGCGGCATTTTAACCGAGGGTTTGGCTAAGCAGGGCGCCGATGCGTTGGGCATCGATTTAAGCGAGGATTTGATCGACATCGCCGATTTGCATGGGCTTGAATCCGGCGTCAATGCGCATTATCAAAAAATCAGCGCGGAGGATTTGGCCGCGCAGCAGCCGGAAAGCTTCGATCACGTCACTTGCATGGAAATGCTCGAACACGTGCCCGATCCCGGTTCGATAATTAAGTCCTGCGCCAACATGGTCAAACCCGGCGGCATGGTGTTTTTTTCGACGCTGAACCGTCAGCCCAAGGCCTACTTGCTGGCTATTTTTGCCGCGGAGTATGTTTTGCAAATGCTGCCCAAAGGCACGCACGATTTTAAAACTTTCATCAAGCCTTCGGAGCTGTGCCGGTCGGCGCGCGCGGCGGGTCTTGAATTGCAGGGCATGGTCGGGATTGAATACAACCCGTTTACCAAGCATTTCAGCCTCGGCAAAGATATTGACGTTAACTACATTGCCGCTTTTAAGCGTGCCGAGTGAGACATGGGGGACGATTTCAAATTATCCTGCGTGTTATTCGACCTTGACGGTACCCTGGTCGATACTGCCCCGGATTTGATCGCCTGCTTGAACCGGTCGCTGAATGCCCACGGTCTCGATACGGTTGTGCCTGAAATAATCAAACCGTTTATCTCGTACGGCGCTGCGGCGATGATTTACGCCGGCCAACCTGCAGTTAGCGATCGTTTGAGAGCCGATATTCTGAAAACGATGCTCGACTTCTACCAGGACAATATTGCCGAACATACGGTTTTTTTCTCCGGTATGACCGATACGCTGGCTGCGATTGAAGCGCAAGGGTTGAAATGGGGAGTCGTGACTAACAAGCGCGAACGTTTTACCCATCCGCTGATGGATGCTTTAAAGCTGACCGGGCGCGCGGCCTGCATCGTCAGCGGCGATACCACGGCCAATCCCAAGCCTCATCCGGAACCGATGCTGGCAGCCTGCAAGCAGGCAGGCGTTGATCCGCGGGAATGCGTTTATATCGGCGACGCCGAACACGATATTATCGCCGGAAAAAGCGTGCAAATGAAAACGCTGGCCGCGCTTTACGGTTACATCAAACCCGGCGACACGCCGGAAACCTGGGGGGCCGATGCGTTAATCGAATCGCCCGCGCAAATTTCAACCTGGATAGCATTACAGCCATGCCGCTAACGAATCAAGTCATCTTAATCACCGGCGCCGGCGGCGGTTTGGGTAGCACGGCCGCCCTGGAACTGGCCAAACACGGCGCCCATATCGTCCTGCTGGATAAAAATATCGCCAAATTGGAAGCGGTTTACGATGCGATTATGAACGTCAATGCCGTGTCCGAGCCGGTGATGTATCCGTTCGATTTAGCCGGCGCCAATGAAAACGAGTACCAGGAACTGGCCGATAAAATTGAGCAGAAGTACGGTTCCTTGCAAGGCATTTTGCATTCGGCGGTTGAGTTTAGCGCGTTTTCTCCGGTCGCCACGCACAAAACCAAGGATTGGGGACATACCTTAAACGTCAACCTGAATGCGCCTTTTTTATTATGCCGGGTTTTATTGCCGGTATTGCAAAAGAGCGCACACGCCTCCATCGTTTTCACCACAGATTCTTTTGTCAGGAAGGCGCCCGCTTATGCCGGTGCTTACGGCGTTTCATTGATAGCCTTGGAAGGCTTTGCAAAAATATTGGCCGACGAGCATGAAGCTTTCGGCAAAATCCGTGTCAATACCTTGATACCGGGACCGGTGGATTCGCCGTTAAGAAAGCGGGCCTATCCGGCTGAAGATAAAGGCAAGCTGCCGTCAATGAAGTCGCTGGCACCGATTTATCTGTATTTATTCGGCTCGGAGAGCATTGGCGTAACCGGCCAGGCTATCGATGCCCGGACCTTTTATTTATAACTGAACGATTATGGCTGAAAGAGAAGACGTTGTTTTAACCCGAGATGTCAACATTGTTACTATTCCCGACGGCAATACCGGGACTTTGAATAAAGGTCAGATAGTCACGATTTATCAAGCGCTCGGCGATAACTATACCGTGGTTACCGAACACGGCCACATGGTGCGGATTGCCGGCGTCGATGCCGATGCGTTGGGCAAAGAGTCTCAGCGGCTGCATGAGCTATCGTCGGAAACCGATGCGGTCGCGGTTGAAAAGAACTGCTGGGAAGTGATGAAAACTGTTTACGATCCGGAAATCCCGGTTAATATTGTCGATCTTGGCTTGGTCTATGAGTGCAAAGTCACGCCTAACGCTGAAGGCATGAACGACGTTCATGTCGTGATGACGCTGACGGCTCCCGGTTGCGGGATGGGGCCTGTGATCCAGAGCGATGTCGAAAAATCCATCCGCGCGCTGCCCGGCGTCGCCAATGTTAATATCGAAGTGGTGCTTGATCCGCCTTGGTCGCGAGAGATGATGTCGGAAGTGGCCCAGTTGCAATTGGGTTTGTATTAATCCCTGAAAACCGATGCAAATCGCAAAAGGCCGCCAAACCGGAACCATCCTGCGCGAGTACGGCCAGCCCTGGCCCGATTACGAGCTGCTTGACGCGGGCGACGGCAAAAAGCTGGAACGCTGGGGAGAGGTCGTCACGATCCGTCCGGAAATCCAGGCCGATTTCAAGCCGGGATGGTCTAATGCCCAATGGCAAGACGCCGCGCATTGGGAGTTTGAAGAACAGTCTTCAACCCAAGGCCGTTGGCAGAACATTAAGCCCGGCGCTTCCGAACAATGGCTTGTTTGCTACGGCGGGTTGAGTTTCGGCTTGAAACTGACCAAGTTCAAGCATGTGGGATTGTTCCCCGAGCAACAGGCAAACTGGCGTTTCATTGCCGAACGGGTCAGCGCCGGTCAAAAAGTCTTAAACTTATTTGCGTATACCGGCGCAGCATCGCTGGTTGCCCGTGCTGCCGGTGCGGAAGTCGTGCATGTCGATTCGGTCAGGCAAATGCTCACCTGGAGCAACGAAAACCAACAGCGGACGACTGCAAGGATGCAGGAGGTAGAGCAATGCAGGGAGCAATTGCCGAGCCATCTTTCCGACATTAAATGGGTGCTTGAAGATGCATTGAAATTTGCCCAGCGCGAATTAAAGCGGGGCAATCGATACGACGGCATCGTCATGGACCCGCCGGCCTGGGGGTTAGGCGTCAAAGGCGAAAAATGGAAATTGGAAAATCACTTGTCCGGTCTGATTGAAACCGCCTGCGGACTGATGAGTCCGGGAGCGTTTTTAATCCTTAATACTTATTCGCCGAAAGTGGAGCTGGCGGATTTGGCGGTGGCCGGCGGACAGTATTTTTCCGCCGACCGGCTGGAAATAAAACAATTATGGATGCGGACAACAACCGGTAAGGAGTTGTATTACGGAAATTTGTTGCGGGCGATTAAGTGACCGGTGTTGCGTAGAGGTATTTGCCGTATTGCAGGGATATGATCAATTCGCGGCGATTAAAACGTAGGGTGGATAAGCGTAGCGCATCCACCATAACAATCTCGATATAGGTGGATGCGCTACGCTTATCCACCCTGCGGCGGGCCATTTTCTGCACATGCCGTCTTAACGATTCTCCACTTCCCAACCCTTGCAAGCCAGCGCAATATGATACGGGACGGGGCGGGCGCCGGTTCCGTATGAGCTCATCGTGCGCGTCGTCATGCCCAATGCTTGCGCCGCATCGGCCAGCGACAAGCCGTTACGCAGCCGCCAGGCGAGGAATGTGCGGGTGTTTTCGTCGGTGGCGGCTTGATACATCGCTTCCAGCCATAACGTATCGGCACCGATTTGGATGTCAAAGTCCGGCCATTCAATCGACCAACCGATGTTGTCGGTCAGTTTGACTTTGGCGAAGGCGGCCGGATCGCGTAAAGGCGCGAGTCCGGGTTTGGCGAAAATGGTTTCGCCTTTATCGACAGTCATTACGCAGCCGTTAATAAAGGTCATTTTCAGTTGGTAATCCGGTAAAGCTTCAACCGCTGCTAGGCGGGGGCGTTTCATTGATGCCACTCTTCCATTCCTCAATCAATTGATCACGGTTTTCCGTAACCCACTCCATTACCTCTTTGCGTAATCCGCGCGGAAAGGTGCCGGTGCAGTTCAGGGTCTCCAGGTTAATTAATACATCAAAATTGCCTCCGACCAGATGCACATGCATTGGCGGAGAATCGTCTTCTCTGATTTCAAGCCGGTATTTGTTGCGAAAGCGATGCTTCGTTGCCATGTTGCAATGGTAAGAGATAATTCGAATATGTCAATCGTCTTGTTGATGAGGGTATGATTGAACATATTGTTTCTTAAAAGATTATTTCTTTCTTGTGCCGGATTTTGCTGGATGTGGACGGTCGGCAAAGACAATGCCGAGGTCTGATTTAAAACGTTGGATAACCAACAGACTGTTTTGCCTGTTTTGATATTTTGAAATTTTTATTACTCGATTTTGCTGTGGGCCAAAGAACAGCAAAGAAGGAGATTTAATATGAAAGCAGTAGTGTTTCACTCGATCGGCGACATACGCGACGAAAACTTGTGCAAGCAATTGGTTGCCGATGCGGCGCGCGAACCCGGCGGTCTAGGCATCTTGGTCAATAATGCAGCCAGACAGCACTCCATCGATTCGATCCTCGATCTTTCAACCGAGCAGTTCGATGCGACCTTCAAGACCAACCTTTACGCAATGTTTTGGATCACTAAAGCCGCGCTGCCGCATTTCAGTACCGGTGCGAGCATCATCAATACCTCATCGGTTTTAGCTTACAATCCGGCCGAAAACCTGCTCGATTACTCGCAGACCAAAGCGGCAATCGTATCGTTCACAAAATCCCTTGCCAAACAGCTCGGCGAGAAAGGCATCCGCGTCAACGCCGTCGCGCCAGGGCCGGTTTGGACGCCGCTTCAAGTCACTGGAGGCCAACCACCAAGTGCGCTGGAAACATTCGGTGTCTATACGCCGACGGGACGCCCCGGCCAACCGGCAGAACTTGCCGCCGTTTACGTGACGCTGGCTTCGCATGAGTCGAGTTATGCCAGCGGGCAGGTGTATGGTGTGTCGGGCGAGAGTGGAAATCCTTAAATCATCTGAAAGTACGGATGCTGAATATGATGGGGGCTTATGTTGTGCTTCTGCGGTTTAAGAATGATCGGATTGCTGCGGCAATTGCAAAGATTCTGGAGCATCATCACCTACGGCGAATGGGGATTTGCCTGTCCACTGTACTGAGTATTGTCCTAGGCGGCGTTTGCGTTCCAGGGTTTTACTAACGGCCTGACGTAGGCAATCGAGCATAGCTTGCGTGTCTGGGCTTAAGGGTGGGTTTGTCTGTTCGCTCATGATTGAGTCTCCTGTTGTAATAGAAAAATAGAAATCCGTCGCCATACCTAAACATCGTACGTAATGTTGGGCTTCATTGCATTCAGCCCAATCTACGGGACTATGAAACAAATTATCCAGTTCCATCAATACCAAAAACCGATACTTTAACGTTTCCGGCAGTGTTGTTTTTTATGGCTATTGCAATGTCCGACAAAAAGGTTTGCAGTTCGATAAAAGTTAATCTTTTTTGATAGTCAGGATGTTTCCATTGACGCCGCCCGTGATCAGTTAAAAACAATATTCCATGTCTGCGGTTTGTTGGTTTTAAATAATATTCCGATAGTTGCTGTGTCAATGCTTCTTTAAGTTCATTTGGCGACCACGAGTCTGCTTGCTTGATTTCAATAGCGATTTCAAATTGTCCTGTTGTTCCTGAAATGATGATGTCCGGTTCCTTTATATCAGCGACTTCCACTTCACGGTGAACGTGGTATCTACCATTTGCCCGAAGCGTCAATTGTTCAGCGAGCCAATTTTGAACGCTTTTTTCGTCATCTTTTTTGATCTCAGCCAACTTGGACAATAACTGCTTTGACGATGCATCGCTTTGTTCAAACCCGTAACGTATGTCATCCAGGACGTGAAGAATGCATTGATATAATTCATTTCCATTTTTAATCGGAGTGATGTGCTTGTTTTCAAACGTTAGCGTTTCGTTTTCAGTCCATGCAGGAAGTTCGGCATCGCGTTCCACCATGCCGCGTGCAAGCTGTCGAAATCGATGCTTGCGTTCGCCGATTTCAGAGGTATCTGCTAATTCGATCATCGCTTGGTAGGCATCGGCTCCTACTGAATTAAGCAATGCCGAAAGAATTGTGCTTCGACCGGATTCTGCTCGATCACGGCTATCTGGAGTAAACACACCATCGTGTCTAATATCTTCAGCAGGTCGTATTAGCCGATAAGCTAGCGATACCAAGGTTTTAAGAATTTGTATTGGAGTGTCTTTAAGTGACCAACAATCATCGCGATTGAAAACGCCCCCAATAATTTGAGTTGCCAACTCATTTTGTGCTTCCGGTTTGGTTGCTGCTATCCAGGCCTCCATCTTTTGCAATGCGTATGCCGGGGCAACCTGAAATAACAGCACAAGATAGCATATTGCAAATTCTCTATCGTCGCACCCGAGAAAATAATCAAACTGATTTATTGATCGTTTTTTTAGATGCTTTTTTTGGCTTTCCGATAAAGTCATTTGCTGAAAAATCTTAAGCCCGCATTTCAAGCTATGGAGTATTCCTGGGTTAGTTTTGTTCATTATTTCAAACAGTTTGGAAGCGATTTCAGGATATAGCGGCTTTTCGGAATTGCGATAGTGGTATAGAAAATCGCTATGTCCACTTCGTGCAGACGTCCATTCCGAGCGAAAGGCTTTAGCAATGATAGGTGTAACCACAGTGGGATGCGCATCCAATAAAGTATCCAGCCAGTCAGGATAACCTTTTTCGGACATGCAGGCGTATTCGGCAGCGCGTTTTGCCTCATCTGATGTTAGCTGTATTGCCCAACGCGCGTTCTCGTCGGCTTCAATGCCAATACCTGCATAGGCATAAACCGTGAGCCATTTAAAGGTTACTTGATGTGCTTTTCGCTCTGGTCGTTCTGGTTTTACATCGCGCCATAGGGCTTTCATAGCATCACGATAAGCCTCAGCAACTTCATTGTTGAAAGCTTGCTTGATTAAATGCCAGTATCGCGCTGCTTTAGTTGTTTCATGGTTTGTTTCAAACTGTAGCCAACGTGTAAGGTTCTTTATGCACTTCAAATGCTGGTCAGGGTTAGAAAGTTGATTTGGATCGAGGATTAGGCTGGTTCTGAATTTTAACCACGATGTTTCAGTTTCAGACCTTTCGTCACGTTCTTTTTTCTTGCGCAGTTCGCGGCGTAAGCGATATTCGCGCATGCCGTCGCTTTCCTGTTGCGGTTTAAAATAATTTTCCAAGTCTTCAGTAAGCAGTGGAAAATTTTGCACGTATCGATGAAGAGATTCTTTTATCTTCTCTACGTCATACTCATCATTCACATGTTTCAAAATTTGCACAATGGCATTTAAAACGATCCGTTTATCATCCATTAATGAACGTTCTTTTAAATCGTCGATAAGCCAAGGCAGATCAGCGACACCAAACTCCCACAATGCCTTTTCATAGGGGTAAATCGCCCTGTATTGGATTGGAGGTTCTGTGTCAGTCCAATTTTCCCTTGCTTCTGCGACATCAGCCCAAAATAAGGCGCGTTGTACTTTGGGGGAAGTTTGTACCAGTTCACTAAGGGAAGGTTTTAATTCTCTGAACGAAGACGAATGCTCTACACGTTCAATAGCCATTAAAAAACGTATCAACTCGTTTGTCGGATCGTTATGACCAAGATCGACAATTACTTGACGCGCGATAGGCTCAAAGTTATCGGCGAGAAAACCGTATTTTTTGGAAATATGTCGATATTCATCAACGGGTTTCAATAGTGCAAGTTCGGCAAGGCCGCCGATAAAACGTATTTTCCACTCGGCAGGGCATTTTTCCCATAGCTCTTCAAGCGCATAACTAAGCTCATGTGTCGAATTTCTGGCTGGCGCTTGGCTATCTGCAATGAGCGCAATGAGCTGTTCGATGTTCAGATAATCAGGAAATAGTTCTTTGACAAAGCCGGCTGTGAGCCTTGCGCTGATGTTGGGGGCATCTTGAACAAGCTTTTCTGCAATGGTTGACAGTGTCGTCGTACTGTTGAATTTGTTTAATGCTTGAACTGCGACAATACGATGGTAATCACGCGCTTTCGTATCTTCGGCGACCTGTGTGGCAAGGTCGTTACAAGCAGCTATAGCGCCTTCACGAATCAATCTAATGAGATCGCCGCGAAAATCATCCTGGTCGCAGCGATGCCAAACTTCGCGAATGGTGTTCGCCAAATCGGGATGAGCAAACATCCATAGCGCACGGTGGTCGAGGCTGTCATTGGCAATGTCGCCGGTTTCGTGCTTTTCGGCATAGGCATGAAGCAACCTGCATCGGGTTTTAACCGGAACGGAACCGGGATCGCCATGCTGGATCAGAATTAACGGGTCTCTCTTTAGAATTTCGTCCCGAATATCATCTTGGCTGAGCGCAAGCCAAGCTGCTATCGGCTTTAGGCTGGGAACTACTGTTTTTACTCCGTAAACTTCGGCGAACAGCAATTTAAAAACTTCAGAGCGCGGACAGCCCTGTTGTAGCAAACGCTTAAGCCACTGGGCCGTTAAGTATTCTTGGGTTGAACGATGATGAAACCGGATGCGTCCATACGTCGCAGGGGCAAATATTCCTCGCCGAAGCAGGGCATTGCGTTTCGCGTCTGTCCATTCCGGCAATAGTTTTTCCGGTTGTAAAACATCGGCGGACGGGGTTGAATCGGACGCTTGAAGTGTAAAAGTTTTGCCGAGCGTCAAAGCTGTGGCAATTCGTTCAGCTCCTTCTCGCGCCTTCTTGAGGTTTAAAACATCGTTGTCAGTCCGATGAGGATCTCGCTCAGTCAGTTTTTGGTTCACCGCATGCTCAGTCATCTCCAAGAGCGAGTCGAATTTTTGATGGCTTTTCCAATAGTTAGCCAGTTCAAGTAGGTCGCCGGGACGTTCAGCCAAATTTTCCAGTCCCTGTTGCCAGATAGCGGAGCAGAATTGCGAGACATTTTCAATACCATGTTCTTGTGCTAGTGTTCGTTGTTGCTCGTTGTCCAATGGAGCAAGTCTGACTATAGTTATTTCGTCATCTTTTTTCTCCTCGACCTGTTTGCTCGTCCCACGTTCCTTGAACAAAGGGGCAAGTAACGCGACTTCCGGGGCAATCTCTGGGGTCTGCAAGTTATTATGGTCGGGCAACGGCAGAAGCTGTTTGATTACTTGGTAATCTTCCATTCCTCTCCAATCGGTTACACGGCAAGAAATGAAAATTCGGCAACGAGGCAAATGTTGTAAAACTGCGTGTGCGAATTTTTTTAAAGCCTTCTCGAAACTTTTATGATTAAGCCGAGCTTCGTCGACCGAGTCCAGGAAAAAGTAGCCTTCGTTAAGGCTATGCTTCCAGTTTTCAAATAAAGACACGTCATCTGGATTTAATGATTGTTCAAACCCTTCATCGGCCAACTCTTCGATGGGAATGAAGAACGCGGCTTTTCCAGTATTACGGATTTTGTCAGCCGCGCCCTTAAATTCGGCGGTTTTTCCGCTGGAAGCTTCGGCCAAAATAACTACACGCTGTTTATTCAGTAACGCGTCCCAATCAAGCCAGCCGCCAATTCGTTTGCCCCAATAACGGCCAACATCAAGATCAATTTCTTCGTCTTTTTTAATTGGAACAAAGTTTCGGTTTAAGTCTATATATGCCATTTCATGTCCAATCTAAATTTTGACGGTATTCATGTTCATCTAGAGTTGATGTGCGTGTTAAAAGTTTCAAGATCGCATTGAGCTGTAAGAAGTGGGGTATGGCTCAGTTCGGTAAGATGCGGTGAGGTACGAACCGCATCGTTCATAAAAAAATATGCGTTCACTTGCTTTGACTGCCACATTCCCAGCTATGTTTTCCCAAACTACCAAATAGCACCAGAATAATGCTCGCGTATGTTTTGATCTGCTGTCAGCAGCGGCGAAGCTCGATGAGCCGCTTGAGCAACGATGAGACGATCGAAAGGGTCGCGTGTCCAGCCGAGCGTTAGTGCCTCGCCGGCAGCTGCGGCGAAAGGTTGTTTGCAGGTTTCCAGCCCAATATCGCGACGCAAGCTGTCGAGTATGTTTAAAGCAGGGCAGTTAATGTGGGAGATTTCATGCAGGTAGGTCAGTTCCAGTTCGACCATGGGTGAGATGAGCAGCTGTTCCGCCTCCTCAATGGTGCGGACAGCCAACGGCGTAAGCCGAGTTGCGCCATCCTGGTAAAGCCAGACCAGAATATGCGTGTCGAGATACAGCGTTTTTACAATGACGGCTTCCAAGCTTGCTTCCAGGAAAGGTTGGCTAGATCATCCGGGTTGCCGTTGATAGTGCCGGGATGTGGGGTTAATCCAGCCAGTCGCCGGGTGGGGATGTCGCGGACGATCCGCACCGAGCCGCCGGGACGTTCAATTTCCACTGGCTCGCCGGTGGCGAGTACATGGTCGAGGGTGCTGAAAAGTTCGTCGTGAAGACGAGCGGCGCTAAGACGTGTAGGCATGATGGGAACTCCGATTTGATGAACGGGCTTTATGTTATACCTGTGTATATGGGCATTCAATACTTAAGTCAAACCTCAGTTTTTCTCAATTCAAAGCAAGCTTCGAACTCCGGCGACAGCGTTTTTAAATTACGGATTTAGCCTGAAGATCAGCATGGTATGAAGACCGAACCATCGGCGCGCTGGCAACCTGCTTAAATCCCAAAGCTTTGGCAAACTCCCCATACTCGGCGAATTGTTCCGGCGTAACGTAATTTTGCACCGGCAAATGGGCTTTGCTCGGTTGCAGGTATTGACCTATCGTCAGCATCGAGCAGCCGTGGGTCAGTAAATCTTTCATGACTTGATGCACTTCTTCCGGCTGTTCGCCAACGCCCAGCATCAGGCCGGATTTGGTCGGCACTTGCGGTTGGGCTTCGTGGAATTGTTTCAACAGGTCCAGCGAGCTTTGGTAATCGGCGCCGGGGCGGACTTGTTTGTATAGCCGGGGCACGGTTTCGAGGTTGTGGTTGAATACGTCGCACGGCTGTTCGGCCAGGATTTGCACGGCTTTTTCGATGCGTCCGCGAAAGTCGGGCACCAGGATTTCTATTTTGGTCGCGGGCGTTTGCCGGCGGATTTTTCCGATGCAGGCGGCAAAATGGCCGGCGCCGCCGTCCCTTAAATCGTCGCGGTCCACCGAGGTGATGACGACGTATTTCAATTTCATCAACTGAATCGCGTCGGCCAGGTGCTGCGGTTCGTTCGGGTCCAACGGCAGCGGTTTGCCGTGGGCGACGTCGCAAAAAGGGCAGCGGCGTGTGCACAGGTCGCCCATGATCATGAAGGTCGCGGTGCCGTGCTGGAAGCATTCGCCGAGGTTGGGGCAGGCGGCTTCTTCGCAGACGGTGTGCAGGTTGTTTTCGCGCAGCAGTTGTTTGATGCGGCCGACTTCGTTGCCGGCCGGCACTTTGATGCGTATCCACTCAGGCTTACGCAAAGGCGTTGCGGCAGGCTCGACTTTGATCGGGATTCTTGCCAGCTTTTCGGCGTTGCGCTGGTGGGATTTGGGCGTGGAGCGGGATGGCGCTTGATAGGTCATGTCGATAATGCCGTGTTGATTGCTTCGATAATATGGGCCGCGAGTTCGGCGTTGTCGACGGTCATGCCCAGGTCGGCCAGTTGGGTTACTTCAAGGCCCGGATAGCCGCAGGTGTTGATACGGTCGAACGGGCGCAAGTCCATGTTGTTGTTCAGGCTCAGGCCGTGGTAGCTGCAATTTTTTTTGATGCGCAGGCCAATAGAGCCTATTTTCTTGCCGTCCACGTAAACGCCTGGCGCGTCGGCGCGGGCTACTGCATTGATGTTATACCGGGCCAGCGTCGAAATCATTGCTTGTTCCAGTATTGTGACTAGTTGGCGGACGCCGAGATTCAGGCGTTTAATGTCCAGTAATGTGTAGACGACCAATTGGCCGTGACCGTGATAAGTCACTTGTCCACCCCGGTCGGAGCTGACGACGGGAATGTCGCCGGTGTCCAGCAGGTGTTCGCGTTTGCCGTTTAAGCCTAGCGTGTAAACGGCAGGGTGCTCGGTGATCCAGATTTCATCGGCAGTCTCGGCGCCGCGGTTTTGCGTGAATTGCTGCATGGCTTGCCAAGTGGATTGGTAATCTTGCAACCCTAAGTCGCGTATTTCTAGCAAGTTGGTTGGTCCTAAAAAGGCAATGGAACACGGATGGCACGGATTAGGTGGATAAAGCTGAGCTGAGCGGCTCGTCCGCTCAAACGAAACTTATGCCCTTTGGGTATAAACACGGATCAAAATGAGTGATAACAACAAATCCGTGTAAATCAGTCAAATCCGTGTCATCCGTGTGCTATTTTTAACTACAAAGCCATCAAAACGTGCGGATGACCGCTTAAGTCCTGGTAAATCGCATCCAATTGTTGTTTGCTGGTCGCTTCGACGATTACGGTGACCGATATGTAATTGCCGTCTTTACTCGGGCGCGTGCTTACCGCGCCTTCGTGAATGTCGGGCGCATGGCGGCGCACGATTTCCACAACCAGCAGGTCAAGCTCGATGTTGTTCTTGCCCATTGCCTTGATCGGAAATCGGCAGGGGAATTCTAAAAGGGTTTCTTCACTCATGATATGACTGCTTATAAGCCTGGAATAGTTGATTCATAGCTCGCCATATGGGGCCGGGTTTGCCGTTTGCAATGATTTCATCATCAAGTTGAACGACTGGAACGATTTCCCTGGTAGAACTGGTTAACCAAATTTCTTCGGCTGTTTGTAAGGCGTCTAGCGAAATGATGTCTTCGCTGTAAGGAATGTTGTTTTGTTCGGCGAGTTCCAGAACGACTTCGCGGGTTATGCCCGGCAATATTTCGTTACCTATCGGCGGGGTAATCAGGATGCCGTCGATGACCGCAAATATATTGCTTGCGGCGCCTTCGGTCACATAGCCGTCTTTAACCAGGATCGCTTCGGCGCAGCCTTGTTCCACCGCTTGTTGTCTGAGCAAAATATTGGCTAGCAATGTGGTCGCCTTGACGTTGCACAGTTCCCAGCGGCTGTCGTCGACGCTGAGGGCTTTTACGCCGGACTCCAGGCCGGCAACGGGGACGATGTTTGAACACATTGCAAATACGGTCGGCGTGACATGTTCCGGAAAGGCGTGATCTCTTTTATCGGAGACGCCGCGGGTAATTTGCAGATAGATATATTGGTCCAGATTCGCGTCCAGCAACGGCGTCAGGATTTCCAGCCATTGCGCCCTGTCATACGGATTAGGCACGCGAATCGAAGACAGGCTGTTTTCCAGCCGTCTCATGTGTTCTTGGAAGTGGAACAGTTTGCCCGAGTAAGACGGGATAACTTCATAAATCCCGTCGCCGAACAAAAAGCCGCGATCCATGACTGATACTTTGGCGTCGCAAAGTGGCAGGTACTGACCATTTAAGTAGACGGTTTTATACTCAAGGGGCATAAGTTTCGTTTGAGCAGACAAGCTGCTCAACTCAGCTTTATTGTCCATCCGATTTCTCCAGCATCATCATGGCGCTGTCGTAGAGCCGCTGAAAAATATTGCCTTGCTCTACCGATTTTAAAGCGATCAAATCCTTGCTGCTAACCACTTCGTCTTTAAGCGTGACGTTAACGGTGCCCAGTTTTGTGCCTTCTTTAACCGGCGCGGTAATTTTTTTGTCAATCGTGAGGCTGGCTTTCAGGTCGGCATAGTGGCCACGGGGAATCGAGGCATAAAGATCTTCAGCTAAGCCAACTGGTATGTTTTTGCTGTCGCCTTTCCAGATTCTGGCTTCGGCCAGCTGTGTTTTGCCCTGGTACAGTTTGTGCGATTCGAAAAAGCGGAAACCGTAGTTCAGCAGGTTTTGATTTTCGTTAGCTCGGGCGTTGGGGCTGCTCGCACCCATCACTACCGAAATCAGGCGCATGTCATTTCTTAACGCGGATGCGACCAGGCAATAACCGGCGGCATCGGTAAACCCGGTTTTAACGCCATCCACGGTCTGGTCGCGAGAAAGCAGTTGGTTGCGGTTATGCTGGACGATGTTGTTGAACGTGAATTCTTTTTGCGAGAACCAGCGATAGTAGTCAGGAAATTCTTTGATTAACGCTTGGGTCAGCAGGGCTAGATCGCGGGCTGTGGTGTAATGATTGTCGATAGGCAAGCCGTTGCTGTCTTCAAAGTGGCTGTTTTTCATGCCCAGGCGTTCGGCATGTTGGTTCATCATGTTCGCAAAAGTGCTTTCATCGCCGGCGATGTGTTCGGCCAAAGCGACGCTGGCATCGTTGCCGGACTGGATGATGACGCCTTTTAACAGGTCTTCGACTTTAACTTGATTGCCGACTTCAACAAACATCCGCGAACCGGGCGTTTCCCAGGCTTTTTGGCTGATGGTGACCAGGTCGTCTAAATGTAAATGTCCATTAGCGATTTCTCGAAACACCACATAAACCGCCATAATCTTGGTAAGACTGGCAGGGGCAAGTTTAACATCGGCATTGTTTTCTGCCAGGACCTTGCCGGTATTATAGTTCATTAAGATGTAACCGCTGGCAGCAATGGTAGGTGCTGCCGGGGTTGTAATTTCGGCGTTTTCTGCGTTTGCCGGGGTTGTGGCAATCAACAAGCTAAAAAATAATAAAACGGATAAATTTTTAAGAAGGATCATTGCTCTCTAATGGGGGTAGGCTCAGTAAAAACAGGCCTCTATTGTATCATGGAGATTTGTTTTTGATCGGCTCCTGTAACAAATTGCGTCGCAGTTATACCCAGCTTTGCCAGCTGTATATTTAACTTATGGACGCTCTCCGGCGATTTGATAGGTCCCATTTGCACCTTGTACAAAGTAGAACCTTTGTGCTTCGAGGGTAGTATTTTAGGATGGGGCAAATTGTTAGATGCAATTTTGTTTTGTAAATTCTGGGCGGTTTTTTTATTGCCGAACGTACCTACTTGCAGATAGACGCTTTTATCTTGTTCTTTTGCGACTCTTTGCAGTTGCGCTAAAGCTTGTTCAGGGGGGATAGCCTTGATCTCGACGGCTCCCGTTCCTGATTCTTCGAGATCCAGCTTTTGCGCGGCTGCATAAGAGAGATCCATAACCCGGTCGCCGTGGAAAGGACCTCTGTCATTGATACGGACGATAACGCTGCGTTGGTTTTCGAGATTGGTGACGCGAGCGTAAGATGAAATAGGTAAGGTCTTGTGGGCGGCGGTCATCGCGTACATATCGTATATTTCGCCGGATGCGGTTTTCTTGCCGTGAAATTCGGGACCGTACCATGAGGCTACGCCTTGTTTCAGGTAACGGACAATACGGGGTAAAAGGTTTTCTTCGTCAGGGGTGTTCTGGGTATCGGAACTGCCGATATTCAATATTGAACGATGTCTGGAAGGAGCAGTTGTAACCGATGTCGGGTTTGATATGTCGCTGGTTTTTACTTGTTCGGTGGTACAACTGCATAAAACAAAAATTAAAAGTATCGGGATGATCTTATTCATGGGAATGCGCCTTTTTTATTTAAAATAGATAGGCTTAACTGGTAAACGGCCATGGCGTATAAGGGGCTGCGGTTGTAGCGGGTAATGACGTAAAAATTGTCCAATGCCGCCCAAAGCTCTTTGCCTTGTGGCTGTTCAAAGCTAAGCAGTTTCACTTTACTGTCGAAAGGTAATTGCCTCGAAATAATTAAGTTGAGCGATTCTAGCTCAGCAATACTTAAATCCGGCTTAAGGTCATTTTTGAGAACCGGTTCATAGTTTCCGTATTTAGTTGTAACGGGAACGGCAATCGTTTTACCGGTTTGCCAGTGATGCTGGGCAAAATAGTTGGCGACGCTGGCTATCGCGTCGCTGTTGTCGTGCCAGATGTCGCTACGCTTATCATTATTGAAATCAACAGCATAGGTTCTGAAGCTGCTGGGCATGAATTGCGGCAATCCCATTGCTCCGGCATAAGAGCCTAGCGGATCGGCCGGGTTTATATGCTCGTCGCGGCAAAGCAATAGAAAGTTCTCCAATTCGCTGAGAAAAAATTTACTGCGCGGGGGATAGGCAAAAGCCAGTGTAGACAAAGCGTCGATGACGCGGTGGTTGCCGGTATTTTTTCCAAACTGGGTCTCAACGCCGATAATCGCCACAATAATTTCCGGGGGGACGCCATATTTTTGTTCCGCGGCAGCCAATGCGGCGGCATTGTCCTTCCAGAATTGTACGCCGGCATCGATACGGGCATCGGTCAGGAAGATTTTGCGGTATTTATACCAAGGCAGGCTCTCGGAGGGCGAGGTGATTTTTTTCAAGATGTCTTGTTTGATTTCGACCGTGTCGAATAAGTCGTCAAGTTCCGATTCATCGAATTGATGCTTGTTTACCATCTGTTCGATAAAGGCATGGACGGACTCGGTGTCTTTTATGGTGCCGGTGCAGGAGGAGAGTAGCAGAAACAAGGTGAGAGGGATGCTTCTGACCAGGGACATCAAGTTGTATTTGTGCATCTTTTTAGCCTTGAGTTTGAGCTTGTTTGGGATTTATTAAGTGAAACAGAAATTTAAGGCATCAATCGGAGACGTAAACGCTCACAATTTTTAGCCTTTAGCCTGTGTTACTTTTATGAATGCGGCAGAAACTTTTTATGAGTGTGAATTGACATAAGAATGCCGAAGCCTGCCAACAACGTCACTATCGAGGTGCCGCCATAACTGATTAAAGGCAACGGAACGCCTACGACAGGGAGTACGCCGATAACCATGCCGATGTTGACAAAAACATAAACAAAAAAAGTAAAAGCCAAGCTGCTGGCTAATAAACGGCTATAGGTGTCTTGCGCTTGCGAGGCAATATATAGGCAGCGGCTGATGATCAGCAGGTACAAAACCAGCAGGCTGACGCAGCCGAAAAGCCCGAATTCTTCGGCAAAGACCGCAAAGATAAAGTCGGTCGAGCTTTCCGGTAAAAAGTCCAGTTCCGATTGGGTACTGCCCAGCCAACCTTTGCCGTAGATACCGCCGGAACCGATCGCGATTTTCGATTGAATGATATGGTAGCCTCGCCCTAGTGGATCGGCTTCAGGATTTAAGAAGGTGAGTACCCGGTCGCGTTGATAAGGACGCATGAAATGCCAGAGTATCGGCGTAAGCCCTGCCAACGTGGTGGCGATTGCCAGAATAAACCACCAGGACAGACCGGCAAAAAACAATACCGCCGCGCCGGAACTGGCAACCAATAATGCGGTGCCCAGATCGGGTTGTTTGGCGATTAATAAGGTCGGAATAATGATCAGTATGCCGGCTATCAGCAACTGTTTGGTTTTGGGTGGCAATGAATGTTCCGCTAAATACCACGCGATCATCATCGGCGTGGTGATTTTGATCATTTCCGACGGCTGGAAACGAAAAACGCCCAGGTCCAGCCAACGCTGCGCGCCTTTGCCGAATTGTCCCAGTATCAGTACCGCAACAAGCAGCAATATTCCAAAACTGAAAAGCACTGCCGAATAGCGTTTAAACTGGTAGGGATTAACATGGGCCAACGCTGTCATCAGCAAGAATGCCAATCCGACGCGCGCGCCTTGGCGCATCAATACATCCATGTCCTGACCGCCGGCACTGTAGAGGATAACGAAGCTTAACAGAGAGATAAGGAATAAACCGATGAATAAGGGAATGTCGATGTGCAGCTTTCTGAGGATGTTGCCGATAACCGATGGTGGATGGAATTGTTCGCTACGGGTTTCCGTTTTCATTGTTGCTCTCTTTTAAATATTGCTTGATAACTTCTCCAGCAATGGGGGCTGCGACTGAGCCGCCGTGGCCGCCGTTTTCAGCGATGACGGCAACTGCAATTTTGGGGTCGTCGGCTGGAGCGAAAGAAATAAATAGGGCGTGGTCGCGTAATTTGAAGTCGATGTCGTTTTCGTTGTATTTAGCATCCTGCTTAATATTAAAAACTTGCGCGGTTCCTGTTTTGCCGGCGATTTGATAGTTTAAGCCTTTGTTGATGCCTTTGGCTGTGCCGTGCGGGTCATGAACAACATTAACCATCGCGGAGATGATGCTGTTAATATTTTCGGGCTTAAGGGTAATGTCGTCGGAAGGGGTTTCCTCTCCGGCAGCAGTGGAATTCGAGGTTGCACTGTTTTTCACTAAGAAGGGCGACACAACTTTGCCTTTATTTGCCAGAGTCGCGGTGGCTTTGGCCAATTGCATCGGGGTGACCTGAAGATACCCTTGGCCGATCCCGGTTATCAGTGTTTCTCCCGGATACCAGGATTGATTGCGACGGCTGCGTTTCCATTCGCGTGAAGGCAATAAACCTTGCTTTTCCCCAACCAAGTCAATGCCGGTTTTTTCGCCAAAACCAAAATGTTTTAAAAAGCTATGCATCCTGTCTATGCCGAGCATGGACGCGAGGCTGTAAAAGTACACGTCGCACGATTGAGTGATGGCTTCGCTCATATTAACCGAGCCATGCCCGCCTTTTTTCCAATCCCGGTAATGATGGCTGACGTTCGGCAACTGGTAATAACCGGGGCAGAACAATTTATGTTCGGTGTTTATTGCATTATATTCAAGCCCGGCCAGGCCCACAAACGGCTTAATCGTTGATCCCGGAGGATACAAACCGCGTAATGCGCGGTTATAAAGCGGTTGATCCTCCGAGGATTGCAGGGCCTGATAGGCATCATTGGCAATGCCTATCACAAAAGGATTGGGGTCGAAACCGGGTCGGCTCGCGAACACCAGTACGCCGCCGGTTTTAATATCGATGGCGACTACTGCGCCGTTGTAATCGCCAAGCGCATCGTAAGCGGTTTTTTGTAAATCGATATCCAGGGTCAGATAAAGATTTTCACCCGGCACCGGGGGCACGGAATTTACTGTATTGATCGCGCGCGCCTGTACGTTGGTTTCTATTTCCGCATAGCCGGTCTTGCCGTGTAGTTCGGTTTCATAGGTGCTTTCTATGCCTATCTTGCCGACATAGGTTGAGCCCCGGTATTCGGCAAGAGGGAGGGATTTCATTTCCGTTTCGTTGATGCGTCCCACATAACCGATCACGTGTGAGGTTAGCTCGGCGTAGGGATAATGCCTAACCAGGCGGGCTTGAATGTCAACGCCGGGGAAATAAGGCCTGACTACCGCGAATTTGGCAATTTCTTCGTCAGTCATGCTGATTAGCAACGGTGTGCTGACGAAGCGTTTCTGCCGTTTGCGTTGCTTTTGGTATTGGTCGATTTTTTCGTCGGAGATGTTGAGCAGCTTCTGCAGGCGCAGCAATGTGTCGTTAAGGTCGCTGATTTGTTCGGGAATCAGCTCAAGGCTGAAAGATTGCGTATTATCGGCCAAGACTCTGCCGTGTCTGTCGTAAATGATGCCTCTGGTCGGTACCAGTGGTTCGATTTTGATACTGTTGTCTTTTGCCAGCGTCGCGTAATGTTCGTGTCCGACAATTTGCAGGTAAACCAGGCGCACGACTAAGCCCGAGGTCAATAACAGTATGACAACAAACGCGGCAATAATACGGTTGAGGAATAAACGACTCTCTACTAACTTGTTCTTAATAGTATAGATACGAGACATAACAGTCAGGAAATCTTTATTTGGTGCGGCCCGACAAGCGGACGCGGCGCAGTGCTGTATAGATCAGGGGCCAGCATAGTGTGCCGGTAAAGACAGGTAGCCAGAAAGAAGTGTGCATTTGTGAGGGATGCTGAATATTTTTTAACCAGAAAAGCAACATTTGAGAAAACAGCAGGCAAGAGAAGATAAACAACCCCTGCTGAGGCAATGGAAATTGACGTAAACGTTTATGCAGCATCAGGCAAAGATAGATGACTAATGTGTAAGCCAATGCATATTGGCCGAATACTCTGCCAGTTAGCACATCGGTCAGCAAGCCGATTGTCCATGCATGAAAAATACCGATACGTTCCGGTACGGCGATTGCCCAATAAATAAGCGCCAGAAGCACCCAATCCGGATTTATGTTCGGTAAGAAACTGGGCCAAGGCGCAATCCTTAAACACATCGCCATGATAATAGTCAAAATAATACGGCCGAAGCCGAAGTAGCTATTCATCATTGTCTGTTCCTGCCCTGGCCTTTGGGGCGGCTTCGTGCTTTAAGCTGTTCTTTGCGGGCTGATTATTGGGGCTCGTTTCGGGCGTTTTTTCTTGCGCTGAAGGGGGGGAGCTGAGCGAGACAGGGGAGGAGTCGCTCCAGACGATCAGTAGTTCCCTATTACGGTCCAGCATGGCTTTAGGGGTGGCGGTGATGTTGACAAAAGGCTTGTTGGACATTGGCGTGAAATCATCAACAACAGCAACCGGGTAACCCGATGGGAAGGTTCCGCCTAACCCCGATGTAATCAGTAAGTCGCCGGGGCGAATATCGGCATTATTGGGTAAAAAAGGCAAATTAAGTCTGTTCAACTGGCCGCTGCCGACAGCAATCGTCAACAAGCCGTTGCGATTGACTTGTACGGGAATGGCATGGTTCGGGTCGGTAATTAACATGATTTCGGAGCTGAACGGCAATGCGCGAAAAACCTGTCCAACAACTCCGTTTGCGTCGAGTACCGGCTGCTGAGGATGGACGCCGAAGCGGGTGCCTTTGTTAACCACTACGATATTTTCGTAGGGTGCGGTATTAATCGACAATAATTCTGCAATCAGCAGTTGCTCGCCAAGTTTGAAAGAGTTTTCCAGTAAGGCTCGCAAACGAATGTTCTCTTTTTCCAGCGAGTCGAATTTAAGCAAGCGGGTTTTATCGATGAATTGTTCTTCACGTAATCGGGCGTTTTCTTTTTTTAAAGTCGAATATGAGCTGACAGAGTCGGCGGCTTGATCGACCAGCACGGCCGGTAAATCCACCAAGTACTTTAGCGGATCGACAATAACCGATAATGTGGCTCGAAGTGCGTCCAGTTGATGGCCTCTATGCTCAGTTATCAGTAAAGCAACTGAAGCGACGATGGCGACAAGCAGACGGGTATTGATGGATGGGCCGGTGGCAAATAAAAGTTTTATAGCGGGATGCCTCTTTATCCAGTTAAAAAATGTTGGGAGCGTGCGTCAACCGAGTTAGCGTGCCTAACCCGGCTAATCGCTGTCGCACCTGTTGAGTTACAGCGCAAAAAGAGAAGCGTACCGGCTATTCAGTAGCCGCTGTTACTGCATTTTCTGCAAGATGGAAGGATGCAGATTTTGTATGGAGTTGCCTGTGCAGTCGTAACTCAACTTATGGACTTTATTGCTGCCAAAATACATGATTTAAAGAATAAACATCGTTACTCTAAGGAAAAGGTTGAAACTCCTTTTTTATCGAGCATTTCCAGAACCATGCCGCCGCCTCGGGCAACGCAGGTTAACGGATCATCGGCGATATAGACAGGGAGGCCTGTTTCTTCGGCAATCAAACGGTCTATATCTTTCAGTAATGCACCGCCGCCGGTTAAAAATATGCCGCGGGTCGCTACATCCGAGCCAAGTTCAGGAGGAGTTTGTTCCAATGCCAATTTTACCGCGCCAACGATGCCGGATAGCGGCTCTTGTAGCGCTTCCAAAATTTCGTTGCTGTTTAACGAAAAACTACGCGGCACGCCTTCTGCCAGATTACGGCCTTTAACTTCAATTTCCCTGACTTCGCTGCCGGGATAAGCGGTGCCGATTTCGTGTTTTATTCTTTCCGCAGTCGCTTCGCCTATTAGTGTGCCGTAGTTTCTGCGGACATAATTGATAATAGCTTCGTCGAAGCGGTCGCCGCCGATACGGACAGACGAGGAATAAACGATGCCGTTTATTGAGATAACCGCTACTTCCGATGTGCCGCCGCCAATATCCAAAACCATCGATCCGCAAGCTTCTTCTACCGGCAAGCCTGCACCGATAGCTGCCGACATCGGCTCTTCAATCAAATAAACTTCGCGAGCACCGGCCATGGCTGCGGACTCTCGAATGGCGCGGCGTTCAACTTGAGTTGAACCGCAAGGAACACAAATTAAAATACGTGGGCTGGGGCGGAGCAGCTTGCTTTGATGAACTTTCTCGATAAAAAATCTCAGCATTCGCTCGGTGACTGCAAAGTCGGCGATTACCCCATCTTTTAGCGGACGGATTGCAGTAATGTTGCCCGGTGTTCGTCCCAACATCAGCTTGGCGTCAAGACCGACAGCGGCAATTGTTTTTGCTCCACGGATTCTGTCCTCTTTGATAGCAACGACCGAAGGTTCATTAAGCACGATTCCCTGGCCGGGAATATGGATCAATGTATTGGCGGTTCCTAAATCAATAGCAAGATCGTTGGAGAAAAGGCCGCGAATTCTTTTGAACATTTTTAACTGTATCCTTTGGGGGAATAAAAAATTGTATTACTTTATCAATCAAGCGAGTGTTTGGGCAAGATATAAAGTATTATAAACAGAATAATAGTAGAACCTCTGAAATTTTTATTGGGAGTTAATGGTGTCTTTAACGGCGGATGATGTGAAGAAAATAGCGCATTTAGCGCGACTGGGAATCGAGGAGCAAGACGTTGCCTCGTATGCAAAAGATTTGTCCGGGATGTTGGATCTGATGACGCGGATGAGCGATCTTAACACTGACGGCGTCGAGCCTATGGCTCACCCGATGGACCAGGTCCAAAGATTGCGCTCCGATGCAGTAACTGAACTGGACAAGCGTGAAAAATTCCAGGCTATCGCGCCGCAAGTGGACGCAGGTCTTTATCTAGTGCCCAAAGTAATTGAATAAAGGGAAAAGTAACAGCTATGCATAATAAATCAATTGCGGAATTAGCCAAGGGACTGCGTTCCGGTGAATTCTCAAGCGTGGAATTAACCACGGCTTTTTTAGACAGAATCAAACAACACAGTTCATTAAATGCCTATATTACCGTTACCGAAGATTTGGCGTTGCAAGAAGCTAAAGCGGCGGACGCCAGATTAGCAAAGGGTGATGCGGAACTGCTGACCGGCATTCCGGTTGCGCAAAAAGACATCTTTTGTACGGAAGGCGTTAAAACGACCTGCGGTTCAAAAATGCTCGATAATTTTATTTCGCCCTACAATGCAACGGTAGTAGAGAAATTTAATAATGCCGGCGCGGTGATGCTGGGCAAGTTAAACATGGACGAGTTTGCAATGGGTTCGTCGAACGAAACCAGTTATTACGGAGCAGTCAAAAATCCTTGGAATACTAACACCGTCCCTGGCGGTTCATCGGGCGGTACGGCTGCAGCCGTTGCAGCTCGGCTTGCGGTCTGCGCGACAGGCACCGATACCGGCGGTTCGATACGCCAGCCTGCGGCTCTTTGCGGCATTACCGGATTGAAGCCGACTTATGGCCGCGTATCGCGTTACGGCATGATCGCTTATGCTTCCAGTCTGGATCAGGGCGGGCCGATGACCCGTAGTGCCGAAGATGCGGCGATCATGTTGCAAACCATGGCCGGCTTCGATGAGAAAGATTCTACCAGCGTCGATTTGCCTGTTCCCGATTACATGGCAGGTTTAAACAATAGTCTTGAAGGCTTGAGAATTGGCCTGCCCAAAGAGTTCTTCGGTGAAGGATTAAACGGCGATGTGGCGGCAACGCTTGAAGCCGCTATCAACGAATACCGGAAATTAGGCGCGACAGTAACGGAAGTATCGATGCCCACGCTTAAGTTGGCCATTCCCGCTTATTACGTTATTGCTCCTGCCGAGTGTTCCGCGAATCTGTCGCGTTTTGACGGCGTGCGTTTTGGCTACCGTTGCGAGAATCCAGTGGACTTAGCTGATTTATATACGCGCTCGCGCGGCGAAGGATTCGGCAAAGAAGTTAAGCGTCGCATTCTGATGGGAACTTATGCGCTATCGGCAGGTTATTACGACGCTTATTATATAAAGGCGCAAAAAATCCGCCGCCTGATCAGCGAAGACTTTAAAAATGCGCTGTCCGAAGTTGATGTGATTATGGGGCCGGTAACCCCGTCAACCGCTTTCGGCATCGGCGAGAAAATAGGTAATCCGATTGAAATGTATTTATCCGATATTTACACGATTGCGATCAATCTTGCCGGCGTTCCGGCCATGTCGGTTCCGGCCGGGTTTGCTAACGGCATGCCGGTAGGCTTGCAGATCATCGGTAATTATTTTGCCGAGGATAGATTATTGAATATCGCTCATCAGTATCAACAAATCACCGATTGGCATCAACAAGCACCAAAAGGTTTTGAATAAGGAGAAACTGTTATGACGAAAATCACAGAACTCTCGCAATTGGATTTAAACGCCACTTACAGCTATGCCGATTACCTGACTTGGCAGCTGGAGGAAACGGTCGAGCTGATCAGGGGCAAGATCATGGCGATGTCGCCTGCGCCGAACTTGAAGCACCAGCGCATTTCGCGGAATATGTTGCTGAGTATCGGCAATTATTTTAAACATAAGTCTTGCCAAGTTTTTGTTGCCCCGTTTGACGTCAAACTATATAACAGCAAAAAATCGAAACTGGCGGACCAGGATGTGTATAGCGTCGTCCAGCCTGATTTATGCGTCATCTGCGACGAAGACAAACTCACCGAACAAGGCTGCAACGGCGCGCCGGATTGGATTATCGAAGTGCTCTCGCCCGGCAACAGCAAGAAAGACATGCGTCTTAAATACGATCTTTACCAGGAAAACGGTGTTACCGAATACTGGCTGGTATATCCCTACGAACAGGCGGTTTATCAGTTTGTGCTGGATCGGGACAGTGAGAAATATCAATTGTTCGCCATGCACGCCGGTGACGACATCGCAACCCCTTCTCTTTTCCCCGAACTACAGATTGATTTGGCGGAAGTATTTGCCGAATAGTCACAAAGGAACAACATAATGAATACATCATGGGAAATCGTAATCGGCTTGGAAATTCATGCCCAGCTCGCCACCAAATCAAAGATTTTTTCCGGCGCTTCCACCGCTTACGGCGCGGAACCGAATACCCAGGCGTGCGCCGTTGATTTGGGTTTGCCGGGCGTATTGCCGGTATTAAATGAAGAAGCCGTGCGCATGGCGGTTATTTTCGGTATGGCGATTGAAGCGGACATTGCTCCGTATTCAGTGTTCGCCAGAAAGAACTATTTTTATCCGGACTTGCCTAAAGGCTACCAAATCAGCCAGATGGACCTGCCGATTGTCGGTAACGGTCATTTGGATATTAATGTTGACGGCGTCAACAAGCGCATCGGCATTACTCGCGCGCATTTGGAAGAAGATGCGGGTAAATCGTTGCACGGCAATTTTCACGGCTTGACCGGAATCGATTTAAACCGTGCCGGAACGCCGTTGCTGGAGATCGTGTCCGAGCCGGATATGCGCTCAGCTAAAGAAGCCGTGGCTTATATGAGAACCATGCATGAACTGGTGCGCTATCTGGGGATTTGCGACGGCAATATGCAGGAAGGCTCGTTTCGCTGCGACGCCAACGTATCGGTGCGTCCCAAAGGTCAAAAAGAATTCGGCACCCGGACGGAGCTTAAAAATATCAACTCGTTCAGGTTTGTCGAAAGAGCCATCAATCACGAAGTCGAGAGACAGATAGATCTAATAGAAAGCGGCGGCACTGTGGTCCAGGAAACCCGCTTATACGATGCGGACAGGGACGAAACCCGGTCCATGCGCAGCAAGGAAGAGGCTAATGATTACCGGTATTTTCCCGATCCCGATTTATTGCCGGTGCTGATTGGTGAAGATTTTAAAACGCAAATAAAAGCCCAGTTGCCCGAATTGCCGCAGGCGAAAAAACAGCGTTTTAAAGACGATTATGCGCTGGATGAAGAAAGCGCCACGATACTGACATCCTCGCGTTCGCTGGCCGACTATTTTGAAACGGTCGTTAAAGAATCGGGTTGCGTCGCCAAAATGTGCGCTAACTGGGTGACCGGAGACCTTTTGGCGGCGCTTAATAAAGCCGGCCTTGAAATTATCGATTCGCCGGTCAGTTACGAGCGCCTAGCCGGTTTGTTAAAGCGCATCGGCGACGACACCATTTCCGGAAAAATCGGCAAGCAGGTGTTCGAGGAGTTGTGGCAAGGGACAGCTACGGCCGATGAAATCATCGAAGCCAAAGGTTTGAAGCAGATTACCGATACCGGTGCGATTGAGGCTATTATCGACAAAATTATCGCCGACAACCAGGATCAGGTTGAGCAATACCGTAGCGGTAAGGATAAAGTCTTCGGCTTTTTTGTCGGGCAGGTGATGAAGGAAATGCAGGGTAAGGCAAATCCCGGCGAGGTCAATAAAATGCTTAAAGACAAATTAAAGTAACCAGGGAGCATGGCGCCTCATAAGTCATCGGACTAAAGTTTTCAGGTATTTTGGAGTGCAGGCTTCGCCTGCTTTACAAGCACCAAAAGTAGGCGCATTAGGCGAAGCTTGCACTCCGGCTTTGAATCTTGGAGATTTATTGTGCGGCTTGATCAAACACAAAAAAAAGCCTTAAAAATTGCTTTTCAAAATTTAAAACAAGGCGATGAAGCCTATTTATTCGGTTCTAGGGTTGACGATGCAAAGCGAGGTGGCGATATTGATTTATTGATTTTTTCTCAGCAACCGGGGTTTGAACTGTCGCGAAAAATCACACGGGATTTTTTTAAACATTGCGAAGAAAAGCTGGATGTCCTCGTCATAAATCCCCGGCAAATGACAGAAGAACAAGCTTTATTTGTGCAATCCATTGACAAGATGCCGCTATCGAATATATGAGTCAAGTCAACGCCCAGCAATTGCTTATTGCCAAGGAAAAATTCCGGAAAACGTATCTGTTGTTAAAAGCCAGTGTGGAAAAACTACAACGTTTCGACCCGGAGAAGGTTTATTCCGCCGATGAATTGGAGCCTTACGATGCGTTAAGCGACCGTTTTATCCGGACTGTTGAAGTAGCCATTAAATACTTTAGAACTTACGAATATTACCTGCAAGCGGAACAGAGCCAGACTTTAAGGGACGGTCTAAATCGAATGGAAAAGCTTGGTTTGGTGACAAATATCGATATTTGGCTGGAAATGAGGGATTTGCGCAATAGAATAGTACATGACTACGTGCCTGAGAAAATGGCGGAAATGTACGAGTTGATATGCGGAGACTTTTATAATGAACTCAGTCAATTGGACAAAAAAATGAAGCAGCTGAGTTTTGATTAAACAATTGGTTGCTTTCGTGGTGAACCCTGTTGAACCATAGAGGTAACCGATTTTTAGAGACTCCATAATTTATTGAATAAACTGAATGATGTCGCTTGAGTTTGTTGCAATTCACACATCTTACTGCTCGGAGGAAAACAACTATGCATGCCATCGAATTACCCGTGGAAATTGACAGCAATCGTCAAATTCATTTGCAATTACCTGAAACCATTCATGCACGCAAAGCTAAAGTTATTATTATCTATGAAGAGCCGGAGCGACTGGTAAAACCGATAACATTAGGTTTATTTAAAGGAAAAATACAGATGAGCGATGATTTTAATGAACCCTTGCCCGATAGTTTTTGGTTAGAAGGGCGACTATGAAGCTATTGCTCGACACGCATGCCTTTCTTTGGCTTAACGATGATATGGCGCGGCTTTCCGAAACGGTGAAGGCGTTATGCAGTTCGGGCGAGCATGAGTTTTATTTAAGCACGGCCTCTCCATGGGAAATACAAATTAAAAGTCAATTGGGTAAATTAACGTTAGCCATACCTATTGGAGAATTGGTGAGCAAAAACCAACTGGAAAATAACATCCAAATATTACCGATAGAATTGTCGCATATCGGTTATTTGGAAAAATTACCTCAACACCATAAAGACCCATTTGACCGCATTATAATTGCTCAGGCAATTATTGAAGACATGATGATTGTTACGGTTGATCATGCGTTTTCTAATTATTCAGTACAGGTTGTGTGGTGAGTTTGGTCGTGATAACCGGTTTTAAAGAGCTGTTCTGTATATTCTTATACTTTAAGTCGGACGTATCGACTGAATCTGCGCAAGCGCTATCGGATGGCCCAGTGAAGCCGCCTTGGCAATCCACATCATCGCAAGGCTGTCGTCTTTAGGCAAGCCGTTACCCTCCAAATAGCAACGTCCCAGTAAGTGCATCGCATCGGTAAGATTTTGTTTTGCCGCCAATTCCAGCCAATAAACAGCGCTTTTCAATTTACTGTGTTCTAAAAACAGCAGAGCCAAATCGTTTTGCGCTTTTGCATCTCCGGAATCGGCGCTTTTAATAAGCTCAATATCATCTGGTTTAAGAGGGATGCAAATGTCGTGTTTGATCGAATCGAAGCAGATCATTGTCTTATAGTAAGCGTCATTATCCGTAGCGCATCTTAAACTGCCGTCAGCAAGACGGCGTCTTATTGTCCGTTCGCTCCATTCAGTTAGTGTCGTGGCTGCTTGAAGGCTGACGTATTGCATGTTGAATCCGTTGGTGAAAATAAGATCAATATGTTTGGCAGGGCTTTTTAACCGGCATTCTATCATGGCAGGGCTTTTTGACAGGCATTTCGTTTTTCTGATGGTAGAGGCGGGTTATTAGTTTTGGCTGATAAAAACTAATCAATTGTTTCAAAAGCGATTATTAATAGTTGTGGATAATGTGCTGAAAGGATGGCATAGCTTATGCTCTTGTTTTTAGCGCAGTCTATTTTTAACTAAGAGGAGTTATCCATGAACACATTATCTATGCAAAAATCACAACAAGGTTTCACCTTAATCGAATTAATGATCGTTGTGGCGATTATTGGTATTTTGGCGTCGATTGCGCTGCCAGCATATAAAAACTACACCACAAAAGCACGTTTCACTGAAATAGTTATGGCGGCAACGGCACCAAAAACAGCCGTTGAAGTTTGCGCCCAAACATTGGGTATTGCTTCAGGAGCCGCGCTTAGCGGTTGTACTGCCGGGTCTAATGGCGTTCCTGCTGACTTAACATCTGTTGGTAATATTACATCAGTTACAACATCATCAGGCTTAATTACAGTCACGCCTAATGGTAATAATGGCATAGCTGCATCTGCTACATATGTATTAACTCCTACTGTAGACGCTAATGGTAAAGTAAATTGGAGTGATAGTGCTAGTGGTTGCAAATCGCTAGGTCTTTGCTAATAGCCATGCGAATCAGATTAGTTAGCGTATTACGCTTTTAATCCGAGTCTCAGAAACCACTCAATTCTTCATGGAGTTGGGTGGTTTTTATATATAAGCACTCGACTGAATGGCCTCTACTTTATTCAGCTAAATTAAATTCTTAGATTCAAATTAAGCTTGAATGGAGTTTAACGATATTGGGAAGTGGCTAGGGTTAAGTTGAAAGGATTGAGAGTCGGGATTCCTAGTTATTTGCTAAATCCGCTTTGTTTATCTAAGACCTAAAATGTTTAAGTCATTCTTATGGTGTGCCTGGGCATATAGCTATAAAGTATTTTTATTCTCTACTGAAAAACAATAGTTTTAATTATGCGGTTAGATTCTGGTTTTGCGCTAAAGCTTTCAATTTTAATTTTTATCATTGGCAGTCTGTTATCGATTACAGGTCTTTGCCAAGCACCAATTACTGCCGTTTTATTTATTTTAACCAGTCCAGAAAATGTTGGTGGCATGTTGATACATTTTTTTGCACTGTATTTTTTTTCTCGCAACCAGCTAAAAGATGCCTATAAAGCAATTTTGATTTCTTTTACGGGTGTATTTTTGCACTATGCATTCTTAAAATTAAATGGCGAATTTAAGTGGTTGAATTGGGAATTTATTTTCTTTTTCTGGTTTGGCCTTGTATCTCTCGTTACCTTAATTATCGACGCGAACCGCAATTCCAAATTAAATCGCTCCTATAACCAATCTCTTGATCTGTTAACGGCAGGCATAGCGGGATTGTTTTACGGAGTAATCGCGTATAGCTTTTTAGATCTCACCGTAAAATTGCATCCCATTACTTTCGATAGTGTGGCGTTGCATATTGATCAAAATTTTGGTTTTCAACCTAGTCTTTTAATGGGTAAATTATTCGATCATTTTTACGCCATTAAGATAATGGCTAAATATGCTTATTCTTTTATGCCGGTAGGATTCTCAATTGTTTATGCCTACCAAGCCAAAAGCGAGCGCTGTCCTCCGGCCAACATAATAGTTGTTCTTGTTATTTCCGGTATTTTAGGGACTATTGGTTACCACCTTTGCCCGATATCAGGTCCTCACTATCTTTTGGGTAATCAATTTCCAAGCTTAGCGAATGGTCTGGATAGCGTTGCTAAATACCCCACCTTAGTTGGCCCTGCGCCACGCAATGGCATGCCCTCCTTGCATTTCGGTTGGACATTTTTGATGTTGCTTAACGTGATCCATTTTAGACAGCGTTTACTAACCGGTTTTTTTTCCGTTCTATTGTTTTTGATTGTTCTGGCGACTCTTGGTTTGGGAGAGCATTACTTAATCGACCTTGTTGCTGGGTTCAACTTTGCCTTTGCTGCACAAGCGCTATGCATGTCTGTTAATAATCATGGTCGTTTATGGAGAAATAGAACCATACTAATCGGCATAGGCAATTGGTTGTTGTTCGTCGCCATTGTGCGTTGGGGGCTTCCTATATTTGAAGCTTTCCCCGGTCTTATTTGGCTAATCTCCCTTGCCACCATGGCAAGCAGTTTATGGGCTTATCGGCAACTAAGCGCTTATGTGATCTGGTTACCACGTCAAACTCCACTTCCCATTTTTGTTGGCTTGTTTGAATTTAAAACCCGGTTGCTTGATAACCCTGCTAAGCCTTTATTGGTTTTATTTTTTATTTCGGGCTTTGCCGGCCTGATTTATGAAGTGCTATTTGCGAGGATACTGGCATTGACTTTCGGCGGGCAGGCCACGGCTACCTATACAGTGCTTGCCGTCTATATGGGCGGCATGGCTTTAGGGGCTTGGCTTGGTGGAAAGATAGCGCAAAAACGAGCGGACACAGTTTTGCTCTATGCTTATTGTGAACTCGGTATTGCGTTATATTGCATTGCAACGCCTTTCTGGTTTGGGATGATTAAGAGCCTTTATGTGAGTTGGGCCGGCGATTTGCCCGCTGATGCTGAGATTCTGGTGGTGCTGCGTGTTGCTCTGGGCAGCTTAGCTTTACTGTTGCCTACCGTGCTGATGGGTATGACATTGCCTTTATTGGTGAAGGGTTTTAATCGATTTCAACAAAGTTGCGGTCAATCGGTGGCGGTTTTGTATGGATCGAATACCTTGGGGGCTGCTTCAGGGGCTCTATTGGCGGGTTACCTGATCTTGCCTTCCCTGGGGATAATAAATACCACCTTTTTATGTACGGTCCTTAATTTAATAGTTGCACTGTTGGGGATTGAATATCATAAGCGTTTTATCTTGGCTGATCGTGAATTTTCATTCTCAATCGCTGCTAAGATAGAGGTTTTACGCCTTTCAACATCACCTAATCTAAGGCATTTGTATGCCGCTTTGTTGGTGTTGGGCGTGGGTGGAGCCGGAACTCTGATTTTGGAAATCAATTATATGCAGCTTTTGGCTGTTGTCGCGGGAAACAGTACTTATGCATTTTCATTAATGCTGTTTACCTTTTTGTTAGGTTTGGCCGCTGGTGCAGAGTTGGCTAGACAATTATTAAAAACGGCGTTGTCACTGCTTGGGCTATTAGGCGTGTTGGAGTTGGCATTGGGTTCGTTGATTTTAATTGGTATTTTTCAATGGGACGGCATGCCTAGCAATTTTGCAGTTTATGGAAGTTATCCGATTACTTTGGGTTTTGGTGCTCGAGAAACTATTCGGGGCATTGTTTGCTGGTTTGCAATGTTCCCCCCGGCTTTAATTATTGGCATGATTTATCCTGTTGCAATGGAAATTATTGATAAAAACAGCCCTCAAGGGCAGGGTATTTCCATGTTTGGTAATGCTGCCGCCCTAAATACTTTTGGTAATATTGTTGGGGTATTATTCGGCGCTTTTTTGCTGCTGCCTTGGCTGGGCGTACTTAAATCTCTACAAATCTTAGCGTCTATAAGCTTTCTGCTAGGGTTTGTTCTGTTGATAATTTCGCCTTGGAATCGACGTGTTTGGGCTTCGGCGATGATTATGCTTGTGGGTGGGTTGTTTTTTATGCAGCCAAAGACACTGAATTATCAGGCGTTAGCAAGCGGCGCCAATGTTTATTTTCAGGCAACAGGTTGGGGAGAGGTTATTGACCACGCTGAGAGTGTTGATGGCGGTTTAACCACGGTAGTTAAAAATAAAAGCCCCGTTACCGGAGAAAGTATTTTAACACTACTGACCAATGGAAAATTTCAAGGCAATAATGCTGAAAAAGGCGAGGTGCAAGCTCAGGTTGGTTTTGCGTTATCACCATTACTACATACATCAAAACGGGAACAAGCATTGGTGATTGGCTATGGAACCGGCATGACTTCACGGACGTTAAAAGCAGCCGGCTTTTCGCATTTGGATATTGTTGATTTGTCCTCGGATGTAATTACTTTAGCCAATCGTTATTTTTATGACATTAATGATCGGGTAACTGAAAAAAATGGCGTAAATACTTATATAACGGATGGTCGAAATTTCTTGTTGTTACAAAGTAAAAAATACGACGTGATTGGGTTGGAGCTAACATCTATTTGGTTTGCAGGAGCTGCATCTTTATACAATCAAGAGTTTTACCAATTGGCTAAGCAACGATTGAAGCCAGACGGTGTATTACAACAATGGGTGCAATTACATCATTTAGATACATTGGATATGTTGCATATTATTGGTTCTGTTCGTGCTGAATTCAATTATGTTTGGCTTTATGAAATTGGCGGTCAAGGGATGATTATTGCTACTAATGACTCAACGCGTAAGCCTAGTCTAGAGAATGCTAGTCAATTAAATAAAAATACAAATCTAACGGCATTATTACAAATTTATGGACAAGGCGCGGAGAAACTGCTGAATAATGCTCTGCTATCACCATCAGCAATTGATAAGATGTTGACCGCTAATAATGTGCCGGAAAATTACTGGTTATCGACGGATGATAATTTGTTCCTTGAATATCACACCCCAAGGGGGAATTCATTAAATGCTGAGCAGTCTGTAAACCAGAATAGAGCTTTTTTCGGGCAATTTAAGCAGATGTAATTTAGTTGGTTCAATTAAAATAGCTTAGCTTCGGTCGTTTTTTTGATATGCATGAATCGGTTTGAGTTACGTAGCGATATCGCTACAAGTTATTGCTCTCCATGGCGCTCCAGAACCTAGAGTTGCCCAGATAATAGGTTTCGACGGTTCTATCGGATTGTCGGATATTCCAGCTAATGCCAAGAAAATTTTAGCAACATCTATGTGGGCGATTTCTGGCGCGCTCAGTAGTGGTTTTATTAAGTCAGTTCTGTGGGTTTCGACAAATGCCTTGTTCCATAGGATAAATGCAGCAACATGTCCATCTTGTTGAGTAACCCGATTTCCGTGCATCAAAGCGCCGTTGTTGTCGCTTGGTAAATTCTCGCCATGGTCGCTTGTAAAAACCAGGAACGCAGGGTCTCTGCTTTCATCGAGAATGTTGGACATTTCAAGGATGTTTTTTGTTCCGTATTCCGTTGCTCTTTGGTATTGCAATTCAAGCAATTCGTTAGAGCTTAAGTTGGTCGGTTGTGCTGCAAAGGCATTGGCTGGGTAATTATTGACATAGTGCGCATGGCTGCCAATCATATGGATTATCTCAGCTCTTGGATTCCCCGCGTTTGCGTCGGCAAACTCTTTGGCGGGCTGAATTAACCCATCATCCAAAAAGAATTTGCTTATGTTGGTCTGCGTTGCGAAAGAATTATCAGGGTCGACATTCACGCTTCCAGCATAAACATCATGGCCTCTTTCAGCCGCTTCCCAGCCTCCACTGTTGTTAGCGAACCAGCCGGTTTTAAACCCCGCTTCTTTCAGTACCCCTAATACTGTCGGCTTAACAATTTGATCGCCGCGATGTAGTGCGTCGGTCATGGTTAGCAACATAGGAACCGAATTAAGCGTTAAATTAGAAGAAGCGCAGGTTTTTGGAAGCCACACTCCCAATCCTGCATTAATGCGGTCGTTGAGAGCTTTGCTCCACGGTCCGCGATTTGCGGTTTGTGGGCCCATTGCATCAGCTCTAACGCTTTCCCCAATAATGAATACAGCTAGCACCGCTTTGTCTACGTTGACAGTATGTTCGGCTTTCTGGCGAACATATTTATGAGACGCCATCACAACGCCCTTTAACTCGATTCCACCAGTGACTTGACTTTCTTTTTCAGATTTAATCGCTTTTATGGCAATCTTGGCGCATCCTACTAGTGGCGTAGCGATCCCAGCTACTTCCAATTCTTTTCGCCCTGCACAAGCTCCTAACACGAGAGGAAGTAAAAAAATCAGAAAAAATCCGTTGCTCCTTTGGGCTTCGTAAGTGTTGGAGGTTTTTTTAAAGGCATAAAAGCAGGCGGCTCCAAGATATGTTAGATGAAAACTTATTGTCGCCCAAAATTCTGGAAGTCGGGCAACAAAATTGGCGGCTCCATATGCTTCTTCTACAGTGGTGTTGAAAGCAGCAATCGCCGTTTCAAAATCAGGTCCGGCTCCGCCTACGGCAGCAGCTCCGCACCACCATAAAGTAAAAGGGAGTGCTAGTATTGTTAAGATGCAAGCGGCTTTCCATCCTCGCGGAAAAAACGCCACGCATCCAGCGCTACTCAAGGCCGCAACTACTGCAATCAAAACGTCTTCTCGAGTGCTAAAAGAATATGTTGTCAGTAATGCTGGCACAAACCACGCGTTCAACAAAAACAATCTTCCAATAAATCCATGGTTTGACTTCATCTTTATTTTCTATAGAAGTTACGCATTGACCGCTGGTTAATATTGTGGATTGAGCAGGTCTTTGCCGGGCATAAAGCCGGTGATGAACGTGGCGATAACCT
>NZ_RYFG02000026.1 GCF_003994235.2 Candidatus Methylobacter oryzae
TGGTTCACTTGTGCTTTGGCGTTTTGAAAACGCGTCAGCCTTATCAACCTGATTATGTGCCTCAGCGTTGACTTTTAAGACGGTATCTACCCGTTTTTCGATGATTGAATATGACCTCTCAGACCCCGTAGAAACGTTAATGACGAGATTGCAACCCTCGTTCAGCGCGGATTGACGGGTATCAATTCCAAGCCGATAATCCGTTCAAAATGGCGTTGATTGCCGGTTGCCAGCTTTAATCGATGATACTGGGCGGTTGCGCCGATAAACAAATCTTCCGCCTCAATTAATTGGCCTTTTTCTTTCAAATCTTTGTAAATAATAGCCGCTTGTTCCGCGCAAGCAGCATCAAAAGGCAATATTTCCATATTGGCAAACATTGTTTTCCAGTAATGGTCTTCGTCTTGATTATCGCCGCGTAGCAGTTCGTAAACAGTGATACTTGAAACCGCGAAACGATAGGCTTGTGTACTGAGCCGGTAAAGCGAGGTTTTATCTTTGTCGGCTTTTTTCGCCCGTTTATGGGCAATCAGTATATTGGTGTCCAAGCAAATTATTTCCATTGGTTAAGATGCTCTCTTTTTTCCGCAATGGCTTGATATTCCTCATCGGTCATTTCCGGGCTATCCAGTAAAAAACGCTGAAAATTGCCGGTTTCCGTATTGTTGTCGTCTGCGGCTAGAATAATCAACTCCACCCGTTTGGCGGTGAAGCTTTCCGGCAGGTTAACGTGAATGCTGCCGTTAATCACTTCGGTGTATTGTTTGATGGCTTGCATGGCTTTCTCCTTAGGTTTTGGCCGTAGCGTGAATTTGCTAGTTTTTGCAGTACCTTATACGCTCTTACTGTGTTCAGGAAAATCCCGCTCAATTATGCGCATTAATCCCCATTGTCCAATTTCTGCAATGCGGTTTTTGGCTTTTTGCAGGTAATAATCGGCATTTTTGGAGTACAAATCTGGGTTTGTACGTTGATGCTCTGGCAGGTCTAATTGTCTGAGCTTCGCGGCAAATAAGTCCAATTCGGCATCGCGCAGGTGATAGCCGGTTTCTTGGATGAGTTGTTTGGCCTCAATGTAATGGTCTAAAGCGGCGTAGTGATCTTTGGTGGCAAGGCAGTAACGTCCATGTATTAATAAGTAATCCACTGCATACAGTTTCATACCGCAGCGTTCAATGATTTCCAATGCGCTGTTTAAGTCGGCTTGGGCTTGGTCGAGATGGTTTTGGGTAAGGTAGAAGTCGGCGCGGTATAGGTAGAATGGTGGAGTAAATGTTGCTACGTTTGATTTTTGTATGCACGATACTGCTTGTTGAAAAATTTTTTTTGCCTCGGAAAGTTTATTTAAAAAAACATAAATTCGCGCACATGTAAGATTTATTAACGCCTCATCTAACAACCCACCACCAATGTTAACATTATGTTTCACTGTTGCCGTTACCGTTTGCAAAGTGTTTTTGTCGTGAGCTGCATCTATTAATAAACGGCAATACTCAAAACCAATCACTGAAGATAAATACTGAAAACCATCCTGTTGTTGTAAAACTTCCGCTTGTTGAAAATGTTTAATTGCTTCACTAAGGTTGCCACTACGATATAAAACTATCGCTAAATAACATTGGCTTTTTATTTGGCTAAAAGGATGCTTACTAAGTTGTGCATACTTTATCTGTTCTTGTATAACGGTGTTATAAGCTAATTCAAGCTGACCTAAAAGCAAGTATAAATCAACTAAATTTTGAGCCGCTCTGGCAGTTTCTACCCAATTTTCTAATTTTTCACATAACTTTAAATTTACCATTTTTGGTTCAACTGCGTCTTGCAAACGTCCCAAAGACATTAAGCAAAATGCAATGTTTCCTAATACCGATGCTTGAACAATTTCAGTTAAATTTGTTTGCAAGTAATATTCCCAACCGAATGGAAAAAATGCAGACAAAGCTGTTAGGTCTTGGGAATACGCGCCAAGTTGATGCAGGCTATATCCCTCTTTATTTCTCGCAATACGGGGATAATAAACTTCAGCTAACGCCGATTCATATTCTTCAGCTAAACACCCATGCACCACAGCTCGATAAAGTGGCACCATTTCTTCTAAAGTATCGGGCAACTCTTTTTCAGGTAAATCGTAGTAATAACGAGCTAATGTCCAATGTGCTTGTTTAAAAGCCTCAGGACAATTATCGCTAAACTTCTGTCCAAAATAAGCGCGAATAATCGGATGCGTATCCCATTCCAAACGCTCAAAACTGCCTTTTTTACCCAACAACAAACCGCTTTTTTCTAACTGCTGCTCTACCGCTTGCCATTGCTTTGCCGTTAAAGCGCGCAACGTTTCAGCATGTTGCGCATTCGCAATCAAAACCGCTTTTTCTGCCCCATTCATCGGACGGTCAAACAAACCCAACAACTGCAAAAAACAGCGTGAGGCTTTATCCAGCAAACTATCGTAATAATCCAACACCCGCAACGCATGACGACTGTCTTTTTCGGCATCGCTATCGCCGTGCGCCGAGGTCAAGGGCGGCAATTCTTTCGCATAGCGGCAATCGCCTTGATGATGTTCGCGTAACAAATGCCCCATTAACACCAAACTCAAGGCGTGACCGTTTAGATCTTTGCTAATTGCTTGCCGTTCTGCCGCCTTGCCCGTCACGCCTAACGCTTGCAACAAAT
This sequence comes from Candidatus Methylobacter oryzae, assembly GCF_003994235.2. GTDB lineage: Bacteria > Pseudomonadota > Gammaproteobacteria > Methylococcales > Methylomonadaceae > Methylobacter_A > Methylobacter_A oryzae. The sequence goes on from NZ_RYFG02000026.1 coordinate 2,677, forward strand.
CCGCGCCGTCTCCAGGCGGCAAGATTTCCAAATTCAGCGACAAATAATGTTCCGCCGGCCATTTTTTCAATTCCACCAACGGTTGGCGGGACGAAAGCAACACAAAACTGTTACTCGCCGGGCGCCGAAAACAGGCGATAAACTCTTTTAACGCGCTGTCTTGCACTTCGCCATTCATCGCCGATAAGTTTTGCGCATATTGCAACGGCTCCAAGCCGTCGAGAATCAGTAAACACGGCTGTTGCTGCAAACACCGCGCTAACACCCGCGCTTTTTCAATCTCATCTTTGGGGATTTCTGTTATTCCTAAAAACGGCAACACCGCACTAAAAAACGCCTGGGAGTTGGTAAAGGTGTTGTGCGAGCCTTGCGAATAAAACGACCAGCCGAATACGCGGGTTTTGCCGTAATAATTCTGCGTTGCGATTTGCTTTAACCATTCATCGGTTAAAGCGGATTTACCGATTCCGCCCGCCGCGACAATAATCGCTAAGCGTTTGTTGGGATTTTGGAAGGCTTCGGTGAGCTGGTTTAATTCGGTTTTGCGACCGATTAAGGTGGTGGTGGGTTCGGGGAGGTGAAAAACATCAACTTCGGGTGGTATATCGGCTTTTTCAGCATAATGGTGATGATGGGTTTCATTAAAATACTTGCAGTTCAAAGCAATGAGCTTGTCGGTCTCAAGATCGTTGATGACTTTAATTAAGTCGCTGTAATCAAACAAGTGTTCGTCAATGTCTAGAGCAAAAGCGGCGCGTATCTCTTGTTTGCTTTTAGCCGATAAATTGGGCTTGTCCAGCAGATAATACATCCTGATTTTATAACCTTGATATTCAGGCTTTGCCAGCACTTTAAGGGTGTTGGTGATTTTTTCTTTGCTTGTCGTGCTGGTGATTTGATAGGCCAGTTTTTGTTGCATATCCAGCAAGTCTAAACAAGGTGCATTGGCGCTTTGAAAATTGGCGTTCTCAAAATGACAGCCGTAAACACAATTAAATATATCCCTAAAAAAATTTTCCGCATGGTTATTCAGAGAGTAATCCTGTATCGCCTGATGCTGCTCTATGTCATGCCTGATAACGCTAAGCTGATAGCTGATATTATCGAACGCCTGTTTTCTATTTTGCATTATTTGCCTTTAGAAGAAGTATCTTATTCGCGCTAGTTCCCAAGCTCCTGCTTGGGAATTCAGTTTAGGAAGCTCCAGCTTCCCGTCTCGCAAAGCTGAGCTTTGCTCACTGGGTTCCCAAGCAGGAGCTTGGGAACCAGCGCGTATCTCTTAACTTAATGGCAGTGACCGGCTACGAGCTACGAGAGAAGACTCTCTTCGGTATCTCTGTCATAAATCACCATGCCCACGCGATCAATATGGTCAATCAAATCGCTATTATTGAGCTGAGAATATTGCGACAAATCCACCGTGTAAGGCAAAAACAAATCATCGATCTGGTCTTCTATTTGCATTAACTCGGCGAATTCAAGCACGTCGCCTTTGATGGTCAAGTCAATGTCGGAGCCCGGACGATAGTTGCCTTTCGCGCGAGAGCCATAAACCAACACTAAACTAATGCCTTTATGTTGCCGGAAAACGCTGTTCAGTTTATCCAACGTAGCTTGCGGCAAACCCAGTCTGGCTGCTGTAGCTGCGTTCATGGCAGGTATTTTTGCATGTCCGATTGCAAGCGTTCAAACAGCGGAAAATAATCGTTTATTATCGCCACAACTAGTTGTTCGGCGATTTGCTCATCGTAGGTATGCGAAGATATATTCCGGCTCTGGATCATTGCCATCCACTGTTCGCCGTCGGCGATCAATGCAACCTTAAAAGCTTCCCGGGTAGCATCTTTGGAACCCTTGATAGATTGGTTGCCTTGATCTTCCAGGTAGTCTTTCAGGATATTCCAGGCCAATTCATGAGTAAACTCAAAAGCCTGGATAACTCCTTGTTTCTCCAGTAGAGACAATGGGCGCTGCTTGCTCAGCTCTACCGCATTTTTAAGATGAACCAAGGCTTTTTTAAAGTTAGCAAAGCGTTGCTGCCAGCGAATATCCGGGGTATTCATAAGCAAAACCTCCGCTAAACTCTGAATGAAACAACGTTAATCACGGTTTCACTCAAAAAACCCATACAAATACATCACCTCATCCTCGCCTTCCAACGTGAATTTTACGTCCTCCTCGAAAATCTCGACATCGAGCGGATAAGGCTCGTCGGCATCGCCGAAATAGTCGGACTTTATATCAAATTCGTCATCGTCGTTTTTGACCAGAACGACCGAATAAATATCCTTGTCCTCGCTTTGATCGATATTTCTCAAGGCAAAACCGATACTGTTGCCATCGGGCGCAACGACGGGTTCTTGCTCTGTTTGCTCATATTCGTAGACCACATCCTCGCCGTCCATGAATACATAAGTCATCGAAAAATGTTTAAGGCGATTAAAATCGACAGTCATTACATTACTCCCAGCATGTTATCCAACGCTTTTTTCGCGAACTTGGCGATATCTTCTGGCACGGAAATCCGGTTAACCACATGCCCTTCAACTAGGTTTTCCAATACCCAAAGCAAATGCTGCGGATCGGTCCTGAACATCGTCGAGCACATGCACAATGTCGGCGACATGAAATGCACGTTTTTGCCCTGCCCTTTACACTCTTCATGAAGACGATTGACCAAATTCAATTCGGTCGCGACTAGCCAGCGGGTGTTCGGTTCGGCTTCACGGACGGTTTTTAAAATGTACTCGGTAGAGCCGATGTATTCGGATTTTTGGCAGACTTCAAACGACGCTTCCGGGTGCGAAATGACTTTGGTTTCCGGGAAACGTTTCAGGAAATCGTCGATATACTCAGGCTTGAATACTTGATGCACGGAACAATAGCCGTTCCAGAGGATGATTTTGGCGTTGCGGATTTGCTCCTCGGTCAAGCCGCCCATCGGCTTGGTAAAGTCCCAGGTCACCATTTGCTCCAACGGAATGCCCATCCGGTAACCGGTATTGCGTCCCAGATGTTGGTCGGGGAAAAACAGCACTTTCGATTTTTTCGCAAAACTCCATTCCAATATCTTTTGCGCATTCGACGAAGTGCAAACGATGCCGTCATGCCGGCCGCAAAAGGATTTAAGATCGGCAGCCGAGTTGATGTACGTCACCGGCGTTACTTCGGCTTCGACATCGATCACTTGCGCCAGTTCATCCCAGCATTTTTGCACTTTGATCAAATTAGCCATATCGGCCATTGAACAACCGGCCGCCATGTCCGGCAGGATAGAGATTTGCTCGGGACGGGACAATATATCCGCAACTTCGGCCATGAAATGCACGCCGCAAAAGACGATATATTCGGCATCGGACTGGGCGGCATTCCTGGACAGTTTTAACGAGTCGCCGGTGAAATCGGCATGTTTGAATACTTCATCGCGCTGATAATGATGGCCGAGCACGACGCAACGGCTGCCAAGTTTGGCTTTGGCGGCGACAATCCGGGTATCGCATTCCTCATCGCTGAGCAAGGCGTAATCTTGAATGGGAAATGGGGTATTGGTCATAAAAATACTCCTCTAGGGAGAAAATTTTGGGAGGTTTTTAAAAGTCGACTAAAAGCTATCGCCACGAAGGTAAGAAGAGTTCGAAGTTTTATTTACAGGCGGAACGGAGTTGCTCCCCACTCCTAACATTTTTACGATACCTGAACAGCATAACGCCGGACCGGGGAAAAGTCGAAAAAGGGCTTAGACGGCTAGAGTTGACTTAAGTTGACGTATCGGAAGCAAGCTTTTCACCTAGATATTTATGGATAACATTCATGTATTCCTTACCGGTTTTGGATAGCTTTTTTACAACAACGTTAAGAATACTCAAGACTTTCACTAAGACCAGCTCATCAATACCGGCTAGTTCCTTGCCTATCACCGCATCGACAAAATTGAATCCTGCCAGTAAAAATGGGCTGTCGCAATTAATTTCAGCGTCTTTAAAATGATATTTATCAATCAGCAGTTCAAGGATTTTGCTCGCATCAGCGTCCTTTAATATCTTGTTGTTTTCAATGTCGTAAGCATAAAAAGCGCCTTCAATAGCATCGCTATATCCCATCAATTCAGCGCTTTCGTGTATTTGATTGGTGGTAAAAGACGGCACTTCGTTATATTTTCGTTTCGGTTTTTGATAGTACGAGCAATTTAAACAGGACTCTTCTTTGCGGATGGTTCCGCAACACAAGCTGCACACTAATCCATTAGCGACGACACATTGTCTTTTTCCTTTTCTTGAATCACATACTGGGCATTTAGCCATATTTGTTTTCTCTATAAATGGCAGTCTATATACGCAGACCTTCCAGGTTTTTAAAACCTGGAAGGTCTAATTCGCAACGTTCCGGACAAGCGTGGCACTAAACCCCGTCCAGCTTTGGAAAAGGTACGCAATGCGTACCCTACTCGGTTTTAGTCCTTAACTTTCTCTTTGCCCGCAGGCTTAATCAAGCGAATACCAAGCTCTTTCAACTGCTCATCGGTAACAACCGCCGGTGCGCTAACCAACGGACAAGCCGCAGATTGCGTTTTAGGGAAAGCGATTACGTCACGGATAGAATGTGATCCGGTCATCAACATGACCAGACGATCCAAACCGAACGCAAGACCGCCATGCGGAGGCGCACCGTATTTCAATGCATCCAACAGGAAGCCGAATTTTTCTTTCGCTTCGTCTTCGCCGATGCCTAATATCTCAAATACGGTTTGTTGCATTGCCGGACGGTTGATACGAATCGAACCGCCGCCGACTTCGGTACCGTTCAACACCAAATCGTAAGCGCGCGATAATGCCGCGCCCGGATTGGCGACCAGCTCTTCAACCGAACAGCTCGGCGCGGTGAACGGGTGGTGAATGGCGTTGTAACGGTTGGTTTTCTCATCCCACTCAAACATCGGGAAGTCGACAACCCAAACCGGCTTCCATTCCCCATCCAACAGATTAAGGTCATGGCCCAATTTGACGCGCAACGCGCCCATTGCTTCATTAACAACGCTGGCTTTATCGGCGCCGAAGAAGATCAAATCGCCGTTTTGTGCGCCGGTTTTAGCCAGCACGCTGTCCCAAACCTCGGCGGGAGCAAATTTAACGATAGGCGATTGCAAACCGTCGACACCGGCAGCCAAGTCGTTGACCTTGATATAAGCCAACCCTCGAGCGCCGTAAATGCTGACGTACTTGGTCAATGCCTCGATGTCTTTACGGCTCAGTTCGCCGCCGTTCGGTACGCGCATCGCAACGACGCGGCCTTTCGGATCGTTGGCCGGTGCCGAGAAAACTTGGAAATCGACATTTTTCATGTCTTCGGCGATATCGACCAATTCCAGCGGAATCCGCAAATCGGGACGGTCGATACCGTAACGGGATATAGCTTCTTTATGAGTCATCCGCGGGAATTTATCGCCCAAGTTCACGCCGACCACTTTGATGAACAACTGGCGGATCATTTCCTCCATCACATGCATGATTTCGTTTTCATCCATGAACGAGGTTTCGATATCGAGCTGGGTGAATTCAGGCTGCCGGTCGGCGCGCAAATCTTCGTCGCGGAAGCAACGCACGACTTGATAATAGCGATCCATGCCCGCGACCATCAAGATTTGTTTATACAGTTGCGGCGATTGCGGCAACGCGAAAAACGAATTTTCGTGGGTACGGCTCGGCACGATGTAATCGCGCGCGCCTTCAGGAGTCGCTTTGGTTAAGTACGGCGTTTCGATCTCAAAGAATTCGTGGTCATCCAGGAAGTTTCTTAACACCCGCGTCACATCGCGGCGCACTCTCATCTTTTCCTGCATGTCGGTACGGCGCAAATCGATATAACGGTAGCGCAGGCGCAGCTCTTCGTTCACTTCGATTTCGCTTTCAACCGGGAACGGCGGGGTTTCGGACTCGTTCAGCACAACGATGTCTTTAGCCAGTATCTCGATCTCGCCGGAATGCATATTGGCGTTAATCGTGCCTGCCGGACGGTCGCGAACCAGGCCGGTAATTTGCAATACATATTCACTGCGGACGCTTTCAGCAATAGCAAAAGTTTCGGCTACATCGGGATCGACAACGACTTGAACTAAGCCGGCACGGTCTCTCAGATCGATAAAAATAACGCCGCCGTGGTCTCTGCGTCTATGAACCCAACCGCAGATTGAAACCGTTTCGCCTAGCTGTTGTGTGTTTAATTCTCCGCACTTGTGAGTACGCATAAATTTTCCTGTTGATTTAAAAGATTGTTAAAGTTGAGAGCCGAAGCAAAAAGGCGCGTAATCAAATCTGTACTTCGCGCCTTTTGCCTGCTTTATCAGTGAGCTTTAGTACAGCCGCCGCCTGGACAGCTACCGGAAGACGATGAGGAACTCGAACAGCTCGCCTCACCCGCTACATTTTTTTTGGCGCCGCTTTTGAAATCAGTTTCGTACCAGCCGCTGCCTTTTAACCTGAATCCTGCTGCGGAAATCTTTTTCATTAGCTCCGGCTTGTTACAGGCCGGACAGGTCACTAAAGGCTCAGCGCTGAGTTTTTGTAAGGCTTCATGCTCATGGCCGCATGATTGACATTGGTACTCGTATATTGGCATTTATCGCTCCGATAACAAAAATAATAACCACGATAAGTGCTGCGTTTAATTTTTCAAGGCACTTACTATAAAATAGCCGCCTATTTTACCGAATTTACCTCTAATAATGAAAACATTAACCATCACAAAGCCTGATGACTGGCATTTACACGTCAGAACCGGTGCAATTTTACAAACTGTCATGCCGCACACTGCCAGACAATTCGCCCGTGCGATCATCATGCCCAATCTCAAACCGCCGGTTACGTCAGTAGCGCAAGCCCTGTCTTACCGGGAAGAAATTCTGCAAGCGGTTCCTGGCGACCTGGATTTTACGCCACTGATGACGCTGTATTTGACCGGTTCGACAACAGTGGAAGAAATCAAGAAAGCCGTAGGATCCGAACATATTCATGCGTTTAAGCTATATCCGGCCGGAGCAACAACCAACTCCGACTCGGGCGTTGCCGACATCAAGGCTATTTATCCGTTATTGGCGGCAATGGAGAGGCATGACATCCCGCTATTGGTTCATGGCGAAGTCACCGATGAAGCTTGCGATATTTTCGATAGGGAACGGGCGTTTGTTGACACTTACCTGACTGACATTACTCGCGATTTTCCCGGCTTGCGCGTTGTGGTCGAACACGTCACCACGATTGAGGCCGTGCAATTCGTGCAAGACGCCGGCGCTAATATTGCCGCGACCATCACCCCTCAGCACTTGCTGTTCAATCGCAATGCGATCCTGGCTGGCGGCATCAGGCCGCATCATTACTGTCTGCCGATTATCAAGCGCGAGTCTCATCGCCTGGCGTTAGTTAAAGCCGCGACCAGCGGCAATCCAAAATTCTTTTTGGGTACGGACAGCGCACCTCATTTGACTTCATTAAAAGAAAACGCCTGCGGTTGCGCCGGTTGTTACAGCGCCCATGCCGCCTTGGAACTTTACTCGGAAGCATTCGAGCGAGCGGATGCGTTAGATAAACTGGAAGGGTTCGCCAGCTTTTACGGTGCCGATTTTTATCGCCTACCCAGAAATACAGGTACGGTCACGCTGGAGAAAACTACATGGACAGTGCCGCCGGTCTATGGTGAAAACGGTTTATCGATTACACCGCTGAAGGCAAATGAAGAGTTGTGTTGGCAACTAAAATGAAGTGCCGGTAATAGAAGAACACGGACTTATCCGTACCATCCGTGTTCTATTTTACATAGCTTGGCTAATAAGGCTTAACCGGTGCCAAATTATCCTTATTAAAATCTTCCTCAAAATCCAACAAATCCTGCTGCTCTTCCGGCAGATTGCCGTCATGAATCAGGTATTCACGATTTTGAAAATAAGCGCTTTTAAAAAAAGCATAGCGATCTACCGCTGCTTCGGTTGCAATCTTTTCATTAGCCAGATTATCCGCACGCAAGTCGACCGCATTCAGCCCAAACAATCCGCTGCTGATAACCCCGCTATCAAGATAGCTAATGGGGTTCATGGCCGCATCGCCGACCAACCCGCCGACTCCGCGGGGAGAACTCGGCCCGAAAAACGGCAGCACCAAATAAGGACCGGTCGGTATTCCCCAAACGCCCATGGTCTGGTCAAAATCCTCATGATGCTTGGGCAAATCGATCATCGCCGCCACATCGACGAATCCGCCAACGCCGGCAATCGTATTAACGACAAAACGCGCTCCGTCCATGCCGGTCTGCGCTAACTTAAACTGCAGCAGATCATTGGCCGTTACGCCAATATCATTAATATTGCTGAAAAAATTACTGACGCCTTGATCAACAAAGTCCGGGGTTATCCACTGGTAACCTTTGGCGATAGGTTTCATCGCATAATCGTCAAGCTTGTCATTAAATGTTTGCACGCCTCTATTCCAGTCTTCCCATGGATCTTGAGGGTCTTTTGCGGTTGTTGCGCATCCTTCCAATATAACTAATAAAACAAGACATCCGAGTTGAGTTATCAATTTATGTTGCATCACATCTACTCCTCAGTGCTATTACTTTTATAATGGACCGATTTTCGCGTAACATAGCACAACTTGCCGCGTTTTTTCTTCATCATTTCTCTACATCTTTGGCATAACTTAACAATAATGGACACACCAGTAATTCCCCTAGACAAACGTTTCCGAGGCTTTCTCCCGGTTATTATCGATATTGAAACAGCCGGATTTAATCCCAAAAAAAATGCATTGCTGGAAATTGCCGCCGTGATTGTCGAACTTAACAGTAACAGTGAGCTCGAAATTACCGAACGTTATACAACCCATGTAATACCTTTTAAGAACTCCGAATTGGACGAGGCAGCGCTGAAGTTTAATAAAATCGATCCGCACCACCCGTTCCGGATGGCCATTGAAGAGAAAGACGCGTTGCATATGCTGTTTAAGCCGATTAAAGAAGCGGTCAAGCGCAATAATTGCACCAGGGCAATTTTGGTCGGCCATAACCCGGCTTTTGACATTAGCTTTTTAAATGCGGCTATTCAGAGAACGCAAATAAAACGCAGCCCATTTCATCCGTTCAGCACTTTCGATACAGCAACCTTAGGAGGATTAGTTTATCAGCAGACCGTGTTGGCAAAAATGGCTCAGGCCGCCGGCTTAGAATGGGATAATGAGAAAGCGCATTCAGCGCTCTACGATGCCGAAAAGACGGCCGAACTGTTTTGTAGGATAGTCAACCGCTGGAAGCAGTTAGAATCGCTTGATAATTAAGTAACAAAATCAACGCACGAATGACAGGAACCTCATCCGTGCGTCATCAATTATTCCACTACAGCGTCAACCGCAGTCAACATCTTTACTAACTCGCCTTTCTGGTACAAATCAGTAACGATATCGCAACCGCCGACCAACTCGCCGCCAATATAAAGCTGAGGATAGGTCGGCCAATTTGAATATTCTTTAAGAGCTTCACGCAGCTCAGGATCCTCAAGAATATTGACGTACGTATATTTAGCCTGGCAAGCCTCTAATATTTGCACCGTCTTTCCGGAAAAGCCGCATTGAGGAAAATCCGGCGACCCTTTCATATACAAAACAACCTGATTATTTTCAATCTGGTCTTTAATTCTTTCAACAACACTCATGATGGTTCACCTTATAAATAAAAACCGACTAATTTTATCGGCTTTGCAGGGATTAAAAAAGGAAATCTTGTGTTCGATGTAATTACTGCGTTCGGTATATCGCGATTCAAAAGCAAAAAATCAAGCTCGTAATATCTATTTGTTCGCTGATATTTTTATACCCGACATACTGTTACGATCTTTCAGCCGGTTTCACTAAGCTCATCCCCAAAAATAACAAGCCAATTGACCTAAAAACAATTGGGTTATTAAAAAAAACATTTATACTTTTTCCCGCGTTGGCGCTTTGATTACGGACAATGACGAAGCTGCCGGATGCGAACCATACCCAAAAAATAATAAAACAAGGGCTTCCCATGTCTACATTTATTCGTCCAACCAGCCTTGCCTTGCCTTTTTTATTGACCGTAACCTTATCCGGCTGCTCCGTCATGCGCAGCTACGATGATGAACTTAAACAGACTATTGATCTGGTTGGACAAGGCCAGCTTGATCAGGCTTTAACGCAACATGAAGCCAATAATTCCGGCAACGATCCCGACCTGCTCTACTATCTGGAAAAGGGCGAATTATTACGCTTAAAGAGTCAGTACAAAGATAGCGCTACGGCATGGTTACAGGCCGACCGGAAAGTCAACGAATGGGAGAATGAAGCAAAAATCCGCGCCGGCGCTATTTTGGAAAATGCCGGCGCGATCGTCTTAAACGATAAAACGCGCCGCTATGACGGCCATGATTATGAAAAAGTCATGTTGTCTACACAGCTTGCCTTGGACCATTTATTGAACGGCGACTGGAACTCGGCCAGGACGGAGATCAAAAAAACCCACGAACGGGAAGCCGTTATCGCGGAAATTAACGCAAAAGATGCCGCGGCGCTGGAGCAGGAAAGCAAAGAAAAAAGCATTACTACAACGTTTAAGGACCTGAACGGTTACCCGGTCGAAACACTTAACTCGGCCGAAGTCACAGCGTTAAAGAACGGTTACCAGAGCGCTTTCAGCCATTACCTGGCCGGTTTTGTTTACGAAGCGTTGAACGAACCCGGACTTGCCTCGCCCGGCTACCGGCAAGCGATCGAACTGCGGCCCAATATAAAAACCCTGGAAGACGGCTTATCAACCCTGGATACGCGCCCGGCTCTCCGTAAACCTTCGGAAACCGACGTGTTATTTGTCGTTGAATCCGGCGCCGCGCCGGCATTGAGCTCAATCACCATCCCTGTTCCGGTCATTGTCAGCAATTTGGGCGTTATTCCTATCTCGTTCCCGGTATTGCATTCGGACCCAAGCCATACGTTGCAACCCAGCACGCTCGGCATTGACGGCAAAGACACCCTGCCCTTGTCCGCTATCACCAGTCTGGACGCGATGTCCAAGCGCGCATTAAGAGACGACATGCCCGGAATCATTGTTCGCGGCATTCTTCGCGCCGCCGCAAAAACAATGTCGCAAAAAGCCCTGATGGACCAAGGCGGCTATGCGTCTATTGCCGGTATTGCATTGAATGTCGCCAATGTTATTACCGAATCCGCGGATGAACGCACTTGGCGCACCTTGCCTGCCACCATCAGCATTGCTCGGGCGACCCTGCCTTCAGGCAAGCATGACATTACTGTTGGCAGCAGCAAACAATCCATCGATATTAAAGGATCGCATGCCGTCGTCGTGACGCGCTTACTAGGCAATCAAGCTTACTGGTCGCAACCTGTTTATGGGCCGCAAATGCCGGTTTATACCGCGCCTGCCGTTATTGAGCCTGTCAATGCAGTAGAACCGGAACAGAAAGCGCCAACAAAATCCAAAAAGAAAAAATCCAAAAAAACCGTTAAATAAACAAAAGGATAAGCCATGCATCCGTTTAAGAAGATACCGTTAGCAATCGTCTTGTCGCTGCTCACTGCCTGCGCCAGTCAAAAGCCGGCGCCACGTCCGGGCAGCATCAACGCGAAGGTCGAACAATTGAGTGAAATGTCCTATTTACAAGTGACCGACCTTCGCGCCGTGAAACGCAATCATCTTTTGACTGTACAGGCGGAGATCAGCAATCCTGACTCGGATAATCAGCAACTTTACTATCGTTTTAAGTGGTTCGATGCGAATGGTTTTGCGGTCGGCGGAGAAGAAGCCTGGAAACCCGTCCTTGTTTACGCTCACCAAAAGCAAACCGTCACCGCCGTTGCGCCCTCGCCCCAGGTTACGGATTTCAGGATGGTCGTGCAAAGTCCTGATAACACCGGCTCGATGCCTTAGATATTTTAATAAAAGGTTATATTTTAGCGATTACTAAGCTGGAGTGCAGGCTGTGCCTGCAAGCGCAAGCGAAGTTTGTACTCCAAACTAAAATATGGAAAGACGGCTTGAAATAGCCCATTAACTTAATGTAAAGAGAGATAATCCTATGTATAAATCAAATATCGCGTATTCAACCGTTTTCAAAACTGCCGCAATAGCGCTATTGCTGAGCGGTTGCGCGACACAGTCGCCAACGCTCAGTTCCGGCAACGTCGAATACGGCGACAGCAAGGCGGTTGAAACCTTAACCAACGAATTCGGCTCGACCGACTTGCAAACGATAGCCGAGTCGATGGCCAGTTCGCTATTGCAAGCCCCTGTCCTGGCCGCAAAATCGCGCCCCTTGGTAACCGTTGCGGAAGTAAAAAACCGGACCAGCGAATACATAGACACCAAATCAATCACCGATTCAATACGCGCCAAGATACTAAAAAGCGGCATGGTGCGCTTTGCGGTAGACACCAGCGCAATGCAAACTCAAGTCGACGAATTAACCCGGCAAAATCAAACCGGTCTATACAAGAAAAGCAAATCTAAAAAAATGGGTAACATGGAAGGCGCCGATTTTCGCATAGAGGGCACGATTACCTCCATCGTTAAGCGCGCCGGCGACGTCAAGGACGTGTATTACAAATTCAGTTTGCAGTTAATCGATAATGAATCCGGCGTGATGGAATGGGCGGATGAAAAAGAGATTCGGAAAACTTCCAATAAATCGATGTTCTAATGAGGCGGCCCATGAAACTCTTACGTTCGTTATTACTGCTGTTGCCGCTGTTTGCCGCCTACGACGTCCAAGCAGCCAAGATTGCCGTAACCGATCTGGCTTATGCGGAACGGGTCAGCGGTTATTTTCACTTTGTCGATTACCATAACAAATCATCGGAACGAGCCAGCCACAGCGAACGCGAACGGGACAGTTTCGAAAGCTCTTCGGCATCCAGCCGTTCCTCATACAGCGGCAGATCACAAACCGACTATACCGAAGTCGAAAGCAGTTACAGTTATATCGAGTACGGCGAATTGCGCAAATTTGTCGGCGACATTAAAGGCGAAATACTGAAAAACGGCGGCTTTCAGCTAACCCAAGCCAAACCTTATACGGCCAAAGGCAGCGAAAAGATCTACGACATTATCAGCCGTATCAAGAAAGGCGCTTATCCCGGAGCCGATTATGTATTATTCGGTACTGTCAGCGAGCTTGATTTTCGTGACGAGGTTAATCCGATTATCGGTACCGATACGCTATCCAACACCTTTAGCCTGAGTTTGGTGGCGGAGTTCAGCCTAATCAATACCCGCACTTACGAAGTAAAAGCCGCTTTCAGCGCTACCGGCGAAGGACAGGATGTTCGCGTTGTAACCGGAGGAAGCCGCGTTGTACCGAGCCGCGGCAAGGTAGTATCGGAAGTATCGAAAAGTTTGGGAATCGATGTAGCGCGGCAAATCAATGAACAGCTGGGAGGCGGCGAATCTTACCCCAATCCCAACCCCGCGAACGGCAATACGATGCAGGAAGGTGAAGTCATGCACTTTAGCCAATAAACACATCCCTATTCCCTGGCTAAAACTCTCACCGTCATACCAGCTTGGGAGCGATAACAACACAAACGAAGTTGTCGCCGGGTACTTACCTATAACGGTAACGGAATCAATATTATGAAGTAGTAACACCCCCGTTATGAAAATAACGGGGGTGTTGTTTTATTTATTTACCTCACCAGTAGCAGTATTGCTGGTTTTTCTCTTTTCTATATTCTTGAAGGTTTCAGTTTGCAACTGTTCAACCGCGCCGCTTTGCAAATGCTTAGTTTCGTCCTTTTTCAGCAGCACAACTAAAACAATAATAGCAACAATAGCAGCGCCGGCAATCCACCATGTGTAGTCTTTTTCTACTTCTTCAGCCATATTAAAATCCTCGTAGTTGATTTAGTTATATTTCGTTTCCTCAAAGGGAGGCTTGACTGGGTGTAATGATATGCAAGTCGACAATTGGCCAACAACATTCATGCATTATCAGGTCAAAAATCGCTTATCCATCACTCCGCCCATAGTTCAACAATACGTATTCAAGACTGAATTCACAATATGTAAGGACACTTATAAAGTACTCATTCATAAGACACTGTTTCTTTAGTGGGCTATGAACATTGATGCTGGCAAAAATACCAGAATGATTTTGACTAATTGCGGTATCCGGCAACTGGTTTACTACCGTAGTTGCATTTAACCGTAAATCTCTAGCACAGATCACAAGCCCATCATCAAACTGCCGCCATGCTTTTTCAACCAATGCCTTCGGCTTTGATAATCCGGCAAATGCTCAGCCACCAATGCCCAGAAATGGGCGGAGTGGTTCCTGATTTTGATATGGCAAAGCTCATGCACCACCACGTATTCAAGGACTTCAGGCGGAGCTATGATTAACAGCCAATTGATGTTGATGTCGTTATGAATGCCGCAACTGCCCCATCGGCTTTTTTGGGTTTTGATTTTAATCGTCTGCGGAAATAGTTGCTTTCTTTCCGCATGTTGTTTTACAAAATGCTCTACCTGGGTTTTCGATTCTTTTTTCATCCAACGAGTTAGCGCTTCTTTTATTTCCGCACTGTGATCTTTCATGATCAATGCGTCGGGCACATGGGCAATAAACTCCTGGTTGAATTCTATTTTTATTCTTTTTAATTTTGTGGGCCTTACTGCCAATTTATAGCGAGCTCCCCGGTAAGGAACCTCAGCGCCATGACTATAAACAGCCGGAGCCAATTTTTTATGATGCAGGCTATTGGCTTCAATTTTAGCCAGCGTTTGGACTATCCACTGTTGTTTGACCTGAACAAACTGACTGATTCTATGTTCGGAAACCTTGGGTGGGGCGACAACTTCGACTTTACCGAGCGTTACGACGATGCGCATCTGCGTGGCCCGCGCGCTGCGCCGGATCTGGTAGGAAAATGCTAAATTGGAAATGACGGTTCTCTATCTGACTAAGGTAAAAATACATGCTATAGCGTAGGAGCGCGGCGCGCCCTACGTCTCTATTCATCCTGATTAATCATATGCGTTGCCAATTGCTGCAATGCCTGGGTTAAATTTTCCCTAAAACTTGCATTCATAGGTATTTCATTTAAGGCTTTATTCATGCACAACATCCATTGATCCCTGGCGCTGGCGTCTATCGCAAAAGGAAAATGCCGTTGCCGTAACCTTGGATGCCCGTATTCCTGAATAAACAAATTGGGGCCGCCGAGCCAGCCGGACAAAAATTTGAACAGTTTGTCATGCGCATCCGACAAATCCGCTGCGTGCATCGCCCTAATTCCGGACGCCTCCGGCAAAGTGTCCATAAAAAAATAAAACCGCTCAACCAAACTGCGTATCGCCGTTTCTTTGCCTATCAGCTCATAAGGCGTTATTTGTGTGTTTTCTGTCATAATCCGGCACTGCAAAAAAAATCATTGTTTAAAGCTGAGTTGAGCAGCTTGCCTGCTCAAACGAAACTTATGCCCTCTGGGTATAAAGCTGAGTTGAGCAGCCTGTCCGCTCAAACCCTACTTATGCCTTCTGGGTATAATAAACCGATATTCTACTAAATATTCTTACCAAGACGGTCAAACTCTTGTAAGATTTAACGGTCTATCTTTTCAAACCCTTTATTTCCAAGGAGTCTAAATAAAATGAGATTAAATACTGCGATTTCACGTCCGGAAGCCGACATACTGTCGACCAACAAGGTTCTGAGAAATACCTATTTATTATTGTCGATGACGCTAATATTCAGCGCTATGACGGCAGGCGCAGCGATGCTTTTCAATCTGCCGCATTTTAGCCCTATCATTACTTTGGTAGGCTATTTCGGCCTGTTGTTCTTGACCACTAAATTCAGCAACAGCGGTTTGGGCCTGGTTTTTGTTTTTGCATTAACAGGCTTTATGGGCTTAACTCTCGGCCCTGTTTTAACTATGTACGTTAAAGCTTTCAGCAATGGTCACGAATTGATCATGACAGCATTGGGCGGTACAGGCGTTATATTCCTGGGGCTTTCAGGTTACGCATTAACGACGCGTAAAGACTTCAGCTTTATGGGCGGCTTTTTGATGGTTGGCGTACTGGTGGCGTTTCTGGCGGGCCTTGCGTCTATATTTTTCACTATGCCGGCTTTATCGCTAGCGGTATCGGCCATGTTCATTTTGCTGATGTCAGGTATGATTTTATTTCAAACCAGTGAAATAATTCACGGCGGCGAGACTAACTACATTTTGGCGACTATTTCGTTATATGTCTCTATCTACAACCTGTTCCTGAGCTTGTTGCAACTGTTAGGCGTATTTAGCGGCGAAGATTAAGATTTCGGCTAAAAAAAGCCCGGCTACCGTCCAACGATAGCCGGGCTTTTTTATGGGCCGTTTTTTACGGTTGGGTTTTAGAACCATGCAAGCGAATCAATAAAGCGGCTTCATCATGACTCAGGCCTGAGTTTTGCATTAATTCATTAACACTCGCACCGCTTCTTACTTTTCGAATATCCCCACTATACGGGTGAGAAGATTGATCAATCTGTTCGACTTCGGCAAGCTTTGCCGCCAAATCGTCAATCTGCTCATAAGTAGCGGTTATTTGGCTATCCACGGCAGCTATTCGGCTATCGACCGTCAACGCTGCGGAACACAAGCCGGCAATATCGTTGCTGTTACCTTGAACAATATCGTTAAGAGCCTGATAATCGTTTTTAAGTTTTAGTTGGCCCCGCACCAACCAGCACAGCACCGCGAACATAACAACAACAATCACACTCTCAACAACAAGAGCTATTATCAAAGGATTATTCATCAAACAATTTCATCAATATGTCGAATAGGTTCAGCACGTTGCTCTCTTGGTTCTTGCTTTTTCCTGCGCTGTCGTTTCTCGGGATGATGCTCATCCCGCTCAATTTTCTTAGGTTTTATAACCGGTAAAGAGGGTAATACGGGATATATTTCTAACATACCAACCTCCTAAAACTGATATTGGAGCGATTTTGTTAATATTAGCAGTTATCCATGAAATCGGCATCATGGTTTACTGACAGCAGCAGACGGCGCCAGATTTAATAATTTGGCGCGCTCTTCATCGCTAGCGCCATAGCGGGCAAAAGCCTGGGACATCAATACCAGAACCACTCGCCTGTTCTTAAACCGGCCCAGCTCTGTCTTGTTATCGTCAATAGGATGAAATTCTCCATAACCAATTGCCGACAAACGGGCAGGATTAATGCCGTCCTTAACCAACTCATGCACAACGCTGGTTGCGCGGGCGGATGACAAATCCCAGTTCGACCTGAATTTGATATTCTCGATCGGAACATTATCGGTATATCCTTCAATATTAATCATATTTGGCAACGCCTTAATCACTTCGGCAATTTTTTTCAACACCGGTAGTGATTTTTTCGATAATTCCGATTCACCGCTCAAGAACAGCATTTCGCTGTTCATCTCCAGCTCTACCCAATAGTCGCTTTTTTTAACAGCGATCAGATCCTCATCGATAAAAGGCGCAAGAACCTGTTCGAATTGCTCTGACGCCCGGCCCAACTGTTCTCTTTCCTCTAATATTTCCTCGCTCAGTTGACGCTCTTCTTCACCTGCTACCGTTGTCATTGGATTATCTAACACAATCGGTTGAATAGTTGTCGGCAATGAGCCTATCTGAATGGGATTAATCCTGTTGCCTTGCTGTTCATTCGAAAATGCTTCACCTAATGAATCCGCCAAGGACTTATATTTTCCTTCATTGACCGAAGATATGGCGTACATGACCACAAAGAAAGCAAACAGCAGGGTTATAAAATCCGCGTAAGAGACCATCCATCGATCACGATTATTAGTATGCGCTAGCGGTCTTTTCCTGCGCCTCGCCGTCATGATCTAATCTTTATAGGAATCATGCAGATAACCGCTCAATTTCAGCTTAATATTTCTTGGGTTTTCGCCATCCGATATAGAGATAATGCCTTCAGCCAACATTTCCTTCAGCAGAGTCGATTCAAGCACATGCGCTTTTAATTTATTGGCAACCGGCAAGAAAATCAGATTGGCGGAACCGACGCCATAGATAGTCGCAACAAAAGCGGTTGCAATGCCCTGGCCTAACAATTCCGGGTTAGTCAAATTCTGCATGACATGGATCAAGCCCATTACCGCGCCAAGAATTCCGATTGTGGGCGAATAACCGCCCATTGCCTCGTACAATCCTGCCGCTTGCAGTCCCATGCTTTCTTTAGAAGAAATATCTAAATCCAATATTTCGCGAATCACGGCAGAATCAATCCCGTCAATCAACAACTGCAAGCTCTTTCTTACAAAGGGGTCTTCTTCATTCGGCAAGGTATCTTCAAGACCTAACAAACCTTCCTTTCTCGCCAGATAGCTCCAATGAATTATCTGCTCAATTTGCCCGGAAAAATTCATTTTCTGCGGTCTTAATACCCACGGAAGCATTTTGAGGCTTCTGATAAAAATGGCCGGTGGAAATTGCAGTAGTGTTGCGCCAACCGTCCCTCCGAAAACAATGACAAGCGCAGGCACATTGACTAGCGAACTGATATCGCCACCGTCCAGCGTGACTCCCAATAGAATCGCACCGATGCCGACAAAAACACCCGCAATACTTAGAATATCCATTTTTAGTTTTCAGACTGCTAACTAAAAACTATCAATCGGTCCATTCAGACAATCTTGAACGCAATCTCAACACGGCCTGAGTACTGATTTGGCTGACTCGGGACTCACTAATATTTAAAATTTCGCCTATTTCGCGCAAGTTAAGTTCTTCATCATAATAAAGCGATATAACCAGACGTTCGCGCTCGGGTAAGGCCATGATCGCATCCGCCAAGGCTTGCTGAAAACCTTCGCGGCTTAAGCCGTCCACGGGCTCTTCTTGGTAATCCAACGCTTCATCCAGGTAACGATCCCCATCCTGCGCCAATTCTTCGACACTGAATACGCGACAGCTGCTTGAGTCTTGCAGAATATGATTATATTCGTCAATGGATATGCCTAAATACTTAGCCACGTCGACGTCTTTCGCTTCGCGCCCGGTTTTATTCTCAATTGCCCGGATCGCGTCGCTGACCATCCGCGCTTTTTTATGCACCGAACGAGGGGTCCAATCGCTACGCCTGACTTCATCCAACATAGAGCCGCGGATACGAATACCGGCATAGGTATCAAAGCTGGCTCCTTGCGAAGCATCGTAATTCTTGATGGCTTCGAGTAAACCGAGCATTCCTGCTTGTATCAAATCGTCGATTTGAACGGAATCGGGCAATTTACTCAACAAATGATAGGCAATGCGTTTAACTAATGGCGCATGCTGCATGACACGCTGATCGGTGCCTCCAGCCTGGACCGAAGTGTACATTGCCACGCCGTTCATGCGACATCCTTTTGGGATCCGTATTGAATCATTCTTTCAATAAAGAACTCAATATAACCACCCGCCTGAGTCTTTAACGGCCAAGTATTAATTCTTGAGGCTATTGCCTTCAGCGCGAGAGAAGCCTTGCTTCGAGGAAATCCCATAACAACAGGGGTTTGTTTTTGAACAGCTTTGCGCAAATACTCGTCATAAGGTACTGCGCCGGCGAACAACAAGTTAACATCCAGATAGCGGTCCGTTACTTTGCTTAACTTCTGAAATAATGCATGGCCTTGCTGCACAGATTGAACCATATTGGTTATTACATGAAACTTGGACAAGCCATAATCCCTGTTTAGCAATTTAATAAACGCATAAGCATCTGTTAACGATGTCGGTTCATCGCAAACCACTACGATAATTTCCTGACAAGCGCGGGCAAAATTAACCACACTCGCCGATATTCCGGCCGCGGTATCAACAATCAACACGTCGATATCCTGGTCGATTTCGCTAAAAGCATGGATTACTGAGGCTTGTTCAACCGAAGTCAGTTCAGACATCTTTTGAATACCGGATGCGCCGGGGATGATCCTTAAGCCGGCCGGACCTTCCATCATGATTTCATCTAATGTTTTTTCCCCCGCCAGCACATGAGAAAGGTTGAATTTGGGATATACGCCCAACAAAATGTCAACATTAGCCAATCCCATATCGGCATCCAGTAGTACCACCCGCTGTCCAATTTGCGATAGCGCTATGCCCACGTTAACCGATAAGTTCGTTTTTCCTACACCACCCTTGCCGCTGGTGACGGCAATAACCCGAATGGGTTTGACTGTATTCATTTTTCTTATCCCAGCTGCTTGATCAGGTTGTTTATGCATAGCCTTGCGCCGCCCAAGCTTCGTTATTCATATCGTTGTAATCACTTTCCTCATCCAGCTCGGCCACACATTGTGCGATTAAAGTCCGAGCGCAAGGACTATGCATATCTTCAGGTACTTGCTGTCCGTCGGCAATAAAAGACAGCGGCAAGTTATTTTCTATGATTGAAGATACGGCCGAGCCAATCGTTGCCGCTTCGTCAAGTTTAGTCAAAATACTGGCTTGCGGTTCAAAAACATCGAAGGCTTTGATAATTTCATTCATTGCTTTGTATTCAGTAGCAGCCGACATAACCAAATAGGATTTAATTGCTTGTCCGCTTTGTTGTAAGGTATTGATTTGCTCAACCAGTTTCATATCGCGTTGGCTCATACCGGCGGTATCGATCAGGATAAGCCGTTTGTCTGAAAAGCCATTGATCAGGTTATGCAATTCTGCTGCGCTGGATGCGACCCGAACCGGAACGTCAAGAATCCGTCCGTAAGTATTCAGTTGCTCATGAGCACCGATACGGTAATTATCGGTAGTAATTAAAGCGACTTGTCTTGGACCGTGCTTTAAAATGAATTTAGCGGCCAACTTGGCAATCGTTGTTGTTTTTCCTACGCCGGTGGGACCTACTAAAGCAGCAATGCCGCCATGTTGGAGTAAATCATCGTTAGCTACCGGCAATACTTTAGCCAACAACTCTTGGGCTTGAGCAAAAACAAGTTCAGGGTCGGTATGATTGGGAAAACGGTTCGCAATTTTAACGCTCAGTTTTCTTGAAATGCTCATACCGGCCAAGCGTTGCAGCAAATCAGCCCGAACCGGATTAATTTGCGCCAAAGCGCTAACGCCGGATAGTTTGGAATCCATCGCAGACCTTAATGATTTAAGCTCTCTGCTCATTTCCATCAGCAAGCTATCTGACGCACTGCTTTGTTTTTCGGCCGGCATCGCTATTTGCATAGGTCTTTCCACCGGCTTGGGTCTTTGAGCCGCAGAAGCTCCCAATGGCTTAGCAGTCTTGGCCGTTACTGTTTCCAAGTTTCCACGCAGGTGCACTTTTTCCGCATAGCCGACGTATTCGTCAATATTCCGACGGCCGGCAACGTTGCCGGAATTGGTAGAGAAGCGGTTCGGCTGGCCGCCTGGAATCGTAGAACTGCTCTCGCTAGAGAAGCGTTGCGTACGGTTGCCGTAGGTAGAGGAAGCGTTGCTGTCGCTAGAAAAACGGTTCGCCCGTGCCGGAGCGCGCTCAGGCAAAAAACCGTCGCTGCTTTGTTTTCTTTGGCTGCTTAAAACATGTAAACGATTCTTTTCCGCTTCAAAATCAGGTAGTTCGAATTTTCTGGTTTCTTGAGCAGAGGATTGTTGTTGCTCTTCCGCCTGTTTTTGCAATTTGCTCTGGATCAATTGCTCATCAAAATCGCGTGCGGCGACGATTTCTACCCCACCGTCAACCGATTTATTTGACATGATGACTGCATCTGCGCCCAGCTCCTCTTTAACCATTCGCATGGCTTGGCGTATATCCTCTGCAAAAAAACGTTTAATTTTCATAACTAAAGCCTCATGTACTATGTTCTTCGTCCGACACTTGAAACCACTCTAATCTGGCGGTCGGCTGGTATTTCATTGTATGCCAGGACATGTAATCCGGGTATGGAATGGCGAACGAACCGGGATAACCACGGACGAATATAAGAAGAAACCAACAACACCGCCGTTTGTCCTTCCATTTCCATTTTTTGCATACTTTCCTGAAGTGATGTGTGCATTTGTTCTGCCAACCCTGGCTCGATTCCGACACCGCTTTCACCTGCTGTTTGCAAAGATTTATGCAACAACTGTTCCAACTCATGATCCAGTGTAATAACCGGCAATTCATCCTGCATGCCACTGATTTCATGGATAATTAACCGTCCCAACGAGGCCCGCACTGCCGACGTCAGGATGTCGGGATCTTGACTTCTCATCCCGTACTCCGCCAAAGTTTCGACGATGGTACGCATGTCGCGGATAGGCACGCGCTCTTGCAACAGATTCTGCAATACCTTGACCACGACGCCCAACGGCAACGTCTTCGGCACCAAGTCTTCAACCAACTTAGGAGCGGATTTAGCCAGATTGTCGAGTATCTTGTTCGCCTCTTCATATCCGAACAGCTCATGCGCATGGGCCTGCAGAAGATGGCTTAAATGAGTCGCCACGACAGTACCGGGATCAACTACAGTATAGCCCAGAGTTTGAGCATGATCTTTTTGATGCGGCTCTATCCATACGGCGTCCAGACCGAAAGCCGGATCTTTACAGGCATTACCCTTTAATACGCCGAAAACTCGCCCCGGATTAATCGCCATCTCCATTTCCGGCATGATTTCAGCCTCGC
The DNA here is from genome assembly GCF_003994235.2 of Candidatus Methylobacter oryzae. Lineage (GTDB taxonomy): Bacteria > Pseudomonadota > Gammaproteobacteria > Methylococcales > Methylomonadaceae > Methylobacter_A > Methylobacter_A oryzae. The sequence continues at coordinate 25,328 of NZ_RYFG02000026.1, forward strand.
CTACCGTCACCCCCATCAACGAAATTCTGTAGGCCGTCGGGCTTAAATCGAGATTATCCCGGATATGCACCGATGGAATTAAAAAACCCAACTCTTGGGAAAGCTTTCTTCTTACGCCTTTAATACGAACCATCAGCTGCCCACCCTGGTTCTTATCCACCAACGGAATCAGGCGATAACCGACCTCCAAACCGACCACGTCAACCGGCATCACATCGTCCCATCCCAACTCTTTGGTCTCGGGAGCAACCGTATGCGGCAGTTGTTCTTGCGGGTAATCGATAGCAACCAATGCCGCTTCTTTATGCTGTTTCTCAATATAATACGCGGCACCGCCTAAAGCCGACGCCAGTAAAATAAACACCAGGTTCGGCATGCCCGGAATAATACCCAACGCTCCAACTACCGCTGCTGTCACTGTCAATGCTTTAGGATTTGCAAATAACTGGGCCGAGACTTGCTGGCCAATATTTTCGCTGCTGCTACCGACCTTGGTAACAACCAGCGCCGATGCTATCGACAATAACAAGGAAGGAATTTGCGCGACTAAACCATCGCCGATAGACAGTAATACGTAAATCTTCCCTGCCTCGGCAAAACTCAAATCGTGCTGAATAACGCCAATAGCCAAACCGCCAATCATGTTGACGAATAAAATAATAATCCCGGCGATCGCATCGCCTCGGACAAACTTGCTCGCACCGTCCATTGAACCGTAAAAGTCGGCTTCGGTAGCTACTTCGGCGCGCCGTGCGCGCGCTTCATCCTGTGTCAACAGACCGGCATTCAAATCCGCATCAATGGCCATTTGCTTGCCCGGCATCGCATCCAGCGTAAACCTCGCTCCGACCTCGGCAATCCGCCCGGCGCCTTTGGTGACGACCATGAAATTGATGACGATTAATATCGCAAAAACCACCAAGCCCACGGCAAAGTTACCGCCGATAACGAAGGCGCCGAAAGCTTCAATCACCTTGCCGGCCGCATCGCCGCCCTTATGCCCTTCCATCAGCACAATTCGCGTCGAAGCCACATTCAGCGCCAAACGCAATATCGTTGCAAGCAGGATGACGGTCGGAAACGACGCAAACTCCAGCGGCTTAAGCGTATAAACGACGACCAGCAGAATGATTAACGAGAAAGCGATGTTAAAGGTAAAAAACAGGTCCAGTACGAATGCCGGCAACGGCAATATCAACATCGACAAGACCATGACGATAACTAACGGCGCTCCCAGCTCGGCCTTGCCCAGCACCGCTAACGCCGATTTTAATTTAGCTAAATAATCCATACCCGTTAATCCCGTCTAAATTCGTCAGGCACGCTAATATTCTCCGGCGGTAACGGTACGCGCCAATCGTTTTTATTTGCTGCTTTTAACTGATACACATAGGCAAGTATTTGAGCCACGGCCAAGTAAAGTCCCTGAGGTATTTCCGCATCCAACTCGGTCGAATAATACAATGCCCTGGCTAATGGCGGAGATGCCACCAGCGGCACATCGGCGCCTATCGCTGCGTTACGGATCTGTGCGGCTATCAAGTCAACTCCCTTGGCAACCAGCTTTGGCGCGCTATTCGAATTTTGGTCATATTTTAAAGCCACTGCGTAATGACTGGGATTGGTAACAATAACGTCCGCTTTCGGCACCTCAGCCATCATGCGATTTTGCGCCATCTCCATTTGCAGCCTGCGCTGCCTTCCTTTTATCTCAGGACTACCTTCGGATTCTTTATGTTCGTCCCTGATTTCCTGCTTGGACATTTTCATATTTTTACTGAAATCCCACAATTGATAAGGCACGTCAATCATAGCTATCAACACCAATGAGGCGCTGAGCAGTAAAAAACACATACCGATAATATTCAATGCATGGCCGATTGACTGATCTAGTGTCTCGGCGCCCAATCCCAGCAATTCATCGATAAAGTCTTGATATAAAACAACTGCAACGCCAAAAACCAATAAAACTTTCAACAATGCCTTAAACAGCTCAACCAAGCCTCTTACCGCAAAAATCCGGGCAATCCCTGTAATAGGATTCATTTTTGACGGTTTAAAAGCCACGGCCTCCCAACTGAATACCCAGCCGCCTATTGATATGGGCGTGATAATCGCAACAAGGACCATCAACGCTAAAAACGGCGCGATCAACATAACGCCGTCGATAACAGCTTGCTTAAAATGCAATATCAGGCTGGTTGGATCAAAAATAGTGGCACGGCTTGGCTGAAACTCAGTCTTCATCATATCCAACAGCCCCTTACCGATTTTTCCTCCCTGCATCAGCAAGAATGCCGCGCTGACTATCATCATCGCAAACGTATTAAGCTCTCGGGAGCGGGCAATTTGCCCTTTCTTCCTGGCGTCGGCTAAGCGCTTACTGGTGGGGTCTTCGGTTTTATCTTCGTTATCTGCCATGACTTATTCTACAAGCGCAGCAATTGCCCGATCAGGTCGTAACCGTCCGTCAACATTCCGGAAAACTGCTCCATCACATCGGGTAATGTTTTCCAGACCAACAGCAGTCCCAGCATCAACGTTACCGGAAAACCGACAGAGAAGATTTGTAATTGCGGAGCCGCCCTGGCCGCGACCCCAAAAATAATATTAACCAACAACAAGCTGGCAACGACAGGCATGGCCAGCAATAAGCCGCCCGCGAACATCCTGCTGCTCCACATAAGGATTGACCAAATGCCGTTCGCGCCGATCGCATCGACGCCAATGGGCAAGGTTTTAAAACTATCCAGCAACATTTGTATCAACAATAAGTGCCCGTCGAGGCTGATAAAAATCAACGTGGTAATAATCGTATAAAGCTGTGCAACGACCGGCACCTGCTGGCCGCTTTGCGGATCGACCATTGTCGAAAAACCCAAGCCCATGCTTAACGCGACGCTTTGCCCTGCAAAAACGACAGCCGCAAAAACCAACTGTAAAATAAACCCACTCGTCAAACCGATCATAACCTGCGCAACGGCCATCATAAATCCCTCATGGCTGAACATTTCGATATTCGGCAAAGGCGGCAGCAAGGGCATAATGACCAGCGTTATTGCCACCGAAACGATCAGCCTGACCCGGGCCGGTACGTCTTTAATGCTGAACAACGGCACCGATACAAACATCGCCCCGATACGCATCAACGGCCATATAAATAAAGCCGCCTGACTGAGAATTTGCGCTTCAGTAAAATCCAAAACTCAACCGATTAAATGCGGAATATCGCGAATCAAGCCCTGAAAATAATCAAGGAACATTTGCAGCATCGCCGGCCCCATAATCATCAACACAATCCCTATGACGACTAACTTGGGCACAAACGTCAATGTCGCCTCATTAATTTGCGTCGCCGCCTGGAACATCGCAATAATTAGACCTACGATCAAAGACGGCAGTAATACCGGCGCCGTCAACTTGACGGCAACAATCATCGCCTCCTGCCCAACCATGAAAACTGTTTCCGGTACCATAACTTACCTTGCGAAGTTATATCAGCCAATATAAAAACTTGCTGCCAACATTTCCATGATCAAAGACCAGCCATCAGCGAGAACGAACAACATTATTTTAAACGGGAGGGAGATAATCATCGGCGACAACATCATCATACCCATGGACATCAGCACGCTGGCAACTACTAAGTCGATGATTAAAAAAGGCAGGAAAATCAGGAAGCCTATTTGAAATGCCGTTTTTAGCTCACTGGTTACAAAAGCCGGCAACAATAAAGAAAACGGCACGTTTTCAGCCGACTCCAATTCTGCCTTGCCGGAAATCCTGATAAATAATTCCAAATCGGCTTCCCGGGTCTGTTTTAGCATAAATTGCCTGAACGGTTCGGAAGCTTTCTCGATTGCGACATCCACATCGATTTTATTTTCCATATAAGGCTGGACGGCTTCGGCATTCACCTTCTCAAAAACCGGCATCATGATGAAAATAGTTAAGAACAGCGACAAGCCCAACAGCACCTGATTACTTGGCGCTTGCCCGGTCCCTAGAGCCGTTCGGAGCAAGCTTAGCACAATCATGATCCGGACAAACGAAGTCATCGTCAACAACAACGACGGCAACAGCGTTAACAAGGTCATTAACGCCAGAATCTGGATCGTCACCGTATAAGTCTGCGCACCTTGTTTGCCTGTAGCGACGGTGACCGCTTCAATCCCTGCTGCCGCATAAGCGGGTGTTTGAATCAGCAAAAACGCAATGCAGATAATCAGCACGCGGGGTAAAAGACTTTTAACCATTGGCTTGCCCCTTCATCACTTGCTTCACAATTGCACTGAATTTGCTATCTTGACCGGCAGCCGCTCCTGCATCCATGCAGTCGTTATTATTTAAACAATCTTCACCTTCCAACACATGCAAAGCGTCTATACGTCCCGGTGTCACGCCCAACACAAGCTGCTTTCTTCCAACCTGAAGCAAAATAACTTTTTCCCGCACTCCTAGCGATAAAGCGCCAACCACGCGCATTTTTTCTGAGCCATGGGTGGAAATTCCGCTTAACTTGCGCATTCCCCATACACAGAAAAAAAACACAGCCAAAACTACCAATAGACCGGCGGCCCAATGAAGCATGTCTCCGGAAGAAATCGTCCTGACTGTCTGTTTTGGCGCGTCGGCATCCTGCACAGCAAAACAGGCAGGCATCCAACAGAGCGCCAGCCACGCGATAATTATTTTCACGGGCATCAGGCTAATCTTTTAACCCGTTCCGACGGGCTGATAACATCGGTTAAGCGAATACCGAATTTATCATTGATCACCACTACTTCACCATGCGCAATCAGTGTACCGTTGACCAAGACATCAAGCGGCTCCCCTGCGAACCGCTCCAACTCTACAACCGAGCCCTGATTTAATTGTAAAAGATTCCTGATATTAATCTGTGTCCGGCCAATCTCCATGGAAATGGTAACGGGAACATCCAGAATAACATCAAGATTAATTTCATCACTTGCGGCAGACGATTTTTTATCATCAAACTGATTATTAAACTCCTGGAATGCGGCAGCCTCAAAGTCGTCCATTGCTTCGCCATCCTCAGGTATATCCGGATATTCGCTCATCTTATCTCTCAATCTAATAGTGTTATGACCAACCCGTCAGGTTGATTCAAATCTTTACCTTATCAATAATCTGTACTGCGTAATTGCCGTCCGATATGCCGACTTTCCCCTCGAAAACCGGAATTCCCTCGGCTTTAATAATCACCGTTTCCGGCATATCAATAGGTATTACATCACCTTTTTTTAAACGCATAACGTCTCTTATGGTCATGCTTTTTTCCACCAGAAGGCTGTTTATACTCACTTCCGCTCTCAACACTTCCGCTCGCAAAGCATCCTGCCAGCCACCGTCAACCTCACCGCTATCGCTACTGATCGCATCCAGCAGTTCCCGGATAGGTTCAAGCATCGCATAGGGCATCGCAATATTGACGTCTCCGCCCCCGCCTTCGAGCTCAACGTGAATGGTAGAGATCACGATAATCTCTCCAGGCCCGATAATGTTCGCAAACCGTGGATTAATTTCCGCGCCTACATATTCAAAATCGAGCTCCATAACCGGCTTCCAAGCTTCCTTCAAGTCCTTGAAAATCATATCGATGATAATCCGGACTACCCTCATTTCAGTTGGCGTAAACTCCCTTCCTTCGGTCTGGTTATAGAATTGCCCCGCGCCGCCGAAAAAATTATCCACCACGGTGAAAACAAGCCGCGGGTCAATAACTATCAATGCCTTGCCGCGTAAAGGGTTAAACCGAACGATTGTTAGATTGGTCGGAACCAGCAAGCCTTGTATATATTCGGAAAATTTTTGAACTTGGATGCCGGATATAAAAATTTCTGCCGACCGGCGTAGAAAATTGAATAGCGAGATGCGGATAAACCTTGCAAACCGTTCATTAACCATTTCCAGGGTCGGCATACGGCCGCGAACAATTCTTTCCTGGCTTGCAAAGTCATACTCTCTGACAATGCCTTTTTCAGAAAACTCTTCCGTACCGGCTTCGGGATAAAAATCGGATTCATCCTCTGTTTCAATATCCCCGTCGCTGACACCATTTAGCAGCGCATCAATTTCTGCCTGTGAGAGTAAATCACTCATGTTATTGCATTACAAATGACGTAAAAAATATCTCTTTAACCCGCCCCTTCCCTGCCATTTTTACTACAACCGCGCTAATATCGTCCAGCATGGCTTTACTTAACATCTCCTTTCCTTCCCGAGTATTCAAGCTGGCCGGATCCTGCGCCCCAACCAGCATTAACAGATTATTACGTATCATCGGTTCATTTTTTTTCAGAACCTCAATGGTTTCAGCCCCTTCAACCAATACAGACAACGTAATTCGTCCATGTTTAGCTGCCGCACCTTGCGGAAAATCAACAACAATGGGCTTATTACTCATATCAAAATAAAGCATTTCCGCATGAACAGGCTCTTCATGATGTTCAGCTTCTTTTTCGGTTTTGGCTGAATCCCCTTTCATAAGGAAGAAGGTGACACCGCCGCCGGCTGCTAATAGAATGACTGCCGCGACAATCATGATGATCAGTTTTTTAGAAGAGCCTTTAGCCTCTCCGCCTTCTTGTCCACGCTCAGCCATGTTACAAACCCTTTAGTTTTAATCGGTAATTAAGCAATTTATAAACCATAGAACAATAGTTTTTATAAAACAAAGTATTAAATTTTGCCAACAGGCCATCTACATCGACATCCATGAATAAGGCTGGCAAAGAGCCGCATACCGTCATTGACCGGCATCATAAAAACCAAATCATACAAGAAAAAAGATCCTTTTAAAAGAACAGGATAGGAATACTTGTAAATGTTAATAATTAACTATCCGGAATGGTAATTATAAGACTCGGATAGTGAAATAAATACGGGAGCCTGCGGTTTATAAATAATGCCGCCATAAAACCGACATCCGACTGCACGCAATAAAATGAATCGTCTATTTTTGCTGAAACCGCCATCAAGACATTACAAAAAGACAATTTTTAACAACAATGTGCAATTCCTCATCCATGGGTAAATGAAATGTTGTCGAACACAAAACCGCACGAACAATTTATTGTATTAATAGCAGGTGATATTGGAGTTAATCATTCGTCACTGAATTACCCGCATCCTTATATTATTGCCGCCAAACAATATAAGGATATTTTACAGCTCATTGCATCGACTCAATTCAACCTGATATTACTTGATCTAAATGCGGACTATTTAAAACTTATGCCCCGCATTAAAAATCCTCTTAGCCTGAACAGCAAAACGCCGATTATTGCTATCGATTCCCCGTCAGACGGCAATCCTCAGTACGAACAACAATATTCGATAGTTTTCGATGATAGGCTGGTTGGCCCGATAACGGAACAACAACTGAATGAAATTATAGATGCTTGGCAAATAAAAGCCGTAGCTCTAGGCTATATTCGGATGATCCTGATTAAAACCAAAAACAACCTGAGGCTTACCCGAACCCTTTTTGAAAAGTTGTTCGAGGAACTCCCTTTGCAAATTACCCACATCAAAGATGCATTGGAGAACAAGCAATATGGCCTTGCCCAAGAAATTACGCACAAATTGAATGGTTCGGTAAGTTTTTGCGGCTTAACTGACATTCAGCAGTCGGCAAATGCTCTGGAAGGCTGGTTATTAAACAATAATTATGCAAATGCACATCGGCACTTTCCGATACTGCAACAACACATCTTAAACCTTACGCGTCATCAAGAAACTATTCTGGAAAATATCGATAAATGCTGAGCCCATAAAAAAAGCCCATAATGGGCTTTTTTTATGGTTTATAAGATATGATTTTATTTCAACTCGTCCAGCAGGGCTTGAGCTGCCTTTTTTTGCTCATCATTACCCTGCTCAAGCACTTCTTGAGCAATATCTTTAGCTGCGTCTGCGTCGCCCATATCGACATAGGCTTTTGCCAGATCCAGCTTCGTTTCTAACTCGTCCATATCGGTGAGATCGGAAACGCCAAACTCATCATATTGACTAGACTGGCCACTTCTGGATAGAGGCTCGTCCAGATCAAAATTAAAATCAAAATCGTCGTCAAAATCTTCATTAAAATCTAATGCCTTATCCAACGAAAAAGCAGGCGAATCCGCATTCTCACTGTTCTCTAAGACATTAAAACCGAAATCCTCGATTGTTTCCGATTTAACATCATCGGAGCTAAGATTAAACTCAAAAGATTCAATGTCCTGCTGCTTATCAGTTAATTGTGTTTCTGATAAAGCGCCAAAAATAGCCGAGTCTTTTTCGGCTGCATCTGAAACTTTGGTATTCATTGAAAATGAGCCAAGATCAAAATCCACTTCTTCTATATCGATACTTGGGGTTTTACCCGCAATACTTTCTTTCGTTTCACCCGCATCCATTGAAAACGAACTTAAATCAAAATCAATTTCCTCTATATCGATACTTGGGGATTTATCCGCAGCAGCCTTGCTTTCTTCCGCATCCATTGAAAACGAGCTTAAATCGAAATCAATTTCCTCTATGTCGATATCTGGAGATTTATCCGCAGCAGCAGTCGCCTTGCTTTCTTCCGCATCCATTGAAAACGAGCTTAAATCGAAATCAATTTCNCGGTGCATCAGCAAAAGAGTCGGTCTCGGATAAAATTGGCCCGGAATCTCCTACATTATTTTTTGACTCAGATACTTCCTTAACAAAGTCAGCATCTGCTGGCCGTCCGGAAAAATCCTGGCCCGCCGCCGCACTCTCCTTGGCAAAACTGACTCCGCTCGCGCTAGCAATAACACCCTCATCACTATTTTCAATGAACGTATCGTCGGCTACAGCAAACAGCTCTTGCCCAAAAGAGAACAATGGCGAATCAGGGCAGATTTCTCTTCCCATCTCGGCCGCTTTTTCCCAAAACTCGATCTCGTCCTGTTTACCCGCGGCTACCAGTTCATTGGCGTAGTCTTCAAACGCCTCTTTATTTTCATTAGCATAAAAAATTTCCAGTAATTTCAGCTTACATTCGTCGCGATTAGGCTGATCTTGAATGGCTTGCCGTATTAATTCCTCAGCCTGTTGATAACGGCCGTAGGCAAGATAAACATCAGCCTCGGATATAGGATCAATTTCCCCCTGATCGGTATCGAACGAATCAAAATCACTCGGTGTAAATTCACTTAAGAAAGAACTTTCGCCAACCGTACCTACATCATGAAGCGCGCCATCTTCAACAACCGGCACCGAAAGACTTTCATCAACTTCAGGTGTTTTAGATATGCTGGTAGAGGCGAACATGCTTTCCGTATTCGTTTCTTCGTCGACTTTACGCTTCCGCCACCAAAGGCCGCCAAGCAATGCCAAAATCGCGGCTCCAGCTCCTCCCACAGTCAAATAGTATGAGTCGAGAGAACTGCTTACTCCGGGTTGTGGCGGAGCGGCTTGCTGCACTGGCTGCACTGGCTGCACTGGCTGAACTGGTTGAACTGGTTGAACTGGTTGAACTGGTTGAACTGGTTGAACTGGTTGAACTGATGGTACGGCAGACTGTTGAGTAGCGGGCTGCGTTTGTTCTTCGGGCTTAATTGCAGTAACTTCGCCTGAGGCTAAACCCGTTGCTTGAGGAGCCGGTGCTACTTTGTCGGTTGGTTTGTCAGTTTCCGCGATCTCGCTCGATACCGTTTGCTCTTGAACAAAAGCATTCTCCTGAGACTTATTTTGTAAAGCCGCGAGCTGTTGATCTTTTAAAGCGATCAGTTCCTGCATCATTGCCAACTGTTTTTCCAACACCGCAATTTTGCTTCGTATAGCGCTATCATCAGACGAGACATCGCCATCGGTCTTGCCTTTACCCGCAACCTTCGCAATTACTGAAGATCCGCCGCCTGCTTTCTTATCTGCACTTGTCTGTTCATTAACCGATGCTACAACGGCATGATCGTCGATCGCCGCTTTAGTAGGAGCAACCAGAGTTAACTGATTATTGCCGGGCCCTTCGGCTTTGCCCGGCGCAGACTTCTCTTTTACGGTTTGCTCATGAGCAGGAACTGCAGCCGAACGATTTCTCCAGGCTTTTTTGTGCCGGTTGAATTCTGCCAATGCCTGATTGCGGGATAATTTTAGAACCGCCTCTTTTTCGGGAATCTTTAACATTTTCCCGGACATGAGCGCATAAACATTCCCTTTATAGAAAGCTTGAGGATTTGCTTCATAAATCGCAATCATCATTTGCTCTACAGAGAAGTCGTTCTGTCCTCTTGCGCGTTCGGCTACGCTCCAGAGCGTATCATGCTCAAGCGTAGGCCCGTATTCACCCTCGGTACTCTGCCCATTGGCATGCGCTTGAACTTGAGCTTGATATTGAGGAGTAACAGCCGATGGCCGCTCAGTACTGGTTGAAACAGGAACTGTGGCTTGGTTGTAAACTGAAGGTGGATCCACCAGCACAGTAAATTCACGATATAAATTACCTTTAGGCCAGCTCACTTCGAGCAAAAAGTCCAAAAAAGGTTCTTTTAAAGCTTCCCTCGAAGTCAACTTGATAATTGCAGTACCATTTGGACGAGTAACTGTTTCAAATTTGATTTTCGACAGAAAATAAGTCCAGGATACCCCCGCTTCATCAAACTTCTCAGGCGGAGCCAGATTTACCTTAATGTCGGATAGGCTTTCGCCAGACAATGTTAACCCAATCTCAGCATTCAGGTTTTGATTCAGGGCCGAGTGCAATTTAATATCACCAACGCCTAAAGCATGACCACTAGCAGGTGCCAACAATGATACAACTGCTAAAGTTTTAGTTAAGTTGCGCACCTTGCCCTTCTTCACAATAGTTACCACAATTCCTTACCGCATCCAGTCAAATATGTAGACAAGCTTAGACTAGATGTAATTTTTTACCAGCACTTCTGCTATTTGCACGCTGTTAAGCGCCGCGCCTTTACGAACGTTATCGCCGACCACCCAAAGGTCGATTCCTTGGGGATGCGATATATCTTCGCGAATACGGCCGACAAACACATCGTCATTGCCCGAAGACTCGGTCACTGCCGTTGGATAACCGCCATCTTTACGCTCATCCATCAGTGTCACGCCGGGGGCCTTTTCAAGCAGAGCCCTTACTGTAGCGGCGTCAATTTTTTCACGGGTTTCAATATGCACAGCTTCGGAATGTCCGTAAAAAACAGGAACCCGAACCGCAGTCGCATTAACCAGAATACTGTCGTCGCCCATGATTTTTTTGGTTTCCCAAACCATCTTCATTTCTTCCTTGGTGTAACCGTTGTCCATGAAGACATCAATCTGCGGCAATACGTTAAAAGCGATCTGTTTAGGATAGACGTTTGTAGTAATAGGTTGCATATTCAACAAGTTCGCCGTTTGCTTAGCCAACTCTTCGATAGCTTCTTTACCGGTACCGGAAACAGCCTGATAGGTGCAGACATTGATTCGCTGAATCCCCACCGCATCGTAGATCGGCTTTAGCGCGACCAACATTTGGATAGTCGAACAATTCGGGTTAGCGATAATGCCCCGATTTTTATAATCGGCGATTTTTTCGGGATTAACCTCAGGCACTACCAGAGGAATATCATCGTCGTAACGGAACTGCGAGGTGTTATCGATCACTACGCAGCCGGCTGCTGCCGCTTTAGGCGCATATTCAGCCGAAACGGATGCGCCTGGAGAAAACAAACCGATCTGGGTCTTTGAAAAATCAAAAGTGGCCAAATCTTGTACGACTAAAGAGCCGCCTTTAAAAGGGATTCTCTTACCTGCCGAGTTGCTGCTGGCCAACGCATAAACTTCGCCAACCGGAAAATTGCGTTCTTCCAAAATAGACAGCATCGCTTCGCCTACTGCACCGGTAGCCCCAACCACAGCAACATTATATAGTTTGGTCATCTTATCCGTCCTTCTGTGCAACTAAAATAGATGATTGGTTCCACAGCGTGGCCGGTAAAACTGCAACTTTCTTCGTCATTAACTTTAAAACCTTTTTATTTTGAAATTTAAACACCAATAATCATCAAACATTTTCAGTGTCGGCATTGCGTAAATTGGATTTCAACCTTTTGAAATCCAACATTCGACGCGCCGATATACCGGACTAGCAACAGTATGGCGGCAATGACCGCCAACCCAATTTACGCATTCCCTAAAGCGGCAAAAACTTTTTTGGTAATTTCATCGACGCTGCCGACACCGGCTATCGAACTGAACTTAACCTTCTGCTCCGGCGCAGAATAATAGCCAACCAACGGCTTAGTCTGTTCATGGTAAACACTCAGCCGTTTGCGCACGGTTTCTTCTTTATCGTCATCGCGTTGAATCAACGGCTCGCCGGTCAGATCGTCAAGACCTTCAACTTTAGGCGGGTTAAACTCAACATGATAACTACGTCCCGATTGTAGATGAACCCTTCTGCCCGCCATGCGTTTTACGATTTCCTCATCTTCGACGACAATTTCAACAACCGTATCGATAGTAACGCCCATCGCTTTCAATCCCTCGGCCTGTGCAATGGTACGAGGAAAACCATCCAACAAGAAGCCATTCGCACAGTCGGCTTCAGCAATACGCTCCTTAATCAACCCTAAAATAATATCATCGGAAACCAAGCCCCCGGCATCCATCACTTTTTTTGCTTCAATGCCCAACGGCGTGCCTTCCCTCACGGCAGCCCTCAACATATCGCCCGTTGAAATTTGCGGAATAGCATATTTTTCAGTAATAAATTGAGCTTGAGTTCCTTTACCGGAACCGGGACTCCCTAACAGGATAATGCGCATAACTAACTCCATTGTGTCGCCAGGACAGATTTAGACTTTAAAAATAACGGCTCGCGTAGCTGGGATTAGCTTAATCCTGCCTGCAAAACCAAACAAAACGCAGCTTGCTATTTTATAACACATCAAGTTTTATCTCTTGTATAAATACGCTTATTTCCCTATTCTTGTTCAGTTTTTACATTACTCAGGAGAATAATAATGCGTGTTGAAGATTTAATGACTTCGAAAGTATTTACAGTCGAACAACACGATTTGATCGATCGTGTCTTTTTCTTGATCCATTACGAAAAAATCCGTCATTTACCTGTCGTTGAAAAAGGCAAAGTTATCGGCATTGTATCGGACCGCGATCTATACAAAGCTCTGGGCCCTAAAAGCAACTCAAACGCAATCGAAGCGGCAACAGGTACCGGCATAACAGAGCTCCATGTTGTCCCTAAAAAAGTGCAGCACATCATGCACCGCGGAGTCATAACTGTTAGCCCCGATACTTACGCATCCGAAGCGGCGGCAAAAATGGCCGACAATAAAATCGGCGCGTTGCCTGTTGTCGATAAAGACAACAAACTGGTTGGCATTCTATCCGCTACCGATATACTCCGGGTTTTCTCAAAAATCGAAAAAGCAAGCGAAGCAAGAGAAAACAGAATCGCAACAGGTAGCAGTCATCAATAAAATGATGTTTTGCATCGTCTCAAAAGCCCCTGCACAACGGGGCTTTTTTGCTTTAACGGTAGCCAACCATGACACTTAAAACGCTTTCCGACCAAGATGTTAAATCCGCAACCCAAACTTGGTTGAAATCCGTCATTATTGAGTACGGCATTTGTCCGTTTGCCGGACGCGAACAGGAACGGGGCAGTATTTATTTCAGCATCAACCGCGACATAGAAACTGAACAATGTCTGTTACACCTGATAGATGAATGCGAACGGCTAAATAAAGAAACGGATATTGAAACCACGCTATTGATTTACACCGAAGGATTTGCAGAATTCGACGATTATCTGGATTTTGTTGAAATCGCCGAATCGCTGCTGATTGAACAAGGCTATGAAGGCACTTACCAACTGGCAAGTTTTCATCCCGACTACTGTTTCCAAGGTAGCGACGAGGACGATGCGGGCAATTACACCAACCGGTCGCCCTACCCGATGCTGCATCTGCTGCGGGAAAGCAGCATAGAGCGTGCCGTCGCTAACTACCCCGATCCTGAAAACATCCCGCAACACAATATTGAATTAACCCGGAAATTGGGCTTGGCTAAGATGCAGGCTTTATTAGCGGCCTGTTATCCGGTTAATCCATAGATTAATTTTTGACGACCGCTTCGTCGGATTCAACTGCAACGTCAGCGTTTTCATTAAGCGGCGCACCTTCATCGCCCGCAACTGTATAATCAGCGGCAGCTTTGAACGGAGTAACATCCGCTTCGTCTTTAACCGGTTCTTCGTTTGCAGTTACATTTTCAACTTCAGCTGTTTCGATAACCGGCGCATCGGCGGCATTTTCATTGACGGCCGCTTCTTCAATAACAGCTTCCGGCTTCTTATTTAAAGACTCCATAAAATCGACAAACCAATCATGGTTCCTGATACTCTCCAGATCAGGATCAGCAAGAATATCAGCTGCTATTGGCAAATACCCTTTATTTTTAGAGACTTCCAAGGCATTGTGGCAAGCCTCTTTCTCGTTCCTTAAAGCATAGATGCAAGCCAAATTATAGGAAGCCGCGCCAGCCTGAATGGAATTAGCTTTCTCAAAATAGCTTTTCGCCATTTCGTATAAGCTGTCGTCAGGCTTGACTCTTTTGATGCGCGCCAACTCCATATAAGCAAAGCCTCCATCCAATGCCGCAGCGAGATAAGCCTGCTCAATAGTCAGGCAAAAGGAGAATTTAGCTATCGCATCCTGATAAATATTAGCTGCAAGCTCGCCCGACTTGCTTCTCGCCTGATGCAATAAAGCCAATCCCCAGTTATATAAAGCTTCAGCAATCAACGGCTCATTGGCGACGACTTCCGCGTAATCCTGGTAAACCTTTTTAAACAACTGATCGGCTGCATGACCGCCAATGTTACGTGCTTCGGCTGTTTGCTTGATAGCGGCATTCAACTTGGCTTTCTTTGATATTGACTCAAAAAACGACATGATTTATCTCTCTTGACTTAGTAATTTATAATTGCTCACTATAGAATAACAGTTGATCAGACACCCACGCCATGCAAATGTGTAAATAACACATCACCCACATATAACAATAGAGAAAGTCATGAATGAATCAAACAGTTGCGATATTGCCAGAGAAAAAGTGAACCTGGAAACATCGCAAATTGCCTGGAAAGAATTACAACGTTTTTTTGCCGGCGGCGTTGCGGTATTTGTCTCGCCGGAACTGGATCTCGTCGATGTGGCTTACCAGTTCTCTATCGACAATAAAGATCAAGTTGCTTCATGGATGCAAAACAATCAAGTTGCACTGGTATCCGATCAACAAGCAATTACCTGGCTTGAGGCCGATGCCGATGTTTGGGCCGTCGTCGTCAAGCCTTGGGTGCTTGTGCAAGAATAAGCCGACTCGTTTCAGGCAATATCTTGCCTTACCCCCCTTCCCCTCGAACCCGACCTGCCGCCTCTCGTTTCACCACGCTTGTTACCTCCGGCCGGCTTAGCGCCGCGGCTGCGAGCTGCCGGTTTTTTAGTATGACGATAATCTTTTTTACCGGTATTTTTATTCGGCGCATTCTTTTTAGGCGCATCGATCACTTTCAATGAAACCGGTTCATAACCGGTATCGGCCACGCGCGGAATTTGCCGTTTCAACAGTTTTTCAATCTCGGCCAACATCCAAGCTTCCTCGGGACACACAAGCGACAAAGCCTCGCCGCTTGAACCGGCGCGTCCGGTACGGCCGATCCGGTGCACATAATCTTCCGGCACCTGCGGCAAATCGAAGTTCACCACATGCGGCAAATCGTCGATATCCAGCCCGCGCGCGGCAATATCGGTAGCGACCAGCACCGACACTTTGCCGGTTTTGAACATATCAAGCGCCTTGTTGCGCGCGCCCTGGGTTTTGTCACCATGCAGCGCCGCGGTACGGATGCCGTCCTGGATCAACTGTTTTTCCAAGCGGTCGGCGCCATGTTTGGTGCGCACGAATACCAGTACCTGCTGCCAATTATTGCTGCCGATCAGGTAGGACAGCAATTCACGCTTGTATTCGCGATTAATGCCGTAAATACGCTCCGAAACGGTATCGGCCGTCGCATTTTGCCTGGCGACTTCGACCTCAAGCGGATTATTCAACAACTGCGCCGCCAACGATTTAATCGCATTAGGCACGGTGGCGGAAAACAGCAGGCTCTGCCGTTGCTTGGGGATCAGCGCCATCACCTGCTTAATATCGGGCAGAAAGCCCATATCGAGCATACGGTCCGCTTCATCGAGCACCAGTATTTCGACATTGGCCAGATTGACATTGCGCTGCCGCACATGGTCGATCAAGCGTCCCGGCGTTGCCACGACAATATCGCAACCGCGGCGCAATTGACGCGTCTGTATACCGATGCTCGCACCGCCGATCACCGATTCCGCATGGAACGGCAAATGGGCGCCATAGGTTTTTACGCTCTCAAAAACCTGTATAGCCAACTCGCGAGTCGGCACCAAGATCAGGGCGCGAACACGGCGCGGCTTTTGATGCGGATCGTGATTCTCGAGCAAGCGTTGCAATAACGGCAACGTGAAACTGGCTGTTTTTCCGGTCCCGGTTTGCGCACCGGCCAATACATCCTTGCCTTCAAGAATCAACGGAATGGCTTTTTGTTGCACCGGCGTAGGCGTGACATAGCCTTGGTCGGCTACGGCTTTAAGGAGTTCGTCGGTTAAACCAAGCTGGGCGAAAGACATTTTTTTAAAATCTCAGGTAAATGGTGAAGAATAAAAGGTTCAAGACTAAGGACGCGCCGCCCGAAAGGTCTCGATTTGGTTAAGTGTAACTATTGAGCTTCGGCGTCGTAAAAACGTTAGGAAAGTTCAAAGATAAAAAGATTATGTTGTAACTGCTCTAATGGAACACGGATGACGCGAGTCAAACGGATTTACACAGATTTTTATGTACTCATAACACCTGAGGATGTTCAAAGCCGGTAGCGCTCCTACCTTTTAGGCTGAGTAAAAAAATCCGCGGCAATCAGTCTAATCCGTGTCATCCGTGTTCCATTCAAGGCCTAGGGGAATAACTCAAAATTAACATTTACCCCCCCGTCATGCTCATATACCGCAATATAACGGGCTGCTCGTTGATATTAAATTCGTGTTTTTCCGGCTTAATCGACATCGCGTCAACGATAGCCTGCTTCAGCACCGTCATATTGCCCGGATTAGCCCTGATGACTTGCTTTAAATCGACCGAATGCTCATTGCCAAGACATAGCAACAAACGGCCTTCAACCGTTAAACGCACGCGGTTACAGGTGCTGCAAAAGTTCTCACTGTGCGGAGAAATAAAACCGACCCGGGTTTGCGTCCCGGCCACGGTAAAATAATTCGACGGCCCGCCGGTTTTTTCAGGCGTGGCGATTAACGTAAACTGCCGCGCCAGATCGGCCTTGATCAAATCGCTCGAATAATAAGCCTCGGCCCGGTCATGCTGACTGACGACGCCGAGCGGCATTTCCTCGATAAAGCTAATATCAATGCCGTTATCGACCGCAAAACGGACCAAGTCGTTCACTTCCAGATGGTTTCTGTCCTTAAGAATGACTGCATTGATTTTTATCCGCTCAAATCCTGCCGTCTTGGCAGCCTGAATCCCCCTGAGCACTTGATGCAAATCGCCGGTGCGGGTTATCGCCTTGAACTTATCGGCATCCAGCGTGTCCAGGCTGATATTGATGCGTTTGACGCCCGCGTCTTTTAAAGACGGCGCCATCGTTTCAAGCTGGGAACCGTTGGTCGTTATAACAAGCTCGTTCAGGCTTTCGATACGGCCGATATTATGCAGCAGCTCCAACGCACCTTTCCTGACCAACGGCTCGCCGCCGGTAATCCTGATTTTTTTCACGCCCAACTCGGCGAAAGCCAAGGCCAGCGTATAAATCTCCTCCAACGACAAAACCTGCTCGCGCGGCAGGAACGTCATGTCTTCAGCCATACAATACAGGCAACGGAAATCGCAACGGTCGGTGATCGAGATTCTCAGGTAATCGACGGTTCTGCCGAAGCGGTCGATTAGTTGAGCGGGGGAAGACGGATGAGTCATGTCAAAGCAATAAGAAATCCAGAAAGCTAATATTAACATACTCTTGGCTTTCATAGAGTACGCCGTGCGCACCTTGAATAAATATAGCGCAGTGATTTCATCCGATACTGTTCGCTACATACCCTAGCAACCGTGTCTATTTTAAGTAATTGCGTAAGTTTTTGCGGCTAAACTAAATGACGTGCGCCTTGTCGCCATAGCTATGACGTTATTGAATAAGCTACAATCGTTATTCATGTAGAAGTTAGCCCAAGGTTGTATACAGCTATGAGCACAACAAGGAAAATATATATAAATAAAAAATGGCACGACTTTTCTGAAAGAGTAAAGCGACGAGACGCATACAAATGCTTGCAGTGCGGAAGAAGCGAGTCTGATGTGACTCTCCAAGTCCATCATGAACTTTACATTAGAGGAAAGCCACCGTGGGAATACTCGCTAAGCGACTGCCGAACCCTTTGCAAAGGATGTCATGCTAAAGCACATAAGCTGATCGAGCCGGATAGAGGGTGGACCTTAATTTCGATTGAAGATCTGGGTGGACTGGATGGAGTATGTGAAAGGAAAGGCTGTGGAAATGAAATAAGGTATGCCTATCTCACTTATCATCCCGACTGTGGCTACAAGGTAGTCGGCAGCACTTGCATCGGGCATCTGACCCAAGAAGATCGACTTTTAAGCAGCAATCTTATTAAGTCCTACAAGAATATTAGTGAATTTGTTCATGATTCAAACTGGGAAAGCGGTCTGACAAATAAAGGCAAACACTATATTAGCTGCAAATATAAACATCACTCTATACGAATATATGGCGATACTAATAACTACTCGTTTCAAATCGTGTTAAAGGAAAAAGGCTTGCGCTGGCATGATTACAAGGACATTATTCACTTTAACAACAAAAACTTAGAAGAGGTTAAAGAATTGGCGTACATAGCACTAAAGGGGATGATTTCTGACAATGAAGAGGAGAAGACGTTGCTCAGAAATATCTATCGAAGCTTAAAATGAAACGCATAACGCTAAGCTTAAATCAGCCCACCCTGCATAATCGATGCGATGCGGTTCGCTACCACTCACCACATCTTGCAAATACTCAATCCAAAAACGCCCGAATCGCCGCTATGCCTTGACCGCCTCGGAGCCTGACGCGGTCCAAACTGGCTTCGGTCATGCCGCCCAACGCGTAAACCGGCAGGTTGACTTGAGCAACTAGGTCGGCAAATTGCTCCCAACCCAATGTTGTCGCACCCGGATGGGTTTGCGTCGGCAACACCGGGGCCAGTACGGCAAAATCCACGCCGATGTTTTGCGCCTGTTGCAATTGCTCAAGATTATGACATGACGCGGCCAGCCACCGGCAGTTTTCGGGGCGCTCGGTCAGCATCATCAAGTCGCGGCTGGTCAGGTGGATGCCGTCTACAGCGGCCGGGCAGTCAACGGCGGAATTCATCAGCAGTACAGCCTGATGCCGTTGGCATAACGGATAGGCTTGCTCGATAAATGTTGCGACAGCGGCGGGCGATAGTTTTTTCAACCTCGCTTGGATCAATTTTATGCCTCTGTTCAATATTTTTTGTAGGTTCGGCAACAGCAAATCGGGGGCCGAATCATCCAGAATCGCGTAATAAGGCGGCAGTTTGGCGGCGGCGATAATCGGCCGGTTCGCGGACGGAAATTCGTATTGATCGAGTTCGTAAGGCGCGACCCACTTGAATGGTTGGCCTTCGCAGCTTTCTGCTTCTTCGGAAAATTGCTCGACCAGGAATACGTTCAGTTGCACGAAACGGTCGGGATAGCGGTGGCGTATCGTAATTAACGGAACGGCCGAGACGACGTCAATGTTCAGCTCTTCTTTCAGTTCGCGCGCCAACGCGGCTTCCGCTGTTTCGGAAGGCTCGATCTTGCCACCGGGAAACTCCCACAAGCCGCCTTGATGCAACGCGGCATGCCGGTAGGAGATCAGGATTTTTCCTTCGGGATTTTTGACTACGCCTACGGCGACTTGGAGTGGATGCATATTAAGATAGACGCCGAAGCGTGGGAACGTTAAAACACAACAGTTGGAGTGCAAGCGGCAAAGGGCGACTGAAGTCACCCCTACAGCCCTGCAACGCTACGGTTATTAGGTCCGATACTCCGCATTGATCTTCACGTAATCATACGAAAAATCGCAGGTCAAAACTTCCTGCACAGCGCTGCCGCGGCCCAACTTGACGGCCACGGTGATTTCCTCCCGGTCCATGACCCGCTGCCCTGCTTCCTCGGTGTAATCGTCGGCCCGGCCGCCGTTCCTGACGATGCAAACGTCGTCCAAATACAACTCCACATCTTCCAGCACCATGTTCTCGACGCCGGCGCGGCCGACCGCAGCCAGAATCCGGCCCCAGTTCGGATCGCTGGCGAAGAACGCGGTTTTGACCAGCGGCGAGTGGGCGATGGTTTTGCCGACGCGCACCGCTTCTTCATCGGTCAAGGCTTGCTCGACAACGATGCGCATCAGCTTGGTTGCGCCTTCGCCGTCGCGGACAATCGCTTCGGCCAATAATTTGCAGACCGTCATTACCGCATCGGCAAAGGCCGGGTAATGCTCGCTGTCGCGCGTGATTTCCGGCGCCTGTGAGCACCCGCTGGCCATCAACACGCAGGCGTCGTTGGTCGAGGTATCGCCGTCGACGGTGATGCGATTGAACGATTGCTCGACAGCTGCCGCCAGACATTCCTGCAACAGCGCTTGGTCGATTTTCGCGTCGGTCGCCATGAAACCCAACATCGTCGCCATGTTTGGCTGGATCATGCCCGCGCCTTTGGAAATGCCGTTGATCGTAATGGTTTGGCCGTCGATGTCGATGACTTTGGACACGCCTTTCGGGAACGTGTCGGTGGTCATGATCGCCTGGGCCGCTTTGCCCCAGTTATTGACATCAAGGTTGAACACCGCTTCACGCAACGAAGCTTTGATTTTATTGACCGGTAGCGTCTGGCCGATGACGCCGGTCGAAAAAGGCAGCACTTGCCGGGCTTCGCCGCCGACGACTGCGGCCAAATCGGCGCAGGTCGCCAATGCGTCCTTCATGCCTTGTTCGCCGGTGCCGGCATTGGCATTGCCGGAATTGATCAGCAACCAGCGCGGCGAACGGGCCAGATTGGCTTTGGCGACATGCACCGGCGCCGCGCAAAAAGCGTTTTGCGTAAAAACCGCCGCGCAGGTTGCCTGCTCGGCCATTTGTATGACCAGGATGTCGTCCCGGACGGTTTGCTTGATGCCTGCGTTCGCGGTGCCGAGCATAATGCCCGCTACCGGATGCATGGTTGGAAAACTGCACTGCCCTACTGCCATAAATTAAGCCCTGTTTGATTATAAGATTCACCACGAAGACACGAACGACTGCACGGATGCAGGAGGTAGAGCAACGCAGGAGCAGTTGCCGAGAGCACGAAGTTTTATTTCTTCGCGTCTTCGTGGTGAATTCTGAATTTGTAAAACACTTGTTAAACTTTAAAAAACACAAACACGTTATCGATTTTTTTGACCTCGACACGCATCCGTTTGCATTGTTTTGTTATTTTTTCTAACTGTTGCGGCTGCTGGCTCAGCGCAAAAGGTAAAATCACTTCCACTTCGATCTGGCCGTCCAGATAATGAATCCTGAAATCCTCTATCACGGTCTTGAAATCCGGCAGATAACGATCCAATAGCCGTCTCACGTCGCCGCGAGACAATGGCCTGATTTGCTCTTGCAGGCTTTCGTCGTCTTCGGGATCGACATGCACCAGCACGTCCATCACATCGTCGAAACGCTTAATCAAATCGTCCCTGACAATATCGCCGATCATGTGGCCTTCCGACACGGTAATACGCGGGTCGACGACGATATGCGCATCGATCAGCGCGTCCTCGCCCATCTGCCGGGTGCGCAATAAATGGATGCCTTCGACGCCGTCTATCGCATGGATTGCATTCCTGATCTCGGCGACCAGCGCCGGCGGCAACGAGGTATCGACCAATTCCTTGATGCTTTCGAATACCAAATTCAAACCGATTTTGGCGACCATCAACGCGACAACAACAGCCGCAATGCCGTCGGCCAGCGGATAGCCCATCATCACCGCACCGATGCCGATCAACACGACCAGCGACGAAATCGCGTCGCTACGCTGATGCCAGGCATTGGCCAGCAGCAATTTGGAGCGGGTCGTTTTGGCGATGCGCTTGGTATAGTGGTATAGCCACTCGTTAATCAGGATAGACAGCGCGGCGACGCTCAACGACAACGGATTCGGCACCGGCAGGCTCTCGGGGTTCGCCATCCGCTCCATGACCGACCAGACAATAGCGCCGCCGATGCCTATCAAGCTACCGCCTAAAATAACGGTGGCAATGGTTTCGAAGCGACGATGACCGTAAGGATGATCATGATCGGCCTCGCGGCTGCCTAATTTAACCGCGATAATGACCAGCAGGTCGCTGAGCAAATCCGATAGCGAATGAATACCGTCGGCGATCAACGCCGCGGATTGACCGAGGATGCCGAAACCGACTTTGATCAGCGTCTGGAGTACATTAACCGCCGCCCCGACATAGCTGGCCCTGGCTTTTAATTTATCTATTTTTACGGCATCCGAAACTTCAGCCATGATTAGCCCGCTGTCTGTATAGTTTCTCGTTCCCACGCGCTACGTGGAAACGAAATAACGGCTGAAACTTCAGCCATTACCGCCCACTTCCAGAATAATAATGTATTCATTATCGCCGGAAATAGTTTCCAGCACCGTATGCCCATTGATACGGCACCAAGCCGGAATATCCTGCATCACGCCCGGATCGGTACAAATCACTTCCAACCGGTCGCCGGCTTTAAGCTGCTTGACTTTGTCCTGGGTGCGGATAACCGGCAGCGGACACAACAAGCGGCGGGCATTCAACGTTTCTCTGTTCATATATACCATTCCTGCGGGATTTCGTCGGCGCCGAACGGCTTGACCTGAATAACTCTTTCGGAACCGTCTTTACCGGCGATATTCACATCGACTTGCTCGGCATTGCGGCCTTGTCCGTAACGCGCGGTGATTCTTGCGGCCATGAACAAGTCTTCCGCGGAAGGCGAGCCGTCCACTAAAACCAGCGGCCCGGCATGACTGACGCAATTCAGGGTAATAAACTCTTTTTTGTAACCTTGCATAAAGCGCCCTTCGCCTTCTTCCCTGGCGACGATCACTTTAAAGTTTTGGCTCGGCCTGATGTGCCTGCCGACTTTCAACAGCATCACGTCGTCCAGATCGTATTGCTTATTGCCGTCGCGCGCTTTCCATAAATCGACTAGCTTGGCCGAATAATTGGCGTCGGTCAGGAAACAACAGCCGCCGGCCGGTTGCGCATAGTCGACAAAACCGTATTGTTCGGCCAGTTCCATCTGCGGCTTGCGTGAGCGTCCGCTAAAATCGTGCAGCTTTTCCCGGTCAACCCAGCCTTCCCGCTCCGGCAGTGTCGGCGGCAAGCTTTTTGCGCATAAAGGCCGCAATAACAAATCGTCGGCGCCCGATTCCTGGGAGATGATCGGCATCGTCGCTTTGCGTTGCGACATCGGCCGTTGACCGATCACTTCGCCTGTAATGATGAAGTCGAAACCGTTTTCCTTGGTCCATTGCTTGGCCTTGTTGACCATGAAAATCTTGCAATCGAGACAAGGATTCATGTTTGCGCCGTAGCCGTGTTTCGGGTTGATCAACACGTCTTTATATTCTTCGATCACGTCGACGATATGCAGCTTGATGCCCAGCTGCTCGGCGACCCACAATGAGTTGTTGCGTTTCGGTTTGTCTTTGTCTTTGGCCCTGATCGCGTGGGTATGGCCTTCAACGCAAAAGCCGGTGAAGAAGTTGATGCCTTCGACATGGATGCCCTGATCCATGATGGTTTTAGCCGCCAGCATTGAATCCAGTCCGCCGGAAATTAATGCTACTGCTTTTCTTTGTGTACTCATATTGCTCAAGAATTGGAAAAAAATCGGGGCATTATACCGGTTTCTTACCAATGCAATGGCTAGAAAAATAGAACTCGGATGACACGGGCTCGACTGATGTTCACGGATAAAAACATTTGTCCACGAAAAACACAAAAGACACGAAAAAACGCAATGAATAATTGGCACCGCGAATAACACGATAGACAAAGTACCTGTAAACGAAAGCCTTACGGATTGCGCTATAAAACTTTTTCGTGCTTTTCGTGGACAACCATCTCAACCAAAATTAATCCTAGCTTCCAAGTCATTGCTGGAATCGGCATTCTTCAGCGCCTCTTCCAAGCTGATCCTGCCGTCCTTGTATAAAAGATACAGCGCGTCGTCGAACGTTCTCATGCCTTTACTGCCGCTGGATTTCATTGCGTCCTTAATCTCGTGCAGATCGCCTTTCAATATCAGGTTCGCGATATGCGGCGTGTTGATCATTACCTCGATAGCCGCGCAACGCTTGCCCGATGTGTCGGGAATCAAGCGCTGGGAAATAACCGCGTTCAGGTTGACCGCCAAGTCCATGAACAGTTGCGCATGATATTCCCGGGGATACATATTGATGACCCGCTCCATCGCCTGGTTCGCGTTGTTCGAGTGCATCGTCGAAATGCACAAGTGGCCTGTGTTGGCCAGCTCCAGCGCGGCCGACATGGTTTCGCGGTCGCGGATCTCGCCGATCAAAATCACGTCCGGCGCTTCCCGCAAGCTGGCTTTCAGCGCCCTGGCGTACGAGTCGGTATCGACGCCGACTTCGCGCTGGTTGACGATGGATTTCAGGTTAGGATGCGAAAATTCGACCGGATCTTCAATGGTCAGGATATGGCCGGCTGAGTTGGCGTTGCGATGGTTGATCATCGCCGCCAAGGTCGTCGATTTGCCGGAACCGGTGCCGCCGACCATCAGCAGCAAGCCGCGCTTGGACATGATCAGTTCCATCAAAATGTCCGGAGTGCCCAACTCCTGGCCGGTCGGAATCTTCGACGGAATCAAGCGCAGCACCAAGCCGACGGTTTTGCGCTGGTAGAAGGCGTTGGCCCGGAAACGCGCGCTGCCGTCCGGCAAGCTGATCGCGAAATCCAAATCACGGGTAACTAAAAACTCGTCGATTTGTTGCTGATTCATAATCCCGAAAGCTCCTGATTGGGTCAGCTCGGGCGTCAACAGGAAATCGTCCAACGGCACCGCACGACCGTAGATTTTGGCTTTCACCGGCGAACCGACCGTCAAGAACAAGTCCGAGGCATCCAGTTTAATCATCTCGTGCAAATACGGCAGGATGTTTAAATCGTCTTCCGGCGCTTCACCCAGAATCCGGTAGCTTTCTGCCGGCTGCTCTGCTGTTTTGTTTTTTGCCAATACCGATTCGGGAACGATAAACAGCACCAAGCCGTTGTCTTCGACCTTGACGTCAGCCAGGAATTTCTCGCCGTCAGGTGCCGAGCAATCGAACTTTAACGCCCTGTTCTGTACTAACTCCTGCTTCTGGGCATCGTTAATCAGGCTGAAAGTAATTTCTTTGATGACATTTGAAGTCAGCTCATTTTTTCCCAAGGGATATTCCTCACCGGCTAATCCCAAGAGTGCCGGGGAACCGGCCTTCAATGACAGGCTGTCCGCTTTTTTTTCCAGCATTAATTTTAAATAAGGTGTCAGGGTCATATCGGTATCTGATTTTTGTAAGATGGAGAGTGATCAATCTGTCTACACGGGATAGCTTTATTATTCTTCGTCGCCGCCGTCATCTTTAGATTGCAATGAAAGCCCGCCCATTGACCGGTCTTCGCCGGATGCCAATTTGATCTGCAAGCGCAACTCATTTTGAGAGTCGGCATTTCTCAAGGCTTCCTCATAATCTATTTTGCCGGCCTGATAAAGATCCAGTAAGGCCTGGTCAAAGGTTTGCATGCCCAGCTCGCGGGACTTGGCCATCAACGGCTTGATGCTCGCATACTCGCCTTTGGCGATATAGTCGGAAATCAGCGGCGTATTCAATAAAATCTCGATCGCCGCACAACGCCCGCCATCCACGGTCTTAACCAAACGCTGGGAAATAATCGCGCGTAAATTGACCGCAATATCCTGCATCAACTTCGCTTGCTTCTCTATCGGAAAAAAACCCAAAATCCGGTCAATCGCCTGGTTCGCATTGTTCGCGTGCAAGGTGGCCATTGCCAAATGGCCGGTTTGGGAAAATTCCAATCCGTAATTCATAATTTCTTCGCTACGGATTTCACCGAGCACGATAACGTCGGGGGCTTGCCGTAACGTATTGTGCAGCCCTGCTTCCCAGCTCTTCGTATCGACGCCGACTTCGCGTTGCATGATGATGCAGTTTTTATGCGGATGCACATATTCAATAGGATCTTCCAACGTAATAATATGACCGTAACTGTTTGCGTTGCGATGGTCGATCATTGCCGCCATCGACGTCGATTTACCGGAACCGGTGCCGCCGACCATGATGACCAGGCCGTTCTTGTTCATCATCACGTCTTTTAAAACAGGCGGCAGGCCCAGTTTGTCGAAGTTGGGAATTTCCGACGCGATAACCCGGATAACCAAGCCCTGACAACCTTGCTGAACATAGGCATTGACCCGGAACCGGCATAGCCCGGCCGGCGCAATCGCAAAATTACATTCCTGGCTTTCTTCAAACTCCTTGAGCTGCTTATCATTCATGATGCACTGCGTCAGGGCCTTGGAATCGTTAGCCGATAACGGCTGCTGGGAAACCGTCGTCATCTTGCCTTTGATTTTTATGGCAGGCGGAAAACCAGCGGTAATAAATAGATCGGACCCTTCTTTATGCAGCATAAGTTTGAGCAACTTAATCATAAAGTCCATCGCTTCTTTTCTTTCCATTGATTTCCCCTTGTGTTGATTGGCTATATGTGTTTTTACCTGGAACGCGGCAATACTTTATTGATTATAATTTAATTCTGGAAGATACCTAAAAAAACGCATACAGATTGGACTTTGTCTTTTGATGTGGCTGTTTTAACGAAAAGGTACCAACAATAACGCCGGATTCGATAAAAGAGGTCTGTCAGACCTCCGTTAATAAAAACGGGTTGACCGGAAAAATGCCCCGACCAACCCGTTCTTAAACTATCCCCGGCAAAAGCTAATCATGTTTCTACCAGCTTGTTTTGCCCGGCTTATCGCCGTAAACCGATCCGATAATCTCTCTTTTTGCTTCCAGCCAATCTTTAAGCTCATTCCCTGGGCGAAAGCCGCGCTTTTCAGCTTTGTAGTAGGCGGCTTCGGCGATCATTTTATCAAGGTTAACAGGCGAACCTGGCGTCATGGTAAAACCATACTTTATAAGATGAACAAGGTCTTGCGGCGAGCTGCCCTTGACGCCTATTTGCGCAGGTTTCAACTCTGCCAAAGTTCCGAATAAACGATCCCATACAGACAAAACCGAGCCGTAATTATTATCGTGCTCGTTGCGTTGAACCGAATGATGAACGCGGTGCAGGTACGGCGTAATAATGATCCGCCCCAAAAACCGCTCACCCCGGAATGAAATATTGGTATGGTGCAGCATCGTAAAAAACGTGATAACCGTCTCATTCGCAAGCACCAATGCGCTTTGTATCCCTAACGCAACGATCAATAACGCTTTCATCAGGTTGATGATGACAATCTCGACAAAATGTATCCGAAACGCCGTTGAAACATTCAAATAACGGTCATTGTGGTGCACTCTGTGAAACATCCATAAACAATCGAAGCTGTGGCTGGCTTTATGCACGCCGTACAACAGCAAATCCATCGCCAGGAACGAAAGCACCGCTTTCCAGGCCGGGTCCGAAACATAATTTAACAAGCCCTTGCCGGAGTATCGTTCGGCCAGAACCAACAACGATGGAATCGACAGCAAAGATATAACAAAACTGTTGAAAACAAACAATTCAATATTCGCCCGATAAGACTGGCGCAACTGCCCGGCCTGCGGTTTTTCCCTGGGAAAGCAAGACTCAAGAATCACGCACAAAACAAAGAAAAGAAACAGGACCAACGCTGTTCCTCCTGCCGACGACATATTTACAATCCATTTTAGATAGGATTGCAGCAACGTAATTGAAAATTTAAATTCGTCTAACATTGCAATCTCCTCATTACAAAACCGATGTAATCATTAGAGCAAAGTTGTCTTAATTAAAAATTATAAAAAACAAGTCGCGAGGTTAACGCGATTGTATTTGTTAGTATTTTGAGATCACAAAATGATTATTCAAGTTTCCGGATCTAATAAGATTTACCCTAATAATATGAATATCAGCCCGGCAAGAGCGATAGTATTGCCGGCTCACTCAATACCCCTTTTATATTGGAGATACGAAAATGATAAGCGCGAGACGCTCGGTTAATTTGGCTTTTGTTCTACTGAACCTGTGTTCCCCTATTGTAAACAGCGGAACAGACCCAAAAATTAATATTAAGGGTAACGGCTTGGCCGACCAGGTTACTTTAAAACCAAGCGATGCGCTTTCTGTAATAGTCGACTTGGATCCCGGCAGTCTTTCAGGCACTAACGCAACTTGGTGGATAGCAGCCAATACCCCATCAGGCTCTTGGTATTCATGGATCTATCCGACAGGATGGATTAGTGTCGGAACCGACAAGAATAAATTAGCCGTTAGCTATCAAGGCCCGTTAACTACTCTTAATCCTTTTGAGGTATTAAATACGTCAAACCTGGCTACAGGCGATTACTATATGTATTTTGGCGTAGATACGAATACCAATGGATTATTTGGTAATCAGTCGTTGCGCTATAACGTGCTAAAAGCCTCGGTCAAAACAGCAGCCACTTTAAATTCATGCTCGCTAACGGCCAATACCGCAGCCACGACAACAGTTACCTCCGGATGCGCGCTGATTAACCGCGATACCAGTGCCTGCCAAGCCAGCCGGGTCGCTCAAGGATTGACCGGCGCTTGGCTCAAATTTTCTTGTCGAGTCACGCTGACCAAAAGCGGCTCCAACGTCATACTGACTACTGACAGCCAGCCGGATTACAAAAGTAACTACTTCACCGCCGGCAATGCTTGTTATACGGCTTATTCGCCCTCTTTTCCGGATCCCGGCATTATCGGCGCCCAAAACATCAGCATGACGATTCCGCTCGCGCCGGGCGGCAAAAGCGGTCGCATGCCTCTTGGCGTCGTAGGCGCTGCGATCAACGGCGTCTCGTTATTTAACAACAGCGCCGCGCCGGGAGACGACATTTACAAAGAGGCATATTCGTTTGATCAGTGCCAGGGACATCCGGCAGGCTCAAAGTACCACTATCACACCGAGCCCTACTCAATCTCATACAACGACAGCAACCTGATTGGCGTTTTACGCGACGGCTATTTCATTTACGGTCGCAAGGACCAGGATGGGAGTACGCCGACGCTGGATATTTATGGCGGCCATGCCGGAACAACGCCGGATAGCCCAAGCATTCCGGTCTATCACTACCACACCAATATTCAGTCCAACGGCACGCTCAGCGACTGGTTTTTAACGACAGGAAATTACAAAGCGACGCCGGGCGCTTGTTCCGGCTGCTTATAGCCCCCGAAACCGGCAACTATCGCAATGGCCTTACGATGCGGTAGTTGCCGGTATAACTGATAATCGGGCCTAGAAAAAGCCCAGCGGATTAATATCGTAACTGACCAGCATATTTTTAGTTTGCTGATAATGATCCAGCATCATCTTGTGCGTCTCGCGGCCTACGCCCGACTTTTTATAGCCGCCGAAAGCCGCATGAGCCGGATAATGATGATAGCAATTAACCCATACCCGGCCGGCCTGGATACCGCGTCCCATACGGTAAGCACGGTTCATGTCGCGACTCCAGACGCCGGCTCCCAGGCCGAACTGAGTGTCGTTGGCAATCTCTAACGCTTCGGCTTCGTCCTTAAACGTGGTAACCGATATGACAGGCCCGAAAATTTCTTCCTGGAAAATGCGCATTTTATTGCCGCCTTTCATGATGGTCGGTTCGATGTAGTAGCCTTCGGAGAAACCGCCGCCTAAGGATTCAGCCTTGCCGCCGATTAATACTTCCGCGCCCTCGTCCTTACCGATTTGCAGATAGCCCAAAATCTTGTCGAATTGTTGTTTAGAGGCTTGCGCGCCGACCATCGTTTCGGTATCCAACGGATTGCCGCGTTTAATCTGCTTCGCGCGCGCGATGACTTTGGAGATAAATTCATCGTAGATAGATTCCTGCACCAATAAGCGCGACGGACAGGTACAAACTTCGCCTTGGTTGAAAAAGGCCAGCACCGCACCTTCTACGCATTTGCTGACAAAATCATCTTCTTGGTTTAATACATCTTCAAAGAAAATATTCGGAGACTTGCCGCCCAACTCGACGGTTGAAGGAATAATATTTTCTGCCGCGCATTTCAGAATATGCGAACCGACAGGCGTTGAGCCGGTAAACGCTATTTTTGCAATCCGCGTGCTGGTCGCTAAGGCCTGCCCTGCTTCCGCGCCATAGCCGTTGACGATATTAACCGTACCCGCCTGCAATAAATCGCCGATCAATTCCATCAACACTAAAATAGACGCCGGGGTTTGCTCGGCCGGTTTCATGACCACGCAATTACCCGCCGCCAAAGCCGGGGCTAATTTCCAGCAGGCCATCAGCAACGGAAAATTCCACGGAATAATCTGCCCGACCACGCCCAGCGGCTCGTGGAAATGATAAGCAACGGTATTTTTATCGATTTCGCCGATTGAACCTTCCTGGGCGCGAATGCATCCGGCAAAGTAGCGAAAATGATCGACGCATAACGGTATGTCGGCAGCCAGCGTTTCACGTACCGCTTTGCCGTTATCCCAGGTTTCCGCAACGGCCAGTGTTTCAAGATTCGCTTCGATGCGGTCGGCTATTTTTAGCAAGATATTGGATCGCTCCGTGACCGAAGTTTCTGCCCAGGCCGCGCTGGCGGCATGAGCCGCATCCAAGGCCAATTCAATATCTTCGGCGCCGGAACGGGGAATTTGACAGAAAACCTTGCCGTTAACCGGACTCAAGTTTTCAAAATATTGCCCTTTAACCGGTTCGACCCAACTGCCGCCGATAAAATTTTGATAACGGGATTTAAACTCGACTTTACTGCCTGGCTGATTCGGTTCGATATAAAGCATGGCTTTTACCTAAAGATAAATGTGGAGGCTTTTGATTCTATCATTGTTGGCCAATCACAAATAAGCTTCGTTGTTTTACAGGCGCTTATTCGAGCATCATAAAATTTGTTCCGACAACGCAATAATAACCGCATAACGCAAGCTTTTGCCCAAGCCCACCAAAATTACAAAAATACCAAGATTCACTTTCATGACCCCGGCAATAAATGTTAACGCATCGCCGCCGACCGGCAACCAAGCAAGTAACAATGACCAAACGCCGAAATGCCGGTACCAGCGCTGGTAGCGGTGCAATTTTGCGGCAGGGAACGGAAACCAGCGTTTATGCTCAAAATGCAAGAGATAACGGCCTAGAAGCCAGTTCACGACAGCGCCCAAGGTATTGCCCAACGATGCGAATAACCAAAGCAACACAGGATCGTAGCCGGCAGCCAGCAAACCGACCAACGCGACTTCCGAATAAAACGGAATCAGCGTCGCGGCCAAGAAACTGACTCCGAACAAGCTAAAATAAGCCATCATATAACGTGGCGCGCCGATTCAACCAACGCTCGGAAAAGATTGCGTTGATAGGCCAGGTAGAGCAAATATTCGGGATGCCATTGAACGCCAATCACGAACGGCCGCACCGGATCTTCGACGGCCTGCACGATATTATCCAGATCACGGCCGGCAATTCTTAAGCCGCTCCCTAACTGATTGATAGCTTGCGAGTGAAGGCTGTTAATCCTGCAACGAGTAGTTCCAAGCAATGCATTGAGACGACTGTCCGGCTCCACCACCAGGGTTTTCACCGGCAAGACTGTCCAGCGGTTACATGTATGCCGGCGCAGTTTACTGAGGTCCTGATGAAGATTACCGCCCAGATAAGTGTTAAGCAACTGCTCACCGCGGCAAATGGCCAGCATCGGTATATCCTGTTTCAAGGATTTTTCAATATAGAGTAATTCAAACATATCCCGTTCCTTGTCATAGCGGCTATTGGGCAATACTTCCGATTCATAAAGCGTGGGATGAATATCGTCTCCGCCGCCGATCACAATGCCGTTTAATTCCTCATGCAAATGCGAATTTTCAGGCGTAAGCCGTAACGGTCTGCCGCCCGCCCAGATAATCGCATAACGAGTAAAATACCAGGCACGATCTCCGCCTTTGCCAGGTCCTGTCACGCCGATTACAGGCTGCAATTGCGTTTCAGGCATTCGTCAACCATCTCTTGCCAATTTTGAAACAGCTCTGCGACAGGCCTATCCAAAAACCTTATATAAGCCTGACATATCGCATCCAAGCGCTCGCGGTTGCAGGCCAGCCTTTCGACCATTAGCCAGTTACGCCAATCCACGTCAATATTCCAGCCGGGCTTATCGATTTGGCAATTAGGTAAGCGGTAATGCAAGGTGGGTCTGGGGTGAACGCGAGTATCGTCAATGATCGACAGCGTTCTGGCTCTATCCAGATAGGTAAATAACGGCAGCATATCCAACGCCCGGTTGCGGGTAGGATTGGCTATCAGGTAATCATCGATTAATCTGTCCTGATCGGGACGATAGTCCAAATCAACCACCTGGCGGATATAGTCCGTTGGAAACGGGGAAATATAGCCGGTCATCGAACGGGTCAGAGCGATCCGGCTATGATGGACCAGCCAATCATAAAGACACAGAAAAGCCTTCAGATAACAAACAATTGTTTCAATATTCAGACTGGGCAACTCCGGGTTGAAATGCAAGCCAAAAGCATACAGTGCGCCAGTTTCAGTACCTTGCGCGCCCGACTCCCGTAAGCGTTGAATCAATTGGTTCAGTTCGCCGAGACGATCGATAGGAATCGGCGGCGAGACGATCTCGAAAGGCACAAGTTGCTCCGCTGCGATGCGCAAAATAATCTCCGACCATCCATCGAGCTGATCCAGAAAATGATCGGATTCATGCTTATAGCGACCTTTTTCTTTCAAATATTGAAAATCCAGTTCAACTTTAAAATCGCCTAAACTCGTATCTACCACCGTGTTTTCGTAAGCAGTGTTAGCGATAACACGTCCCCCGAACTGTTCTTGAATCAGTCGGGCAATGTTTTCAAAAGTCAGCCCGGAAAATTCAAGCTCTACGCCTACGTGCCTGATTTCTCCTGACACTTTGGTGACAATAGGGGGAAGAAGCCGGGAAGTCTGATGCATAGCTGCCCTTGATTGTTAATAGCTATTGATAGAATCAGAAAGCGTAATCAGATCAAAACGCGCTAAGCTTAGTCGCCGAATCGGTAATTTGAACAATTTCTGAAAAGGCTATTTATTATCTTTCGCATACGATAAAGATCAATAAGCCTAATTACGTAGACCGGACAACAAAGAAAGTGAAATGACATCAATCGCTCAAATAACTAATCGAACGATTAAAAACATGATTTTGAAAAAGTGAAAAATACTACGCAAACCGTATAAAGTCATTCCGGGCAGTAAAACTTATCAAGCTATCCTGCCCGGAATGACGACTTTTATTAAGTTGATGCATATGACAAGCCCCGGCTGGGCTTAAGTTTATCTTTTAAGAATGTGAAATACGGATTATTAATGTTTGGAAATTTCATGCCTCTTTGAACCATCCCCAATAATGATGCTGCGCCATAAAAGAGACTTGACGTTGAAAATGAGCTATCGCTTGGTCAAGCATTAAGATAATTTCTTCGTAACAAATAGTACTTTTATTGCTCTCAAGAATATAACGAGCCAATTTACTTATCGCTGCCCAATTTTCATCATTATTGACAAAATTAAAAGCTTCCATAAATAACGCATCCAATATTTCTTCTCTTTGTTGTTTATCGGTAGATAAATGTTGTAAATATCTATAAATCAAAAAAATATCCGAGTTGCCCCCATAATTTTTTAACGCATTTATATTCACTAGCTTATAGTTAAAAAGCTCATCATCGGTCTCAGCAACATATTTAGCTTCAGCCAGCGGCCCAATAAGCAAGTTAATAATATCTGCTTCAAGTTTTTCTCTATAGTCCTTTTCCCATTGCAATATAGAACCTTTATGCTCTGCTAATTCACATATTGGCCCATTAATAAAGGGAAATAATTTAATTAACCGCCCGCCTTCCACACTGGCACTGCAATCATGATGGCTAGCTTGATAAGCCCGGATATCCGCGTCTCTTACGCGGCTCGTTTCTTTAAAGACAATTTTAAAAGATAGCGGCGGTAAGCATCTGGCTTTATTGTTTAAGTGAATACCCGCTGCATGTCCCGCCTCATGAAAGGCGGTAAGCTGTTTGAGTTCAATTATTTTGTCCAGATTGAAAGTCTTAATTATCTTGTTTCTTTTCATATTACGCACCATAACTTTAAATCAACAATTACTATCCCGATCTCAGCATTCTGAAACCAAACAGAAACACTGGTTTTTTATAAGTTCCGATTCGGCCTAATCAAGCCCCCCCTTATCTCATGGCTATGCAGAGTGATATTTAGATAAATCAGCCAGAAAGCAAGTATCGTTATTTAATGGCTCAAACGCAGGCTAAAGCGTATTTAGAGTGTCCGCTATTCCCCCTGTAAAAAACATGTCAACAGCCAAAATTCGCAATATTGGCTATTTACCACCGCTTGTGAAAAGAACTGTAACGATCCATTCATTACAGTTATTGAATCTGGGATTGAGTATTGCTAATTTTGTTTAAGTTATTGCGCTTCGTTAATACTAACTTTCTTTATTAAATTGAGCTTTGTTGGCCGCAAACATTATATAAATCAAAGCTTTTCGATAAATATGGTTGATAAATCCCGCACATCAAAATTAAAAAAAATATATTTTTCTTTTACCATTTTTTACTTCCATTTGCAACCATACAACTAACATTATTAATTAAAATGTGTTAGCGAATAAAGGCAAAAATAAGACCGGCATCCTCATCCCAATGTGGCGGCCACTATTTGAATTTGACCTATGCCATCCATTTACTGACAAAGAACAATCTAACATTTCAACACCCACTTTAATTTTGCTTTACTCAGCCACAATATCTTTAATTAGATAAAAATTAATGTTATCTGTGGTCACATTTTTATAAAAGCATGAATAAATTTCGGCTACCGATGATATTAACAAGATTAATATCATCGATAACCACAAACAGGCGATTGAAACATTCCGTACATCGTACTCAAACATCCGCACAGGATTAGCAATCTGCATCCATTCCAAGCACCATTTTGGTGCATTCGTTGCAAGCACAGCTTTAGCAACATCTTTTAAGCCTTGCCTTCGTTAGCTTATAGTACAAGTGGCTTACATCTTGCTTAAATATTGCCAATATCTTGTTTCATTTTTAACACACCACTTAAGGATAACTACATGCTGTCAGAAGCTGAACGTTTCGAAACTTTTTCTCCTTATATCCGGAGTGTTTCCCAGTGCAAGGAAATTCTCCGCGACTTAAATGGAACCTGGGGATTAGTTTCCGCTATTGCAGAAATCAGTTGCCCCGCAGAAGCAGCAACCATACTCCCGGCAATGGAAGCCACAAAAAAAGGCTTTGCCGATCTTGAAAACAAACTGACCAGCCAACTGGTCGGCGAAGAAATTAAAAAAACCTGCCTTGAGCTTGAATCCAAAGCACAAGTTTCGATAGATATACTGGTGCGCAACCTGTATGAGCGTACAGCGGACATCGGCTTTTTGGCGACCAACGCCGACATATGCAATTTTGTACAGGCCTCTGCAAACGGCGAGAGAACCAATATCGGTTCGATCAACCAACTGCTTGATGAGTATTGTGCAAAATATACCGTATACGACGATATTATCATTCTGGACACTAACAGCCGTATTCTGGCCCGGCTTGACCGCAGTGGCTCTACAAACGTTCAAAGCATTTCCGATCCGCTTATCCGCAAGACCTTAAACTCGATAGAGGACTATGTCGAAACCTTCGGCAAGACCAGCCTCAGACCCGATACAGACAGAGCTCTTATTTATTCAAAACGCATCGTCGACCTGGTTGACGACACCGTCATTGGCGTTTTATGCCTGTCGTTTCGTTTTGACAACGAAATGGAAGGCATCTTTCGCAGCCTGCAAAAGAAAGGCGACAAAGCCGTCATGTTATTGCTGAATGCCGATTCAGTGGTCATTGCAACCAGCGACCAGGATCATGTGCCGATTGGCCGCGTCATTGAAGCCGTCCCCGAAGGCAATACCTACGGCATGCTCGACTTTGCCGGACGCGAATATTTATCGGTAACGCACCGCGGCCGGCCTTATCAAGGCTATGCCGGGCAGGAATGGTACGGACACGCGATGATTCCGTTGCACTCTGCATTCGGCTTCTCCGCATCCGATAAAGAAATCAACGCCGAAATTCTCCGCCACGGCGACTCGCTGTCGACCGAGCTGTCCAGCCTGATCGCCGATGCGGCCGAAAACATCAACCTGTTCCTGCATCGCGTAATCTGGAACGGCCAAGTCATGGCGACTAACGAACACGGCAACTTATTATCGCTGAAAGCGATTTTGAAACAACTTCGTTCCATGGGCGCGCGCACAGCTCAAGCCCTGGCCGACTCAAGCAGCAAGCTGCACACCACGATGATCACCTCCGAACTGCGTAACGCCGAATCCATCGCCAGGCTGATGATCGACATTATGGATCGCAACCTGTACGAGCGCAGCAATGACTGCCGCTGGTGGGCGCTGACCTCGGAAATCCGGCGTATTGTTTCCGAAGGTCGGCTGAGCTCGGAAGATAAAGCCAAAATCACCGAGATACTGATCTACATCAACAAACTGTACACAGTCTACACGCGGCTTTTTATCTACGACATCAAAGGCAATATCGTGGCCGAATCCAACCTGCACGGCGACCCGCTCGACGCGGTAGGCCGGCAAGTGCCCTTCTCTTATGCGCAGGAAACATTTTCCCTGCGTTCGCCGCAAGAATACCGCGTCTCGCCTTTTGACGAGTCCTGGCTGTACGGCGATAAACCGACCTATATCTACAACGCCGCGATCCGCCATATTGACGACATGAACAAAGTGGTTGGCGGTATCGGCATCGTGTTTGATTCCACGCCCGAATTCAAACACATGCTTGAAGACTGCCTGCCCGACAAACCCGGCTCTTTCGGCCTGTTTGTCGAACGCCCCAGCGGCCGCATCATTGCATCGACCGAAGGTTCCAATTACCAGAATGGCGACGTGCTGTGGATAGATCCCGAATTTTTTGAACTGCACGAAGGCACCGGCAAATCCAAAATCGTGCTATATAACAAAAAATACTACGCGGTCGGCTGTTACTCGTCGCGCGGATACCGCGAATTTAAAACCACGGGCGATTACCATAACGACGTGGCCGCGTTCGTATTTATCCCGATTGGCGAGAAATCCGAGACCGCCGGCACGGAGCAACGCGTCGCCATCTCTTATCCGCAAGAGCCGATAAGCGGCGACGTTGTCGACCTGGCAACGTTTTATATCGGCTCGGAGGTTTACGCGTTTTATTCCGCCGATGTGGTCGAAGCGATAGAAGTATCAATGATCAACCCGCTGCCCGGCACCAAATCCTACGTCGTCGGCAGCGTCTTGTACAACAGCCCCGACGGTAAAAACGAAAAAACCCCGATCATCGTCATCGACGGACGGATTTTGACCAACACGCCAATCGAGCCGGATGAACCGGAAAACACCGCCGGCGCGATTGTCGTCGTCAAGACCGAAACAGGACCGATCGGCTTATTGGTTGACGGACTTGATGCGATTCCAAGCTTTGAAAAATCGCAGGTTCAACAGGTCGGCGAACTGCTGCGCGGCGATGGCGGCTACGTCAAATCGCTGGTCAACATCCCGGAAAGTAATACGACCGGCAAAATGTTAATCGTGTTGAACCAGGATTTGATTTTGTCGGCGGTGAGGGGTAGATAGGGAACGTGTATATGTAGCATAGTGGAATACGGGACGATCTGTATCCCGGAGTCCCGGATTCCGCAAGCTATATACCGGCTACTTGCTACCGCCCTTAACCTGTCCAGAAAACATTTATTTGATGAATTATAAATAACGGGTATCGGCCAAAAGCGGAAGTTCATCATTGCGGGCAAGCAGACACTCAAATGGCCGCGATAGCCCGGAAGCGAGGGTCAAGTCGATGCCAATGCCGTGGCAACCGTGTAGTTAGGCAATAAAGATTAATACTGGAAACGGCTGCAAGCCGTATTTCGTCACATCAACAAAAATCGCTTGAAAATTAAAGTTTCATACTGAAAACGTGGTTTCGTTGCATACCCGATCAACCACAGGTGTTTATGTCGTTGATTTTGCGATGGTATGAAACATTATTGCCTAGCCAGCATGAGACTTTATTACCCGGTATGATTCTTTATTGCCTTCCTACAAACCGCCGCCCTTTTTCTCCAATCGCATGGCGTCGGTACCTCGCGTTCGGTACGAATTTACAAAACCTTATGGTGAGCAGGCAATCGAGAAAGTGCGCGAAATCCCTATCGCTTGGCATTAGATATCCACGGCATCGGCTTTAAGATGGCTGACATGCTGGCTCATCAGAAGTTAGGCATCGGTCCGCAATCCCTTCGCGGCCACGCGGGGCTCTGAAGTTTTCACCTGTGCTCGCTCAGGATGACGGAACACCCAAGGCGGTATGGCGTTCTGCTGGAATCACAGACCGGCCTTGCTGCCTTTGACTAACCGTTCGGCGGCGAAGTATTCCGCCCTAGGATGGTATCCGTCAGGCAGGATTGGGGACATCGTAGGGCCAATTGATCGCGAAGGATTTCAGCGATCCGCAAGGCGCCAGGACCTGTTGCATCGCGGTCGGCGAAGATCAAGTACAGGGTCGACCAGCGTTCCGACCCCTCCTCCAGCGGGAGCGGTTTTAACTTTCCGGTGTCGAGTTCCAGACGGATGAGATCCTCAGCATACCAAGCATAACCTAGCCCTAGGCAAGCGGCACGAATCGAGGTAGCCTGCTGGCCCACGGTCCAGCGCTGCTCATTGAGCCAGCTGACTGTGCGCGTTCGCTCACGGCCAGTGTCACGAACCACCAGATGCCTGTGCTGACGCAAATCCGCCATCGTAAGCGGCCCTCTCAACTGATGTAGTGGATGGTCAGGGTGGGCGCTGGCGATGAAGCGCACTCGTATGAGAGGATCGCCGACAAATCCCGCCGGCACCGTCGGACCGATACCCAGTTCGACAAGGCCCTCCTGCAATGCTTCATCGGTGCCACTCAGCACCGTCTCGATAAGCTCGATGCGCGTTTCGGGATGTTCATCGGAAAAGCGCGCCAAGGCTTCCAACAACAGCCAAGTGGGGAAAATGGTGTCCACGGCCAGTCGCAATTCTGGCTCCCAACCTGCCGCCAGGCTGGCCGCCACGTGTTCCAGACGCACGGCTTCCTCCATGAGTGTCTTTCCTCGTCGATACAACACTTGACCGACGCTGGTCAGCACTGCCTTTCGGCCCTGTATTTCGAAGACTTTAATGCCCAGCAACTGTTCCAGTTTATGCACCGCATAAGTCATCGTGGATTGGCTCTTGTGGAGTTGGTCAGCAGCCTGCGCATAGCCGCCCGCATCCACAACTGACACAAGCGCTCGCAACTGGTCCAGCGAAATTTTGGGGTTTGGGGTCATATTGATCGATGAATTCGATAGGTATGAGCGAATTTTAGCGCTTTTCAATCCTAATAATCAATAGTTTAATACAACTCCGATGTTTGACACTTTATGAGGAGCAGACAACAAGGAAGTCAAACGTCATACCTGAAAGATATTTTAATACCCCATTATTTTTATAGAGATTAAATCATGTCATTGAAAAAAGTATTTATCGCATTCGCTCTGTTTTTCGCCATGCTGGGCTTTTCCGGCGCAACTTTCGCCACGGAAGCCAAAGTTAACGTGTCTGACTCGTTGAAAGAAGTCGACGCCAAAATCCAAATCGCTTTAGAGGCCGTTCCTGCAGGTAATGCAGAACAACTGACTACCTTAATCGCAGACGCTAGCGAAAAAGCTAAAGAACTGGACGCCAACTACAAATTTGACTTTGAACGCACCAAAGTGCAAAAAATCCTGAGAAA
Organism: Candidatus Methylobacter oryzae; assembly: GCF_003994235.2. Classification (GTDB taxonomy): domain Bacteria; phylum Pseudomonadota; class Gammaproteobacteria; order Methylococcales; family Methylomonadaceae; genus Methylobacter_A; species Methylobacter_A oryzae. The sequence continues at coordinate 65,668 of NZ_RYFG02000026.1, forward strand.
AGCTCGCGATGCCGCGAGAAAATCGGATTTTCCAGGTGCTGCGCAAGAATTGAAAGCAGCTCGCGAAGGATTTGCCAATCTGAAATCTTTCATTTAAGAACTTAGACACTTTATGTGGTGGTCACTCCGTCGGTTACCTCCTCATTAGCCGTTTGAGCGAGTGACCACCGTAGCAGTCGAAGTCGATCCTTCTCAGGACTTTTTGATTCTTCGAAGTAAAGGGATCGGTCTCGGAATCTTTGATTCTGAGATCAAAACCATCCAGCCTCTCTACTTCTAGTCGAGGGGCTTTTTTTTGTTTCCGCAATCAAACATTGCATAAATGAAATGAATATTTTCCAATTGAACTTCAGCGAGGCTACCTAATTGAGCCTGAATAGTTACCAGACAGTCAACCGAGAACAGCTAGCCAAAGATATTAAACAGCTGTATCTGCAAGCGCAGGCCGACATGGGACCGGAAGATTTTCGCCATATGAAGCGGATGGAGCGCTGGGGCCAAGCCTGTTCATTGTTGGGGTATGCGACGGCATGGATAGCTCCCAATCTCGTGTCCGCGCTGCTGATCAGTCAGGGTAGTTTTACCCGTTGGACTCAAGCTGCGCATCCGATCCAGCATCGCAGTTACGACAAAATCGACAGCACCAGTACGCGTTACCAAAGCAAAGGCTTCGCTAAAGGCTGGCGCCGTTTTCTGGATTGGCCGGACTGGATGACGCCGGCGGGTTGGCACCACGAACACGACGTCCTGCATCACTACCGCCTTGGCGAGACGGCCGATCCCAACAATGCCCAGCACAACATGGAATGGCTGCGACAGTCGAAATTACCGATGTGGTTACGCTACGCGATCATGGCATTTTTCTCGGGCGTTTGGAAGCTTAGCTATTACACCCCACGCACCCACAAAGAATTACGCCTTAACGAATATCGGCACCAGCATCAGCCCGCACCCACGATGACCCGCATCGACGCCTGGAGTTTATTCACTCCACAGGGCCGAGGCTTGTGGTTAAAAAGCATTCTGCCCTATGTCGCTTACCGCTTTGTATTGCTGCCGGCGCTATTTCTGCCATTAGGAAGTGTTGCCGTGACCAGTGTGTTATTGAATTCCGTATTGGCGGAAATCCTGACCAACATCCACAGCTTTCTGGTGATGATGCCCAACCATGCCGGCGACGATGTGATGAGCTTCGATGAAAAGGCGCACAGCAAGGGCGAATTTTACCTGCGCCAAATACTCGGCTCGGTCAACTATCCGACCGGCTCCAATGCCAACGACTTCCTCTACGGTTGGCTGAACTACCAGATCAAACATCACCTATGGCCGGATTTGCCACTCAGCCAGTATCAGAAGTTGCAACCGCAGGTTAAGGCCCTCTGCGAGAAGCACGGTATTCCGTACTGCCAGGATTCGGTATTCAAAAGGCTGCGCAAAGCCGTCGACATTATGGTCGGTAAAACCTCAATGTTGAAACCGGCGGAGGCGGGTGCTTGAAACTGTGAAATTTCAAGTCCTACACCAGAATTATGCACAAAAAAATAACATAAGTTATTGATTTTTATTTTATATCAGCTACTATCCAAAATTTGATCAATCCGATCAATTTGCCCAAAAATTAGGCCGCGCTAAACGAAATACTGTCTTCATGCATGCGATTTTACTCTCTCCTTAAGCTTGTGATAGAACTTAAAGACTGGGTTAATGAGCAGATTTGTTTGCTTCATTCGAGCTTGCCGCCGCCAATCGCCTGAATTGTCAAACGGCCGGTCGAACCCTGTTACAGCCGATTAGTAATCAACAAGCTCAACGTCGGATTTGGCCGATGTAAAGTGCCTCCGAACGTCTGCTCTACTCAGTTATCTGCCACAGGGAGCCAGAATTGTTGAATGCCCGCTTTGGGTCCAGGCTGTGTAAAAACGCCTCATCTGTTAACATAGGGTCACGACCATCAACCGGGAGTGCAGATGAAACGCTTCATTCAAAGTGCAGACCGAACCCAGGTCACCTTATTTCCTGAGCAACTGGAAGATTATGTGAGTGACGACAATCCTGTTCGCGTTGTCGATGTGTTTGTCGAGCAACTGCATCTGGGATCATTAGGATTTACCAGGGTTACGCCCCTAAAAACCGGACGGCCCGCCTATCATCCCGCCGTCCTGCTTAAGCTTTATATCTACGGTTACTTGAACCGCATTCAATCCAGTCGCCGACTGGAGCGTGAAAGCCAACGTAACCTGGAGCTGATTTGGCTCATGGAACGCTTGACGCCGGACTTCAAAACCATCGCCAACTTCCGCAAGGACAATGGCCCTGCTATCCGTAAAGTTTGTAGCCAATTTGTCATGCTTTGCCGACAGCTCAACTTATTGACGGAAGCGACGGTGGCCATCGATGGCAGCAAATTCAAAGCCGTCAACAACCGCGACAACAACTTCACGACCAACAAGATCAAACGACGCCGAGAGCAAATCGAAGCCAGCATAGAACGCTATCTGTCGGCTCTGGAAACAGCTGACCGCCAAGAGCCTGCCGATTTTACCGAAGCTAAAGTCCAGCGTTTGAAAGAAAAGCTCGATAAGTTGAAAGCACAAATGGCGAAACTCGATACCATCGAAACCGAATTGCAAAAGACCCCGGATAAGCAGATTTCCTTGACCGATCCGGATGCGCGCTCCATGGCGACCAGCGGCCGCGGCAGTGGTATGGTGGGCTATAACGTCCAGACTGCGGTCGACACCAAAAATCATCTGATTGTGGTTCACGAAGTCACCAACGTCGGTCATGATCGCAGCCAGTTAGCGAACATGGCCCAGCAAGCCAAAGACGCTCTGGGCGTTTCTGGTCTCAATGTGGTGGCTGACCGAGGTTACTTTAGCGGCGAAGAAGTCCGCAAATGCCATGAAGCCGGCATTACCGCTTTCGTCCCCAAGTGTGTGACCTCGGGAGCCAAGGCTGACGGACGATTTGATAAGGCCGATTTTATTTACGACGCGTCCCAGAATGAATATCGATGTCCGGCCGGCCAGCGCTTGATCTGGCGATTTTCCACCGTTGAACACGGATTAACGCTCAATAAATACTGGAGTTCTTATTGTCCCCAATGCCCAATCAAGTCTCAATGTACACCAAGCCCCTATCGGCGAGTGAGCCGGTGGTAGCATGAAGAGGTTCTCGATGCGATGCAGGCACGTTTGGACAAGGCGCCCGACAGCATGCGCATCCGGCGGCAAACCGTGGAGCATCCGTTTGGCACGCTCAAGGCCTGGATGGGATCAACTCATTTTTTGACCAAGACACTGAAAAACGTCGGCACGGAGATGAGCTTGCATGTACTGGCTTACAATATGAAGCGGGTGATGAATCTAATGGGAACCACCATCTTGATGGAAGCCATGATGGCCTGATGGCCATTGAGTGTGCTTTTTTCGTCGTATAACTCTGGCTAACAAGGGGCTTTGAACAGTAGCAATCAATAAAACTTAAAAGTTAGCCGATCCAGAATCGGATCATCACATGAGTTAATTTGAGTGAATTGCGCTAAACGCCGACCATTTCATTTTTCGGGCGTTTTTACACGGCCTGGGTCGAAAACAGCCAATCAACATCAGATTCAATACATAGAATATACTGAACACCGCCACCCGGCTAAAGGGAGTTGTACCAAGACAACCCGCCATGATCGGAACCCTAAGCTTGAGTCTAATACCTACACAGTTCTCTCAAGCAAGTTTTTTTTCTTCAATTGTTTTATATATTGAAAGTGGCTGGCGGTTTACTGAAGCGAAATCCCAAAATCTATAAATTTATTAAAGAGATATTTCAGGCATGAACTTAAACGCCCCACTCAGCAACTTTGTACTCTACCAAACCGATAATGCCAACCCCGTATCGAAATAGATTTGCAGAATGAATCGGTCTGGTTAACCTAAGCAATACTCGCTGAGCTATTCCAAACCAACAAACAGAATATCAGCCTGCATTTAAAAAATATCTTTGCCAAAAGAGAGTTGACGGAAGATCGAGTCGTCAAAAAATACTTGATAACTGCCTCCAACAACAAGCAATACCGCATCAAGTATATAATCTTGAAGCCATTATCGCCGTCGGTTATCGGGTCAAATTCCATCGCTGCACCCGGTTTTACCGCTAGGCTGCCGGGCGCTTGTAACGAATATCTGGTGTTCACTATGTCTCGTTCCCACGCGTTGCGCTCGTCGTTATCCCCCCTGTTCGAAACCTCATGAACCAATTTACTTGTAAACCTACCCGCTAACACGTGCAATACGCAACGCATTAACCTTATCGATCAGCATCTGCCTGATAGATGGTTCTGCAGGTTCGTTACCGCTCAATCTCGTACTATCACCATCCAACTTAACCAAAAAATCTTCGTTCTCGGTAAAAATACTGACGATGTCGCGATTATCGCCGCGGCGGTGGGCAATGTATTTCGGCGGCGTTTTATGTTCGCCCAATAAAATCCCATTCCAATCCGTATAACATTGCCGGCCGGAAACCATGCCTTGCAAGCTGTTGAATATATCGATCTGCTGGTATTGATTGTTTTCAACGCCGGCATTGACGCCGTCGGCGATAATCAAAGGTACTTTGGCGGCGGCCTTGAATTGCCCATAGTTATCGACTTCGGCTTTTTTTAACGGCGTCATCGAATGATGGTCGCCGACAATAACCAATAGCCCGTTATCGAAAAACCTTTCGGCTTGAAGCTGTTGATAGAAGCGGCCTATTTGTTTGTCGGTGTACCTGATCGCTTCCGACTCGGATTTATCTTTATTTTCCGGATTAATATAAGGATGATGGCTGCTGACGGTTTTTATGAAAATAAAAAATTTCTTGCCGTTATTTTGCTTAACCCTGTCCAATGCTCTTACGTACAGCGCTTCATCAGGGGCCGCCTGAAAATGAAAGCGCTCCCATTTGTCGTACTCGGGCTGGTCGTGCCCTTCAATATAGTTAAAGCCAATGCTCCTAGCCCAGTTGCCGGTATTGCCGAATTCAAGATCGGCGGTCGTTAAAAACTCGGTCTTATATCCGTATTTCTTTAATATATTTGGTAATGAATTTGGGATACTAAAAAAACTGTGGAATGAGGTACCGCCGTCGTCCGAATAACTGGATGGCGGATAAATCGGCTGCAATCCGGTCAATAAGGCTATTTCGCCATCCTCGGTTATAAAACCGTTTGCATAAAAATTCTTGAAAGCTTGATTTTGGCCGGCAATTAAATCGATGTTCGGCGTCCAGTTATTAATACCTGAAAAGTATTGGCTTTGGTAAGTCGAAAGCGATTCCACCATCAAAATAATAATATTTTTATACCCAGAGGGCATAAGTAGGGTTTGATCGGGCAAGCTGCTCAATTCAGTTTGCTTGCCGGTTTCAACCGAACAATACGATTGCTCATTAAAATTGAAAGCTTTTAAAAACTTATCGCTGTAAGCCGACGATTCCGAAAGGATAGTTAAATTGTAGTCGATAACGTTTTTATAAATCCACGAATGAGCGTATTTTTGGTTATCGGAAAAACCCGAGATTAATGGCAAAGCGGCGATAATAAATAAAGGTATTTTTCGGTAACGCCGGCTCGTTATTTTCCGTTTACTAAAAGAAAATAGAATCAATGGAATAACAATAACGGCAATAATAAATAAAAAACCGATATTATTTATTCCATATATTTGCTGAATATATTTATAGGAGTAATCGGCATATTTTATTGCGTCACCAACCGCCAGATGCGTATTGAAGTTAACAATAATCAAGTAATCGATTATATAAACGGCAAATAGAATAACGGCTAATACTCTAAGCAGCGCAGTACATAATCGATTAACTTGCGGCAAAAACGACAGATAGAGCAGTAATGCCAAACCGGAATAAAGTATCGCATCATTCGCCAAAACCTGGCAGAAGCCTAATAGCCGGGTCGTTGTGTAATGATAAATAAAATCATCAACGTATAAACCTTTTAAGACTAACGGAGCGACGAGCAGCAGAATGAATTTAATCATACTTAATAAATAATGAACTCAGGTTGGTAAAATGCTTATTGACGCTCCGATTCTTTCTTTGCCACTTTATCGCGCAGATAAACCGGCATGGCCTGTTCTACCGGAACGCCCTGCCCCAGTTCAAAATCTCTCGCCCCCAAGCGGGCTATTGCCCCGGCCCTGGGTAACATATCCGTTTGATAACGGCTGACGCACTCGGCCAAACGCGCCGTTAATTGCTGGTGGTAAACACCCCAGCCTGAACCGATCCCTACGCCGGTCAGGTCGGGAAACTCAACCGCATCGGCAGGCGTCACCGCTTCGTCGCCGACCAACTCGGCATAGCCTTGGTCGTCGCGCCGGTAAACGCCCCAGAATATCTCGCCCATCCGCGCATCCATCGCAACAAACGCGACATTCTCGTCATTATGATCGAAAAAGTCCTGTGCAATGGCCGCCAAAGTGGAGACAGGAACAACCGGCAACTCGGCGCCCAAAGCAATGCCCTGAATCACGCCGGTCGCGATGCGTACGCCGGTGAACGATCCGGGGCCGCGACTGAATGCCAGCGCATCCAACTGCTGCGGTTTTAAGCCGGCTTCAGTCATTAATGAATCGATCATCGGCAAAATCAGTTGGGTATGTTTTTGCGGCGCCAACTCAAAGCGCTCTTTTACTTCGCCATCAATAAACAGCGCTACCGAACAGGCTTCGGTTGACGTTTCTACTGCCAGTAATTTCATTATTTAGTCTCTTGCTTATAATTTGTTCAGCGGATGATAGCCGTGAATGGCGGTTATCGAGTGGTGAGTTCAGAAGGTCATCGTTAAATATTGATGTTGCATTTAAGCAGAGAATAGCGGTGCAAGCTCCGCTTGCTCCGGCAGGCAAAACCTGTACTCCGATCGATCTCGCAACACAGGCTATTTTCTGTTTCTACGGTTCATCCTGAAAAAACGCCCGTACATCTGCTATATCGCGGGTACGCTTCATCGCCGGCACGCTATCCAAAAATATTTGTCCGTAAGACCGTTTCAACAAGCGCGGATCGCAAACCATCAATACGCCCCGGTCGGTCACGTCACGGATCAAGCGCCCTATGCCCTGCCTTAACGCAATCACCGCGGACGGCAATTGGTATTCGAAAAACGGGTTGCGTCCTTGTTTGGTCATTGCGTCCATCCGCGCTTTCAATACCGGATCGCCGGGCGAGGCGAACGGCAATTTGTCGATAATCACGCAGGATAAGGCCTCGCCCCGGACATCGACGCCTTCCCAAAAGCTCGACGTGCCCAGCAACACCGCGTTGCCGGCCTGCTTAAACTGCTCCAGCAACACGCCCTTGGGACGGCTGCCCTGGATCAGCAACGGAAAATCGACTTTTTTCTCCAACAATTCAGCAGCCTCTTTCAACGCGCGATGGCTGGTGAACAGGAAAAACGCCCTGCCCTTGCTGGCCTGCAACACCGGCACCGCAAACTCGATAATCAGCGGGATAAACGCAGGATCGTTCGGCTGCGGCAGGCCTTTCGGATGATAAAACAGCGATTGATTGGCATAATCGAACGGACTTCCCCAACTCTCGCTGGCCGCATTGCCCAGTCCCAGGTTATTGGCAAAATGATCGAAGCGGTTCGCCACGCTCAGCGTCGCCGAAGTAAAGATCCAGGCCGCCTGATGTTGCTGCATAAAGGAGCGGAATTCGGCGGCAATATCCAGCGGCGTCCGGCTTAACGTAAACGTGCTTTTGTAGGTCTCATACCAGCGTATCCATTTGCCGCTGTTATCGTCCAGAATAATTTTTAGCTGCTGCAGCAGTTCGTCGGCGCGTTTAAAACACGAATCCAGGCCTTTGGTTTTAACCGAGGCCAGTTCCAGTTGATCGGACAAGCGCTGCAACTGGTCTTTTACCGCTGCCAGGCTCGCCGCTATTTTGGGATTGTTTTCAATATCCTGCCAATCGCCGCGTTTCAGCTCAATGCCGAACGCCAAGCGCATGTCCTTAACCTCGTGTTCCAAATCTTCGCAGGCGGTACGCAAGGCCGGCATGTCGGTCGCGTCCTTGAAATATTCCATCAACGCATCCTTGGCCAGATCATTCATCTGCTTGGCGCTGACGGTGATGCCTAAGAAATTCGATGCGGTATCGGCCAACTGGTGCGCCTCGTCGATAATGACCACCTCGGCGTCGGGCAACAACTCGCCGAAACCGTTGTCGCGAATCGACCAGTCCGCGCACAGTAGATGATGATTAACGACCAGGATTTCGCTTTCCTGCGCTTTTTTCCGGGCCTTGACCAAAAAGCATTCGGCATAATCCGGACAATCCTGGCCCAGGCAGTTGTCTATCGACGAAGTCGCCTGATACCAAACCGGGTCGGCTTCGGCCACTTCGGACATTTCCGAAACGTCGCCGATTATCGTACGCTTCGCCCAGGATTTGATTTTTGCCAAGGCCGCCGCATCTTCTTTGCTGAATCCGAGCGTGGACGTTAACGCATTCTTCAGCCTGTAGGTGCACAAATAATTGCTGCGGCCTTTGAGCAATGCAGCAACGAACGGAGTCTTCATCGCCTTGCGAATGACCGGCAAGTCTTTGTTGAACAGCTGGTCCTGAAGATTTTTGGTGCCGGTCGAAATAATAACTTTTTTGCCGGATAAAATGGCAGGCACCAAATAAGCAAAAGTCTTTCCGGTTCCGGTTCCGGCTTCGGCGATTAAATGCCGATTGGCTTCGATCGCATCGGCAATGGCTTCGGCCATTTCAAGCTGGGCCGCCCGTGGCTGATAGCCGGGGATTACGTCCGCTAACCCGCCGTCACTGCTGAAAAAATGTTTTGAGTCTGTCAATTGCGTCTCTTGTACTACTTTTATTTACTATTTTAATTCAATTAAAGCGCAATTCACTTTTTAACTGAATTTAAAAAAGCCATCCAAGCAACAAAGATACCAGATTGAAATTTTAAAGATAGAGGTCTTAACCTATATGGTCGAACTTACCCCTATAACCGCACTGCCGAATAGGCCCGCGTTAAAACTACATCCCGCCCGGCTTGTCATTAGAGTTCCACTTGCTTAACTATGGATTATCAATATTTAGCTCATCCCGCGTACAATGTAGAGTGTGGCTCCGTAGATATTTATACCCACAGGGCATAAGTAGGGTTTGAGCGGACCAGCCGCTCAACTCAGCTTTATGATGCCGGAATGCATTTTGAATTTTAAAGTAATATATATTTGCTTAGGTATTGAATTAGAAGATACTAGCCCATGGAAATAAACACTTGGAAATAGAGAGTAGCCGACTAACGCTGATGAAAATTAATGATTTAACCTTTCTTCCTCAATACGATGACAAGTTGGAACAAAACGCGGAATATTTGCGGCAAATACTTCCTTTCATGTCGAAGAATAAAATCGCAACCAATCCGCTGAATTTTGCCATTTTCTATGAGTATATTCTTGGTAGAAACATTGACTTAAACAATGACTTGGATGAAATCCTGGCAAAGCAGGATGATTTTACGACTGAATTAAGCGTTGCACTCTTCAAGAAATATATCTGCGATACCTCGATCGATTCCCTGGAAAGAATAAATCACGTTCTGCTACAGCTTATTAATAAAACCGGCGACATCATAAATACCACCGGCGAACAAGCCAACGCAGCCACAATAGACTTCCAGAACCACAGTAAAAAACTCGAAAACAACCAGAACCTGGCTGAAATTAAAATAGTTTTAGCCGAAATTATCGTTGGAACCCAAGGTCTTGCCGAAACCAGCATGGCGTTGAAAGCGCAACTGGACGAGAGCAAGAAGGAAATGCAGCGGCTGCGTCAAGAGCTCGCGCAAGTACGCGAAACGGCAAAAACGGATGCTTTGACAGGTCTTTTAAACCGCCGTGCTTTCGATCAGAAACTGAACGAATTCGTTGAAACTCACCAACACAACGCGCTCGATCTTTGCCTGCTTATTTTAGACATCGATCATTTCAAACAGGTCAATGATACGTTCGGACACCAGATGGGGGATAACGTATTGCGCTATACGGCTAACCTGATGAAGCACCATATTAACGAACAGCATTATGCAGCACGCTATGGCGGCGAGGAAATGGCCATTATCATGCCCGATACGCAGATTAACACAGCGCTGGAAGTTGCCGAAAATATAAGAACTTCTTTATCCCAGTATCCGTTAAAACTGAAAGGTAGTAAGAAATCGATTGGAACGGTGACCATTTCTATCGGTGTTTCCTGCTTTAAAATAAACGACACCGTCGAAAGCTTGATCGAACGCGCGGACAGGGCGATGTATCGAGCGAAAGAAAACGGCAGAAACCAAGTCATGTCTGAAAATTTCATCTAAGACGCTGGAAATGTAGCTTTAACGGTGAATAATGCAGCACTTACAAAAACAGGCCACACTATGAAAAAAACGCTGCTTTCCATTTTAGCTATTTTCCTGATTATCGAAGAATGGCTCTGGGATTTATTAACGGCATTTGGACGCTTATTATCCCAATGGCTGAACCTGCAACGATTTGAACAATGGCTCAGCCAGACAACGGCAAACATGGCGCTAGTAGCCTTTACCATTCCGGTACTGATTGTTACGCCGATCAATCTTGCCGCGTTTTGGTTGCTGGCAAATGGCTTGATTCTGCAAGGTATCCTGCTGGAAATATTGGCTAAATTACTTGGCACTTTGTTGATAGCCCGAGTGTTTGCGCTGACCAAAACGCAACTGTTAACTTTTGCCTTCCTGAGAATCACGTATACGACCATCACTCGCTGGCTGCAATGGGCGCATGCGAAAGTCACCGAAACCACTGTCTATCGTTTGGCAAAGCAATTAAAGATCAAAGCCAAGGCCTATTTTTTCAATCACGAATAAATATCTGCGCTGATATCCGAGTCTTCACTCGCCGCGAACAGCAAGCGCCGTTTCGCTGCAAGCCGTCATCCTTACCGCTACGTAGATTTTTTGCTTAATAATGCGATGCCCGGCAGTGCCGGTTAGACTGTATATTTTCACCGCTCAAACAACTCAATCCCAATTAACGCATATTGCAAAAACTATGATACAAAGTCGCATATTACGACATGCTAATATCAGTTGAATTGGGGGAAGCCTAGATGAAAACCACGATTAATTCTCAACGCCGCAAGTTTCTAAAATATGCCGCAATCGGTATCGCCGGAGCAGCCACCTACCCGAGCTGGGCACAGACAGGCGGATTCGTCAGAACCAACAGGCCGTCCGACGATTTTCTTCCCGACGTTGAAATCGAATTGGCTATGAACGTAGCCGATGTCGCTATTTTAAACGGCGAAAAAACCCGCATCTGGAAAATTACCGGCAAGGTCCTAAGCGGACCTTCAACTGTGCTTGATAATAATGAAGGGACCTATCTGGCTCCTACCTTGCGTTTCAAGAAAGGCCAAAAAGTCCGGCTGATCCTTAATAATAATTTGCCGGCACAATCGATTCTGCACTGGCATGGCCTACATGTTCCCGCCAATATGGACGGCAACCCGATGTATGCGATTAATCGCGGCGAAAGTTATATTTATGAATTTGAGATTCTGAATCGGGCGGGTACCTATTTTTATCACTCCCACGCCCATGGCGTTACTGCCCGGCAAGTCTATTCCGGCCTGGCGGGCTTGTTAATCGTCACCGACGATCAAGAACAGGCATTGAACTTACCCAAGGGCGAGCTTGATGTGCCGTTGGTGATTCAGGATCGCAGTTTTGACGGCCAAAACCAGCTGGCTTATTCGGGACACATGATGCAGCGCATGCAGGGCTTTTTAGGCGACCATATCCTGGTCAACGGCAGGCCCGACTTTGTATTACCGGTGGCGACACGCGCTTATCGGTTCAGGCTGGTCAACGGCTCCAGTTCCCGTATCTATAAATTGGCGTGGGGTGACAACACGCCTATCACCGTCATAGGCGTTGACGGCGGCTTGCTGGAAAAGCCCGAACAATATCCTTATGTGATGCTCGCGCCCGGAGAAAGAATCGATGCGTGGATGGACTTTAGCGGACGGGCTGTCGGTACCGAGCTGACATTACGCAGCCTCAAATTTAATGCGTCGACTCACGGCGGCATGGGCATGATGGGGGGCGGAATGATGGGAGGGCGCGGACACCGGGGCATGATGGGGGGAGGCATGATGTCCGTCAGCACCTTGCCTTCAGGATCGGACTATCCGATTCTAAAAATCCGCGTCGCCAAAAAGGAGCAAGGCGATAATATCCTACCCAAAACCTTGACCCCGATCACTGCACTACAGGCCAAGAATGCCGCGAATGCCGGCCAGCCCAGAACCATCGCATTATCGATGCAGCACATGTCCGCGCTGCTAAACGGCCGTTCCTATAAAATGGACGATGTTCAGCCCGATGAAATTATTCCGCTTAACAGCCTGCAACTCATCGAGTTCGATAATGGTTTTGGCGGAGGCGGTATGCATGGCATGATGAATATGCCGCATCCGATGCACATACATGGCGAGCAATTCCAGATCGTCAAACGGGAAATAAGCCCCGGCTTCGAGGATAGCTATGCCACTGTTTCATCGGGATTCATCAACAGCGGCTGGAAAGATACCGTCCTGGTGATGCCGGGCGAAAAGGTTACGCTGCTAAAACCGTTCAACGACTTTAAAGGACTGTTCATGTATCACTGCCACAATCTGGAGCACGAGGATATGGGCATGATGCGGGATTTCCTTGTTAAATAAGCCTCAACGCGCCACGGACGGCGCGTCGTTTAGAGCAAAATCCACATCTACTCACACCCTATCAAAATTACCAAAATCCGCCTGTTGCCGATAGAATTTTGTCCGTAACCCGATAATTTAAAGCCATGCCCGATACGTCAAGATTATTCTTTGCTTTATGGCCTGACGATAAGACCCGAAAAACGCTAAGCCGTTTAACGCAATCCGTTTCCGCGCAAACGTTAAAATGGGTAAAACCGTACAATTTCCATGTCACGCTGGTTTTCCTGGGTTCTGTTGACAAAGATACTGAAGCATTGATTAAGCTGGCCGCCGCCGATATTAACGCTCAGCCTTTTACATTGACTTTTGACGCGCTAAATTACTGGAGTAAACCCAAAGTCTTATGCCTGACATGCCGTCAACCCGCGCCGGAGCCGGCAGTCATGTTGGCGTCCCAATTGCGGGCAGCGGCGGAAAATCTCGGCCTACATACCGATGAAAGGCCCTATACGCCGCATATCACCTTGGCTCGGCATGTCAGGCATCTACCGCAGACGGTAATTGAACCGGTCACCTGGCAAGCCGAAGCCTTCTGTCTCGTTGAATCTTGCAGCGAGCCGGAAGGAGTTTTCTATAAAGTCATACAGCAATGGCCTTTTATCAAACCGGGCGCTAATCCCGGTCAATACCTGTAATTTGGCTGCTGAACCTGCCTTGCGCGAGGCGGGTTTGAACCGTATCGCCAAGCTTGAGTTGTTCGACGGAGCGGATGATTTCCCCTGAAACCTGATTGACGGTCATCGAATACCCTCTGTTCAACGTTGCCAACGGGCTGACCGCATGCAAGGTTTGACTGGCGTTTAATAAACGCTGGTTAAGCTTTTCCAGCTTATGGTCCATTGCGGAAGTAAGCCGTTTGCTTAGATAGCTTTGCCGTTGCTTATGACTGTTTATCGCTATCGCAGGATTATGCTGCCATAACTTGGCCGTTTTGGCTTCAATCGTGCCGGCTATATGGCGGAGTTTTGCCTGTATGGCCTGGTTAAGCCTGGCTTCCAGTTCGTTCATTCGTCGCGCATTTCTAGCCAGTCTCTGGCCGGGATGTTGCTGTTCCAAGCGCTTGAACAGCCAATCCAAAGTCTGCTGTTTCTGGTTCAACTTTCGTTGCATTTGCTGTTGCAGCCTGGACTCCAGATACATGAAGCGCGACAGCCATTGCTGCTGGTCGGGGCTGGCATGCTCCGCGGCTGCCGAAGGCGTCGGCGCGCGCAGGTCGGCAACAAAATCGGCAATGGTAAAGTCGGTCTCGTGTCCGACGCCTGAAATAATCGGAATTTCGCTGTCGTGAATGGCCCTGGCGACAAGCTCTTCATTGAATGCCCAAAGATCTTCCAACGATCCGCCGCCGCGTCCGAGAATAATAACGTCGCAGTGCTTGTGCTGGTTAGCGGTGGCTATCGCCTTGGCAATTTCATATTTTGCGTTATCGCCTTGCACGGCAACCGGATAAACAATAACCGGTATCAATGCAAATCGCCTTTTCAATACCGTCAGTATGTCCCTGATAGCGGCACCTGTCGGTGAAGTGATAACGCCGATTGCTTTCGGCAGCGTCGGCAAAGCTTGCTTGTGAGCGGCGTCGAATAAACCCTCCCCGGACAATTTAAGCTTCAGTGCATCGAAGGCCCTACGCAAAGCGCCGTCACCGGCTTCTTCAATATGTTCGACGATAAGCTGGTAATCGCCTCTGGGCTCATAAAGACTGACTTGAGCTTTAACAATAACCTGTTTGCCGTTTTCCGGCTTGAAGGCCAGCCTTCGTTGTTGGGTACGAAACATTGCGCAACGAACCTGGGCATTAGCGTCTTTCAGCGAAAAATAAATATGTCCGGAAGCCGGGGTGCTTAAGTTGGATAGCTCGCCTTCAACCAGAACAGACAAAAAATGCTCGGCGAGTAATTGGCTGGTTTCGCGGTTAAGCTGGCTAACGGTAATGATATTGCGTCGTGGAGAAGCCGAGGTAGAAGTTATATCCATTACTTTACGCGAGTTGAAAGTGTTTTCTTATGGTAATGAACTTAATTTTGTTCATGCATTTTTTGTATGCTTTCTCGTTGAAGTTGATTGATATAGCGCTGGACGACCGACTCAAATACAGGTGTTATTTGGGTAAACAAGCAGCCTATTTTTTGAATTTTGAGCGCGGCAATTTTATCGGGATTAATGATAAGTTTAGAGCAAATCTTAAAAGCGATAATGTCTTCACCTGCCCCTGAAAGTACAAGCTTGCATTTCTCCAATTGGGTTCCCGGTATCAATAAATCGGATATTTTAGTTGAGGTGTTAAGTACCGAAAAACCAGTCAAGCTAATGTCATAAAGCAGTAAATTAACGGGGTCCTGTCCTTGCAGGTTTAATTGGCAATAACTGCCTTTTGAACGCGGCGATTTTACTCGAAAGTATTCCCTGCGTTGCATCCAAAAGATTGACTCGGGGATAAGCATCGTAAACGCCGGTTCCCCGTTATAAAGAATTTGTTGTACGTTGCTTCCTTTAAAAGAAGCTTTGATGCCTGCAAAATCGGCTTCGAAAATGATTCTAGGAGCTTTAAGAAGCTGTTGGTTTAGAGCTTCTTTGGGGCCGTAGTCAAAAACGATGGAATTATTTTTCTCGTCAATCTCAAGTATTGCGGTAAGAAAGAACGCCTTGCCTTCGCCAAAACGGACACTGAGCAGGCATTTATTCTTAAGCAGTATCGATAAATTGTAAATTATTTGCCTTCGGTTGCTGACTGAAAAAGAGGTGTCGTCGCTCATGGGTAATGGCAGTTTCTTTAGTTGATTGTCGAGCAACGGGCGGTAGCCATAAGTACTTTGATGCGTATAAAACAGCCGATGAGCATTATAAAGAGCGTCTGGTATTTTAACCGAGCGGCTCTTATCACTCTTTCTGTAAGTCTTCCCGTTGGATCTGGTGCATATAACGCTGAATAATTTCTTCAACCGGCCGCGCCAAGTCAATGAATCTACAGCCTATTTTTTGAATCTTTTGAAGCTTGTCGGGGTTAATTATATATTTGGCCCGGATCTCGAAAGAAATCATTCCTTCACCTGTCTCGGCAAGTATCAGTTTGCTTTGAGGAATTGATGAGCCCGGAACCAGTAAATCGGAAATTTCTCTGGAAACATTCAGCATTGCAAAACCAGTGAGACTAATATCGTACAATTTAAGATTAACCGGCTCTCTGCCTTCTATGATTAATTGGCAGTAACTGGCTTTTGAAATCGGCGATTTTACCCTGTAATACTCTCTACGCTGCATCCAATAGAGAGATTTAGGAATCGGCATGCTGAAAGCCGGATCGTTTTTATAAGTAATCTTTTTAAGAGCGCTTCCGGTAAAAGACACTTTAATGCCGTTATAGTCAGTATCGAATGCAACTCTGCCGGCATTGAGGATGCGTTGGTTTAAATCTTCTTTCGAACCGTAATCCAGAATGACTGAATTATTCGCTTCATTGACGCCGAGCAAGGTAGTGATATAAGACTCATTATTTGCGCCAAAACGAGCAGTGAGCAAACATTTATTTTTAACTAATAACGATAAATGATTGATTATTTGCTTGGGATTCTGGATGGAAAAAGAAGATATATCACTCATTAATATGTATTAGTTGGTTATTGATTATTTTCATTGAATGCAAAACATGATGTATTGCGCCAAAACTCACTCCTTATTATTAAAGGTTGCTGCCTAGATACTGAATAGTTTCGTTCAAACGCGAGCGCTATCGGGTGAATTCGTAGCTTATCTTCTGATTTTTTCTTCAGTTTACCGGTAAAGGTTTATCTAAAATGTTTTTAAATGCCGTTAACTTTAATATATTGTAGAATATTTGGTATCTAAGCACAAAGAAAAGGGGTGTGTGTGGCGTGGTTACTTTTATTTTCCGCGGGCGTCGCGGAAATAATATTTGCTTTAAGTCTCAAATATAATCAAGGATTTAGCAAATTATGGCCCAGCATAATAACAATGGCATCCGGCGGCTTGAGTTTTTATTTGCTGATACTGGCAATCAAGACCCTGCCGCTGGGTACTTCATACGCTGTCTGGACCGGCATGGGGGCGGTTGGCGTCGCTATATTAGGTATTATTTTGTTTAAGGAATCGGCCGACTGGTACCGTTTGCTGTCGATTACCCTGGTGATTGCCGGAATTGTCGGACTCAAATTGACTGACAGCGCCTAGCATGTTGCACCTTATTTTTCAGTCGCCTATTGAAGCGGCTATTTTAGAGCGCATTGATCCGGACGATGTTGTGGTATTTCTTGAAAATGCCGTTCTGCGGGTTTTACAAAACAGCAATATAAACGCTGTGTTAAAGCGGCAATTAAGCAACAATCGCTTATGCGTATTAGCGGATGACATTGTCATACGAGGCATTGCCAAGGATGAGCTGATTGAAGAGATTGAGGTGATAGACTACGCCGGACTGGTTGAATTAACGGTTAATAACGCGGTTATTCAGTCATGGACGTGATAGATGCGGAGTTACATTTGGAACTCACCGAACAGGGCTTTTTAATAAACGCGGCAGATTGGGATGAAAATGTTGCCCAACAGTTGGCTGCATCAAACAATATAGAGCTGAACGATGACCACTGGGAAATTATTTGGTTCATTCGGCGTTATTATCAACAATTTAAACATTTGCCCAATGCCAGGCTTTTTACTAAAGCAATTGCCAAAGAGCTTGGAGAAGCAAAAGGCAATAGCCGCTATTTACATAAATTGTTTCCCGAAGGCCCTTTAAAATATGCCTGTAAGCTGGCCGGCTTGCCTAAACCGCCGACCTGTTTATAACGCTCTACCCTTGTTTAAAGCGGTGAATCAACCGTCTTTCTTTCTTGTTCGGTTTACGATCCCTGCCGCTAAAGTCGAATAATTCCCGCTGCTCGCGATTTTGGATAATTTGCTGTTCGCGTTTGACACGGCTTTCAGCGCTTTCCTCATACATCAGGACGGCTTCTTTAGCGGACCGCCGTTGGCTAATAATCGCGGTAATTGTAATGTCCCAGCGATAATTATCTTTACTGATGGCAAGCTTGGCGCCGACTTTAACTTCTTTCCCAGGCTTCGCGCGCTGGTCGTTAACATGAACTTTACCGCCGGAAATAGCCTCAGCCGCTAATGAGCGCGTTTTAAAAAAACGCGCGGCCCATAACCACTTATCTAAACGGATAACTTCCAGTTCGGGCATTTAGACGACTTCATTACCGCTTTCGGTCCATGCTTTGAATCCGCCTGCCATACTGACGGCATTATTGTATCCCATCTTGTTTAATGCTTCCGTTGCCAATGCTGAGCGACCGCCGGACTGACAATAAACAATGATATGGGCATCTTGTTTGTCCTGAAAATCGGGATGCGAACCTATCTTAAATTCCAATACGCCGCGAGATATATTGAACGCGCCCGGCAAGTGGCCGGCAGCATATTCAACAGGTTCCCTGACGTCGAGAACAAGACTTGTCCCCAAGGAGTTTTTTGCTTCATTAACATCAATTTCAACAATATTTTGTTTGGCTTGAGCCACAAGGTCCATTGCAGTAAGTGTCATAATCATCTTTAAAATAAAAGTAATGTTAGCAATAACAAGGAGCGGATTTCTTATAAGCTAGTTTGCCCTGTCATTATCGATATATTCAGATTAGTTTGCTGGCAGCGGCTATTTTAGATAAAAACGGCAGTTTTTTCTCAATTTTAATCCGGACGCAGGTTACGTCAGTGCCGAAGACAGATCGAGGCGCTCATTTAAATGAACGCCTCCCTGTAACGAAGAGTGTTAATTGATGTGTTTCTTTAATTCTCTAGGCAAAGAGAATACTACTTTTTCTTCTATGCCCTGGATTTCCACAGTCGATTGTCCGCCCCACTCTTTTAATTGACTGATAACTTCCTGGACCAGAACTTCCGGAGCGGAAGCCCCGGCGGTAACGCCGACGACAGCAATACCCTCAAACCAGCTTTTCTGCATATCTTTTGCAGTATCGATCAAGTAAGCCTGCTTACCGAGTTGTTCGGCAATTTCGCGCAAGCGGTTGGAATTGGAACTATTCGGCGATCCGACGACAAGAATAATATCCGCCGTTTTAGCCAGCTCATGAACAGCATCCTGGCGATTTTGCGTCGCATAGCAAATATCGTCTTTTTTCTGCTCCTGTATCGCTTTAAAGCGGGCTCTCAACGCATCGACCATAATCTTGGTGTCGGTCATCGACAAAGTTGTTTGAGTAACGTAAGCCAGATTATCGGGATTTTTTACTTCCAGGTTTTTAACGTCTTCCGGGGTTTCGACCAGATAAATACCGCCGTTATCCGTACAGCGCTCATATTGCCCCATGGTCCCCTCAACTTCAGGATGTCCGGCATGACCGATCAGAATAACTTCGCGATCCTCTTTAGCATGCTTGGCAACTTGCAAATGAACTTTGGTAACCAGCGGACAAGTCGCATCGAAAACCGTTAAATTACGTTCTTTAGCTTCTTTCTGCACTTGCTTGGAAACGCCATGAGCGCTGAAAATCAGATAAGAACCGACCGGCACATCCGTTAAATCTTCGATAAAAATAGCGCCTTTTTCTTTAAGTCCGTCAACAACCGTGCGATTGTGGACAACTTCGTGGCGAACATAAATCGGCGCACCGAAAGCCTGAATGGCCTGATCGACGATTTCAATAGCCCGGTCTACACCGGCACAGAATCCACGGGGATTAGCGAGTACAATTTGCATATCTTGACTTCTTCACTGGGTTAATTTGAAGTTATTTTAACTCAACATTGTTTCTGAGACGATAATTCCATCGCCGTCAGCATATAAGAAATGATTTTGTTTGAAATTGACGCCGGCAAAAGTGACCACCAACTCGCGGTCGCCATGATCTTTTTTATGGCTCTTTAAGGGATGGGTATGCAACGCGCGTATCCCTATAGGGAGTTGATCGATAATTTCAGAATCGCGGATGCAACCGTGAATCACGACCCCCTGCCAGCCATTGGCAATAGCAAGTTTTGCCAGATCGGCGCCCAACAACGCACAACGATGCGAACCGCCGCCATCGACCACTAACACCCTGTTTTCAACTTTATGTTCCAGCACGGACCTGATCAAGACATTATCTTCAAAAACTTTAACTGTCGTGATTTGGCCGCAAAATCTTGAACGGCCACCGTATGATTTAAGCAGCGGTTCAGCAATCTGGAAGTGATTGTCTTCCGAATGCGCATCGCAAAGATCGGCAGTAGTGAAAGTCATAATTTAAGTCTCAAAAGGAGAAAAGTAGAGGCACAAGGCGGCAAGCTTTAACCTTGTACCTATCTCAAGTATAGCGCGCCAGCAAGCCATGATCGCCGCGTATTTCCGGCAACGGTATTTTGACTTCATAGCCGCCGCCCGAGGCTTCTTCCATCGCTTGCCCGTACATGCCTTCCATGCGTTCAACGGTAATGTCCTGATTGCCTTCAGGCAATATCAGTTCCAGTTTGTCGCCGACAGAAAACTTGTTTTTCACGTCAATCGTTGCCAAGCCGGTCTCCCGCTCATAACTCCTGATTTCTCCGCAAAATTGCTGCTGATGGCTTTTGGAATAACCGGTCAGGTAGTTTTGATGCTCATGGGTATGGTGGCGCTGATAAAAACCGTCTGTATATCCGCGGTTCGCAAGATTTTCCAGGACACCGATCAGCTCCGGCTGGAACGCGCGCCCGGCCAATGCATCGTCAATCGCCTGACGATAGGTCTGCGCAGTTCGCGCTACGTAATAATGCGATTTGGTACGGCCCTCGATTTTAAGACTGTCCACGCCGATTTCGACCAGACGCTGCACATGCTCGATGGCTCGCAAATCTTTCGAGTTCATGATGTAAGTGCCGTTTTCGTCTTCCATGACCGGCAATAATTCACCTTTACGCCCCTCTTCTTCCAGAAAATATATCTTGTCGGCCAACGGATGCCTTTCCGCACCGCCGCAGCTGGCGTTGCTGATGTCGGACATCGACAGCGTTGCGCCGCCAACCGGCAGATAATCGCCCTCGGCATTTTCTTCGGCGGGAAGCGTATCGTATTTCCAGCGGCAGGAATTGGTGCACGTACCTTGGTTAGGATCGCGATGGTTGAAATAACCGGATAACAAGCAGCGGCCTGAATAAGCAATGCACAATGCGCCGTGCACGAACACTTCAAGCTCCATGTCGGGACAAAGCTGGCGAATCTCTTCAATCTCATCCAAGGACAGCTCGCGGGACAAAATGACCCGCTCGACGCCCATGCTTTTCCAGAAATTGACCGAGGCATAATTGACGGTATTGGCCTGCACCGACAGGTGTATCGGCATGTCCGGCCAGGCTTCCCGGGTCATCATGATCAAGCCCGGATCGGCCATGATCAAAGCGTCCGGCTGCATCGCGATAATCGGGGTAATATCTTTAATAAAGGTCTTAACCTTGGCATTATGCGGAATCACATTGGTCGCCAGGAAAAATTTCTTGCCCAGCCGATGGGCTTCGTCTATGCCCTTGGCCAGATTATCGGCAAGAAAATCATTGTTGCGCACCCGCAAGCTGTAGCGAGGCAATCCCGCATAAACGGCATCGGCGCCGTATGCAAAAGCATAACGCATATTTTTAAGGGTTCCGGCGGGAGAAAGTAGTTCGACTTGTTTCATGTTGAAGTAGGTAAATGATCTGTGTGGGCGTATTCTATCGCAACCGGCTTAAGCAAGCCAAAAATGGGGGCGTATTGAATGTGGATAGTATTGTTTATAGTCGCGGTGCTGTTTGTTTTGGGCAGCGCGTTAATTCTGTTGCGGTCGGCCAAAATGCCGGAAATTCCCGATAATGTTAAAGCTCAATCCTATGAAGAAGATGATGATTAGGCCAAACGATCATTCACGAATATTAGTCTAAACTGTAGACGCGATTTATCGCGTCTGAATTCGCAGTATTCTTAGGATTATACGGAGCACCTTCAAAAGACGCAGTAAACCGCGTCTCTACCGCCCACGAAAGTTTTGCCAATCTTCCAATGAAAAACGCGCAAAAACTTTTGGGGCAATTAATACTGGAATAAGTTTGGTGACTTTAGCAGATAGCTGCGCAGCGATCCAAGATTGAGTTTACCGACTTATAAACTCGCCAAACGGCCCTGTACGGCGTATCGTCACCCTCACTTGAGTTTAAAGCCAGGCAGCCATAATGCGATTGTCCAAAGCGATATATAGCGTAATCCGCCTTTTTCAATCGAGCAGAGCGACTTCATCGCCGACATGAATCATCCCCCCGGCCCCGCAGGTAACCATCGCGACCGCGAAAGTCGGCTTTTTCTGACTAAAGGTGCGAGTCAGCGTTTGCAGGATCGGCAAGTCCCGTTCGCCGGAATCGGGATTTGCGTGCGTAGCAAGGCACCTGCTCTTCGGTGCGACAACGTCGAAATTAACGCGGCCGATGCGAATTTTCCGCCCCACCCAGCCTTGCTCTTCCCAGGCATCCAGTCCGTCGATGGCGATATTCGAACGGAAGCGAAGTTCGTTGAGCCCGTTATCGCCGACGGCAACGCCGACAGCCGCCAGACTTGCACGGCTGTGCAATGTTATTTGGCCAGCCTCATTGTCCTGATACCGGGGCGTAACGCCGTCCCCAACCAGCCGTAGCGGGAGCCGGCCCGGATGAGACGAAACCGGGTTTTCATCCAGCTTGAGCACATAATTCTCGATTACAGCGACAATGTTGTTGCGGCCTTGCTCGTCAAGCAACTCACTAACCAAAACTACGCCTTCCCGGCTGATGCATAATCTACGCGTCCCGTGGTCGAAGCGAAGCTGGAGGCGCGCTATGCCGGGCGTGTTGACCAGCGCAATGAACTGGTGCTTGTTGCTCCAGTCATCGCCGATCACGCCTGAATTGGCAAAGCGGAAGCCGAGAACCCTATCGCCAACGATTCGGCCTTGATCGAGAACAGTTAAACTATCGCATGTTTCGGGCGTGAAACCCTTAACGGGATAACGATATAGGGCAACGACGCGTGGCATCGGTTTCTCCATCTTCCAGTTTAATTTACTGATATTGCGCAGTATCCATGAAAAGCACGAAAAAATACCAGCCGTAGGTTTTTCGCCGGCATGTAAGATCGTACTTTCGACAGGTCCCGCGGTCCAGAGCTTTGCCCGTCAGACCTTCCAGTTTTTTACCGGAGCCGCTCCCGGCAGTCTCGGCCGCCATCCCTGGCCGTCGTATAAAACCTGGAAGGTCTGCCTAGTGGCCTGCTTGCCTACCCTTAGATCAGGGACGGCCGTAAAGCTGTCTATAACAATGGCCGCAAGAGTTTGGGAACAAATTTTCGTGCTTTCTTTTTGTACTTTTCGTGGACGACGCTTTTTATCATCTGTATGCGTAACACCGGTGATTTATTGAACGGCGCCTATTTTCACAAAAAATACGGCTTATTCCATTAATTTAAAAAAATCTTTAGGCGCGCCACAGATCGGGCAAGCCCAGTCGTCCGGTATGTCGGCCCAGCGGGTTCCGGGTGCAAGACCGCTATCGGGGTCGCCCTTTGCTTCATCATAGATATGCTCGCATTCTCTGCATTGATATTTTTTAAAACCGGACATGATAATTCTCCTGAATAAGTCAGTTGTAGCAACGTTTCCGGCAGCAAACGAACAATCAGGACCATCCGCTGCCGGAAAAAAATTTACCGCTAAAGCTCAGGCCGT
Organism: Candidatus Methylobacter oryzae; assembly: GCF_003994235.2. Taxonomy (GTDB): domain Bacteria; phylum Pseudomonadota; class Gammaproteobacteria; order Methylococcales; family Methylomonadaceae; genus Methylobacter_A; species Methylobacter_A oryzae. Next base: position 89,193 of record NZ_RYFG02000026.1, read on the forward strand.
AAACGGCCGCAGGCTGGGAACATACCGAAAAACCAAATCATGATGCCGGGAAAAGCTAATACCGTTCATCCGTGCTATTCCGTGTTTATACCCAAGCATTAAGTTTCGTTTGAGCAGGCAAGCTGCTCAACAGCTTTTTTAAGATTAACGGCTCAGCACGTCGTCTCGCGTGCTTTCGGCGATAGCGGCAACCTGGGCGATCAGCTCCTCTGTTACGCCCAACTCGCGAAGAGTCGCACCAAGGTCTTCGATTACCGCATCGACATGGCTGTCGTTCAGGCCGCGCTCGACCAAATGGGCATGACCGCGACGCATATCGAGGCCGCTGTAATTATGCGGCCCGCCGAAAGCCATGGTCAGGAATGCCTTTTGTTTTGCGGCCTGGGTTTCCATATCCACGCCTTCGAAAAAGGAACTGATGCGGCCGTCGCTCAACACCTTGCGGTAAAAAATATCGACAGCGGCATTGACGGCAGCTTCGCCGCCCAGTTTCTCGTACAAAGACTCTTGTGACATGTTATTTCTCCAAATAATTAAAAAGGTGTTTAGAATGCATCTTAAAGAGCCGCGTCCTATGAGGGGGAAGAAGATGGCGCGAACGAAGCATAACAATAAGATGCATTTCAAATACATCTTATTTGTGATTTCAAAATCAGTCAAGCCTATCCTTTAGTTTTTTAAGGATTAATTTAAAATTACCTTTAATTTAAAGGAGTATAGAATATGCAACTTACGCAATTTACCGATCTTTCACTGCGTTTACTGATTCATCTTGCCCGCTTACCGGAACCGGGCATGGCGACAATTTCAGAGATTGCGGAATATTATGAAATTTCCCGCAACCATCTAATGAAGGTAACGAATAGCCTGGTCAACCAGGGATTCATTATGACTACACGAGGCAAAGGCGGCGGCATCCAGTTGGCCCGCCCCGCCTACACGATAGGCGTGGGCGAAGTGGTACGAGCAACCGAACCTAATATGAACCTGGTCGAGTGCTTCGATGCCCCGAACAACCAGTGCCGGCTCACTCGCGACTGCTTCCTGAAGGCTACTTTATATGAGGCGCAACGCGCATTCATGGCGGTGCTGGACAAATATACGCTGGCGGATGCGGCCCGTTTCGGCTTCAAAGCCGATCTGTCAACGCTGTCCGTAGATAAACCGCCGTCCACCTGACGCAAAATCGATTTGCCCGGCTCAAAGCATTTGCTTCGATTAATGGATAAAATCGACATCATCGGTAAGCGGCTGCCGGCTCGGGAGGCTTACAATTCGGCTCTATCGGCTCGTTTTTTTGAAGCAAATTATCGCTGATAATTGCTTGAGCCTTGGCTTCCGCGTCGGCCAGTTCATCGACAAAAATGTCCGTTCCATATTCCTGGCTCGAAACCGCGGCAAGCGAAGCAGCCAGGGGGTGTTCCGACTCCTTGACGTAGATCGAGGTGGTGGTGGAAAGTCCCGGGCGAATCGGGTTTTTCAGTATCTCGTCTTTCCGCAATGCGATGCGCACCGGAACACGCTCCACGATATGAATGAAATTTCCCGATGCATTATCCGGCGGCAGTAGAGCAAAAACACTGCCGGTACCCGGCACCAAACCTTCCACCGCACCATGATAGACAATGTCCTTTCCGTACAGATCGACGCTAATCTCCGCCGGTTGGCCGGGGCGTATTTGCGCTATCTCGGTCTCCCGTAGATTCGCCTCCACCCACAGATGGTCCAGCGGAACAAGCGTCATTAGCGGGTCGCCGGGTTGAACCCGGTTTCCGACCTGAACCTTGCGCATCGACACATAGCCTGAAACGGGAGCATGGATTTGCTGCCGCGAATAGTCGAGATAGGCGGCGATGAATTTATGCTTGGCCGCTTCCACGTCGGGGTGCAGGACTCTGTCGGTACCGCCCACTTTCGCTTCTACGGATTTAAGCTCCGCCTCGGCCTCGCGCATCTCGGCTTCGAGCGCCGTCATCTGGTCTTCGGCATTTTGCATGGCCTGTTCGGATACGGAACCGTTCGGCAACGCCTGCCGCAGTCGCAGCACATCGTGGCGCACCTTGGCTAAGCGGGCCGAATGAGCCAGCAGTTTTTGACACATTTGCCGGCGCGTCGCAAAAACAGCCCCGATCTCGCGGACTACCTGGCCCAGCTCGCCCCGCCTTTGGCCCAAAGCGGTCTGTGCGCGATGTTCATCGAGACGAACCAGCAGGTCGCCCTTGTTCACGTATTGGCTTTCCTCAGCCATGACCTGCGTAACGATACCTGTCGCATCGGCCTCCACCGGAATGAGATTGCCGGTAATGAACGCATTACGGCTTACAACCCGGAAACGGCAGTAGTGCCACCAATAACCGGCATAAATCAAAGCGCCTGCAACCAGCGCTAGCGCAACCAACAACAGGTAACGGTTGCGGCGGATGCGAATATTCTTGGGATGAGTTTTCATAAGTGTTTATATCGTCGATACCTTGTTTTATTTATGCATACGTTTTCAGTTTTTTCGTTTGCTGTTTGCGTTGGGGAACCGCCCAAGACTTCGCTTAAATCTCCCACGGCAACCAACGGAACTGTTTGGGTTCGGGATTCTGCCCGCTCGTCTTAAGATCGTTCACATACCCGCCGCCTAACGCTTCCACCAAATCGACGACGGCAACCCGCCGATCCGCTTCCAGCGTCTTCGAGACGTATTCCTGATCCAGCAGCGCATGCTCCCGTACCAGCAACGCCCTACGGTCATCCAGGCCGCTGCGATAACGCCGATCAACGAGTCCCAGGTTTTCGTGTTGCGCAGACAGCAGGCGGCCGTGCGCTTCAAGGATCGCTTGCGTCTCCCGCCAACGGCTCAGGCTATCGGCCACCTCCTGCACGGCATGCAGCAAGGTGTCGTTGTAAAGCTCCACTGCGCCGTCGTACTCCGCCCGTTGCGCCGAGAGCTCGCCGCGCAAACGCCCGCCCTCGAACCACGGGAGCCGCAGGCCGGGTGCGATCCCGTAGGAAAAACTGGAACCTGAAAACAGCAGGTTAGCCAGGGAACTTGCGCCCTTCGTCAACCTGAGGGCATTCACGCCGGCAAACGCGGTCAGGTCGATGGTAGGCAGGAAGCCGGCTTTAGCTACCTTGACCCGTTGCGCCGCCGCTTCGGCCCGGTAGAGGGCCGCGGCGAGATCCGGCCGATGACGAAGCAACTCCAACGGAAGTTTCTCAGGCAAACGCATCTGTTCCGGGTTAATTGTTGTGCCGGCAAACAGATTTTGCGTTGACTCGGGGCCTTTACCGATCAGCCGGGCCAGCAGGTTCCGCTGCATATCCAGCTGGTCCCGGATACCCGCTTCGCGCTTGTTTGCCTGCTCCAAATCGATAGCCGCCTGCTTCACCGGATCGGCGGAATCCAGCCCCGACTTCAACCGGGTCTTGTCCATATCGAGCAAGCCGCGCCGCAACTCAACCATGGTATGAGCCAGGTCGAGCTGCTGCCGTAGCGCAAATCCACGTATATAGGACCGTGCAATTGCGGCAGTCAGTTGAAGCAGGACTTCGGCCTGTTCCGCCTCCTCGGCGGCCGCCTCGCCCATTGCCGCTTCCAGCGCGGCGCGATTTTTTCCCCAGAAATCGAATTCGTAGCGGAAGTTGAACGGATTAATCCTGCCGAAGACGATGTTTGCTCCCGCCGCCTCCGCACGGTTGAGCACGGCAAAAACACCATGCTCTGAAATACGGGTATTCTCGAATTCCGCCTCGGCATCAAGGAACGGCAGCAACCTGGCGCCTTCCACGCGGATCAGGGCTTGCGCTTGACGTAGCCGGGCGGCAGCGACCTTAAGGCCGATGTTGTCCTTTAGCCCGGCATCCATCAGGCCGTTGAGTTCAGAATTGCCGAATTCCCGCCACCAGCCTTCATGAGGCCAATGTCCGGCAAGAGCATGCGGATCGCTATCAGCCCGCGCGTACTCCATGGCTGGGGTTTTCCGGAACTCGGCGGGCTTATCTCCCGGCGGTATCCAGGCGCAACCGGACGTCAACAAGAGCATAAACACGACATAGAAGCTAAAAAGCAGCAATCGATATAACTTAATTCGATGAGTCATACTGTCCTCATTTTGGTCATTGCGCATGGCGTGAAGGCGGTTTATTTTCAACGAGTGTTGTCAGACACGCTCAGCCAAGGGATAGAGGCTTCTATTTTCACGTTGGATGCGCTGATGCAGGTTCTTGAAAATATTGTTGGCCTCTTCTTTAAACCCCTCAGGATTTGCGGACACTTTGGACTCAATATTCCAGTTGCGGGCAAACTCCATGTAAGCGGCCGCAATATCTCCCATTTCGGCTTGATAAACCTGCCCAATTTGGGCTATATCATGATCTCCCGAGTCCAACAATCTCGGATAGAGCGTGCGATCTTCCGCCGCCAAGTGCAGTTTGATCGTCGAACTTATCGAAACAATCTTCCTGGCAATCACGTCGGCATTTTGCATAACGCCGGCTTGGATTAACTTTCTGAGTTCTGTTACCTCTGTAAGGATTGCAACATGGTCTTGCTTAAATCTATCGATGTTCATAAACATGTTCCTTTATAAAAGTGATGGCAATTCAATCCGGGTCTCAATCGGTGCGAAGCCGTAAAATAAATTTCAGTCCCCCGTTGCAACATAAGCATCCACGTAACTTTTTCATCATAAATACAATCAGTTATAAGTCGCTCTAACGCAAATCATATTTCCTCCACTATCTCTTCCGCCTGAAGATCCGCCAGTTCTTCCTTAACGGTTGGATGAAGCGGTTGATAGGTGGGGTAAGCCAGCCACACCAGGCCGGCCAATCCGAGGAACAGGTAGCTTGTCAGCATGAAGGCGTCGTTTAATGCCAGCAGGGTTGCATGTTGTTTGATGACGGCCAGGAGCTTGCCGTTGACCATCGCTGTATCAAGCCCTGCGCTCTCTAATTTCGATGAAAACCCTTGCAGCGCATCGAGGGAAGCAAAGCGCCGCCCCCCGAAATGATCGGCAAGATGAAGCCGATGGACGGGGGCTTGCCGAAACAGCACGACACCTTGCAAGGTGATGCCGATTGCGCCGGCGACAACCCGCAAAAATCCGGCTTCTTCGGCCGCGCGTATTTCTTTAATGCCATGCAGTCCGTGCAGGGTCAGCTTGGTCAGCGGCATGAAAAACGAACCCAGAAAACAGCCGAGCAGTAACATGGGCCAAGCAATCCGGTCGAATGAACCGGGCTCGTCGAACAGGCCTATCCAATAAAAGGTAAACGAGAATCCCAGCAGATTGATGCAGGCCAGCAGGCGGGCATCCAGGTTTTTGAGCAGTTTGTGCATCGCCACGGTCACCGGCACCGCAAGCAGGATCATCGGCAGATAAGCCATGCCGGCCAGGAATGAAGAATAGCCCAGCAATACTTGCAGTTGGACGATGAACACTGAAAGCAGCCCCTGGATCGACAGGAATCCGGTAAACAGGCAAATCACGCCTATAGCAAAATTCCGGTGGGCGAAAAGATGCAGGTTGAATACCGGATGGGGTTCGTCAAGCTCCCAGATAATAAAACAGGGCAAGGCTACGATCAGAACGATCAGCATGAAGACCAGGAACGGCGAATCCAGCCAGTCGAAATCATTGCCCTGGTTCAGGATGGTCTGCGCGCTGCCGAGAATCAAAACCAGCAGCACGAAACCGACCTCGTCGAAACGCGTGTAGCTGGGCTCGAATCCCCGCCCGGCAAGCAATGAACCGATAACCGCCGCGATGACCAGGGCAAGAGGAATATTCAGGTAAAACAGGTAGCGCCAGCCCAGTTCGTCGGCAATCGCGCCGCCTATCGGAAAGCTGATCGTAAAAGGCATCAGCGTGACCAAGCCCCATATCCCCAAACCCAACAATTTCAGCCGATCCGGATATTCTTTCAACAACAGGGCCTGTCCTGTATACAGCGTAATGCCGCCTGAAAGGCCGAGCAGGATGCGCCCCGGAACAAACAGCTCCAGGCTTTGGCTGATCGCGCACAGATAAGAAGCAAAGGCATACACGACAAATGCCGCGCTAAACAAACGATACCCTCCTATGATGCCGGATAACCAACGCGCGACAGGAAAAGCCAGCCCCAGCGCAATGATGAAATAGGTCTGGCCCCAAGTGGTAAAGCTCGGCAACACGCCGCCCAGGTCGCCGGCAACATGCGGCAGCAACGCAATATAAGAGCCGACATTGAACAGCACGATCATATGTCCCAGGCTCAGCGCTGCATTAAACAGGATGAAGCGCCAACCGCGCAGGCGTTTAGCATAGACGACGGTCATATATCCTCCGGCTCAGCAAGCTGAATATTTACATTCAGCGGCAGTCCAAGCTCGTTGAGATTCCGATTGATCAGTTGCGCGCCCATCCGGGTCACGAGCTGTTTGAATTTTTCGGCGTCATGAGCGAGCAAGGTTTGCGGAGAATCTTCAACAGAATAAGTGCTCTCGGTGACTCTCCCGATGACTTGCCGGGTATCGGGATCGATCAGCTTGACCAGTACCCGCAACGAGCTTTGCACGTTAAAAATCCTATAGTTGCCGATAGCCACTTCCAACACGGCATCGACGGGTTCCAGGCCGGGTTGGCGATAATCAACGGGCGACAGTTCCTGCTTGTACCACTGTACAATGGCGTGATTCCAATTATCGGGATTTGCGTTACGGTCTTTTTGCGCGACAGGCAGAGGACAATAATGCCCGCTCATAATTGCTTTGACCTGTTTTGCATTCAATTGCGAAACGGCTTTCTGCGCCAGCACCAGCGAGGGCGACCAGTTGTCCTTGAGTGAGGCGACAGGTTCCAGGCGCGTTGGATCCGACGTCGAACGGAGATCCACCACGGGCATAGTATCTTCCTTGCTAACTAAACCGGCGATTAATACTCCACCTGGGCTTCTATAGACTGTTTTCTCCACTATCATGTCTGACGACAGAATTTGAAACACAAACTGATTGTAAACAGGATACCGGGCTTCAATCGGGTCCGGAATTACTTCAAGAGGAGGAGGTTCCACGGGCACCACCAAAAGCGAGCGAATTTCGTGCAGCTTAGCGGTTGACGGGTTAATCGGTTCAGCCAGACAGCCGGCCAATGCCAAAACCACTACCGACAGCACACCGCAGTTTATTAAATTAGGCAAGGATCGCTGAATAGGAAACATGTTTTCTCCAAACGGGTTAAAGGAATCATTTGCCTACAGCCGCTTTTTCAGGCGACCGGTTTTGGTGCAGTTACTATAGAAATTTATCGGTGTATTAGACAAACGATATTTATTGGACATTAATATCGATATGTCCGATATTAAGGCTATGGATATAGATCAGATCAGAACTTTTTTGAGCGTAGTCGCCAACGGCAGCTTTCTGGAAGCGGCAAGCAGGCTGTATGTCACCCAATCGACAGTGAGCACCCGTATACAGCGGCTGGAATCCTATCTTGGCGTGACCCTGTTTGTGCGCAATCGCTCCGGCGCCGCGTTAACGCTTTCAGGACATCGTTTCTTACGCCATGCCAAATCCCTGTTATTGACATTGGAACAGGCGCGGCATGACATTGGCTTGCCCAGCCGTTTTCGCGCGAGCATTACAGTGGGGACACGAATTGCTTTATGGGAAGAACTGCTACCGCGATGGGTGGGCACCATGCGAAAGCAGGCTCCGAATATTTCCATTCGCAGCGAAATCGGCTTTGAAGAGGATTTAATGCGATCCTTGATCGAAGGCAGGATGGACGTGGGCATCATGTATACACCTCAACATAGCCCCGGCCTCCAGATTGAACATTTATTCGATGAAACGCTGGCACTATTTACCACCGATCCCGATAAACCCTGGCCGAATGACGATTATATTTACGTGGATTGGGGGCCGGCGTTTTATGCGTTGCACAGTAGCAGTTACCCCGACCTGGAAAGCCCTCCCCAAACGGTGAATGTCGGTTGGCTGGGGGTGCAGCTAATCCTCTGCAACGGCGGCTCATGCTTTCTGCCTATGCGCATGACTGAACCTTTAGTCAAAGCCGGAAAATTGTTTCATGTTCCCGGCAGCCCGCAATTTAGATTGCCCACGTATATGGTTTTTCCGCGCGATAGCGATTCCATTGTGTTGCCTCAGGTGCTGGATAGCTTACGCGTATTGGCCGAACAGCAAAAAGCCGTGTCTGCATAGACTGGAAAATATCCGCTTAATTAGCTTCTGCCAATCAGGTGGCGTGCGGCTGTTATTAACTTAATATGAATCTGGAGTCGCTATGGGGTAAAGGAATGAAATGCCGAATTTAATGCGCGAGCACTATATTATCCCTGTCAATATTGCGTTCTTAAAGTGAACGTCACCGGACCGTTATTGACCAGCGAAACCTGCATGTCGGCGCCGAACTCGCCGAATGCAACATTAGAATACGTTTGCTTTGCCAACTGCTGCAAATAATCGAATAGTTCCCTGCCTTTTTCCGGCGGCGCAGCGGAAATAAAACTGGGCCGATTGCCTTTTTGGGTATCCGCAGCCAATGTAAATTGCGGCACCAGCAACAAACCGCCGTTAATGTCCCTCAAACTCAGGTTCATGCGATCATCGCTATCGGCAAAAATCCGGTAATTGAGGATACGCTCCAGCAAACGCTGGGCGTCTTTTTCGGTATCGGCCCTTTCCACTGCGACCAGCGCCATAATGCCGGTATCGATTTTGCCGATGTCCTTATTATTGACGGTAACTTTAGCAGACGTAACGCGTTGAATGATAGTAATCATAAAAGTATTAAGGCTGAACAGGAAGGTATTGCGTAATCGGTTTCAGGCCTTCCGTGGAACGGTTGTAAATATAAACCCATGCGCTAACGAGGCGTCCGTCTTTAAGTAGCACGGATTGCTGACGGCGGCTGTACTCGTTGGGTTCGGGAAACTCGGGACCACATTCCTCATATTGGTCGAGCAGCGGCAGCACACTATCGGCTTGATGAAGCAAATAAACTTCGCCCTGCACTACATCACCGGGATTATCGGAAGGAACGGCGCCTGGGTAGTAATCGATTTTATAAAGTTTGCCACGATATGTTGCGTCACTTACGAATTCGGCATACCGAACCAAGAGACGATGCATTTCGCTGTTCGTATCGCGCCTGAGCGTTCCATAAACAAAAATATAGTCGGAGTTCATGATGCGTGGTTTTCGCGAACCTGGAGTTTCTCGTCCGCATCCCTGATCTTGGAATAACAGCCGCCTGTTAAGAATACGGCCAGTTAGACCTTCCAGGTTTTACGACTGCCACGGATGGCGGCCGAGACTACTCCCGGCAATTCTCGGCATTTCCTCCATCCCTGGAGGTCAGAAGTGCTGGAGCCGCCGGGAGCGGCTCCAGTAAAAACCTGGAAGGTCTGCCTATCGGCATGTGCCCGCCTAACGCCAGATCCAAGACTATCGAAATAGAGACTTGTAATAACGACCAGCGCCGAAGCGTAGGGACAATGCAATCAGATTTTTACCCACAGGGCATAAGTTTCGTTAGCGGACAAGCCGCTCAACTCAGCTTTAATGTCCAACCGAAACTTTGGCGCCTTTAGGCTGACCGATTTCCGCCAGCGTTTGCGTAAACCAAGGCGTATCGATGTTGAACGGTTTGCCGCCTTTGATGCGCGGGAACTCGATCGCGCGCAATACAAAGTTGTTATCGTCGTCGTGGCCGATAACGCCGGCCTCGCGGCGTAACGCGCATTCAACGGCCAAGTCCGCGCAAGATTTGATCAAGCGGACGTCTTCGGCGTTAGATGCTGAAGCGCGGGCGAAATAACCTGATTTTTGCACCAATGTTTTTTCGGCACCGAGCATTTGCGCGAACTGGTCGCCGAACCATTTGCCTGGGTTAACCGCATCCAGTTTGACGTGGCCGAACGCATCGCGCGGCACTTCCTGGCCTTTAGCTTGCATTTCTGCAACGATAGACTCAACGCCGGCGCCTTCCGATACGAAGATGTTGACGCAATCGACTTTATCCATCACTGCGCGCAGACGGGCCGCTTCGGCAGCAATATCGATAGCCATTTCCGGAATGAATACGCCGTGAACTTCATAACTTTCGCGGCTCAAGCCCAGCTCAGGCAGCCATTCGGCACGGTCCAGCATCTTGCGGTATTCAACAGCAGTCGCAGCAGTCAACCAACCGCAGCTGCGGCCCATCACTTCGTGAACGATCAACATGCGCGGGTTGGCGTTGTTTTCGGCAACCACGTTCCAGAAGTAACGCGCGCCTTGCTCGGCAGCAGTCCAGGCGCCCAGCGATTGTTTGATTGGGAACACATCGTTATCGACGGTTTTAGGCAGGCCGATAACAGTCAGGCCGTAGTTGTTTTGCGCGAGGAACGCAGCAAGATCGGCCGCCGCGGTGTTGGTATCGTCGCCGCCGATAGTGTGTAGAACGTCAACGCCGTCTTTAACCAATTGGTCGGCAGCAACTTTTTGCGGATCTTCGCCTTCTTGCACCAAGCCGCGTTTAACGCAGTCTTTAACGTTAGTCAGCTTGACGCGGCTGTTGCCGATGACCGAACCACCGAAACGGTGCAACAGGCTTGCTTTGGCGCGAACTTCCGGAGTCACGGCATAAGAATCGCCCAACAACAAACCTTTATAGCCGCTACGGTAGCAGATGATTTCAATGGAAGGATCGATTTCAGTGTAACGCTCGATCAGGCTGCCGATGGCCGAGTTTAAGCAAGGGGCCAAGCCGCCTGCGGTGAGAATCGCAACTTTTTTTGGTTTATTCATGGAGAAACTCAAATAGTGAAATTAAAAAACGGGAATTTTAACATACAGGGAAGCTATTTTTTAGTCCCGTTCTCCGGCAAGGAGACGATTTAACCGCCCAAGCAAACTTTGCCGATTAATTTTTATCCGCTTCCAAATGATAGCCGACGACCCGCTCGACCTCGTTCTTAGCCCCCAAGACCAGCGGAACGCGCTGGTGCAGCGCATTAGGCTTAAGATCGAGAATCCGCTCGCGCCCTGTCGAACAGGCTCCGCCCGCCTGTTCGATAATAAACGCCATCGGATTGGCTTCGTACAACAGGCGCAGATGGCCGGGCTTCGACGGATCGCGAAAATCGTACGGATACATAAAAATGCCGCCGCGCATCAGTATCCGGTAGACCTCGGCCACCAACGACGCAATCCAGCGCATGTTAAAATTCTTGCCGCGCGGCCCGTCCGTACCTTGCACGCATTCGTCGATATAGCGGCGCATCGGCGGCTCCCAGAAACGATGGTTAGACATGTTGATCGCAAATTCTTTTGCGTCTGCCGGAATCGTCATATTCGGATGCGTCAGCATAAATTCGCCGACGTCCTGATCCAACGTGAAACCGTTGACGCCGTGACCTGTCGTCAACACCATCATCGTCGACGGGCCGTACAACACAAAACCGGCGCAAACTTGCTCGCTGCCTTTTTGCAGAAAATCTTCCAGCGTCGGCTCCGCGCCTTCGCGGCAACGCAGTATTGAAAATATAGTGCCGACCGTCAGGTTGAGATCGATATTCGAAGAACCGTCCAACGGATCGAACAGCGCCAGGTATTTGCCTTTCGGATAGTGCGGAGGAATCGGAATAAGCTCGTCGTTTTCTTCGGACGCCATGCCGGCCAAATGTCCGGACCAACTCAGCGCATCGATCATGATGTCATTGGAGATGATATCCAGTTTCTTTTGCACCTCGCCCTGAACGTTCTCGGAATCGGCACTGCCCAATACGCCGACCAAGTTGCCTTGATTGACCAGATGCGAGATTTTTTTACAGGCGGTCACAATATCGCTCAATAACGACGTAAACGCGCCCGACGCGCCTGGCAGCTCGCGCTGCTGCTCAATGATGAACCGGGTCAAGGTAACAGGGTTGCTCATGCTTTATCGCTCCAATGATAGATATTCAAAAATACTTTTAAGTTTACAAAGTAATAATATATCGCAAATCATAAAAGGCGGTATTAATGGCGTTCATATAGCGCTATTGCTTTGGTATTTTTGTAGTAGCCGTTCCGCTACATTTAACCTGCTGAATTAACCGGAGAACTTGATATCGATGTTGCAAATATCCAATCAGGCCAATATTCCGGATAGTAAAATTGAAATTCACGCAATTCGTGCGCAAGGAACCGGCGGACAGAATGTCAATAAAGTTTCAAGCGCCGTTCACTTGCGGTTTGACATTAACGCATCCTCATTACCTGAGTTTTATAAAGAAAAACTATTGGCTTTAAACATCTCTAAAGAGGGCATGATTATTATCAAAGCGCAGCAGCATCGAACTCAGGAAAAAAACAAGGAGGATGCCTTAAATCGGTTGCAGGCATTGATCCAAAGCGTAGCCGTTACACACAAAAAGCGCAAAGCAACAAAGCCGACCCAGAGCTCGAAACTAAAACGCCTGGATAGTAAAGCCAAACAAAGCAGACTTAAGGCTTTGAGAAAAAATATTAGTTTTGATTGACCCGATTGATCATCGCATCTCCATCCCGGTTCTGACATAACTATTCAGTACATAGAGAAACGGCACACGGATGGCACGGGCCAGACTGATTTAACAGGGATTTCTAGTTCAAGCCCAGTTTAATTACGCTTTTAAAATCAGTGACAATCCGTTTAATCCGTGTCGTCCATGTTCTATTAGGTACGCTGAAATAATTACGTTTTGACTAGCCGCTCAAACCTACCGGAAGTACCCGGATTAGATGACTTTATTCCAATCCTTGACGCAAATTTAGCTAGCCCTTCACCGTTCCGGCTAACGCTAACCTTGATTAAGCTAGGTGCAGTTTGCAGGCTCATTGTATAATTCATCGCAATGTTCTTTACCGACCTCTTAAACCTAAAGGATTGATTAAAATATGCTTCCAGAAAAACGCTTAACTCGTCGCCGTGGAATTTATTTGCTGCCCAATTTATTTACCACGGGAGCCCTGTTTTCCGGCTTCTATGCAATTACTTCGGCGATGGGCGGACGTTACGAGACCGCTGTCGTAGCCATTTTCGTAGCGATGATTCTGGATGGCCTGGACGGGCGCGTGGCTCGGCTAACCAATACACAGAGCGAGTTCGGCGCCCAATACGACAGTCTTTCCGATATGGTTTCATTCGGCGCGGCTCCGGCGTTGGTCATGTATGCATGGGCATTTTCCAGCCTTGGCAAATTGGGCCTGTTTGCCGCATTTGTTCATGCGGCGGGCGGCGCGTTAAGGCTCGCGCGCTTTAACACCCAGTTGGCAACGGCCGACAAGAATTATTTCCAAGGCCTGCCCAGCCCTGCCGCCGCCGCTATCCTGGCCGGCTTCATCTGGATTTGCCTGGAGTATAAATACGACATCGAGCTGTTCAAATATTTTGCGCTCGCGTTAACCGTCAGCACCGGTTTATTGATGGTCAGCAATTTCCGTTATTGGAGCTTCAAAAAAATCGATTTAAAAGGCAAAGTGCCTTTTATTGTCGCCATCGCCGCAATGCTGGCCATCGCTTTTGTGATGGCGCAACCGCAAACGATGTTGTTCTTGCTATTTTTAGGTTACGCGATTTCAGGCCCGGTTATCACCTTGATCGTGCGTAAACGCAAACTGCAGGGGCGTAAAGCGTAAAATCTGCTTGAGGCCGCATAGCCATTGGCGTATAGTCACGACCATGTTTATTCAAATCAATCATGCATTTCTAAATTATCTTTCCGGCGCAATGTTTGCCGGAACTGCTTTATGTACATGGTTATGCCAGCCTTTAAGATTCCTGCCCTGACGGGCAACTATCTTTTTCTATATTAACGATTTAATCCCCTATATCCGTATATCAATCTAACAGTTGGTAATCCTTCATCGATCGCATGGAGGCAAGAAGTAGAGCACCCAAAACAGCCGCTTTACGACTGCAAGGAGCTATTACCGAGACGATGCAGGGAGCAATTGCCGAGAATGGAGTTTTTATGAAAGACAAATTAATTATATTCGATACAACCTTGCGCGATGGCGAGCAAAGTCCCGGCGCATCAATGACTCGCGATGAAAAAATACGGATTGCCAAGGCCTTGGAACGTTTAAGAGTCGATGTGATTGAGGCCGGTTTCCCTGCCGCCAGCCCAGGCGATTTTGAAGCCGTTCAATCGGTCGCCAACGTCATAAAAGACAGTGTGGTCTGCGGACTGGCCCGCGCCCTGGATAAGGATATAGATCGTGCCGGCGAAGCGCTAAAAGGCGCCAACCAATCGCGTATTCATACCTTTATCGCCACCTCGCCCATCCATATGCAAATGAAATTGCAGATGCAGCCGGAACAAGTCATTGAGTATGCGGTCAGGGCTGTTAAACGCGCGCGGCAATATACCGACAATGTCGAGTTTTCGCCGGAAGATGCGGGCCGCTCGGAAGAAGACTTCTTATGCCGGATTCTCGAAGCCGTTATCGATGCCGGGGCGACAACACTAAACATCCCTGATACCGTCGGCTACAGCGTTCCTGAACAGTTCGGCGCGACGATTGCGAATTTGATCCGCCGCATTCCTAATTCGGACAAGGCGATTTTCTCGGTGCATTGCCATAACGACTTGGGCCTTGCGGTTGCCAATTCGCTGTCGGCGGTCATGAACGGCGCTCGGCAGGTTGAATGCACGATTAACGGCTTGGGCGAACGCGCCGGTAACGCGTCGCTGGAAGAAGTGGTCATGGCCGTGCGCACGCGCAAGGATGTGTTTACTTGCCAAACCGGCATTGATACCCGCGAAATTTTGACCTGTTCAAAATTGGTATCGTCAATCACCGGCTTCCCTGTGCAACCCAACAAAGCCATCGTCGGCGCCAATGCGTTTGCGCATGAGGCAGGCATCCATCAGGACGGCGTATTGAAAAGCCGCGAAACCTACGAAATCATGCGCGCCGAAGACGTGGGCTGGACCGCTAACCGTATGGTGCTGGGCAAACATTCCGGCAGAAATGCATTCAAGAGCCGCATTACCGAATTGGGCTTTGAGTTCGCTTCCGAAGAAGAACTGAACGAAGCTTTTGCCCGCTTTAAACAATTGGCCGACAAAAAGCACGAAATTTTCGATGAAGACTTGCAAACGCTGATTTCGGAAGCTTCGTTTGAAGCGGAAGACGAGCACGTTAAACTGATCGCCCTGAAAGTCTGCTCTGAAACCGGCGAAATACCTAACGCAACCGTTACGTTACGCGTGGCAAACAAAGAAGTCACCGGCAACGCCGAGGGTGGCGGTGCGGTGGATGCCAGTTTAAAAGCCATTGAAAAGCTGGTGCAAACCAACGCCACGCTGGAGCTTTATTCGGTTAACAGCATCACTAACGGCACCGATGCCCAAGGCGAGGTGACCATCCGCCTTGAACAGGCGGGCCGGATTGTTAACGGCTTGGGTGCCGATACCGACATTGTTATCGCCTCGGCCAAAGCCTATATTAATGCCGTCAATAAACTGCAAAGCCCCGATCAACGTCAACATCCTCAGAAAGGGGACGTCTGATTGAGGTGGAAGGTGAAAGGCGCAAGGCTCAAGGCAAAAGACTCATCGTTCCCACGCGCCGGCGTGGGAGCGCATCCTGCAACGCTCCAGCGTTGCGAATAACTGGCTGAGTCGGCTTTGGATAACGCAACACGCCTGCAATACCTGGAAGCCATGGGCATCGATGTCTGGTTGCCCCGAGCTGTCCCTGCTCAAGAGCAAGACTCGACATTCGAGCCCTCAGCGACAATTGAATCGACCTTAGAAACAGCTGACACTATAGCTGAAAATGCGCCGCCCGAACCTGAACAACCTACCGACAACTGGGAAACCTTACAAGCCGAAGTCTCCCCATGCACTAAATGCGAGTTGTGCAAAACGCGCACTCAAACTGTTTTCGGTTCGGGCAATAAAAATGCCGAATGGATGATTATCGGCGAAGGCCCCGGACAAAATGAAGATCAACAAGGCTTGCCTTTCGTCGGCAAGGCGGGTCTGTTGTTAACGGAAATGTTAAGAGCTATCGGTCTTGATCGCGAAGAAGTCTTTATCGCCAATATTGTCAAATGCCGCCCTCCCGCTAACCGCGACCCCAAACCCATCGAGATCGAATCCTGCAAGCCTTATTTATTACGGCAAATAGCATTGGTCAAACCGAAAATCATTGTCGTTTTAGGACGGATTGCCGCGCAAGCGCTGCTGAATACGGATGAACCTATCGGCAAATTGAGGGGGAAAATCCATACTTTAAATGATACCCCGGTTATTGTAGTCTATCACCCCGCGTACTTACTGAGGTCATTGCTGGATAAGCGCAAAGCCTGGACGGACTTAAAACTCGCGATGCAAACATATAAAGCTGAGTTGAGCGGCTTGTCCGCTCAAACGAAACTTATGCCCTTTGGGCACAAAAAAATTAAAGGTTGATCATGTTGGGAATAATGTTAGACAAAATAAAAGATTTTATAACTTACGATGCCGATAGAGAGTTCTACGCTAAATTATTTCCCGACTCAGTAGGTAGAAAAGACTTAATGCGCTTGAGAAAAATGAGAAGCTCCGACTTGCCTCAAGTGATGGCAATCGAAAGAGCAAGCTACCAATTTCCCTGGGGCGAGGATATTTTCAGGGACTGCTTTAGAGCGAACTATAACTGCTGGGTCTGCGAAGAGCAGGATGTCATATTGGGATACTGCATACTGTCAATGGCTGTAGGCGAAGCCCATGTTTTAAATATTTGCGTGGCGCCGGCCGAACAGGGACAAGGCATAGGCCGCAAAATGCTGGAGAATCTTATAGAAACGGCCCGAGGCCGGGCAGAAACAATGTTTCTTGAAGTCAGGCCGTCCAATACCGTCGCCCTCGCTCTTTACCAGGACATGGGCTTCAACGAAATCGGCATCAGGAAAGGTTACTATCAAGCCGAAAACGGCCGCGAAGACGCCATCATGCTGGCGTTGCAAATTTTTTGAAGAGAACACGGGGAAAAAGCGAAAGGCGAAAAACACCTTTCGCCTTTCGCCTATAGTTGCCAGGGCTTGAATTTTCTACCCAACAATTATTTCAAATTATCGGTAACATGCGGCTCTATCAGCTGATACATGACCTGATGCATTTTAGGACTACCGGCGATCAGGTTGCCCGATTCCAGATACTTATCATTAAAAGAAAAGTCGGTAACCGCACCGCCTGCTTCTTTTATCAATAGAACTCCCGCGGCCATATCCCATTCCATCAGGCCGATTTCCCAAAAACCGTCCAATCGGCCGGCAGCCACATAAGCCAAATCAAGCGCTGCAGCGCCCGCACGGCGAATTCCGGCCGAATCGGTTGCGATAGCGCGGAACATTCCCAAATAAGCATCCATATGCAGATCGGTTTTAAACGGAAAACCGGTGCCGATTAATGCGCCTTTCAAGCTGGTTTGCTTGGTCACCCGAAGGCGGCGATTGTTTAACATCGCGCCGCCGCCGCGTTTGGCGGTAAATAATTCATCGCGTTGCGGATCGTAAACGACCCCCACTTCAATCCTGCCTTTGTATTTCAACGCAATGGAAACCGCATATTGCGGAAAGCCGTGCAGAAAATTGGTGGTGCCGTCCAGAGGATCGATAACCCAGACAAAATCATTACCTTCCTGCGCCCCGCTTTCTTCCGCCAAAATACTGTGCTCGGGATAGGCCGTCTTGATAATGTTGATGATTTCCCGTTCGGCCATACGGTCAACCTCGCTGGCATAATCGTTTTTACCTTTCTGGTCGACATGCAGACGATCGATATTTTCAGATGAGCGGAGTATCAAGTCGCCGGCGCTTCTAGCGGCGCGGACGGCAATATTTAACATGGGTTGCATAGGCGGATTTCGATATATATAAACACGGACGACTGCATCAGAGCAGGATGTTGGTAGAAAACTGCTCCAAGCCCTTTTCTACATTGACCTCCAGAGAAGGAGGAAATGCCGCGAAATTGCATAGAGCAATCGCGGCTGACTACCAGGGATGGTGGAATGCCGCAAGATTGCATGGAGCAATCGCGGCCACCACGTCCCTACGGCCTAGCAATGCAGGACAGAAAATGCTCGTGCATTTTCTGCGTTCAATTACATCCATGTAACCAAGCAATTGCCGAAAAGCGCATATAATAGCAAATCTTTTGCTAAACTTAGGCTCTTTTTTTACCCAAGGACAACGCTTTGCTGTCTACTATAAAAATCGTATTGGTCGAAACAACGCATCCGGGAAATATCGGCGCCGTTGCCCGGGCAATGAAAAACATGAAGATGCATAACCTCTGCCTGGTGGCGCCTAAAATATTTCCCAGCGCCGACGCGACCTCCAGGGCATCCGGGGCTGACGACGTATTATCGGGCGCAACCGTTTGCGAAACTTTGCAAGAAGCCGTTGCCGATTGCCAATTGGTTATTGGCGCCAGCGCCCGGGGCCGAACGATTAGCTGGCCGGAAATTACGCCCCGGGAATGCGCGGAGAAAATACTGATCCGTGAGCCCGGCAATAAAGTAGCCATTCTTTTCGGCCGGGAAAATTCGGGCTTAAAAAATCATGAGTTGGATCTGTGCCATTTTTTACTGCGCATTCCCTGCAACAGCGAATACAGCTCGCTGAATATTGCCGCGGCCGTACAAGTTGTTTGTTATGAATTATTTGTAACATCCGGCTTGGCGCCGCAAGAAGAAATTTTTGTCGGCGATAAAGGTGAGCAAGCTTTGGCCACGGCCGCGCAAATGGAATCTTTTTATACCCATATGGCTGAAGCATTATCCGATATTGGCTTCATGCATCCGGCCAAATCAAAATCCATCATGCGGCGCTTGCGCAGAATATATAACCGGATACAACTGGATACTAAGGAACTGGACATACTTCGGGGCATCTTGCGGATGTCCCAAGGCCACAAGAGGAATAACGATGTTTAACCGACTGAAAGAAGATATTGCCTGCGTTTTTGATCGCGACCCGGCAGCACAATCTGTCTTTGAAGTAATTACCACCTACCCTGGCTTTCATGCAATCCTCATTCACCGGCTCAGCCATATTTGCTGGACGGCAGGATTCAGATGGCTGGCCCGTTTTATTGCCCATACCGGCCGTTGGCTGACCGGCATTGAAATTCACCCCGGCGCCGTCATTGGCCGACGCTTTTTCATCGACCACGGCATGGGCGTGGTGATCGGCGAGACAGCGGTGATCGGCGACGATTGCACGTTGTATCACGGCGTGACTTTAGGCGGGACCAGCTGGGATAAAGGCAAGCGCCACCCAACCCTGCATAACGGCGTGGTAATAGGTGCGGGAGCAAAAGTTTTAGGCCCTATCGATATCGGTGAGAATGCCCGCGTGGGTTCAAACTCGGTCGTTTTAAAACCGGTGCCCGCCGGTGCGACCGTAGTTGGCATTCCCGGCCATATCGTCGATCCGAAAAGCAAAGCCGCCGCTGCAGAACGCGACAAGATTGCCTACAAGATGGGGTTTCATGCTTATGGCGCAACCACCGACATGCCCGATCCGATCGCCTACGCGATTAATCACATGCTGGATCATATCCATGCGATGGATAGGCAGATTGAAACTATGCAAAAAGCGCTTAACGACGCCGGCATAAAGTATACGGAATCCCCTATCTCAAAACTGGACGGCTGCGAAATTGAGGATAGTTACGAATAACGCCGGAAACCTCTATAAAGAAAAATAGCCTCGTTTGAATAAAAACCTGCATCCATTAAGGGTTTAATAGTTGACTATTTTGCTAGGTTAAGTATAGTAACACTATCTTATACCCAAAGGGCATAAGTTTCGTTTGAGCGGACGAGCCGCTCAACTCAGCTTTAACGGTATTTATAGAGGACATTACTGTGCGCTTAACAACTAAAGGCCGCTATGCGGTTACTGCAATGCTGGATTTGGCTTTTCACAGTCAGACCACGCCGGTAACCCTGACCGATATCGCGGCTCGCCAAACCATTTCCTTATCTTATTTGGAGCAACTATTTGCCCGGTTACGCCGTGCAGGTATGGTAAAAGGCGTGCGAGGCCCCGGCGGCGGTTACAAACTGTGCCGTAAAGCCAGCGATATCAATATCGCCGATATTATCGCTGCCGTCAACGAACCGCTTGATTCAACCAAATGCCGCGGAGAAGCCAATTGCCAAAAAGATCAGGCTTGTTTGACCCATGATCTGTGGATGGGCTTGAGTGAGCAGATCAAAGATTATTTGAAGGGCATTTCTTTAGCCGACCTGTTAGAAAGAAACCAAGTTCAGGAGGTTGCGATGAGACAGCATCACGATGCACAACAAGCCATTGAAATTTATCGCCATCCAGACTAGCACCCGGTTTGAATGATCTATTTTGATCATAATGCAACCACGCCGATAGACGATCGCGTCCTGGACGCGATGCTCCCGTTTCTAAAAACATTTTACGGCAATCCTTCCAGCCTATATCGTCACGGCAGAGTCGCCGCCAGCGCCGTAAATGCAGCTCGCGAGCAGCTTGCGGCACTGCTTGGCGTTCAGCCGGGGCAAATTGTTTTTACCAGCGGCGGCACGGAAGCCAATAATTTGGCATTGGCAACGCTCGCCCCTCGGGCGGGGCTTGCCGTATCGGCCATTGAGCATCCTTCTGTTATCGAACCGGCCCTGCATTTAAAAATTCAGGAGCATGAGCTTACACTACTTGATGTCGATACCAACGGCTTAATCACGCAAGATGCGATCGACAGGGTTATTCAGTTAAAACCCGGACTGGTTTCGATCATGCTAGCCAACAATGAAACCGGCGTAATCCAAAATATTGCTCACTATGCCGACCGGCTAAAAGCGCACGACATCAAAATTCATACCGACGCCGTGCAAGCGCTGGGTAAAATCCCGGTAGTTTTCAGCGAGCTCGGCGTCGATTTGATGTCGCTGTCCAGCCACAAAATCTACGGCCCGAAAGGTTGCGGCGCGCTGGTATTCGACAAATCCGTGGAAATCAAACCTGTTTTACTGGGCGGCGGACAAGAACAAGGATTTAGGGCCGGAACCGAAAATGTCGCTGCAATCGTTGGCTTTGGCATGGCGACGGAACTCGCCAAAACCGAGCTTGCCGAACGCCGCGCACACCTGCTAAACCTTAGAAAACAATTAGAGCATGGCTTAAGCGCTATTCCCGGCCTGACTATTTTTTCCGGGCAAGCGGAACGTTTACCGAATACCGTGCAGATGGGCGTTGACGGCATTGACGGCGAAATGCTGCTGATGCAACTGGATCAGAAAAATATCGCGGTTTCCAGCGGCTCAGCCTGCGCCAGCGGACAGCGAGAACCCAGTCCGGTCTTGGCCGCGATGGGAATTAGCCCTCGTAAGGCAAAAAGTGCAATTCGCATCAGCTTGGGAAAAGCCAACACCGAAACTGAAATTTCAGAATTTATTAAACAATTAAAATCCTTAATCGAAAAAGGATAAAGAGGTCATTATGTCTGTATCGTTAACCGAAAGCGCCGCCCGGCAAATCAAAAAACAACTGGAAAAGCGCGGCAAAGGCCTGGGCTTGAAGCTCGGGGTAAAACAATCAGGCTGCTCCGGATATGCATACACAATCGATTATGCCGACGCTTTAAATGAAGGCGATGCGGTATTTGAAAATTTCGACGTCAAAGTCATCGTGGCCGCAAACGACCTGCAATATATCGACGGCATAGAACTGGATTACCGCCGGGAAGGCATTAACGAAGCTTTCCAGTTCAACAATCCGAATGCCAAAGGCACCTGCGGCTGCGGCGAGAGCTTTTCTGTTTGATATGGAACACGGACTAGACGGATAAACACGGACTAAAAGCATATGACAACCAACTGGCGCCACTTTTAGAAATCCGTTTAAATCAGTCTAATCCGCATCATCCGCGTGCCGTCTTCTTGCGGTTAATCTTGCAGCAGATTACTTAACCGCGCAAATTCAGCCAGCGATATGCTTTCAGCCCTTAGTGTTGGATCAATTCCCAAAGCGGCAATTGCTTCCTCTTCAATCAATTTTTTCAGCGAATTTCGCAACGTTTTACGACGCTGTGAAAACGCCTGAGTCACAACCCGGTTAAGCTTGACCACGTTATCCACCATAACGGGCGGCTGAAGATGCGGAATTAACCTGACGATAGCCGACATCACCTGCGGCGCCGGGTCGAAACTTTCCGGCGGCACATCGAATAACAGCTCGGTTGAGCAATAATATTGCATCATTACGCTTAACCTGCCGTACTTTTTGCTGCCGGGAACCGCGCAAATCCGGTCAACGACCTCCTTTTGCAACATGAAGTGCATGTCTTCAATGCAATAAGCGTTATCCAGCAAGTGAAACATCAACGGCGTCGAAATGTTATAAGGCAGATTACCGATAACGCGCAGTTTCCGCCCCTCGCCAGCCAGCGATGAAAAATCAAACCTCAACGCATCCGCGCTGTGAATTTGCAGATCGGGGTATTGCTTGAATTTTTCCCTCAGCAAAACCACCAAATCCCGGTCAAGCTCAACCACGTCAAGCCGCACGTTCTCTTTTAACAACGGCTCGGTCAACGCGCCCTGCCCCGGCCCAATTTCAACCCAGTGCTGACCGGACGCGGCCTGAATGCTGGAGATTATATTTTGAATAATATTGTGGTCATGGAGAAAATTCTGACCGAAACGCTTGCGCGGAGTATGTGCCATTTATTGTGCAGCCATTGTTAATGCGGTTTGCAATGCAAACTGTAAACTACCTAAATCCGCCTTGCCGCTACCGGCAAGATCCAAAGCCGTACCGTGATCAACCGAAGTTCGAATAATTGGCAATCCCAGCGTAATGTTGACGGCTTGTCCAAAACCCATATGTTTAAGCACCGGCAAGCCCTGATCGTGATACATCGCCAATACCGCATCCGCGGTAGCCAAGTATTTGTCTGTGAACAGCGTATCCGCCGGCAACGGGCCTTGCAAAATCACGCCCTGCTTGCGAAAACTGTCGAGCACCGGCTCGATAATATCGATTTCTTCTTTACCCAAATGACCGTTTTCACCGGCATGAGGATTAAGCCCGCACACAAGTATTTTCGGATGGGCAATGCCGAAGCGGGAACGCAAATCATGATCCAGAATTCGAATAACCGTCCGTAAACGGGTATGAGTAATGGCCCGGCTGACCTCCGACAGCGGCAGATGCGTAGTCGCCAGCGCCACACGCAAACCCGGCGTTGCCAACATCATTACCGGATGCCCTCCGGTAATGCCCGCGATAAACTCGGTATGTCCGCTAAAAGACAGGCCTGAATCGTTAATAATGCCTTTATGGACAGGTCCGGTAACCATCGCATCGAAAACCGCATCCATACAGCCTTTGGTCGCTTTAGTGATGGTTTTTAACACATAGCGGCTATTGGCCGAGTTCAGCTTTCCAGATTGAACCGGCTCTGCCAGCTCCACCGGTAATATCGTCACACATCCGGCAACCTGGGCGTTGGCAGGCAACGCGCCGTCAAACTCTCTAAATTGAATCGGCAAACCCAATTGAACTGCGCGCTGTTCCAATAATTGCTGACTGGCTATCACGACGATCTCGCAAGGCAAGTCCCGCTGTGCAAGCTGGACACAAAGATCGGGACCTATGCCTGCGGGTTCTCCGGGCGTTAATGCAATACGAGGTACGGGTAGCCTGTTGGTCATTTAGAAATTGAGATAAAAAGACAATTTTACCGTATAACTCCGGTGATTATCTTAAATAATGATATTCACGGCTTAGCGGCAAACATCAAAGCTACGCGAACAAAAAGCAGTCGGGATATTAAATAAGCGATACGGAGGCGTTCCGACATTCAAAATATTGACCGGACAAGCTCAGAACTATTAGATGGGTTTTATACCGGCAGAAAATGTTGCCGTAAGGATGGCGGAGCGGACGGGGCTCGAACCCGCGACCACCGGCGTGACAGGCCGGTATTCTAACCAACTGAACTACCGCTCCGCAGTTCGAGCTGCATATTTTATAAAATCATATTATTCTGTCAAGAATAAATATGACTTAACTTTACTTTTTTACCGCAACACCGGCAGCTAATAAAAAAATCACTTTTAAAATCAAAATTATAGAAAATAATCCACTATCCAATGCCATGTTAAATAAAGACCCGTTAATATCCTGAAATTCGCGATTGCCGTCTTGTTCATATGAAAGCTCAAGCAATGTTAACTATTTTTTATTTATCGTAATTGCGCTTTCAGGTCTTCCGCCAAGCCTTTTACTTCACCCAGAGTAATAATAACCAGCCGCCCAACGCCGTCATCAGTAGCTCTGACCGGCAGCCGCATCGCCGGATAAAGCTTTCCGGCCACTCCCTGCACCAGCAACGGCTCGTTTTGCCCAGGCGTATAAACCATGCCTTTTAAGCGGACCAGTTGTTTTGAATAATCGGCAATCAGGTATTCCAACATTTTGTATAGCCGGTCCGAAGACAGCGGGTGCTCAAACTGCAAAGTGAAGCTGTTAAATCGATGACCGGGTAAATCAGGCAACTCAGCGTCTCGCAGCCGCCGGATTTTTTTCGGAACATTGAGCAGAACATCGGGATCAAGCTCGCCTTGCACAGCGGTCAGCCGGATTGCGGCAGGAGCCAAAGCCGTCAATCGCGCATCCAGATTTGCAATAACTTCGGCTGTTGCCAAATCGGTCTGCGTCATTACCAGCGTGTCCGCCCAAGCAATTTGCGCCAGGGCTTCAGGAAAACGGTCGCAATGATCAGAGCCCATGCCCGCTGAAACCGTGACAATCACGCCTTGCAAACCATAACGCGCAGCCAGCCAGCGTTCCCTTAACAAAATGTCCAGCACCGGTTCGGGATTGGCAATGCCGCTGGTTTCGATGATCACACGCTCGAAAGCCCTATCACCGGACTCCCAAGCCATGCGTAGATTTTTAAGCAACGGCGTTAACGAACCTCGCACTTGGCAGCATAAGCAGCCGCCAACCAAAGTGGATAACGGCACTTTATGCTCGCGCAACAATTGTTGGTCGATAGGTGTAGCACCGAATTCATTGATGATAACGGCAGATTTGGGAGCATGCTTCAATAAACGGTTCAACAAAGTCGTTTTTCCGCTGCCAAGAAAACCGCTGATGATATAGACGGGAATCCGCTCAATGACTTTAGCGGACGGGGGCAATTGGTAACGATTCATATTGGTTATTCGGAAAAAGGTCATATAAATGGCTTTGTTTCTTCCTCGCCAAAAAGCAAGGAAGAAACTTTGGCGTACTATGCCTGCTATAATACAAACACTCAATCCCGCAACTCGCTAATTCAGGCGGGACCTAATACATAGAGCAGCCACAATGAATATCGAACTCTTGATCAACCTCGCAGTGCAGTTTTTGGGAACCGCAGCCGCATTATTCCTCGCCTACCGGTCATTCCAAAAACGCCGGATTCAGCTAGGCGACGAACCGACGCTCCCCGAATACTTTAGCCGCCGAAGCACCTACTGGATTGGAACCGCATCGTACTGCCTATTTATAGCCTCGCTTTATTGTCTGCTGACTTGGCAATGGCTGCCGTTGGAACCGCTGATCACGCTAATCGTAAAAAGCCTGCGCTCAGGGGAACTGGTGAATCTTCTGAATGGCTTGGACGGGAAAACCCTAATCCCGTTGATTGTCGCCGGGCTATTTCTTTTTTTGATCGCGTGGGAAAACAAATTCAATCCTTTGCTGATATTGCGAGACAGCCTTCATGACGCTTTCGCAATCCCGACCAAGGCGGTAGAGATCTATAACGCGCTGATTAGCTCGCGTTTATCGGCAGTCGACGATAGCCTGAAAGCGCAAATCAATAATCGCCTGCTGGTGCCGAGCATCGACCCCGGCGATTTCGAAAAATCCAGCACCACGGTCGAATACAAATGGGCTCATAATTGTTTGCTGTTCGACCGGATACAGAACTACGCTGATCAACAATCCTATCGCCGTTTTTTCAACGAACCCTCTTTAAAATGGGGCGAAATCTGCATTTCCTATAATGCGATGTCGGAAAAAGTGGCCGTCTGGAAAGAAGCGGAACCGCACTATACCAAGACAGTCAAACTGCTAAAGGAACTGGACCACCTGACCGGTTTACTGTGCCGCCTGCTCGCCTCACTGGTCGTATTCGGCAGCGCAAGCGAGAACGAGATATGGGCAACCGTAAAGCAGCTCGGCGGCAACATCAATGAGGCTCGCCTGAAACACACCTATAAATACATCCTGCTATTCACCGCCGCCACCGCTGTCGGCATCATGGTCGGCCGGGAAATTTCGGTCTCACTGCACAATGCGTTCCTGTTTCCCGATCAGCCACTGGCGCATTTCGATTATGCAACATTGCGCTGGATCGCCTACGCTATCCTGATCTATGTGCTGCCGATAGCGCTGGTCTTTGTTTCGCGGACATTCACGTTCAGGCACCAACGCCAGCAATCCGACCGTTATTACGGCTTTTACATGACAATGATGATCATGGGCTTCATTGTCAGCACCGGCGCCTCGGCACTGATCCTTGAGCTGACTTACTACAAAGAGCATTTCAATTTTCTGCAAAGCTTCATACAACATATGCGCTGGGGCATTCTGCCGGCGCTGATGTGCGGCTTTGTCGCTTACCGCATGGACACGCCGGTCAATGAATCGGAAGCTCTAGGTAAACTGGTCGCAGCCGCCGTATTACGTTTCATTAGCTGGGGATTGGTTGCCGTGATTATCATGCTTTACGCGACCGGAGACATGAGTATTCAGGAAGCGAATCTGCGTTTCACGCTGGTCAGCACGGCTTTCTTTATGGTCGGATTGTTGGGAGCGTCGGCCAGTTTCAAAACTGCGAGACAAAATGACTAGCGATTCCAGCCCGTGTAATTAAATTCCGGAAAAGAGTTCGCCGATAGAGCGTAAACGTCGGGCATAAACAGTATGCCCGACTTAACAAGCTATCGACAACAACTCCAAATTTCTCTACAGGTATAGCGTTATTACCCGTATCTTATTGATTAGTTCCCGTTCTGAAATGAGCCATCTCTGCCGCCAAATGGTCTGTTTGCGATTCCAAAGACTCCGCTGTCGCCGCAACTTGTTCAACTAACGCCGCATTTTGCTGCGTCGCTTCGTCAATTGATGAAATAGCTTGCCCAATCTGTGTAATTCCCGAACTTTGCTCGGTCGATGCTCCGGCAATTTCACCGATAATCGCCGTCACGTTTCGAATGGCGCGCACGATGTCTTGCATGGTTTGACCGGCTTCAGCGACTTGCCTGCTACCTCCTGCAACCCGCTCTACCGAATCATCGATTAAGTGTTTAATTTCACCGGCCGCATTTGCCGCACGCTGTGCCAAGTCACGAACTTCGGTTGCCACAACCGCGAAACCTTTACCTTGCTCGCCGGCTCGCGCCGCCTCAACAGCCGCATTTAACGCTAAGATATTGGTTTGAAAGGCGATATCGTCAATCACCGAAATAATATCGACAATACGTAACGACGATTCATTGATATTTTCCATCGTACGAACGACGTCTTGGACAACTGCAACCCCTTTATTCGCAATTTCAGTCGCCCCCAAGGCTAATTCATTTGCCTGCTTTGCATTTTTGCTGTTGTGCTCCACTGTTGAAGTTAATTCGTGCATAGTTGCCGCTGTTTGTTCTATGCTCGAAGCCTGTTCTTCGGTGCGATGCGACAAGTCATTATTTCCCGCTGAAATTTCTTTGGAAGCAGCGTCGATTGTATCCACGGAGTCTTTAATCTCGTTAATAAGCGATTTAAGATTTTCTGCCGTGCTATTCATACCGTTAGTAACTTTACCAAAGGTACCCGGATATTTTTTTTCAATGACCTGTGTTAAATCGCCTTGGGCCAGCGCATTTGACAGCCGTTCAATATCCGTAAAACCGCTAGCGCAGGTTTCAATCAATATATTTAACGAGTTAATCATGTCTTTGAAGACGTAACCAAATTTCCCGGCATTGCCGCGTTTAGAAAAATCCCCTGCCGCCACGGCATTGACCAGCGCGTTAATTTCATCACTGATACTTAATAATGTTTTTTTAACGTTATCGACAGCTTCGGTAATTTTAGCTTTTTCATTGGGCAATTTTTCTATGTCAACAGAAAAATCACCTTTCGAATAACGAGTAATTACGTCAACCACCTGCATTTTTACCGCAATGTGCGTATCAACTAAGCTGTTAATTTCATTCGCAATTTTCCCATAAACGCCCGATAATTCAGTGATGTCAATTCGCTCGCTGATAAAACCCTGTGCGTGTCTTTCAGCTAAGTTTTGCTGAGCAAGCATGAAATTATTAAGCGTGTTTTGGATACGCTCCATTGAATGTAAAAGCACGCTAACAAAATCTTCATCTTCTTCGATAATTTTCTGGCTTAAATCACCGTCGGCAATCCGTTCCGCAATCTCTGCCAGCACTGCCAGATGTATTAATTCTTTTTTAAATTGCAAACACAAAAAGACCAAAATCACCGATTCAAACACCACAAATGCAGCGTGAAGAATCACGATACCGAAGTTGGCGCCGTCTCTAAATACC
This sequence comes from Candidatus Methylobacter oryzae, assembly GCF_003994235.2. GTDB lineage: Bacteria > Pseudomonadota > Gammaproteobacteria > Methylococcales > Methylomonadaceae > Methylobacter_A > Methylobacter_A oryzae. The sequence goes on from NZ_RYFG02000026.1 coordinate 117,781, forward strand.
CAAATGTTGTAATTTGCCGCTTGCAGGAAATTTATAACTAAATGATGTACAGCCACTAACGCCGCGCCGTAAACAATGACGCGCCAATCGCGATAGGCCAGCAAAAACGCCAAAACCGCAAAAACGCCAAAGTGCATTTCGATTAAACCGTGACTGGCTTGAATATGAATCGCAACATTGAAAACCAGCGCTGTCGCAATTGCCAGGCGCAGTAAAAACGAGCCTGCCGCAACCCGCCAAATTAATAACGGCACGATAAACGCAGGGACGCTGATTAAAAGCGCCATCAGCAACGCGTCATAAAACCAACCGATACCGATTGAAATGAATAGCAACGCGCCAAGCGTGATAATCATAATTCGATCGACTTGAGTTCGAATCGGCTTTAATAAAACTTCTTCATTAATTGTTGCCATAAAAGTTATCCACCATTATTTTCCAAAATCAGGCAATGCGGCCGTGTCGTGTCGTTTAACGCCGTCCAGCCAAGTATTCCCGCACTGTATAAAAACCAAGCGACAAATAAAATTTTTAATGTACGGTTGTTGTTTGAGGTTTTTTGCTTTTTCATTATTGCTTTTGACGCTCCAGCGGAGCTACAGAGAGTCAAGATAAAAAACGTTTTGGCGCGTATCCGCATTTTTGAATCAGAACTGATTTCGCATACGCATCCGGTGAAACGTAAATTATCGGCGGCATTAAAACTTCTCCGGTAATTATCCACGCTATATCGATAACTACCAGCAATTTATAAAGGTTATTTATCCGATACAAAAACTTCCAGCGATGCCGAAGGGAATAAGGATGAAATATAACTTTGCAAGATATTGAAAGAAAAATAAAAAACGCTGGCTTACGCTTCAAAACTTACCGCCGGCATAACACTAACCATAATTCAAGCTGGATACCGCTAAAGCGGAGCTCGAGCGGTTTTGATCATTATTGAGCGTGTTGACCGAATTTTTGTTACAAAGAGAAACATCAGCAGCCTTGCAGGTCGCGCAACAGCTTTTCGTTGCACGACATTTGGAGCTTGAAAATAACCATCGGGAGCTATTAATAAATTTGAAGAATTGCGTAGACCAACTCCACTAAGCTTGAATCAGGCTAATATAAAGAGGCTTTATTTAATAACTCACCCTAAAGCCAATCTCAGCGCCCCGCCCCGGCTCCGGCGCGAAATTCCGCAGGTAAGAGGTAGAGTTTCGGATATTTTCGTTCAGCAAATTATTGGCCTTCGCAAACACCATCACATCCGCGCCGTGCAAATCCAGGACTTGGTATTGCGTGCCGAGACTCAGTAGCAAATACCCGGCCGTGGCGGTATCGTTGTCGCCCGCATGAGTCTGGGCCTCGCCGCGCGTTAGGCGCAGATTGGTATTCCACTCGCCTTTGCCGTGGTCGATTTGGAAACCGAAACGCAACGGCGCATGCGCGGCACATCGCGGCTATCGACGAACCGGCCCCTGGTAAAATCGCTGAACAATGTTAAATCAACCGCCCCGAAGCGGTTTTGCATCAACGGGAAGATCAGTTTGCTTTCATAGCCCATGAACGTTGCATCGGCTTGGCGGGTTTCGAGTATAGGCGCACCGTCTATAAATTCGCCGTTACGTTGCTGGTAAATATAATTGCCGGCCCAATTGTGGAACAGGTCCAATTGAGCTTTAATCCAGT
>NZ_RYFG02000002.1 GCF_003994235.2 Candidatus Methylobacter oryzae
TCACTCGGTACAGTCCCTGTACCTCTCCCTTCGGGTGCTGCGCATGCAAATCGGCTATCCTGCCGATTTGTCCCGGCGAAAGCTCCGGTGCGGCGCGGCAAACGGGAGCCCATCCGTACCACAATAAGTTTCTAATGCTCAACAGAGAGGGTTTAGCAGTGGGTTGATTTTAATTAATCGAAAATTGCTCTAGAAAGATCAAAAACAGCGATACTGATAGTCTTGCCACACCTATCCTCGAACCGATTGCAAAATCCGCTTCAACATACGCTTTCCCTTAAATATCCATGACATAATTTCAAACACCGGCACATAGCGCAATGGAATACCTGTCGGGGGTAGCCATCTCAACTTACGGGAATCATCCCAGAAAAAAACGACCGCGGAGCTGAATTCCGGTGTTTCAACGCCATGCCACCAATAAATTGGAAAAAACAGCATTTCCCCCGCGGTGACTTCGCATTCGTAATACTCAACATTTTCATACAACGGATATTTCTCTAAATCAACCGGCTCGCCTTCAATCTTACTAAAATGCAGCTTCTGGTAAAGATACGGAGTTTGATCGGGGGCGAAAAGCTTTACCCGTTTGCGGCCCGTAACTTGACACAACAACGCCTTTCCGAAGGGGTGAAAGTGAATTTGCGAATGCACATGACTACCGATGTAACCCACCGCAGCGAATTTTGCTGAATCAATGTAAGGCGGAGCCGTATAGTCGCCGGCGATTTCCGGCAAGATGTCCTTAACAGATCGCTCGCTTAAATAAACCCGCTCATTACCAACCGGCTCCTTGTTAACTACGTCCAAAAAATCCGCCAGCTTCATCAATTCGGTGCGTGCTTTGAGGTAGGCACCGTTACGCATACGTTTGACAGGAACTGAACGTTCACCGGCAAGCGAATTGAAATACTGTGAATTCCAAAGCGAACAGGCATCCCACTCGGAAACAATCCCCGTTATCAGCACCGGCTTACCCGGTTCCGCATATAACCTATTAAATTCTTCAACCGAGGGCGCATGTACCCTATCTACCTGTAGCGGCAATCTTTCATTTGAATGCATTGTGTAATCTCCCGTTATTATGGAATCAATTTAAAGCTGAGTTGAGCAGCTTGTCCGCTCAAACGAAACTTATGCCCTCTGGGTATAAATACGCCGCCTCATCACAGACAATTTCAAGAAAAAAGCAAACGGCCTAAATTGATTAACGCCCCGTTATCGTCAACGCCTGTTATTTCGATCACACCTTGATTAATCGCTTCGACCGAACTTCTTTTGCCATTCATAATATCGATCAACAACGCCGCAGAAAGGGACAATGAAAAGTCCGCCCTGGAATCACCCGGTTTAACAACGCCTTCTTGACCTGATAAATCGATGATCCAAACTCCATTCGGCACGCCGGTGACAATTATCTTCCATAGGCCTTGAAGTGTAGGGTAGAGATGCCGGTTTCTTTTGACGGCGTCCGTAAAACGAACCTCAAATATTTCCGATATTTCAGAAACTTCAGAGGTTTCGCGCGTTTTCTTGGAGCTGTCGGAAGGCGGATTGTTCTGGGAATAATAGTCGTCTAATGCCGGGTACCCCAGCTTACCGAGCAAATCGTCAAGCGCCGGCAGAAATTTGTTTGGGATGCCGGACCGCGGCACTTCTTTGCCTTTCCCGATGGAGTCCTGGCGAATCTTGCTGGATAATGTGGCTTTGCCGTCGCCCTCCCCCGCATCATGCGTCACCGCAAAGACGCGCTCCGACAGCCCCGCTTCCCAGTCAACGCCTAAGAATTGAAATAAAGGTTCCAATGTTTCTTCAAACTGCGTGACTACGGACTCGTACTTTAGCCGATAGCAACGCTCTGGATGCGCCGCTTCGAACGCCAATAATCTATCGGTTTTTTCCAGCCAATTTTCCGTCATTGCCGCAATAATATTTTCCGGATTTCTATGCACATACGGCATATGTTCAGGAAGAAAACGGAATTTACTCATGTTAAGACTGGAATTAACCACATCCATGCAATTACGGTACAGGCATATATATTTCGCATCAGGAAAATGCGCTTCCAATACAGGCAGGTATTCCAAATTCATCGGCGTCTTCTCGCACCAAATTTGCTTACCTTTGGCTGCGGTATAACGCTGCATGATATTAACAACCATGCTGCGGGTTTCGCTCAGCGCATACCGTCTTTTAGATTCTTCGTCCCTTCCCCCATGAGTCTGCGCAAGCGTGCCGAATAAGGTACGATTTAAATCTTCGCACAAGCTGCCAAGATACAAATGACCGGGACACGCTATTTTGGAATGCGTATCCATGATGTATCTAAGCATGGTCGAACCGGAGCGCTCGCAAGAGAGAATAAAAACGGGGGGGGCAAAGGCTTCATTCATCATTTTTCTCCATAAAATTAAGATTCACATTGTTTTAAGCTAAGTTTTAACGCTCCCTATAAACCTAAAAAAAATCGGTTGGAGCGTGTAAAACCGTTCGTGCTGAGCCCTTCGGCTACGCTCAGGAGAGCCTTGTCGAACCATGAGCTGTTTTTAGGATAAAGCCAGTCTTCCGATGGGACTAGCCCGTTGCCGGCTTTTTGATATGGCTTCCTGCTCGTCGCTTTTGCAGCCAGCGAATCACGCCGGTAACGAACAATACCGGACAAGCCAAACCAGTCAAAAACACCAAAATACGGCCAGTCATGCCGAAGGCTTGGCCGGAATGCAACGGCCATTGCCAATGCGTGAACACCTCCCCCGCCGTGCCGATAGTCGGATCGTCCACGTCCAGTATTTTGCCGCTATAGCGATCCATAACCACGCAACGCCGCTGCAACAGGCTACCGGGCGCATCGACACCGTTTAGACATACCGTATAGGTTTTGGTGGGAGTAAATGCACCGTAAATAAAATGCGGTCGACCGGTCGGATAATGTTCCCTGGCGGTGGCGACCGCTACGTCCATGCCGATGGCTTGAGCATTAACGGCCGGCGGAGTGGATTGGAACCAATAGCGGTAGGTCACCGGCGAAAACAACTCCAGCACCGGCACCACGTTATTCGGCAACACCATGTAAACGCCGGAGAACAAGACCGGCAGCATCACCAACGCCGTGTAGAACCCAGCGGTTTTATGCAAGTCGTAGTGCAGCCGCTCGGCACTGGCCTTGCGCTTGACCGTCAAGGCTTGCCGCCAGCGCCCGGTCAACGGCCACCAAACGATCAAGCCGGTCAGCACCGAAATTATCAATAACGCGCCGGACAGGCCTACCACCACCATGCTGACATCGCGCGACTTAATCAACAGCGCATAGTGCAGTTTGAACATAAAATCGATAAAGGTTTTGGGGACAAAGCTGTCCGAACGCGCCTGCAAGCGCTTGCCGATGACTTTAGCCGTATACGGATCGACCGCCACCTGCCATGTTTCGGTGGCCCCGTCCGCTGCCGCAACTATGTACCTGAGTTTAAAAGCCGCTTCGGCATTGCGCGGATAGGTGGCGAAAGCGTGTTTGGCCTGTGCCGGCATAGCCTTGCGCCCGGCTTCGAAAATCGCCGCCAACGGCCGGTAAGCCGCCGAAGGTTCCGGCGCTTTGACAGTTAACAATTCGCTATTCAGCCATTCGTCGATTTCTTCATCAAACACCAGAATGCTGCCCGTGATGCCGTAAATAGACAGCAACAAACCCAAGCTTAGGCCCAACCACAGATGTACCGCCAGCCAGTTTTTGCGCCGGCTTTTCAGTCTGGACAGGCGTTGCTGCTTACTGATTAAATCCCGCTGATTTATGTCGGTTTTCATCGTTCCGTTGTTGTCGAATTGAGTATCGATATTGAGTTGTTGAAAGCATGTCGCTATGCCGGGCGGGGTGTCCGCCAAGCTAAGTAATAAATCGCAAAATTTGCCGATTCCGAAACTTAAACTTAGTAGTAAACCCTAGGCGTAGGCCGGAATACCCACAGGGCACAAGTAAGACCATCCAAGCGCGTAGCGCGAGGTGGTGTTTCCGGCGAATTTGGATGATGTTTACCGGAAAAGCTCCCGCTCTTTACCTACATAATCCACAGGGATGTGGTGAATGCAGATATTTGCTCCCGCAATATCAGTCCATGTAGGCAACACCAGTTCTCGCTGTCGCTCGAACCGGCTTATTTCGGCCTACATAGCTAATACTCCAACTTCAACGAGCCCATGACCGAAATAGGCTCAGCGACAAGTACCGAAACGCGGCCGCCGTTGTATAAAGAACTCTCGCTAAAATAATCCTTGTTCAGCAGATTGTTGATATTTAACTGAGTAGTCAACCGGGTTTTACCGATGGGATGGATATAAGCCGCCATCGCGTCTGTCCTGGCATATCCGGGTAATTGATAGGTGTTGGCGGTATCGCCTTGACGGCTGCCGACCAGCACTTCGCCAAGCCCTACTTTGAATCGTTCTGTGAGCTGGTAAGTACCCCAAACACTAGCCTGATGATCCGGTACATTGACCAATTCTTTACCGACGTTACCGTTATTATCCTTGGTAATGCGGGTATCGGTGAAAGCATAGGTGGTAATCAAATTAAGCTTCTCGGTCACTTGGCCTTTAATATCGACTTCGATCCCCTTGCTACGCGCTTCGCCTATCGCAAGATTGAACAACCGATTAGCTGGGTCAGGTGTTAGGGTATTGCTTTTGGTCAAGTGATAAAAAGCCACGGAGGTCGATAACTTCTTATCAAAGAACTCGGTTTTAAAACCGGCTTCATATTGTTCACCGATTTGCGGATCGAATTGCTTGCCGGTGGCGGAAAAACCGCTATTGCCGTTAAAGGATTGCGTATAGTTTCCGTACACCGACAACCATTGCCACGGCTGATAAAGCAAGCCGACTCGCGGACTGAAGTTTTGCGTCTCTACATCGCTGAAACTGTTTTTGGCCTGTTGCACCGACGTGGTCGAAGTGCCCCTGCCATTTAACGACCAATCGTAGCGGCCGCCGCCCATAATATGCAGCTTATTCCAAAGCGTAATTTGATCCTGGAAATAAACGCCAAACCATTGATCAAGGCGTGTCTGAAAGCTGTTATTGGCCTGTCTGTCAATGGCTGCTTGGCTAACTTGATCGTGAACCGGATTGTAAATATCAATACCCGGCACAGCGGCTATAGCGCCGGAAAAGCTAGATGAGCCGGGCCACTTGTTATTATAGAAATCACCGCCAATCAAAATGTCGTGCCGAGTGCCAAACAAGTCGAATCTTCCGTTCAAATCTAAATTGGTAGTAAACGTCTCCCAACTCTGTTGAACCTTGAACAGCCCCCTGTTCAAGGTTCGGTTGTCTGCCCGCATACTCATCGGAATTATATCGACCTCCTTTTGACTCCAATCTTCCCAAAGAAATCGGTTCGTTAGTTTCCAATTGTCATTAAAATTGAATTTCCAGTCGAATCCGATCAGTACGTTTTCCTGTTCACCCCGATTCGCAGCAGAATCCCCAAGAAAAGTATTGGATGGCAACTTGACGGGCCTGTTGGCGCCATTTAGCACCGGCACGCCATAGTCATTAACAAAATTGTCGTGTTTGTATTCCAGCTCTAAATTGGCTTCGAATTTATCATTCGGCCGCCAACTTAAAGTAGGCGCAATAAAAACGCGATCACTGTTGACCATATCCTTGAAAGATCCCTTGTCGAGATAAGTCGCATTGAATCGGTACAAAAGGGTTTTAGCGTCATCAATCGGGCCTGTGGCGTCAACCGTAGTGCGATAAAGATCGTAAGAACCGAACTGCTGTTGCAACGCATAATAAGGCGTCGCCAACGGCTTTTTGGTGGTGATGTTAACTACGCCGCCCGGTTCGATGCGTCCATAAAGCGCCGCGGCCGGCCCTTTTAGCACTTCAAGCTGTTCAATATTGGACGGTTCGTAGAAATTGCTGGGGAACAGCAAGCCGTTACGGTAGGCATTTCCGGTAAGCCCGGTGGTGAATCCACGAATAATAAAGTTATCGTATAAAACACCCGACCCGGTTCTTGCCGAAACGCCACTGACGTTTCGGTTAAGCGAATCCAAGATATTTATATTCTGTTGATCGTTCATCACCGCCTTCGGCACGACTTGTATCGAAGCCGGCGTCAACATGATCGGCGTATCGGTCTTGGTGGCAGTAGTGGAGGTGGTGCGGTTGTAATTGGGGTTGTAAGGATCGTTGTCGGCATAGCTCGCTTTACCTATTACCGTCATCGCTTTTAATGTAGTTGTGCCGGAACCTTCTCCTTTGGGTGCTTCAGTCAAAGAAATAGCGTCATTGTCCCCATACCGGTAAACAATATTTGAATCGGCCAAGAGTTTTTGTAATGCTTGCTCTGGCTTATAACTGCCGTATAGCGCTTTAGACTTAAGATTCTGAACCAAGGCAGCAGGATAGATTAATTGCATCTCGGTAGTTTCCGAAAATGCAATTAATGCCGAAGCCATATCTTCAGCGGGAATGTTAAATTTAAAAACCTTTACCTTATCCACTGGTTCCGCTTGTCCTGAAACCGCATAGCACATGGCAAAAATAAAAATACAGCTTGGAAAATGAGCTTTAATTTTTCTATCTGCCCGGATCATCGAAGACCCGCATTCAGTAAATTCATCCTGTTTTTGTATAACTGTCGACCTACCGACGTTGATAGCGGTGCGTAACATTCGTTTTCCCCAAATAATGAAAGTTATGAAATGCGGCTTTAGTTTGCATTTCCATGATGGAGACGAACAGACGCCAAAACTTCCTCACCTGCTTCCAACAAAAAATATTCAATCAGCTCATGTAAAAACTCATTATGAAGCTGAGCCCATTTTCCAATCGTCGCTTTATCAAAACGCTCGCTGCTGTATATCCAGCTGATCTGTAGCCGGTTTTCAATAATCATCGCAACCACTTCTATGTCGTATAGCTTATGGTTGTTTTTATTGACTCCCGCCCCAATCGGCTCTTTGGCAATACTGAATGGACAAGAGGGTGGAAGCGCCCTGTCCAGTTGCCCTAAGTAGTTAAATAAAATCTGGGAACGGGGACAATTTCCCAACTGCCTCGCAAGCTCGGCATCACTCAGATAGCGCAGAATGCCGTAGCCCATCCCGCCTTTCGGAATCCTATCCAACTGCGCTTTAACTGAGTCGATAAGATTGCGAGGGCTAGCCTTTGCAGGTAACGTCAACAGCGCCGGATGCACATTGGTAAACCAACCGACGGTACGCGTTAAATCAATATCTTCAAAAACATCTTCCCTGCCGTATCTATCCAGATCGAGCAATACGGATTCTCCGCCGCTCCAGCAACATAAAATCTGCGTCAAAGCACTCAGCAATATTTCATCGACACCGAGCTGAGACATTGAGGGTATTTTCTGCACCAAGGCTTGCGTTTCGGTTTCATTCAGACTGATCGTGATCGTTTTAAAGTATTCTTCGCACTTACTGCCCTCGGGATAATCTATTGGCAACGGCTTGGCTTCAAAATAGCCGGGAGATAGCCAGAAATCCGATTCCTCCTGCGTATAGCCGGTCTTAGCAACTGTTTGCAAGCGTTCCGACCACTGCTTATAGGAAGTGGTTTTTGCCGGGAGCAGAATCTCTTTTCCTGCTTCCAGCTGCCGATGGGCTGTGTCTAAATCCTCCAGCAAAATACGCCAGGAAACGCCGTCAATAGCCAGATGATGAACAATAAACAACAAGCGTTGCGGCTGCCCTTCACCTAATTCGAACAAGGCAACCCTGATTAGCGGGCCGTCGGTAATATTCAGCGTCGTTTGCAACTCGGCTGATATTTGCTCGATTTGAAGCAGTTGTTGCTGTTGAGACAATCCCGTTAAATCGACAAAACCGGCTATTTTTTTCGTCTCATCCGCCAGATTGATTTGCCGCCATCCGCCGCCTTCGTCAGGCATAAAGCGCAGCCTTAAGACATCGTGATGTTTAACCAGCTGTTGCACAGCCCGTTCCAAAATATCGGCTTGTAAATACCGTTCCACATTCAACAGCAAGGACTGATTCCAATGGCTCGGATAAGCCAAGTTAAGCTCAAAAAACCAGTGCTGAATCGGCGTCAGTCCAATTTCGCCAACCACCAAGTCCTGCTGCGCCGTTATTTTATTTTCATTTCCGGCAATAGCGGCAAGCTCGGCAATGGTCTGATTCTCGAATAACTGCCGCGGCGTAAAATAAACGCCTTTGCGCCTGGCTGCCCCGACAATCTGAATGCTCAATATGGAATCGCCGCCCAATGTAAAAAAATTATCGTTAATGCCGACTCGTCCGATACTCAGCATCTCCGACCATACATTTGCCAGCACCTCCTCAACCGGAGTGCGCGGCGGCGCATATTGCGTTTCATGGCGGTCCGGCGCGGGCAATAGCTTGCGGTCAACTTTGCCGTTTGCCGTCAACGGCATTTGGCTGAGGAAAACATAAGCGCCAGGCAACATATAATCCGGCAGTAGCGTTTTAAGCTTTTCCCTTAACGTCTCCGCTGTAAGCGAGCCATCGGCATTGCCGACAATATAAGCGATCAATTGCTTGTTTCCAGGCTGATCCTCCCGCGCTAAAACAACCGCCTCCTCCACGCCCGGAAACGCCAGCAACCTTGCCTCTATTTCCCCCAGCTCGATTCTGAAGCCGCGGATTTTCACTTGATCGTCGATGCGGCCTAAAAATTCGATATTGCCGTCCGAACGGTAACGCGCCAAGTCGCCTGTTTTGTATAACCTGCCGCCGTCAGCCTGGAACGGATCGGGGATGAATTTTTCCGCCGTCAGCTCGGGACGCTGCCAGTAGCCGCGCACCACGCCTTCGCCGCCGATATGCAGTTCGCCCTGTACGCCTACCGATACCGGGTTGCCGGTGCGATCCAAAATGTAGAGCCGGACATTACTGATCGGACGGCCTATCGATAGCGGCCTGTCGTAATCGCCGCGAGCCGCCAGGTAAACGCTGCTCCATACCGAACCTTCGGTCGGGCCGTATTCGTTATATAACAGCACATGCGGCAACGCCGCGTAGTGCTGCCTGACGACTTCAGTCGAACACGCTTCTCCGGCAACGATGACCGTTTTCAGGGTTTGCAGTTGTGCTCCCGCCTGGTTCAACAGCAAACCATAAAAAGACGGCAGCGCCAGCAAATGCGATACCCGGCGCCCCGCAATCAAATCAGCCAAAGCCGCCGGATCTTTGGCGGCGTCATCCGTCGGCAAACACAGACACCCACCTTGTCCCAACGTCCAGAATAATCCGGCCACGGAACTGTCGAACGCGAACGAAGACAACAGAAGATAGGCGCTTACCGGTTCCTGGTAATTTGCAAACCGCGCGGCTGTCGAATGTACGGCGTTGCGGTGCGAAACCGTCACGCCTTTGGGCTGCCCGGTAGAACCGGACGTGTAGATGATATAAGCCAGATCGAGCGGGTTATTGCAGGGTACAGGATTGTTAACCGGGCATTCCGCAATAGCTTGCCAATCGCTATCCAGATAAATCGTTTCCTTCGCACCATGCATCAATGACGCTGCCAGCCGTTGTTGGGTAATCAGCACATCAATCTGGCTATCCTTAAGCATGTAGGCGATGCGTTGTTCAGGATAATGGGGATCGAGCGGCACATAAGCCCCGCCAGCCTTCAATATCGCCAGCAGAGCGATCACCATTTCCAACGACCGCTCCACGCAGACGCCGACCGGAACATCGGGACCGACACCCTTAGCTATCAGGTAATGCGCCAGCTGGTTGGATTTGGCGTTGAGCTCGGCATAGCTTAAGTATTGCTTTTCAAAGCTTAGCGCGAGCGCGTCCGGCGATTTTTCCACCTGCTCTTCAAACAGCTGATGAAGGCAGCGGTCCTTAGGATAATCGACGGCGGTGGCATTCCAGTCGTACAGGATTTGTTGTTGCTCGTCAGGCATCAGCGTCGGCAGTTCGCACAGACGCGACTCGGACTGTTCGGCAAACGCGATCAGCAGTTGCCGCAGATGCGTCAGCATCGCATCGACGGTTTCGCTTGAAAAACGTGCAGCATCATGGCCGATCTCCAGCTTCAACCGGCTACCGGGGAAAATGGACAAGCAGAGCGGATAATTGCTGGGGTCGACTCCCCTGGCTTCATCGATCCGCATCGAACCGCCGGCATCCATCAAGGCTTGGTCTATAGGATAATTTTCGAACACCAGCAGGGTATCGAACAGATTCCGGCCGCGAGGTATCTCCGACCAGCCTTGAATCTTCGCCAGCGAGGCATATTCGTAGCGGCGCATGTCCTGGTTTTGTTCAAATAAGGCTTGCAGCCATTCACTCACACGGTATTGCGGCCGCAACTGCAAGCGCATCGGCAAGCTATTGATGAACAGGCCGACCATGTCTTCGACACCGGTCAATTCCGCCGGCCGCCCGGAAACGGTAACGCCGAATACGACGTCGACGCTGCCGCTATAACGGCTAAGCAGCAGCCCCCAAGCAGCCTGGGCCAAGGTGTTCAGGGTCAGCTGCCGGCGCTTGACGAAGCGTTGCAAACTTAAGGTCTCGGTTTCGGACAGCAGCAGGGCTTGTTTGCTGCTGTCCGTAGACTCCTGTAAACGGCCAGCCGCCCGGTCGGCGCCGAGCGCAACAGGTTCGCTGTAGCCTATCAAGGCCGTCCGCCAGTAGACCTCGGCGGCGACCATATCTTGACGTTGCAGCCAGGCTATATAGTCGCGATAGGGTTTTCTTGTCGGCAGACGCGGCGTATCGCCTCGTTGCAAGGCTTGGTAGGCGGTAAATACATCGTTTATCAACATCGGCGTGCTCCAGCCGTCCAGCAGCACGTGATGATAGCTCCATAGAAAGTAATGAGTATCGTTGGAACACTGCGCCAAAGTCAGTCGCATCAACGGCGCACGGCTAAAGTCGAAACCCTTGGCATGGTCGTCGGCCAGATACTGTTGCCAGCTCTGCTGCTGTAGCTCCGCCGACATGCCGCGCCAATCGGCTTCACTGATAGGTAGTTGGACTTGCTTGTCGATGATTTGTAACGGCTGCTCGCCGTCTTTGAAGTAAAACCGTGTACGCAGCACGGGGTGGTGTTCCAACAGTTGCTGCCAAGCCTGCTGGAAGACGGCAATGTTCAGTTCGCCGTGCAAGCGGCAAGCCAATTGAATGCAGTAGACGCTGGATTCCGGCGTATACAGGCTGTGGAATATCAGGCCGTGCTGCAACGGCGCCAACGGGTAAATGTCGTCAATCTGCCGAGGCGTTAAGGCCATAGCATCCAGTTCGGTTTGCGACAGGGCCGGCAACGGAAAGTCCGACGGCGTGTAACCGCCTGCGTCCACTTGGACGCAATGGGCAATCACGTCCTTCAGTTGTTGCAAATAGCGTCCGGCCAGCGTTTCCATCGTGGCACTGCGATAGCGCTCGCGACTGTAGCGCCAGCTTAGCTGAAGCCGTCCGTTTTCAATACTGCCGATGACGGCCAATTCATGCGCCCGCATTCCTGTAGGGTCGCAGTTGTCGCCGGTCGTATTCTGGGTCGGTGCGAACGGCGCATCGGCCGCCATGGCGGTGTCAATTTGGCCGAGATAATTAAAGATAATCTGCGCTTGGGGCTGGGCGGCCAGTTGCGCTTTTATCTCATCGTCCGGCGACAGGTAGCGCAGTAAGCCGTAGCCCATGCCTTTCATCGGCACGGCCCGTAGTTGTTCTTTGACCGATTTCAGCGCCTCGTCCAAGGACGCGTCTTTGGACAGGTTCAAAAGCGCGNTATCGGCGTCATTCGCGATGTCTTCGCGGCCGTGGCCTTCCAGATCGATCAATACCGATTCGCTGTGCAGCCGGTCGCGTAATGTGAGCGTCAGTGCGGTCAGCAACANCGACTTCGCTTTCAGCGACAAACGAGCTGCCGCCGTTAGGCATGTCTACCGGAAACGCCGGCACCCGATGCCGCCTGGCGTCCAGCCAATAATCGAGATCCAGCGGCAAACAGCCTGTGCTTAGCTGCTTGATAAGTTGTTCCGACCAGTATTTGAATGAACTGGTTTTTGCCGGCAATGCCGGAGT
>NZ_RYFG02000003.1:0-475 GCF_003994235.2 Candidatus Methylobacter oryzae
TCCGCAATGCATCGTGGTGAATCAGCAGTTGATTCATCGCGGCCTCGACAATATCCGGGGTCAGGCCGGCCCTGGCTTCAAGCAGCAAGGCCTGGTTCCAGTGATGGGGGTTGTGCAGGTTTTGTTCGAAAAACCAGTGCTGGATCGGCGTCAACGGCACGTCGCCGGATACCGGCCCTTGTTCGGCGGATAGCTGTTGAATCTGTTCGGCGGCCACCGCCAACGCGCTTAACGTTTGGTTCTGAAACAGCTGCTTCGGCGTGATCGCGACGCCGGCCTGCCGGGCCCGGCTAACGACCTGAATGCTCAGTATCGAATCGCCGCCCAATTCGAAGANACATCGCGCTGATATCCGGTTGCGGCAAGCGCTTGCGATCGAGTTTGCCGTTGGCGCCGAGCGGCAGGCTGTCCAACTGTACATAAGCGGAAGGCACCATGTAATCCGGCAGCTTGTCTTTAAGCCGGGCTTTAAGTG
>NZ_RYFG02000003.1:502-7332 GCF_003994235.2 Candidatus Methylobacter oryzae
TGGCGGTAGCGGACTAGGTCTCCGGTTTTATACAGCCTGCCGCCGCCGTTTTGAAACGGGTCGGGGACGAACTTTTCCGCGGTTAGCTCGGGACGCCGCCAATAGCCGCGCACGATGCCTTCGCCGCCGATATGCAGTTCGCCTTGCACACCGATAGGCGCCGGGTTACCGACACTATCCAAAATGTAGAGCCGGACATTGCTGATCGGCCGGCCTATCGATAACGGCCGCTCCAAATCGTCCTGACTCGCCAGATAAACACTACTCCATACCGAGGCTTCGGTCGGGCCGTATTCGTTGTATAGCTGCACGTCGGGCAACACCGCGTAATGTTGTTTGACCACTTCGTTCGGACAAGCTTCCCCGGCGACAATGGCCGTTTTCAGGGTTTGCAACTGCGTTCCCAGTTGATTTAACAATAAACCGTAAAAGGACGGCAGCGCCAGCAGATGCGACACCTTCTGCGCCGCGATCAACTCGGCCAATGCAGCCGGATCCTTGATCCGGTCGTCTTCCGGCAAGCACAGGCAACCGCCCTGCCCCAGCGTCCAGAATAATCCGGCCACGGAACTGTCGAATGCGAACGACGACAGCAACAGGTAGCAACTCACCGGCTCCTGATAATTTGCAAACCGCGCATGGGTCGAATGTACGGCGTTGCGGTGCGAGACTGTCACGCCTTTGGGCTGGCCGGTCGAACCTGAGGTGTAAATGATATAGGCCAGGTCGAGCGGATGGTTGCACGGCACAGGATTGTTAGCCCGGAATTGCGCGATGGCCCGCCAATCGCTATCCAGGTAAATCGTTTCCTTCGCGCTATGCAACAACCGTTGCCGGGTAAGCAGCAAGCCGATTTGCGCATCCTGTAGCATATAGACGATGCGCTCTTCGGGATACGAGGGATCGAGCGGCACATAAGCGCCGCCTGCCTTTAATATGCCCAGCATGCCGACCGCCATGTCCATCGACCGCTCGACGCAGAGACCGACCCTTACCTCCGGCCCGACATCCTTGGAGCGCAGGTAATGAGCCAACTGATTGGCTTTGGCGTTCAGTTCGGCATAGCTTAAGGTCTGCCCCGCAAACGCCACAGCATCCGCGTCCGGCGTTTTTTCCGCCTGCGCTTCGAACAGTGCGTGCAGGCTTTGCTCGGCAGGATAATCGACGGCGGTGCCGTTAAAATCGAACAGCACTTGGCGGCGTTCAAACTCAGGCATAATGCCGATCGTATCAGCCAACTGCTGCGGATTTTGTTCCAGTGCCGTTACCAAGCCTTCGACGGCGGTACGCTGATACACGGCAATCCGCGCCGGGTCGATCCCGCCGATGCTTTGTACGGTCAAGCCAAAGTCTCGGCCCAGATCGTCGACCGACAGCGTCAACGGATAATTGCTGCGCTCTTCGCTGCTGATCACCCGCATGCCCTTCCATTCCAGCAGCGCGGATTGGTCCGATGCGGCGATCATGTTCGAATGCCGGTAATTAATCAGCGCGGTAAACAGAGGCGTCGAGGCAGGCACTGCGCTGCAACGCTGGGCCAGCGCCAGCGAGGCTTGCTCGTGCATCAGCAATTCGTTCAAGTTGCGGTGCGTGATACCGAGTATTTCGCGCACAGTCCGGCCGCGCAGAGAAATCCGTATCGGCAAGGTATTGATGAACATGCCCACCGCCTGATCCGCTCCCGAGCCGCCTTGCAAACGGCCGGACAGCACGGTGCCGAACACCACGTCGGAACGGCCGCTGCATTGCCCCAGCACCAAAGCCCAAGCCAGGTGAAACAAGCTGGCCGGCGTCACGCTGTGTTGCCGGGCGCTGTTGCGGATACGTTGCGCCAGGTCCTCCTCCAAAGACAGCGCCGCTTCGCCGACCTGCCCGCCGCTGCCTTGCACGTTAAGCAGCCCGAACGGCGCGGTCGGCTCGTCGATGTCGCCGAGTTGGCGGCGAAAATAGCTCTGATGATCCGTAGCGGAACCCGCCCGCATTTGGGCGATGAAATTCCGGTACGGCTGTACCGGCGGCAGTTGTTCGGCCTGCCCGGTAAGCAACAGCCTTATCTCCGACAAAATCAGCTGTAGCGTGTAGTTGTCGTCGACCATATGATGGTTCAGCATCGCAAACCAGCATTCGTCCGATTGGCTGTCCTGAACCACATAACCGGCCAGCAACGGCGCTTGCTGTAGGTTCATCCTGAGCTGCCGGGGATCGGTTCGCTCCAGCAGGCGTTGCTGTATTTTGTCATTTTCAAGCGCAGGCAGTTCTTCAACCGGCAGCGACGCGTGGCGATGCACCACTTGAACCGGCTGCTGCAAACCGTCCCAGCGCACCGAACTGCGCAAAATGTCGTGGCGGCCGATGACCGTCTGCAACGCGGCCAGAAAAGCGTCCAAACGGCCGCGGTTATCGAACACGATGATCGAGCGGGTGATGTACGGGTCTCCCTGGGTTTCCAGCAAATGATGGAACAAAATACCTTCCTGTAAAGGCGCCAACGGATAAATATCCTGAATGCCGGCCGCGCCCTCCGCCACGCTATCGACGACCAGGTCGATCTCGTCCTGGCTCAGGCCGACCAGCGGCAGCATGTCGGGAGTTATTTTCGGCGCCATCTGGGCATGGCCTTCGATAACCACGCCGTTCCTGATTGCCGCCAGCAGGTCCTGCTTATGAATTTTCAACTTGGCCATTAATGCTTGATCCATCGCGCCTTGCGGCGCGCGGACGACAAGCTCTCCGTCCAGCTCGCTGACGGCGATGTTTTTTTCCTGCATGGCTGCAAAAACTTCCTGCAAACTCATAAGCGAAACTCCTCAAAAACCTGGGCGTTTAACGGCTGCCCGAAATGCTCGGGTATTAAATTGGGCGGCAGTTCAAAATCCGGACTGTTGCTCCGGCTATCGGCTATAGCCACGGCCAGCGCGGACAGTACCGGATTGGCAAATACCGCGCGGGGTTCCAACGACCAGCCTTGTTGGCGCAGGCGTTCGACCAGCGTCAGCGCCATCAGAGAATGGCCGCCCAACTCGAAGAAATGATCGTTGCGGCCGACCCGCTCCAACTCCAGCAGTTCCTGCCAAATACCGGTCAGCGCGGTTTCTATCGGACCTTGCGGCGCTTCGTAGCGGTGATGGATCACGGCCTCTTCATCGGGCGCCGGCAGCGCCTTGCGATCCAGCTTGCCGTTGGCGCTCAGCGGCAGCACCGGCAAAACCACAAAGGCGCTAGGCAGCATGTAATCGGGCAAGGCCGCGGCCAAATCGGCGCGCAGCTCGGCAATCGACAACTCGCTGCCGCCGTCTTGGGTCAAATAAGCCGCCAACCGTTTATCGCCATGGCCGTCGGCACGGGCGATAACGACCGCTTCGCGCACGCCGGCATAAGTGCTCAAGCGGTTTTCAATCTCGCCCAATTCGATCCGAAAACCGCGAATCTTGACCTGGAAGTCGTTGCGGCCCAAATAGTCGATAACGCCGTCCGGCCGGTAACGCGCCAGATCGCCGGTTTTATAGAGCCTGCTGCCGGCCGGGCCGTAGGGATTCGGGATGAATTTTTCCGCGGTCAGCTCAGGCCGGTTGAGATAGCCACGGCCCAAACCGATGCCGCCGATATGCAGCTCGCCCGGCGTGCCCGGCAATACCGGATTGAGCTGCCTGTCCAGGATATACAGCGAGATGTTGGCGATCGGACGGCCTATCGGAATCGCGGTTTCCGCGCTGCCCGGCAAACAAGCCCAATAGCTGACGTCGACCGACGCCTCGGTAGGGCCGTAAAGGTTGTACAGTCCGGCGGGGAGTTTTTGCAAAAAGCGCTGCACCAAGTCGGCCGGCAAGGCTTCGCCGCTGCAAATAACGCGTTTTAACGAGGTGCAGTTTTCCGCGCCCGGCGTATCGATAAACACTTGCAGCATCGACGGCACGAAGTGGATAGTCGTGATATGGTGCTCGTTGACGGTATCGATCAACGCCAAGCTGTCTTTGTGCTGTTCAGGTTTGGCAACGACCAGTTGCGCGCCGGTCATCAACGGCCAGAAAAATTCCCAAACCGAGACATCGAAACTGTACGGAGTCTTTTGCAGTACCTTATCCGTTTGGTCCAGCCCGTATTGCTGCTGCATCCATTGCAACCGGTTCAATATGCCTTGATGCGGCACGCCCGCGCCTTTAGGTTGCCCGGTGGAACCGGAGGTGTAGATGCAATAAGCCAGATTTTCAGGACTTAAAGGAATGCCGGGATTGGCGTCGCTGAAGCATGCCGCCTCGTCCCACTCGCTATCCAGGCACAGCACCGTCGCGCTATGGGCCGCTATTTTTTCCCGGCAGGCTTGCTGGGTCAGCACTATCGGCGCATTGACATCGTGCAGCATAAAGTCGAGGCGGTCCTGCGGATAGCCGGGATCGAGCGGCACATAAGCGCCGCCGGCCTTCAAGATGCCCATCAGGCCGATCACCATCTCCAGCGACCGTTCGACGCAGATGCCGACCAGCACATCGGGCCCGACGCCTTTAGAACGCAGGTAATGGGCCAGCCGGTTGGCTTTGCCGTTCAGTTCGGCATAGCTGAGCGCTTGTCTCTCAAACACCAACGCAACGGCATCCGGCGTTTTTTCAACCTGGGCCTCGAACAGCTGATGAATAAACCGCTCTCCCGGATACTCCGTTTGCGTCGCATTCCAATCGGCCAGCACCTGCTGTTTATCCGACTCGCTCAACAACGACAACTCGGACAAACGGGTTTGCGGTTGCAAAACAAACGCTTCAAGCAGGCGTTGCAACTGCGCCAGCATCCGTTTAATCGTTTCGGCTTCGAACCGGTCCGTGGCGTAGTTGATTTCCAAATGCAGTTCCGTTCCGGGGAAAGCGGATACGGTTAACGGGTAATTGGATTGATCGATAACACCGATTTCGCCGACAGTCAAAGTATCGGCATGTTCGTCCAATGCCCGGTTAATAGGGTAGTTCTCGAAAACCAGCAAACTTTCAAACATGGCCGTGCCGCGCGGCAGATCGGACCAACCTTGGATTTGCGTCAACGGCGTATATTCGTACCGGCGCATGTCCTGGTTTTGCGCGAACAGCGCTTGCAGCCAATCGAGTACGCTGCTGTCCGGCGTTATCTTGATCCGTAGCGGCAAGCTATTGATGAACAAGCCGACCATGGTCTCGACGCCGATTAATTCGGCGGGCCGCCCGGACACGGTGGTGCCGAAAACAATATCGTGCTCGCCGCTGTAACGGCTGAGCAACAATCCCCAGGCGGCTTGCACCAGCGTATTGACGGTCAGGTGCCGGTGCTGTACGAACACCAGTAACGCTCTGGTTTGTTCCTCCGACAAGTGCAGGACCTGTTTGTCATAGCCGCTTACTTGATGATCCTTGCTGTCCAAGGTTTTATCGGCAACCAAAGGCGTCGGTGCGGTAAAACCTCTTAACGCCGAGCGCCAATAGCTTTCAGCGGGCGCCATATCCTGATTTTGCAACCAGGCGATATAGTCCCGGTACGGCCGTGCCGCCGTTAACGGTGCGCTCTGCCCGTGCAATATCGCCTGATAAGCGGCAAACAGTTCTTTGACCAGCAATGGCCCGCTCCAACCGTCCAATAATATGTGGTGATAGCTCCATAAAAAATAATGCGATTGTTCCGAACATTGCACCAAAGCCAAACGCATCAACGGCGCGCAGGCAAAGTCGAAGCCGCTTGCCTGATCGTCGGCCTTCAATTGTTGCCAACGTTGAGCTTGCTCGGCTGCCGGATAAGCGCGCCAATCGCATTCGGTAATCGGCAACTGCACGTTTTTTTCCACGATTTGCAAAGGTTGGTCCCGATGCTCAAAACGGAAACCGGTGCGCAAAATCGGATGATGCTCGGCCAGTTGTTGCCAGACTTGTTTGAAGACGGGAACATTGAGTTTGCCGGTTAAGCGGCAAGCGATTTGGATGCAATAAACGCCGGATTCCGCGGCAATCAAGCTGTGGAACATCAAGCCGTGTTGCAGCGGCGCCAACGGGTAAACATCCTCGATCTGCCGGGGCTTCAACGCGATGGCGTCCAGTTCGGTTTGCGCCAGGGCGGCTAATGGAAAATCCGACGGTGTGTAGCTGCCGGACCCAGGCAACAGGCAATGCGCCAGCAATGCTTTAAGTTGCTGAACATACTGCCCGGCCAGGGTTTCAATGGTTGACTTACGATAACGTTCACGGCTGTAGTACCAGCTAATCTGCATGCGTCCGCCAGCAATCCTGCAGATAACGGCCAATTCATGCGCTCTAATCGCGGCCGGATCGCAGTTGTCGCCGGTTGCTTCTTGAGTCGGCACGAACGCTGCTTCGGCTGCAATGACGGTATCGAATTGGCCTAAATAGTTAAAAATGATCTGCGCTTTGGGCTGGGCCGCCAATCGCGCTTTGATCTCGGCATCCGGCGACAGGTAACGCAGTAAGCCGTAGCTCATGCCTTTCATCGGCACGGCCCGTAGTTGTTCTTTGACCGATTTCAGCGCCTCGTCCAAGGACGCGTCTTTGGACAGGTTCAAAAGCGCGNCATCAACGTCATTCGCAATGTCTTCGCGGCCGTGGCCTTCCAGATCGATCAATACCGATTCGCTGTGCAGCCGGTCGCGTAATGTGAGCGTCAGTGCGGTCAGCAACANTGACTTCGCTTTCCGCGACAAACGAGTTGCCGCCGTTAGGCATGTCTACCGGAAACGCCGGCACCCGATGCCGCCTGGCGTCCAGCCAATAATCGGGATCCAGCGGCAAACAGCCTGTGCTTAGCTGCTTGATAAGTTGTTCCGACCAGTATTTGAATGAACTGGTTTTTGCCGGCAATGCCGGAGT
>NZ_RYFG02000004.1:0-211 GCF_003994235.2 Candidatus Methylobacter oryzae
AATTCGGCGTCGTCGTCAAACTGAAAAAAGTACCGTTCAAGGTCAAATTGTTCAAGCTGGTCGCCCCAAACGGCGACATTGACTGGCTCATCACCAATGAGCTGGATGATAACCTGACCACGCAGGTCGCTCAACACGCGAACGACGTGCGCTGGCAGGTTGAAGAATTTCACCGCGAACTCAAACAGTTGACCGGCTCCGAGAAATGCCA
>NZ_RYFG02000004.1:246-27755 GCF_003994235.2 Candidatus Methylobacter oryzae
GAAATATTGATAGAACAGGAATTAGATAACATTAAGTATGCTATTTATGGGGGGCAACGTCTTCTATTTTCCATACTTGCTAGCTTTGCGATTGTTATTTTAATTAAATCGAGAATAGTTTTTGCTGATTTGATGTCTGGTAATGATAATTTATATGCGTTAATGGCAATGTGTTATTTAGCAGGTTTTAGCGAGACACTTATTCCTAACGCACTAAAAAATCTAGAAGAAAAGAACGGAAAAAAAATCATGACATGGCAAACACATACCACTGAATCGATTTTGTAGCCGAAGGAAAATGAAGTGAATATTTTAATTGTAGAAGACAACCCAATTATTCAAATGCTCCATAGTGAGCTGATGAGTCACTGGGGCTATGATTTCGATATGGCCTCAAACGGCATTGAGGCCATTGAACTCGCACAGAAAAATAACGGCAAATATGATTTTTGCTTGATGGATGTTGAAATGCCCAAAATGAACGGAATTGAAGCGACAAAGGTCATAAGAAAAGTCGCCAATTATTTTCCGATCATGGCCTATACGAGCAATCATGATTACAAAAAAGCATGCTTTGAAGTGGGAATGGATGATTTTGCACTGAAACCCTGCCCTTCCGACGAGTTATTTTATAAAATCAATGCGTTATCAATAAAGCTATATAATCTGATAACCAAGCCAAGAAATTTTGCTATCGA
Organism: Candidatus Methylobacter oryzae; assembly: GCF_003994235.2. Taxonomy (GTDB): domain Bacteria; phylum Pseudomonadota; class Gammaproteobacteria; order Methylococcales; family Methylomonadaceae; genus Methylobacter_A; species Methylobacter_A oryzae. The sequence goes on from NZ_RYFG02000004.1 coordinate 945, forward strand.
AGAGGCGATGCCAATGGACAAAAAACATGCGGATGAACTGCGGAATCTTGCTAAACAAGGGTTATGCAAGATAAATATACGAGGAGTCGGCGATCACGACCTGACTGTTGTTGTGCATAAGAATGTACCTTACAAAATCTCGAATGATTTTATCGGGAATGGTGATGAGGTCTCTGTTTTCCTTGATCGTTCTACCGACAGGCCGGCGGAGTGCCACTTATATAAATCAAGCTGCCCGATGCCAACCGTCTTTTTGATGGATGACGAATTCGAAGAAAAACGAAAAGCAGAGGATGAGTTATTGGAAAATTGCGCAGCCATGGTTGTTAAAAAAACTAAGCCGTAATACCCTGAGCGGGACGGTGTTTGAAACCCGGTTCCTAACGTTTCAGCAATTTCCAACTTAAAGAACAAGCTTAACGGATTCAAAACATTTTGATCGGGCCAACATGCCCCGGACAGCCCACACTGTGTTCTTTCAACAAAACCTGTCGCAGAGGAATTAATCATGAAATCAACCTGGATACTCGTTTCCGATAACAGCCGCGCTCGCATTTTTACTGCCGCCACGCCCTCTTCTGCTTTGGAAGAAATTGAAGACTTTTCTCACTCGGAAGGTCGCTTGCTTGACAGGGAAATAACGACCGACCTGCCTGGAAAAATCAAAAGCGCCGATGGCGGCGGACACGCGTTTGAGCAGCCTACCGATCCGAAAAAACACGAAGCCGACGTTTTTGCGCATCGCGTTACCCGGCATCTGGAGGATGCGCACAACGCAAACAAGTTTGAACAATTATTGATTATCGCGGAACCGTCTTTTCTCGGCCTGCTGCGGAATCATTTGTCCGAACAGGTAAAAAGACGGGTCTGTTTTGAACTCGATAAAAATATCACTACCCATAGTTCCGCTGATATTCGCCAACACCTTCCGGAACATTTACCCAATATTTGATAAGCGAGTCCCGCGGGTGGGCAAGCTTTTTTGCCCACCGTGCACGCTAAAACTCCTACGTTTTGCGTTCATCCTACCGTGGTATTATGTGAATAGTTACTTAAAATTTAACCTCAAACCCTTAACCAGAGCGATCGTTTAACGCTGTAAGGCGGCTGTTTCACGGCGCTAACAGACAATGCGCAACATCAGATATATAACCATTGCCCTAACACAACCGGCACAATAGATTGACTTCACAAGGACTAGTCATAGAAAATAGCTGGCCTAAATTTCTAATTATTAGCCAATTACGCATGGATAACAGCGTCTCTCCGCAAAATAACCTGGTTTCTGTTCAAAACTTGTCGTTCTCCCGCGGCAACAAGAAGATATTCGACGATATTTCGCTGGAATTCGAGCGCGGTAAAATTACGGCTATCATGGGGCCAAGCGGGACCGGCAAAACGACTTTGCTAAAATTGATCGGCGGGCAACTGTTTCCCGAGCAAGGCACTATTATTGTCGACGGCAACAATGTTCACCGCTTACGTAGATCGGAACTTTACGACCTGCGTAAACGCATGGGCATGTTGTTCCAAAGCGGCGCGCTGTTAACGGATATGAGCGTATTCGATAACGTCGCTTTTCCGTTACGCGAGCATACCCATCTTCCCGAATCGATGATTCGCACGCTGGTGCTGATGAAATTGCAGGCAGTGGGCTTGAGAGGCGCGCGCAACCTGATGCCGAACGAGCTTTCCGGCGGTATGGCCAGGCGTATTGCATTGGCTCGGGCTATTGCGCTGGACCCGATGATGATCATGTACGATGAGCCTTTTACCGGACAGGACCCTATTTCCAAAGGCGCATTGGTTCACCTGATCAAATCGCTGAATACTATCCTGGGCCTGACCAGCATCATGGTTTCTCATGACGTCCAAGAAACAGCAGCCATCGCCGATTATATTTATGTGATTTCGGAAGGTAAAATTGTCGGCCAAGGCACTCCGAAGGAAATCGAACAATCCGATTCCGACTGGGTACAGCAGTTTATGACCGGCGCCGCCGACGGTCCGGCGCATTTTCATTATCCGGCGAAAGATTATGTCGATGACTTGTTGTCGACAGGCAGACGTTATTGATTTGCCTTGCACCTTTTACCTTGAACCTTAATTTATGATTGAACTCCTACAGCAATTGGGCAAAAACACCCGCACCGGTTTCACCAAGCTTGGCCGGGGCACGTTTTTCCTGCTCCAGACTATTGCCGGCATACTCAGCGTACTGCCACGTCCCAGGCTGTTGCTTAACCAGATGTATTCGGTCGGCGTGCTGTCTTTCTTGATTATCACTATCTCAGGACTGTTTGTCGGCATGGTTTTGGGCCTGCAAGGCTATTACATCCTTTCCGATTTCGGCGCAGAGGAAACATTGGGCGTCATGGTGGCGGCCTCGCTGGTCAGGGAACTTGGACCCGTTGTTTCAGCGCTGCTATTCGCAGGCCGGGCAGGTTCCGCGCTAACGGCGGAGATTGGCCTGATGAAAGCAACCGAGCAATTGTCCGGCATGGAAATGATGGCCGTCGACCCGATCAAACGCATTATCTCCCCTCGCTTTCTGGCCGGATTATTATCGATGCCTTTATTGGCTGCGCTATTCAGCGCGGTAGGAATCATCGGCGGACAAATGGTCGGCTCAGGCATGCTGGGCGTTGACGAGGGCGCTTACTGGTCGCAAATGCAGGCCAACCTGGATTTTCAGGATGACATTGTCAATGGCGTGATCAAAAGTATTGTGTTCGGTTTTGTCGCCTCGTGGATAGCCCTGTTCGAAGGCTATGACGCGATCCCAACTTCCGAAGGTGTCAGCCGGGCTACAACACGTACCGTAGTCAATTCAGCTTTTAGTATTTTAGGTTTGGATTTTATCCTGACCGCACTGATGTTTGGAGATAATTAACATGCAACACACCAATACCCAGGATACGCTGGTCGGACTTTTTGTCGCCTCAGGCATTGCCGGGTTGTTTTTTCTTGCCTTACAAGTGAGTAACTTAAGCTCTTTTACCGAGCATGACAGTTATACGGTTACAGCCCGTTTTGAAAACTCCGGCGGCCTGAAAGTCAAATCGCCGGTTTCATCGGCCGGCGTTAAAATCGGTCAAGTCAGTTCAATCACTTTCGACCCTAAAACCTACGAGTCCGTTGTCAAACTGAGCATTGACAAACAATACAACACGCTGCCCGATGACACTACCGCCAGCGTTTTCACTGCCGGCCTGTTAGGCGAGCAATACGTCAACCTGGAAGCGGGCGGTTCCGAAGAGTATTTAAAAGATGGCGGAAAAATCGAAATTACCCAATCGGCCATCATTTTGGAAAAGGCGATCGGCCAGTTCCTGTTTAAATCCGCGGAAGAAAAAAAGTGAGCCGTCTGAACATCATTAAAGAAGGTCCCAGACACTTTGTGATTGACGGCGATTTAACTTTTGCAACCATCGACAAGCAAACGCTTAAATCATTTTCTTTCTTGAAATCGGCGTCCGAAGTGACCATTGATCTCAGCGGCGTTGCCAATACAGACAGTGCGGGACTGGCGCTAATGATCGAATGGATAAAATATGCCCGGCAAAACAGGACGCAGTTAAGCTTTAAAAATATTCCCGAGCAATTGCTCAACCTTGCAAAACTCAGCGGTTTCGATCAATCGAGCCATTTTGCAGTTCAAACCGATTAATAACAGCAACTAAAGATCAAAAGCCTATCTTTAGTTCTTAACCCTTAAACCCTTAGCCTTAATTTATATGGATAAACTCATTATTACCGGCGGCGCAAAACTCTCTGGAGAACTGCGTATTTCCGGCGCAAAAAACGCCGCCCTGCCGATTCTGGCAGCTACATTACTTTCGGAAGCGCCGGTCAGCGTCGGCAACATACCGCATCTGCACGACATTACCACGACCATGGAACTGCTGGGCCGCATGGGCGTGCATCTGACCGTTGACGAGAAGATGAATATCGAAGTCGATTCCAGTACGATCAACAGCTTTGTCGCACCTTATGAGCTGGTCAGGACCATGCGCGCTTCGATATTGGTGTTGGGGCCTTTAGTTGCCCGATTCGGCGAAGCCCATGTGTCATTGCCCGGCGGCTGCGCTATCGGCTCGCGGCCGGTCGATATTCACCTTAACGGCCTGTTGAAAATGGGGGCCGATATCACTGTCGAAAACGGTTTTATCCATGCTAAAGCCTCTCGACTGAAAGGCTGCCGTCTGGTCCTCGAACAAATCACCGTTACCGGCACGGAGAACCTGCTGATGGCTGCCGTGTTGGCCGAAGGCACGACAATTATAGAAAACGCCGCGAAGGAACCGGAAGTCACCGACTTGGCTCACTTCCTTAACAAAATGGGTGCCAAAATCACCGGCATAGGCACCGACGTGCTGACCATTGAAGGCGTTGAAAAGCTGGGCGTTGAAAGCATCCACTACGACATTCTGCCCGACCGGATCGAAACCGGCACCTATTTGATTGCCGCCGCAATTACCGGCGGCAGCATCAAGCTGAAAAACACCCGTCCGGATATTCTGGACGCTGTGTTGGAAAAACTGGTTGAAGCCGGCGCCGATATAACCACCGGCGAAGACTGGATCAAATTGGATATGCACGGTAAAAAACCCAAGGCAGTTTCGGTGCGCACCTCGCCCTACCCTGCCTTTCCAACCGATATGCAGGCTCAGTTTACCGCGATGAATACGATTGCCGAAGGCGTGGGCACGATTACCGAAACCGTGTTCGAGAATCGCTTCATGCACGTTCAGGAGCTGATGCGCATGGGCGCCGACATTAAGCTGGAATCCAACACCGCTATCTGCACAGGCACTGCAAAGCTGACCGGCGCACCGGTTATGGCGACCGATTTAAGAGCGTCGGCAAGTCTTGTAATTGCGGCACTGGTGGCCGAAGGCGATACACTGGTCGACCGCATTTATCATATTGATCGGGGTTATGATCATATTGAAGAAAAACTCTCTCAACTGGGCGCAACGATTCGCCGCGTGCCAAGATAAGGTAAGACTATGATTACTATTGCCGTATCTAAAGGCCGAATTTACGAAGATGCCCTGCCCTTGCTGGCGGAGGCCGGCATCACGCCGATTGACGACCCGAAAACCTGCCGTAAACTAATTCTACGAACCAGCCGCGACGATGTTCAATTGGTTATTATCCGCGCAACCGATGTGCCTACGTTTGTCGAGTACGGCGCTGCCGATATGGGCATCGCCGGAAAAGACATCCTGTTGGAGCACGGCGCCGAAAGTTTGTACGAGCCGCTGGATTTAAATATCGCCTGCTGCCGGCTAATGACGGCAGCGCATAAAGATGCGCCGCCGATTGCCGGACGCGTTCGCGTTGCGACCAAGTACGTGAAGATAACCGAACGCTATTTTGCCGGCTTGGGCATACAAGCTGAAATCATTAAATTGTACGGCTCAATGGAACTGGCGCCGCTGGTCGGCCTGTCCGATTGCATAGTCGACTTGGTCGATACCGGCAATACGCTAAAGGCCAATGATCTTGAGCCTCGCGATTTGATCATGAACATCAGCTCAAGATTGGTCGTCAATAAAGCGGCGATGAAAATGAAGCACCAGGCGATTCAATCGCTGCTGGATCAGTTTGAGAAGACGCTGGCGAAAAGAGTTTAGTAATTCATTTTTGTCCACGAAAAACACGAAAGACACGAAAAACGCATCGTTTCCACGCTCTGCTGACATTCGAGCATTGCGTTTACTATAGAGCCACAAGCTGAGCGAGGTACACTGCCCCATTCGAAACGTTTTGCATTGGTTAAGCCCAGCTATTTTGCTTAGACATAGCGGAAACGTTAAATCTGTAATAAATCCACTTTTGGTGCCTTTCGTGTTTTTCGTGGACAACACATAACATCAATACACTCTAAAATTTTGGTTATCTTATGTCCGACATAAATATCACCCGGCTCGATGCCTCGTCAGCTGATTTCAACCGGCAATTAAAAGATTTGCTGGCCTTTAACGAAACCGACGACCTGGAAATTCATCAGCGCGTTTTGTCTATCATTGCCGAGGTCCGCAAAAACGGCGACCAAGCGGTGATTGAATATACTAACCGTTTCGATCATCACTCCGTTACCCAGGCTTCAGAATTGCAATTGTCCGTGGATGCCCTTAAATCAGCATGGAACAACTTAGCGCCTGAGCAAGCACAAGCTTTGCAAACAGCCGCCGACCGTATCCGCGCTTATGCCGAACACCAAAAAATGGAGTCATGGCAATACACAGAGGCTGACGGCACCGTTCTTGGACAGAAAATTACTCCGCTAGACCGCGTAGGACTTTACGTGCCCGGCGGTAAAGCAGCCTACCCTTCGTCAGTATTGATGAATGCGATACCGGCCAAGGTCGCCGGTGTCGGCGAATTGATCATGGTTGTACCAACACCGGGCGGCGAAACCAATCAACTGGTACTGGCAGCCGCCTATATAGCCGGTGTGGACCGTGTATTTACGATCGGTGGCGCGCAAGCTGTTGCCGCGCTGGCTTACGGCACGGAAACTATTCCCGCCGTGGCAAAGATTGTCGGACCAGGCAACATCTATGTAGCTACTGCTAAAAAACTGGTCTTTGGACAAGTCGGCATTGATATGATCGCCGGACCTTCGGAAATCCTGGTTATTTGCGACGGCAAAACCAATCCCGATTGGATTGCGATGGACTTGTTCTCGCAAGCCGAACATGACGAAAATGCCCAAGCCATATTGATCAGCCCTGATGCGGCTTATCTGGACGCTGTCGAGCAAAGCATCAACAAATTATTGCCGACGATGGAACGTGCCGAAATCATCAAAACATCGCTGACTACGCGAGGCGTGATGATCAAGGTCGACGATTTAAATGCGGCGGCCGATGTAGTTAACGTCATTGCGCCGGAGCATCTGGAACTTTCCGTTGAAGACCCTGAAGCTTTATGTAAAAACATCCGCCACGCAGGCGCTATTTTCATGGGCCGTTATACCGCCGAAGCCTTGGGCGATTACTGTGCGGGACCGAACCATGTTTTGCCGACATCCAGCACGGCACGTTTTTCATCGCCGTTAGGTGTTTATGATTTCCAAAAACGTTCCAGTTTAATCAACTGCTCTGAGGCCGGCGCGGATATGCTCGGTAAAACCGCATCCATCCTGGCCCGAGGCGAAAGTCTGACGGCCCATGCGCGATCGGCGGAATTCAGGATAAAAACAGACTAAAGCTGAGTTGAGCAGCTTGCCTGCGCAAACGAAACTTATGCCCTTTGGGTATAAAAACAAGCTAAAAGCCAATGCGTCTACTTGGCGATGAATCAACAGACACCGGCAAAGTAGATACGCCGCACCGCATGGATGCAGGCGCTTGCCGGGGCAAAACGGATTTGACCAATCAACGTAAAATCCGTTTCAATCCGTCGAAATCCGCGTTATCCATGTTCTAATTCCTTAACTGTTTAAAACCGAATCTATGCCAATTACCTCCATTTTCCGCAAAGAAGTCTTAGCAATGTCCGCCTATAAAGTTGCGGACGCCACCGGTTTGATCAAACTAGATGCGATGGAAAACCCTTACAGCTGGCCTGAAGATATTAAGAAAAGCTGGTTGGAAACGCTGAAAGACTGCCCGATGAATCGCTACCCCGACCCTGAAGCCAAGCATCTGAGCGCAACGATTAAACGCTTAAACCAGATACCTGAGCAATTCGACGTGTTGTTGGGCAACGGCTCGGATGAAATCATTCAATTACTATTAATGGCGCTGCCGGCAAATGCCTGCGTGTTGGCGCCCGATCCCGGTTTTGTGATGTATAAACAGCTAAGCCTTTGCTTGGGGCTAAACTACCACGGCATTCCGTTGCTTGCCGACAGCTTCGACCTGGATTTACCCACCATGCTGGACGCGATAGAAAAATACCAGCCTTCGGTTATTTTCCTGGCCTATCCTAACAATCCCACCGGAAATTTATTCTCCGAGTCGTCGATCAGAGAAATTATAAAAGCCGCCAAAGGCTTGGTGGTGATTGATGAAGCTTATGCGCCTTTTGCCAATGCCAGTTTTATCGACAGCCTGGAGCAATACGACAACCTGCTGGTCATGCGTACCGTATCGAAACTGGGTTTGGCGGGTTTGCGCCTCGGCTACATTGCGGGGGCTCCGGAAATCGTCGAGCAATTGCATAAAATCCGCCTGCCTTACAATATTAACTGCCTCACTCAAATAAGCGCGGATTTCGCTTTGTCTAACAAAGACTTGTTCGATCGGCAAACGCAACAGATTTGCGCCGAACGATCGATTGTTTTTAATCAGTTGAATAACTTAGACGGCATTACCGCCTATCCCAGCGCCGCCAATTTCATCCTGTTTAGAACCCCTGAAAATCGTGCCGGCGAAATCTTCTTATCGATAAAACAACAAGGCGTTTTGATTAAAAACCTTAATGCGCAAACCGGCCTATTGACTGACTGTTTGCGGGTAACTGTAGGCAAACCCGAAGAAAACGCGGCTTTTATTGCCGCGTTAACAAAAAGCCTAGCTACTTTATAAATAGAGATATTATCTTATCAAGCTATCAAATATACGTCATTTGCATACAAAAACTTAGCAGCTCCAGCGATACTCAATAGTAAACAATATTATGTAATATCATAGGCTTGTATACCGCCTATCGCTTTAAGCTATTTTTTATGACTACCAAATCCTAAAACCGGCGGCATAAGCACTTCAAATCTTATAAGCTCTAATGGTATATTGGTAGTATAAAACAATGCGCCCTTAAGAAGCGCAGACTAATATCAGGAGAGTTCTATAATGAATAATAAAGGCGTCGATCAGTCCAAACGCCAGTTTTTGACCTCGGCCTTGACCGTGGTTGGCGCAGTCGGCACAGGATACTTAGCTGTTCCTTTTCTTGCTCAAATGCAACCTAGCGTAAAAGCCATGGCTGCCGGTGCTCCTGTTGAAGTTGACCTGAGCAAAATGGAACCAGGCCAATTAATCAGGGTCGCATGGCGAGGCAAGCCGGTCTGGATACTCAACAGAACGCCTGAAGTTCTTGAGACGCTAAAAACACTGGATGATGAGCTGAGAGATCCTCTTTCTCAGGAATCCATTCAACCGGAGTCCAGCAAAAATCCGGCACGTTCTATCAAACCGGAAATTTTCGTTGCTGTTGGACTATGCACGCATTTAGGTTGCTCACCTACGTTCCGTCCCGAAATAGCTCCTCACGATCTTGGCGAAAAGTGGAAAGGCGGTTTTTTCTGTCCGTGTCATGGTTCTTGGTTTGACTTGGCAGGTCGCGTTTATCGCGGCGTACCGGCCCCCACTAACCTGGAAATTCCACCTTATCGTTATATTACCGATACCCTGTTGATTGTCGGTGAAGAGGAAGCAAGCGCATGAAACGTAGCCGCATAACTGAATGTAATGAATGGATTTTGAAGCGGTTTCCGCTAGCCAAGCTCTGGAACGAGCACATGACGCATTATTATGCGCCGAAAAACTTCAATTTCTGGTATTTCTTTGGTTCACTGGCCTTGCTGGTACTGGTTAACCAGATTTTAACCGGTATCTTTTTAACGATGAACTACAAACCGGATGCAAAATTGGCATTCGACTCCGTTGAATACATCATGCGCGATGTAAATTGGGGTTGGCTGATCCGCTATATGCACTCAACCGGCTCATCGGCATTTTTTATCGTTGTTTATCTGCACATGTTCCGCGGCTTGCTTTACGGCTCGTTCAAGCATCCTCGCGAGCTGATCTGGATTTTCGGCATGTTGCTGTTTGTCGCGTTGATGGCGGAAGCTTTCATGGGCTATCTGTTACCTTGGGGACAAATGTCGTACTGGGGCGCGCAAGTTATTATTTCGCTATTCAGCGCTATTCCCGTGATCGGCGACGACTTGTCGCTGTGGCTCAGGGGAGATTATGTTGTTTCCGATGCGACCTTGAACCGCTTCTTCGCGTTTCATGTTATTGCGGTGCCTTTGGCTTTGGTCATGCTGGTATTCCTGCATATCGTGGCTTTGCATGAAGTAGGTTCAAACAACCCTGACGGCATTGAAATTAAAGAACGTAAGGATCCATGGGGCCATCCAATCGACGGCATTCCTTTTCACCCCTATTACACCGTTAAAGATTTGGTTGGCGTAGGCGTGTTTTTACTATTTTTCGCTACTGTCATTTTCTATATGCCGGAAATGGGCGGGTATTTTCTTGAGCACGCAAACTTCATCCCTGCCGACCCAATGAAAACCCCGGAGCATATTGCTCCAGTCTGGTATTTCACACCTTTCTACGCAATATTAAGAGCAATCCCCGATAAATTTGCCGGTGTTATTGGCATGGGCGGTGCGATTGTCGTACTGTTCCTGCTGCCTTGGCTGGATCGCAGCCCGGTTAAATCAATTCGTTATCGCGGCGGCATCTACAAAAAAGCCTTATGCTTATTTGTAATCAGCTTTCTGGCTTTGGGTTATTTGGGCACACAACCCGCAACTCCGACAGCAACCGTTTTTGCGCGGATTTTTACCACGATTTATTTTGGTTTTTTCATGTTAATGCCTATCTACACTCGCTGGGAAAAAACCAAGCCAGTGCCGACAAGATTAACCAAAGCACATAGCCTTGAAGAGCAGCTACATACTCTTGAGGAACAACTGCCTGCATTGATTGAGGAAATTACCGAAGTAAAAAAACCAGCAGGCGATGAAATTGGTCATGCTGCTTTTAAAAGCTCTTTTTTCACCAGAAGACCTCGGCCTAAAGGCATAATCAACGTTATCAGCCGGTTAGCAAAAAAAGCAAAAGGGAGTCTGGATTAATATGAAAAATTTAGTAGCATTACTTTCATTGTTATTGTTGTCTTTCGGGGTTGCCGCCTCCGAAAGCGTTGAGTTGCAAAAGGCGCATATTGATCTGTCCAATAATGCTTCGTTGCAGCGGGGAGCGAAACACTTCGTGACCTATTGTCTTGGCTGTCATTCAATCAAGCATATTCGTTACCTGCGCATTGCCCTTGATACCGGCGTCGATCAAAAAATGATGCTAAAAGACATTGCGCCGGAAGGCGCAAGCATCTATGACCAACTCCACAGCGCTATGAACAAGCACGATGCGGAAAAATGGTTTGGTACACAACCACCCGACTTGTCATTAATTGCAAGATCTCGTGGCGCCGATTGGATATACAGCTACTTAAAAAGCTACTATATCGATCCCAAAAGCCCTAGAGGGGTGAATAACCTGGTTTTCGAGGATACTGCGATGCCCAACCCACTCTGGCAATTGCAAGGCGAACAGTATGCGGAACCTAAAAAAACGATATGGGGCGAATACACCAAGTTAGTTCTTAAAGAGCGGGGAACATTGTCGGAAGGTGAATTCGACATGTTCGTCAATGACTTGGTTAATTTTCTGGTATATGTCAGCGAGCCAGTACAGTTGGAAAGGCAACGTATTGGAAAATACGTAATTTTCTTCATCTTTATGTTTACAGTCGTGGCGTATCTATTGAAGAAGGAATACTGGAAAGACGTCGACTAGTCCTGACAGATGAAATAACAGGGGCACAAAGCCATACATGCCGGCGGACGAAGCACTTCGCCGTCGGCATTCCACGGTTAACAACTGTAAATAAAAACCTCGCCGATCATGTTATAATGCCTTTTTTACTGCCCTATACGTCTTAAAGAGGTTGTTATTCGTGACAAATATTACTCGTAAATCCGTCATGACGCTTTTCTCATCTCCAACATGCGCGATGAGCCACTGCGCCCGTTTTGTTTTGCACGAGAAAGGAGTTGTAGCGGACATAGAATATTATGACCCGACTAATCCTCCCGAAGACTTACTTGAGCTTAACCCCAACGGCACATCGCCAACCTTGATCGAACGCGATCTGGTTCTCTATGATTCTCGCATTATCATGGAGTATCTTGATGAACGCTTCCCGCATCCACCGTTGCACCAAATGGATCCGGTTTCACGGGCAAATGCCAGAATGCTGATCAGACGTATCGACCAGGATTGGTATCAGTTACTCGATGAAATTTTATTTTCCGGTGAGAAAAAATCAGCCCGCTCAAAAAAAATGCTCAGGGAAAGCATACTGTCTGCCTCTCCGATTTTTGCAGCGAGACCCTTTTTCATGAGTGATGAATTTTCGCTTATCGATTGCGTCATTGCCCCTCTATTATGGCGTTTACCCAGCATCGGCATTGACATATCGACGCCGAATGAAGCAATCACCAATTACGCCCAGCGCATCTTTAACAGAGCCGCCTTCAAACGCAGCCTCAGCGATGCTGAAAAAGAAATGATCGAGCCTTTGAAATAAAACCTAGCCATGACTTCTTTAAAGCCTTATTTAATTCGTTCGATTTACGAGTGGATTATCGATAACTCCCTGACACCTCATCTGCTCGTAGACGCAGAAAATACTTCCGCAATCTTGCCCCAAGAGTTTATTGAAGACGGAAAAATCGTTTTAAACATAAGACCTGAAGCAATACAGGGACTTTCTCTCGGCAACGAGGAAATTGAATTCAATGCCCGGTTCAGCGGAAAGCCCATGCATATTGTGACGCCGGTAACTGCCGTATTGGCGATTTACGCCAAAGAAAACGGCAAAGGCATGATTTTCGATCAAGAAGAACATGACGACAATGAGCCGCCACCGCCGGAAAAAAAGCCCGCAGCCAAACCGAATTTACGCATCGTAAAATAATTGAGTTATTGCTATGTCCCCGTACGCATAGCAATTTCTTAAACCTCTACGCTGTCTATAAAATATAAATTTCATAGATTTATCCTTCCTGGTTTGCCAAAGGCAAGCTTGTTATTCTGTCTTCACTACTTATAATTTTTATTATCAGCCGCTCTTTTTAGCTGTATAGTTAAAGCCCTATCTTGAAAGGCAAGCTCTTACAATATGCCCAATAGATAGCAATAGACAGATAGCCTAACCCTATCCTATGAGGTGAATCATGAACTCACTACAACAGTCTCTTATTTTATCTTTTTTCGTATCCGCTTCTTTGGCGTTACCTGTTTCCGCGGCCGATGTAAAAGCCGGGGAACAAAAAGCCGACCACTGCGCCAGTTGCCATGGTCAAAAAGGCAATAGCAGCAATGCGCAATGGCCCAACTTAGCGGCGCAATCATCAATCTACTTGGTCAATCAGCTCAAGGCCTTCAAGTCCGGAGACCGCGTCAATCCGATAATGCAACCGATGGCAAGCCACTTGAGCGATGAAGACATCAACGATCTTTCCGCTTATTTTTCCAGTCAGCAGCCGGTTAAAGCAGGGGGAGAGCCAACGTTGGCTAAAGCGGGAGAGACCAAAGCGGCTATGTGCTTAGGCTGCCATGGAGCTAAAGCGCAAGGTAACGGACAATTTCCAAGACTTGCTGGACAATATCCTGAATACCTGGAGCGGCAATTAAACGCATTTAAAACCGGTACGCGTAAAAACGGGCCGATGCAAGCTATAGCCGCCAATCTATCCGAAGCTGATTTTAAAGCATTAGCAGCTTATTTTGCGTCGCTATAACACAGCTTAGAAAACAGAAATATTTTTTACTTTCAACAGCCGTTTTAGCTCCCTATGCGGAATCGTTATTGCGAAACGACCGGATAATCATGACGATAAGAACAACGATGACGCCGGCCTGCTGAAGCAATAAGCCGGAAAAACATTAAAGGAAATTGTCGAATTCCGGTTTCTAAAAGGCGGGTTTATACCGCCTTTTTTATTGCACCTATCGGCATACGCCAGACAGAGCGCTTGTTTTAGATGCCTATCCCCATCCAGCAGCAAATGCTATATCATTAGCGCATTAAAAATTAAAAGCCCTAGGGCTACCTATAAAAATAATGAACCATCCAGAAGCCGCAGCCGACCGCAATCCATCCCTCATTTTCTTATTTGCCGCAACCTTGTTTACCAGTGCATCGCTGATGTTTGTGCTGCAACCGTTATTCGGGAAGATTTTGCTGCCTTTACTCGGCGGCTCGCCGGCAGTTTGGAATACCTGCATGGTGTTTTACCAGAGCATTTTGTTTCTAGGTTATCTATATGCACATTATCTTTCCACTCGCTACAGCCAACACCGCCAAATCCAGATTCATGCAGCGCTAATACTGATCAGTTTTTTGGCACTGCCTGTAGCCTTGCCGGAAAACACCGTGCCTCCGACAGACAGTAACCCGACTTTTTGGCTGCTTTGGACTCTATTTCTTGCGATCGGCTTGCCTTTTTTCGTGGTGTCCACCACCGCACCGTTGATTCAAAAATGGTTCGCCAATGTCGGCCACCATACCAGCCATGATCCTTATTATCTTTATGCAGCCAGCAACACCGGCAGTTTGATTGCATTGCTAAGCTATCCGTTCCTGCTTGAACCCAATATCGGTTTGGCTAACCAGAAAAGTTACTGGAGCATCGGCTACCTGATCCTTTGCCTGCTGATTGCCGGTTGCGCTTTTATGCTATGGAAAAACCGGCAAATTACCGAACAGCAAGAGGCCGGTCAGGATGCAACTGCCGACGAAAATAATCTCAGCCTTGCGACCCAATTGCACTGGCTTGCACTGGCCTTCGTGCCATCCAGCCTGTTACTCGGCTTGACCAACTTTATCAGCACCGATATTGCTTCGGTGCCGCTGCTGTGGATTATCCCGTTAACGCTGTATTTACTGTCGTTTATTATCGTTTTCTCTAAATGGAACGATAGCATCCATCCGTTAATGGTCAAACTGCAACCGATTTTCCTGGTGCCGTTTATTGCTTATGCATTCATAAATCCGGCGGATTTGCCTTATTGGGCTTACCTGATTTTACACCTGCTGGCTTTTTTCTTTGCGGTCATGGTCTGCCATGGAGAACTGGCCCGGTTACGTCCGCACACCCGGCATTTAACCACCTTCTACCTGATCATGTCGTTTGCAGGCATGTTGGGCGGCATGTTCAACACCTTTGTTGCACCGTTTACCTTCAATGCGGTTTACGAGTACCCGATTATGATCGTTGCCGCTTTATTGCTGCGCCCCGGCCTGAAGCCGTCATGGAATGCCGGATTATTCCTGCAAATCATAGCCCCTGCCCTACTGGTTATTGCCGGGCTTGTTCTTCATGCAAGCGTCGATGATTTACTCCAATATTTCGATGTCATTGTCATCAGCCTGATAGGTTTAACTGTGTTGACCTACTTGCTCAGGACGCGCCCAGTCGGTTTTGCTTTAATGACTGGCGCAATTATCTTCCTTGCGCTCGGCGTACATAGCCTGTCATCGCATACGCTGTATCAGGAACGCACATTCTTCGGCGTATTGGCCGTTCGCGAAGCCGTACTAACCGACGAACAAGGCAAGCCCGAAAGCTACCACGAGCTGTTCCACGGCACGACCAAACACGGCGCACAACGTCTGGCTGCAAACTTGAGCCAGATACCGCTGACCTATTACAGCCGCCCAGGACCGATGGGCCAACTGTTTAAAGAATTCGACAATACCGATCAGACCTGGAATATCGGCGTAGTCGGACTGGGCGCGGGAGCATTGGCTTGTTATGCGAAAGACCGGCAAAACTGGACGCTGTACGAAATCGATCCGCTTGTCGTAGACATTGCCGGCAATCCCAGCTATTTCAGCTATCTGAGCCAGTGCGCCCACAACGCCACGATGCGCGTCGGCGACGCCCGCTTGTCGCTGGAAAAAGAGCCGGACCAACATTTTGATTTATTGGTCATGGATGCGTTTAGTTCCGATTCGGTGCCGACTCATCTTCTGACCAAAGAAGCGCTTGAGCTTTATTTCAAAAAGCTCAAGCCGGGCGGCATCTTGGCATTTCACATGACCAACCGTCATCTGGCGCTGAAAAAAGTCTTATCGATTAATGCGGAAGCCTTGCACTTGGCCTCATTGATTCAGGAGTTCAAACCTCAGCAAGAAATTCCGCTGGTTGTTGCGACCGATTGGGTCGTTATGGCAAAACAAGCCGAAACATTGGAACCGTTACGGCTAAGCAGTCTCGGCAAATGGCAAAAAATGCCTTTATATTTCGATATGAAGCCTTGGACAGATGACTTTACTAATATTGTCAGTATCTGGAAATAAGAGAGATACAAAATTGTATGCCTGATGGGACATGTTGCCCCGCCAGAAACGTTTTGTGCTGGATAACTTTGCCCAAATGCGGCCAAAACGTTAGGAACGGGGGCAAACCCCGTTCCGCTTGAGCTGTCTAGCAATAGTTCTTCGCTGCCTAACTTACAACCCTAATCAAACTATCTTGTAAAACTCCCTATACCACTCAACAAACCTTCCAATTCCATCCTCTACCGAGGTTGCCGGCCTATACCCCAAATCAAGCTCTAAATCCGACACATCGGCATAAGTATCGGGCACATCTCCGGGCTGCATCGGTAAAAAATCCTTTACCCCCTTTTTGCCCAAACATTTTTCCAGCGTTTCGATAAACATTAACAAATCCACGGGATTGTTATTGCCGATGTTATACAAGCGGTAGGGCGCAAAGCTGGTAGCGGGATCGGGATGTTCTCCTGCCCAGCCGGCATTGACCTGAGCCGGTTGGTCAATTACCCGAATCACGCCTTCTACAACG
This sequence comes from Candidatus Methylobacter oryzae, assembly GCF_003994235.2. Taxonomy (GTDB): domain Bacteria; phylum Pseudomonadota; class Gammaproteobacteria; order Methylococcales; family Methylomonadaceae; genus Methylobacter_A; species Methylobacter_A oryzae. The sequence goes on from NZ_RYFG02000004.1 coordinate 17,578, forward strand.
TCATCGATATAAGTGAAGTCGCGGCGGTGATGTCCGTAATTAAACACATCGATCGGTTTGCCCTCAAGAATATTGCGGGTAAACGTGAACAACGACATATCCGGCCGTCCCCAAGGACCGTAAACGGTAAAAAAACGCAAGCCGGTAGTCGGCAAGTTATAAAGGTGGCTATAGGTATGCGCCATTAATTCATTGGCTTTTTTGCTGGCCGCATAAAGTGAAACCGGATGATCGACATTGTCATGCACGGAAAACGGCATTTTGGTGTTCCCGCCATAAACCGAACTGGACGAAGCGTACGCCAAATGCTCAACGGCATGATGCCTGCATCCTTCGAGTATATTGATGAAGCCGGCTATATTCGAGTCGATATAGGCATGAGGATTAGTAATCGAATAGCGTACGCCGGCCTGGGCGGCAAGATGCATGACTCTGTGAAACTGCTCGCGGGCGAAAAGGGCTTCCATTGCCGGCCTGTCGGCAATTTCAAGTTTGATGAATTTAAAATTATCATAGCTTCGCAGCCGCTCCAGCCGAGCCAGTTTCAAATTGACATTGTAGTAATCGTTGAGATTGTCTATGCCGACGACCTCATCTCCGCGCGCTAATAGTTTAAGGCTAAGCGCCGAACCGATAAATCCGGCCGCCCCTGTTACCAATATCTTCAAAACTCTCTCCATTTCCTGGAATACTTACTGCGGAATCTTTATCGCTGCGCTTGATCAAGCGCGCCTGAACCGAGAAAAAACATCGTAGGATAGAGAGTTCTATTTATTCAAGCAATAGCCAAGCATTAGCCGGCTCGAGATTGCCCTTGAATAGTGGCGATAATCCTCCGGCTACCGCCCTGGTTGCGATGCTCGCACAGGTATATGCCTTGCCAGATGCCCAGGTTAAGTTTGCCTTTGGTTATAGGAATAGTGCAACTAGAGCCCAGCAACGCGTTTTTTATATGGGCGGGCATATCGTCCTCGCCCTCATAGCCGTGCTTGTAATAAGGCGCGCCTTCCGGCACAAACCGGTTAAAATGGCTTTCCATGTCCATCCGCACGGTCGGATCGGCGTTCTCGTTGACCGTCAGCGACGCTGAGGTATGCTTGATAAAAAGATGCAGTAATCCACATTCTATGGCGGACAGTTCGGGAATAGCATTCAGGACTTCACCGGTGATCAGATGAAATCCCCGGCTCTTTGCCGATAATGAAAACTCTTTTTGTATCCACATTAACAAAACCTGCTGTATATCTTAAGATGCCGCGCCAAACGGCATATTGTAGAGGAAAAAGATTTATGTCTTATTTTGCAGCCCACTCTTTTGTCTCCCGGAAGATATGTCTTCCGGGAGACAAAAATAAGCGTAACTCCAACGCCCGAAGTTAATGGTTCAATGACCTTGCCAAACGATGCAACGCTTCGCTGCCGTGATTGAATAACGGCCACCCGTCACCTGTTAGGACGGCCTTAATATCGGGCACATCGGCAATGCGTTTGACCGATTGAATGGCCTTGCGTTTATCTGCCAGCTTTTCGTCCGGTAACATACATAACTCCCCGGCGATATGGCAACGAATTAAATCGCCGGTTATCAACGTGCTGTGCTCCAAAAATAGCGCCAATTCTCCCGGCGTTTTAGAACCGTTCAACTGATAGGCAATCAAACCGGGAACAATCTCTTCATGATCATGAATCCAGCGCGCGCACTCCAGCGGAAATGTCTCCTCCTCGGCCGCCGGACCGTAGATCGCAGCGCCGGTAACTTCGGCTATATGCTCCGCATCGCGGCAATGATCGCTATTGGTAATGACGATAAAATTGACTCCACCCAAACTTTGCAAATGGCTGTGATCATGCTCGGACATCGGCAAAGGATCGATGACGACATTACCGCCGTCGCGCACCCACAACACGCTATGAAAATCCAGGTTTCGCTCCGGATTGAATTGCGACCAGCCAAACAGATCCTTTCTGTGTAATTGTTTCATTGCTCTAACCCTCTGCATTAATGGTTTACACCCGGCCTTACGATTCTACCGATTGATTAACCAATCTCCGGTACCATAGATTGTGTCCATTATTCGAAAATATCAAGCTAAAAGACACAACAAACAAAAATATCCGCTCAAATTGCAATACTCGTAGTCTTACTTAGGTTTTTTTGTATAATCGAATTCATTTCAAGATTATTATTCAATAATGCAGACACCTTTTAAGACTATCGGCATCATAGGTAAACCCAGCGATCCCAGTATCGCCGCGTCTTTAGCTGCACTGAACGCATTTTTAAAGCAACATCAATACCGTGTTATTGTCGCTAAAGACAGCGCGCCTTTTATTGACGATCCTTCTGTCAACTCCTACGCGATAGATACAATGGCCCGGCATTGCGACTTGGTTATCGCCGTCGGCGGGGACGGGACTTTTCTTGCCGCAGCCCGCGCTATCGTTGAATACGATATTCCGCTGATCGGCATCAACCTGGGTAGGCTGGGTTTTCTGGTGGATATATCTCCCAACGAGCTGTCCGATAAATTGCTGCCGATTCTCCAAGGCCGTTACACCGAGGAAAAACGCTATTTATTGCGCACCAAGATTATCCGCGAAGGAGAAATTATTCACGAAGAAACAGCCGTTAATGAAGTGGTCGTGCATCGCTGGGTAACGCCCAGCATGATTGAGATCATTACCAAAATCGACAATGTATTCTTAAATTCGCAACGCTCAGACGGCATGATAATCTCCACGCCGACAGGTTCGACCGCTTATGCCCTGTCCGCCGGCGGACCTATTTTGCACCCGGCGTTAAACGCGCTGGTATTAGTGCCGCTCAATCCCCATACCCTATCGAACCGGCCTATCGTGGTCAACGATTCGGTTGAAATCGAAATAAGCTTTTGCCAGACCAAACAAATCAATGCCTTGGTGACTTGCGACCACATCGAAATTCCGAAAGTATTAATCAGCGACAAAATTTTAATCAAAAAGGAACCTAAACCGATTAGAATTTTGCACCCCGAAGACCATGATTTCTTTTATATACTCAGGCATAAATTAAACTGGAGCAGTGGTTACCACAATGCTACTAAACCTTAATATCATCGACCTTGCCGTCGTCAAAACGCTGGATCTGGACCTGGAAAAAGGCATGTCGGTGCTGACCGGCGAAACCGGCGCCGGCAAGTCCATTTTATTGACGGCTTTGGGATTGGCACTGGGAGACCGGGCCGATTCCGGCTATGTGCGCCCCAATTGCAAACGGGCCGAAATCAACCTGGAATTCGATTTAGCCGATGCGCCGCAAGCGCAACAATGGTTAAAAGACAACGAACTGGATGCCGAACAGCAATGCCTGATCCGGCGCATCGTCAATCAGGACGGCCGCTCCAAAGCCTATATCAACAATCGCCCGGTTACCTTGCAGGCCTTGCAGGAGCTCAGCGAAAAGCTGGTCGAAATTCACGGTCAACATGCGCACTTGACGCTGCTGAATGCCGATGAGCAGCGCCGTCTGCTGGATTCGTTCGCTAAAACCCAGCCGCTACTGGACCACGTCAACGCCTGTTACCGGGAATGGCAGCAAACCAGCAAAGAGTTGGCAAACTTGATCAAAGCCGGCGTTGACCAAACCGAACGCGAAGAATTGCTGCGTTATCAGCTTGAAGAACTGCAACAACTGGACCTTAGCAATTTCAGCTATGCCGAACTTTCGGAAGAACACAGCAAACTAGCCAATTTGGGAGAGATATTAAGCAGCGGCCAGGCCCAGGTCGACCTGCTGTACGAAAGCGATCAACAATCGGTCAACCAAATGCTGAACCATTGCCTGGCCGAGTTAAATCACCTTGCCCAGTTTGCGCCCGAACTAAACGAAATCTGCACCATGCTTTCCGAAGCGCAGATTCAGGTTGAAGAAGCATCGCTGCAATTACGCCGCTTTCTTGAGTCGCAAGAGGCCGATCCGCAACGCCTGGAAACGCTGGAAAACCAGATCGGCATTATTCAAAGCCTGAGCCGCAAGCATCACGTCACGCCGGACGAATTGCCGGAGCTGGTCGGCAAATTTGAGAGCGAGCTCGACTCACTAACCCACAGCAGCGAACGTATCGAAGCGTTAACCGCAAGCGCCGAACAATTGCTCGCCCAATACCGGCAACTGGCAGCGGAACTGACCAAACAGCGCATACTGAGCGGCAAGAAACTGCAACAGCAAATCTCTGCAATGATCAAAGAACTGGGCATGCCGCAAGGCGAATTCCTGGTCGATATAAGCGCACTGGACAGCGCTACGCCCAAGCTGAACGGCAAAGATAAAATCGAATTCCTGGTCAGCGCCAATCCCGGCCTGCCCGCTAAACCGCTGGCTAAAGTGGCTTCCGGCGGTGAATTGTCACGCATCAGCCTGGCGATTCAAGTCACCACTTCCAGTGATAAAACCACCCCGACCATGATTTTTGATGAGGTAGACTCAGGCATAGGTGGAGGCATTGCCGAAATCGTCGGACAAAAACTGCGCAGCTTAAGCCATAACCGGCAAGTCATGTGCGTCACTCACCTTCCACAAGTCGCTGCACAAGCGCATCACCATCTGTACGTTGAAAAAAACAACCGAAGCGATATTACTTCTTCCAATGTCCGCTTACTGGAAACGGAAGAGCGTGTTGAAGAAATTGCCAGAATGCTCGGCGGTGTAAATATCACTGCCAACACCTTGGCGCACGCTAAAGAAATGTTGTTTCAATCTAATTCCGGCTTATAACCGGAAAATACAATTATACGGAACCAAATACCATGAATAGATTTCCAGCAGAATGGGAAAAACAATCCGCAGTATTAATCGCATGGCCTCATCTTACCGGCGACTTCCGCAACCTTGACGCCGTAGAACAATCCTACAGCATTATTGCCGAGACTATCAGTCAATACCAAAAACTGCTTATCGTTTGCAGAGACGACAGCCACCAACAGCATATCCAATCCTTAATAAACAAGACCGACGGTATCGACTTCATCCATGCGCCGGTCAACGACATCTGGGTCAGGGATACTGTGTTCCTGAGCGTCGAAAAAGACGGCGCCGTCATGCATATGAATTTTCTTTTCAATGGCTGGGGCGAGAAATATTCGCACCAAAACGACAACGCGCTGAACCACAAACTGTTGAATGCCAGACCTTTCAAAGGCGCCAGTCATACCGATGTCGATTTTATATTGGAAGGCGGCAGCGTCGAAAGCGACGGCATCGATACCATCCTGACGACAAAACAATGCCTGTTAAACCCGAATAGAAACAAAGGCCTGAGCCAACAGGATATTGAACAGCAATTACTGAAGCATTTGGGGGCAAAACGAGTATTCTGGCTGGATCAGGAAAACCTGAGCGGCGACGATACCGATGCCCATATCGATACCCTGGCGCGCTTTTGCTCTGCCAATACCATCGCTTACACCAGCTGCGACGATAGCGAAGACCCGCATTACAACAGTTTGAAGTTCATGGAATCGCAATTACAAGGACTGAGAACCCAGGATGGCGACGTCTATCATTTAGTTCCGTTACCGTTGCCGCAACCGATCCATGATGAAGACGGGCAACAATTGCCGGCAAATTATTCGAACTTTTTAATCATCAATCGCGCCGTGCTGGTGCCGACTTATAGCGATCCGATGGATGCAGTCGCGCTGGAGCGCTTGGCCGGCTGCTTCCCTGACCGCAAAATTATCGGTGTTCCCTGTCGCCCCTTGGTGCATCAGTACGGCAGCTTGCATTGCATGACGATGCAGTTTCCTGAAGGCGCGCTGAGAGCTAACGGTTAGTATTGCAACTTTATCGGACTGCGGTGTCAGGCTACCCGGCCTGACACCGCAGTCCTGTAGAACGTTTTCCAATACTCATGCTCCGCTGGGCTTTGCGTTATATGCCCGATATAGGCATATTGATAGCGGCTAGTATCTCAACGATTGTTGAATAGCAAGATTACGCGGGGATCTCGCAAATAGGGGTCAAGTTAAGACGTTGGGCCCGGCGCGCGAATTTACGGTCATCAAAGGTTAAAAATACACTGCAAGCCGCAGAAGCGGACAGATGCAAAGCATCTGGAAACTCAAGGCCGGCACGACACCATGCAACGGCTGTTCGTAGCGAAAGTTCATCCTCGATGACAATATTCGGCAAGCCTTGCAGATGTTCGAAAACGGACATGACTTGTTCAGGCGGAAAGCGGAATTTGTCAGCCTGAGTCAAAACCCAGAAAAACTCAAGCAAAACCGTTTTCGTCACAAGCAGCTCGGGCTCATCCATGAAAACTCGCAAGGCAAGAGGCGATTGCAGCGAATCGTCTTGCGCATAATAGCGCACCAGGATATTGGTATCGATCGACTTCACAACGATTGCGCCGCACCTTTGGCTATGGCGTCGTCCATTTCTTCCAAGGTAACTGTCGGCCCGGTATAGCCCAATATTTGAGGACCTTCTTCAACCCGTGAGATCTTGCTTGGTTTTTTTACCGGGCGTATGACAATCGCGTCGCCTTGGCGCTCAAAAGCCAGTTCTGCGCCGGGTTTTAAGCCCAATGCATGAATGAGATTATCGGGTATATGGACATCGCCGTTAATGGATAAAGTAGGCATGGGATCTTCTCGCAAATATTTATATACGATTACATTATCGGGCTTATCAGGGCGGTTGTGTATGTAAATTTCTTGATATAGTACAGATTGCAGCTTTGTTTTAAACTCTAAAATACGAATTAAGAGCTAAATCCAATAATGATAAATCAGGTACTTAGCCCCAAGTAATGACAAAAATTAAAAATGTCTTGTTTGTAACGCCTTGAAATTATATGTCAGGACATTTTTAGCTCTTAATTCACATTAAAGACTCACATTAAATACTGGCTGAAAATTCATGCGGATTCAACTCAGCTAATTGCGACCTGCCCCTTTGCCGCAGCTCTTTTACCGGATTAAGCACATAGCTTTCGTAATCTGCGTGGTCAAGATTACTTGAATCCATGACATTTCTAACGCTCTTTTACAAAAATTTGCGTTGGAAAGTCTTTGCCATTCCTAATATTAAGTTTAATAAGTAATTGCATCATTTTTTCTACCTGTTGCTTAGAATCTGATAAATTATCATCAAACCAAGGTGCGTTATCGCCGATTGCCCAATAACCAACGCCTTGATCCAATCGAATATGAGTTGTTTTCCCTGACCGCCATGTCAATTCCATTACACGGCCATGTGGAGTATCGCTTGCCGCATTAACAACACAATTTTCATCCATAGCCTTAAAATAGGTTGTGATAACATCCAAGCGTATGTTGTCATCCGTCCAGTCTGCCAATAAACCGCGTTTCTGATTATTGCTTTCCCGCTTAACAAAGGTATTAATAACAATTTTTGGCTTAGTCCAATTACTTTTCATAAGCCGTTTTAAACCATCAATAAGCTCTGCAATCAACATAACCGACCACGGAGAAAATAAATAGCGATCTGAATAATGTAAGCTACTAAGTTCATCCGAAAGTACATGTTGTTGCAATAATGGATGACACCCAAGCACATGTTGCCAGAATTGCTCAGCAAATTGAGTTAATGGGCCGTTGCATTCAGAAAGCATTTCAATTTCTATATCACCATTGCCTGTATTCGGTTTCAAGGCCTCTTCATTCAGATACTCTAATATCGGCATAAGCGGGTAATTGTCCGCAGAGATCAAAACACTATCCGGTAGAGTCAGCCAATTTTGCGTGGGTATTGCAGTTTGTTTAAGCGAGTGCGCGAAAGTCTTGATTGCGGTGTCTGACAAAGTTTGTGCAACAATACAAGCCGAATCTTTGAGCATCACCTTGCCATCATCGATTATAGCGATGGTTATCCCTAATCGGTGCAAAACCCGCAGCTCTTCTTTGGCGGCCTCTGAAAGCGGCTGTAATGAAGCGTTAACAAATAAAACTACCTTTGCATAAAGTTGTTTCCAGCGATAGCACCGTTCAAGCAATTGACTTTCATTTATTTCCCAGTCGGATTGCTGACCTTGTAAAAACACATGCAGTTCAGTTGCGCCGTGGTTCGCAGCATCGCGGATTTCAATAAACAGCGTTTCAGGGCAATAACGAGATGCTCCTCCTAATAGTTTTAATTCCTCCGGCAAAGCCAGCAGACGGATAAATTCTTCATTCAAATAACTTGCCGCTAAAAGCCTATCCAGATAATCAATATGGAAGCGAGTATCAAAACCCAACAAACAGTTCTGGCACACGCCTTGACAATTACACTTAAGGTATTCCTTGGCTTTAACAAATAATTCGTCAAAATAGCGGTACGCAGATGAAGCAAAGCCAGCACCGCCACTGCTTTTATCATATAAAACAATGGCTGCTACGGGATGGCTGCATCCAGTCAACTTAGTCGGCTTCACGGTATAGCCCATTTCATCGACATTGATACCCAAAATGTCGGCGAGGGCTTGTCTGAGTACCACTGATAACGTCCAGGCGATTTTTTTGCTATCTTCATTTCTATAATCAAGAAACGTCTGTTCGTTGCTGTTTTTCAGATACAGTTCAAAAACATCGGTATGGTCAACATAGCCTAAATGCAAATTGGTTTTAATGGCGAATTCACTGTCGTTACCGCTGCACCAAGCATCTGTTTCACCTTCCGGCCTGCCTCTTAATTTTCTATGCGGCTTTAAGAAAACTTCAGGAAGTTTATTTTCGGCGGTCATGGAATCGGCACGACCGCAATGCCAGCAGAGTGCGTAACCGTGCTCATGTTCGCCGGAACTGTGATAAAAAATATCACCCCGACTACCGGCGCGAAACTGTCCTAATTGCGGATTAGACAAAGGACGTAGCCTATCTCTAGCAGTAACCCAGGGGTCTTTAACTGGCACATAATGCTGTGCTGAAACATCCGTATGGGGACTGCTATAAAAGTCAACGGCAAATCCTGCCGGTTCTATAAATTCGCGCTTATGCTCAGGATTAAGCAGCCCACCGCAGTCGTTGCAAACGCTACTAGAAACGCTACTTAAAGCATTGTCAATTGCGCCACAATGATCGCAACGCCACGCCGTTATTAGTTTCTGTGTTTCGTTGGAGCAGCTTTCAGGACTGTGCCAGCTTAAACTCAGGCCCGCTGAACGGTACGCCAGACCATTTAGGACAATATCGCAGCCGGGCGCATATTCTCTAATAGCAATGGACAAATCACGGGTCGGTTTTTCCCGGATACGGCTAAGATTATCTTCCCGTTTGTCATCTTTTTTGTGATTTCTACGTTGATAATCGTGAACGCTATAAGGATCGAAGTAGGCAATCCCCGTTGGAAATCCATAACAAGGTAAAAAGCCGCGAGTTGCCAATTCAGCCAATAGATATTCCCCTTTTAGGCGTTCCAGATCTTTTTCTATCCGCTTTTTATAAGGATTATTCTCGCCAATGTTTGAATTTAATGCGTTAAATTCAGCTTGCAAAGGCTGATATTCTGACAACCATTTATTCTTAATACTGCTAATGATCAAAATAGCTTGATGCGTAAGGTTGGTTGATGATGTGCCTGCCAGAATCGTTTTGTATATTAATGCCTTTAAGCCTCTCTCAAGATTTTCCGGTATTCCAGTTAAATCGCACTCTTCCAGCCAGACACAAAAACGCTCAAGTTGTGACTTGCCGTCTTCGTCTTGGCAAAAAAACCAGCCGCAATCCAATTTAGTGTTTTGCTGTTGAGCTACATCAATAACCTGTTTTAGAAAGTAAGAAAAAAGCAACGAATTAACATGTCGCTGCACAATCTTGGAGCTGTTTAAGGTAATGTAAGGCGCTTTAATATAGGTGGTAAACGGCCATAACGGACGATTAAAAACCGTGCGCTCATGCGGATTTTCCTTACATAAGGTAAATGCCAACGAGCGGGTTTCCTGACGCCGACCGGCACGGCCTGCCCGTTGTAAATAATTGGCGGGATGAGGGGGAACATTATTCATGGCAATATCCACCAAAGTTGTTATAGGTGTATTCTGTTTGTAATCGCCTTTTCTTTTGTTGAGTGGAGGTACAATCCGCTTGCCCCCAATAACGGTAACTTGTGATGTGTCAACACTTTCCCGGACACACGGTTAAGCGGCTTTTTGCTGCAATTCGTAGTCTACGGGCGACAAATAGCCATTGGCGGAATG
>NZ_RYFG02000005.1:0-100103 GCF_003994235.2 Candidatus Methylobacter oryzae
GTAGCGCTTGCGGTGTTTTCTTTTAGCCATTGCAAATTTTAAATTTTGCAGGTTTTGCAACTCAATGGCTACTTTTAAAACACGCACTAAAGAATGCTGACATTCTCATGTTTCAATATGGCGCGATAATTCAATATCATCCAACCACCAGCAATAAATAGCATACCCTCTTCTCAAGCCTGATACGATGACCCCCCCTTAAACAACCCTCCGGCAAAATAATCACACAATGGACTGGCAAACCTTTCAAACCCACTGCTGTAGCCTGGATTTAGAGACTAACGAAAACGGCGAGATCTTTGCGATAGGTGCGGTCTTTAACGACCTTACGCCACCTGAACCAAGAACTGCTCGACGACGGCAACGTCGACAGTAATCCTGAAATCTTGCGCCTGTTGCTAGGCACTCTGTCCAAGGACGGTAAAGGACTGGCCGGAAAAAAAGGCAGCCTGAAGCTCAGGCACAAAGGCTTGGACCAGTATGCCGTCAAGCTTAACCGGGGCTGGGCGGCGCTGATCGCCACCGTGGACATACGCCAAGCGGTGGCAAAGGTGGTGTTGGACGGCATCATCCAGCACATACCCGTGCAAGCCAAGCCATCCGCCGATTTATTGGTCGAGTTTTCCATTGAGGAATTGCTGGCCGCGTTAAACCGTGATTTGGTTGCGTCAGTGGGAACTGCCGTTGGTTGAGATTGTATTTAATGAGGGTTCCTCAGGCTGAGGATATGAGTCCGGTTTTTACCGGCTGATAGTTTCTCCGCAGTTTTTTCTAAACCGATATTTAAATTGCCGTTTTTAATGGTTGTAACTCGTTGAAATATAATGCGCCCGTTCTTGTTAAGGGACTACATTACTTATTTTTATTAAGTTATTGTTGAATTTATATTTTTTTGTGGAAAAATGTCGAAAATATTGATTTAAAGTTTCGCTCCACTTAAAACAAAAGGGAAAACAATGAAAGAGTTAAAGTTCTCGGAAATAAGCCTGGATGATTTCTCTAAAATCTATCAAGAAATGACCAATCTGGTGCGAAAAGATTTGGAAGGAGAAACGTTCTTTTCAGGTAGCCATACTGTTTATGGAGAAATTACGTTGTACCAGCCCAACGGCAGTAAAAAAGCCATTATGCTCCAGCATGACAAACCGATTAGTGAAACCCGCTTTGACATTCCTGAATATTGCATTTCCCTTATAGCCTAAAACAAAAAGCGCTTCATTCTCTGTTGAAAAAAACAGTGCAGGCAAACAGATTGTGTTTGCCTGCATTGACCTGGTAGCAAATCGCAACGCGCCTGTTTCAAGGTAGCCCTAAATCGCTTTGGCTTTCCATCGTAGCGCTTATGCCTTTGTAAACGCCAGGGATCTCATCAATGATGTCCTTTCTTTATGGTGCTCCACCGTTATTTCGCGCCGGTTAGCTGTTGCGTGACCCCGAGCCCGTTTCCTCAGTGTCAGGATAATCATCGTAATACGTTGCGTCTTTCTTGAAATACGCAAAGTTCTTGTCGATCCGTCAGTATATTCTCAGCTAAATCGGTCACAATCGGGCCGATTCGATATAATGCTATAGTACAGAAAGAGAATATTTTTTTGAGGGGGAACAATGACTGATAACAATAATAAAAAACACAAGATAGTGATTGTTGGCGGAGGAGCTTCGGGGTTGGAGCTTGCTACCAGTTTGGGTAAAAAATTAGGCAAGAAAGGCGCGGCTGAGGTTACGTTGCTGGACGCGTCGCCGACGCATATCTGGAAGCCGTTGCTGCATGAGGTCGCGGCAGGTACATTGGATGAATCCGAGCAGATCGAATACCTGGCCCAGGCGCACCGGAATCATTTCCGTTTCAGGCTGGGCAGGATGGAAGGTTTGAACCGGCAGGCAAAGGAAATTTACGTCAGTCCCACGCTGAGCGACAGCGGCGAAGAATTAATCCCCAGACGCACGTTCAGTTACGATACGCTGGTGATGTCGGTCGGCAGTATCAGCAACACGTTTAACATTAAAGGCGTGGCCGAACACTGCCTGTTCCTGGATACCACTGCGCAGGCTTTCAAGTTTCAAAAACAGTTGGTTGAATCTTACATCAAGAGTCATGCCGGTAAAGCTGCCGGCAAGAGCTTATCGATCGTTATCATCGGTGCGGGCGCTACCGGCGTTGAGCTGTCGGCGCAATTGCACGAGGTGACCGATTTGTTGGCGGTTTACGGCTTGGATGAATCCAGCGACGTGAAGTTGACGATTATTGAGGCCGCTACTCAACTGTTACCTGCATTGCCGACCAAATTAGCCCACGCCACGCAGCAACAATTGGTCAAACTGGGCATTGACCTTAAGCTGGGCCGGCGGGTGGTTGAGGTGACTAGAGAAGGCGTTCATACCCATGACGGCGAGATGATTCCGGCGGACCTTAAAGTCTGGTCGGCTGGCATTAAAGCGCCGGACTGGATGCAAAACCTGGATGGCCTGGAAGTTAACAGGATCAACCAGTTGGTCGTCGACGAAACCTTGAAGACCAATGACGACGATATTTTTGCGATGGGCGATTGTGCGGCTTGTCCGTGGCCCGGCCATGACGGCAATGTGCCGCCGCGAGCGCAGGCGGCGCATCAGCAGGCAACCACGTTAAGCAAATCGATTGTCAATCGCTTACAAGGCGGCCAGTTGGTCAAATATGATTATCTCGATTACGGGTCGTTGGTTGCACTCGGCAAATACACCACAGTCGGCAACCTGATGGGCAATTTGATGGGATCGGTCAGTATCGGCGGCTTTATCGCCAAGGTGGTTTATCTGTCTCTGTACAAAATGCATCAGATAGCTATACACGGCTATTTCAGGACAGCGATGTTGACTCTTTCTAATCTATTCAGGCGTAGCGTTCATGCGACAATAAAAATGCATTAGATTTTTTATACAGCTGTAGCTACAGCTGCATAGTTACTTTTTTATAATTATTTACAAAGACCAAAGACATGTTTGAAATTGAATACGAATTCCGCGAACAAGATTTAATCCATTTTAATGAAATGCAATTCATGAGAAATGAAGAGATACAAAACAATATCAAGAAAAACCGCTGGATAGTGCCGGGTATCATGGCTCTGATCGGCTCGTTTTATTATTTTTATTATGCCGATTTCAAGTCGTCGGCTTATATCTTTGTTATTGCCGTACTCTGGGCGTTCTTGTCGCCTAAAATAATGATGCTGGATTTGCATAGGCAGATACTTAAGAATTATACCGATAAAGAAAAAGTTAATATGTTCGGCACTTATACGCTGACAATCGATCCGGCCAATCCTAATTACCTATTGGAAAAATCGCCCAGCGGCAAACATAAAATGGCCTGGAGCGATTTAGTCAGGGTCGAATACGGCAAACGCTATGTTTATATCTTCATCAATTTGAATACCGCGCTGGTCATTCCGGTCGATACGGTTAAAAAAGGCAACCTGGAGCAATTCGCCGAGCAGGCGGATAAGATGATTGAGCGGGCTGCTTAACTTAAGTAGAGCTAGGCAGAAGGGCAGGGATTACTGACCGCTGTCCTGCTCGCTTTACCCTTGGCTATTTGAATCTTCAGACAGAGAGTCATCATGATTACGTCACTCTATGCTTCGTTGTCAGCTTTATTAATCGTAAAACTGACGCTTTCGGTTATAAAACTTCGCAGGAAAAACCGGGTAAGTGTCGGAGACGGCGGAAATGAAGAGTTACAATTGGCAATCCGCGCTCATGCAAATGCGGTCGAATACATTCCGATAACGCTGTTGCTTTTATTAACGTTGGAGTTAAACGGAGCGCCGAAGATGCTGATCTATATTCTTGGCGTTATGCTGTTAGTTGGGCGAATATTGCATGCGATAGGGCTTCCGGCAAAAGATTTCCGGAAACGGGTGCTGGGCATGCAGATAACAATTTATTTGCTAATTGGCTTGGCGATATTGAACATAGCATTCTTCGCATTTACCGGGCCGCTGAAATTTTAGCGTGTTGAATGGGTTTCGTTGCGCTCTGCCCGTCTTACGATATTCGAATTAGCGTAATGTTTTTCAGCTTGAAACTTTTACCTTGAACCTTAATGTTAAATTTTAGAAATATAACCCTGCGCCGCGGAGCTCGGGTATTGTTTGCGAACTCTTCTTTCACTATCCACAAAGGCCAAAAAGTAGGCTTTACCGGCGCAAACGGCGTCGGCAAGTCCAGCTTTTTTGCGTTGGTCAGGGACGAGCTGCATTTGGACGAGGGCGAGTTCTCGATGCCGCCGGGCTTGGAAATCGCTCATGTTGCTCAGGAAACGCCGGGCGTCGACCGTGCCGCTATCGATTATGTCATTGATGGAGACCGGCCGCTAAGGCATTTACAACAGCAATTGCTTGTTGCCGAACAGACCGATGACGGCTTGAAACAGGCCGAGTTGCACGCCGCTCTGGACGTTATCGGCGGTTATACCGCTCAGGCCAGGGCTTCGCGTTTAATGAACGGTTTGGGTTTTAGCTCAGGACAGGAAATCAATGCGGTTAATTCGTTTTCAGGCGGCTGGCGGATGCGGCTTAATCTGGCTCAAGCTTTGATGTGCCGTTCGGATGTATTGCTGTTGGACGAGCCGACCAACCATCTGGATTTGGATGCGGTGATTTGGTTGCAGGATTGGTTATGTAAGTATCCCGGCACCTTGTTGTTGATTTCTCATGACCGGGATTTTCTGGATACGATTACCGATCATATCGTTCATATCGAACAAAATAAGGCTGAAATTTATACCGGCAATTATTCGGCATTCGAACGGATGCGCGCGGAAAAACTGGCCCAACAACAGGCCTCCTATCTTAAGCAGCAGCGCGAAATCGCTCATATGCAGAGTTTCGTTAATCGCTTTAAAGCGCAAGCGACCAAAGCCCGGCAAGCGCAAAGCCGGATCAAAGCCTTGGAGCGTATGGAGCTGATTGCGCAGGCGCATGTCGATTCGCCGTTCGATTTCTGTTTCGCAAAGCCTGGAAGAATGCCGAATCCATTGTTAACGCTGGATAAGGCCGATATTGGCTATGGGCAGACTTGCGTGATCAAGCAGGCCGGATTGTCTATATCGCCGGGCGATCGTATTGGGCTGCTCGGGCCGAACGGCGCCGGTAAGTCCAGCTTGATTAAAGTGTTGGCCGGCGATATGCAGCCGTTATCCGGTAAAAGAAACGAAGCGGAAGCGTTAAAAATCGGTTATTTCGCCCAGCATCAACTGGAGCAGTTACGCGTTGATGAGAGTCCTTTGTGGCACTTGCAGCAGTTGGATAAGCAGGCGACCGAGAAGGATTTACGCAATTTCCTCGGCGGTTTCGATTTTTGCGGCGACAAGGTCTTGGAAACTGTAAAACCTTTCTCCGGCGGCGAAAAAGCGCGTTTGGTATTGGCGCTATTGGTTTATCAAAACCCCAATCTATTATTGCTTGATGAGCCGACTAATCACCTGGACTTGGAAATGCGCCATGCGTTGAGCGTGGCCTTGCAGGATTACGAAGGCGCGATAGTCGTGGTCTCGCATGACCGGCACTTATTGCGCTCGGTGACCGATCAGTTATTATTGGTGTCGGGCGGCAAGGTCCAAGCTTTCGACGGCGATCTCGACGATTACCGTCTATGGCTGGCAGAGCAGAAAAAAACCGAAGAAAAGCCCGTCGTTAGTAGTACCGAGACGGTATCGAGAAAAGACCAGCGAAAGCTGGATGCAGAGCGCAGACAAAAACATAAACCTTTATTCGATGCCTTGAAAAAAGCTGAAATTGCGGTTGAAAAATATCATAATGAACAAAGGCAATTGGAGCTTCAGTTAGCCGATCCTGCCATTTATGCGGAATCGGAGAAGGAGCGGTTAAAAAAGCTGATGGAGCGGAAAGTACAAGTCGATAAGGCTTTGGATGAGGCCGAAGCGGCTTGGATGGAAGCAGAGGAAAAAGTTGAAGCCGTTAGATAGCGGTCTCTATTCGATAGACCGCTGAGGGCAGTAGTGCGACCGAGGTTGACGTAAACAGGAAAAATCATGTTTGAAGTCATAATGCTATTATTCGACATTTGTCTGTTTAAAAAAAGCCCGCAGGATTTGCCGTATTCCGTATGGCTGTTGCGGCTATTGATTGTTATTGACGTTATTGTTAGTTTTTTAATGATAAGCCTCCATGCAGGCTGGGCTGTATCATTGTTGCAAGCGGTTGCCGGAGCTTTGCTGCTTGTCGGCTTTAGCTGGCTGATGTTGTACGTTGCTCGAAAATGGGGGCGGTTTTATCAGACCGCCAGCGCCTTACTAGGCACCGATGCAATGATCAGTTTTCTTGCGTTGCCGGGAATGGCCTCAATGTCGATTGGGGTGGGTGCTTGGCTGGCATTTGCGATAACAATCGCTTTAATGATCTGGCATTGGCTTGTTACGGGATATATTTTTCGCAATGCGCTTGAACAAAGTTGGACTTTTAGTTTAGGTTTGGCGTTTTTGTACATACTGGGATCTTATCAGGTGATGGCTTTATTATTTCCTGAAGTTACCGGCGTTAAATAGGAGAGATTATGGAAAGCTATAAACATATATTGCTCGCGGCGGATTTTTCAGAGCATGGCGAAGCGGTAGCCAATAGGGCAAAAGACTTGGCCGAGAAGTACCAGGCAAAACTGAGTATTGTGCATGTGATGGACAATTTGCTGATTACCGACGCGGCTTACGGGTCCACCATTCCTTTTGATCTCGATTTAACTGCCGAGTTAATGGCGGCGGCAAAAAAAAGACTGGCTGTTTTGGCGGAAAAACTAAATATCGCCGAAGATTGCCGATGGATGGAAACAGGGAGTCCTAAATTGGAAATAATCAGGGTGGCCGAAGAAAACGAGGTGGATTTAATCGTGCTGGGTTCTCATGGCCGTCATGGTTTCGCGCTGCTGCTCGGTTCGACGGCAAACGGCGTGCTGCATCATGCTCAATGCGATGTGTTAGCTGTGCGTTTGCAGGATGAGTGACAGGCTACTTGCGAGTCTAGGATTTATAAATGGCGGCCATTAGGGCGTCCTAATTTTAAAGGTAGAGAGTTAATGATTGGACAAGTTGAAAGTTATGATCCCGATACACAAACCGGGGTGATAAAAAGTGAAGGGGGGGCGTTTACGTTTCATTTAGAGGATTGGGTCGCCGACGTGCCGCCCGATGAAGGCGATGACGTTAGTTTTGATGCCGAAGGGACAATTGCCGGCAATATTAATTTGGTAGGTGCCTATTTGGAACCGCCTAAAGCGGTTAAATACAAGTACTTGGCGGCTGTGCTGGCGTTATTGTTGGGGTGGCTGGGCGTACATAGGCTTTATCTGGGCTTTTACAAACTGGCCTTCATGCAGATAGGACTGACGGCGATACTTTATGTAGTCGGGCTGCCCGGATTTGCGGCCCTGTGGGGGTTCATAGAGTTCGTGCTGCTTGTTGGCGGGCATATCGTTAAAGATGCTAAAGGCCGGCCTTTAAAATAGTTTTCTAAAACAGTAAGACAAAAAAAAGCCCTTGAATGATACAAGGGCTTTTTTTAAAACTGGTTATTCCTTACTTGGAACAAACATTGGCAGCAGTTAAGCCTTTTGGACCTGATTCGATGTCAAAAGTGACTGTTTCGCCTTCAGTCAGGGTTTTGAAACCTTCGCCCTGAATAACTGAATGATGAACAAAAACGTCTTCACCGCCATCAGCAGGTGCAATAAAACCAAAACCTTTTGTGTTGTTAAACCACTTTACGGTGCCTGTTGCCATTTTGAAACTCCTAAAATAAAAACTTACGGTTAACACAGAATTACAACATTGATAACCGGACAACCTAATAATTTAGGAATCCCTTAACTCAACATCTGTCTTCTGATTTGGGGTATTGTACTGTTTTTTTTATGATATTGTCATCAGCAGATTATACAAAAAGCAGGGTATTGATGGCGGTCAGGGCTGAATAATAAAGCTGTAAAGGCGTAGCAAGAAAGCGTGGCGGATAAAGTCTAAACATGAAAAATTCAAGACAAAAGCACGCTTTATTAATGGGCATGGTGCGCGTACGGGGCCTTAATCAATCGTCTTCTTGGTGCTCAATTCTATCCAGCCGGGCTTCCATTTCTCTATCATCGGGCGCTTGGTAATCGCTATCGGGTTCGGGGGCAAAAAGCCGGGAACACAACAGACCCAGTTCAAAAAGCATCCACATCGGTACTGCAAGCAATGTTTGCGAGAGAGCGTCGGGGGGCGTTAATACGGCACCTACGATAAACGCACCGACGATCACATACGGGCGTTTTTCGGCAAGACCTTCGGGGCTTATGACTCCGGTCCAGACCAACACGATCGTGAATACCGGTACTTCAAAACAAACGCCAAACGCAAAAAACATTGCCAAAACAAAATCGAGATACTTGGCGATATCGGTCATGACGGCCACGCCTTCAGGCGCGGCGGCGGTCAAGAAACCAAATACCAGCGGAAAGACCACAAAATAGGCGAAAGCGACTCCCAGATAAAACAGTAATGTACTGGCAATCAGCAGTGGCAATATCATGCGCCTTTCGCGCTTATACAAGCCGGGCGCTACAAATGCCCAGAACTGATAAAGAATGTAAGGAACGGAAATAAAAATTGCCGCTATCAGCGCCAATTTAAACGGTGTGAAGAAAGGGGAAGCCACATCGATAGCAATCATCGTGCTATTTTTAGGCATGTGCTTTAACAAAGGGCCGGCTAATAGGCTGTAAATTTCATTGGCGTAAGAAGCCAGCCCCAAAAATACAACTAATACGCACAAAACCGCTCGCAGTAGCCGGTTACGTAATTCAATCAAATGGCTGATAAAGGATTGCTCTCCAGCCTCGTTAAAACTATTTTGGCTCATGTTGTACGGCTTTCTCTATCGGTAACGGCTCCTTATGCTGGTTTACCTTGTCAACGGTCTCTGTATCCAAGTCATTCTGTATCATCGATAACGGTTCAATGGTAGATTTGAGCGTATTGGAGGTTTCGTCAAGTATTTGCTGAACTTCCGGCAAACCGGATTGCTCCTTAAACATTTGGCGCATTTCTTCGGCATGAAGTTCCAGCTTAATTTCTTCCTTGACGGAAGCCACCATACTTCGTGTTTTACCAAGCCAGAATCCTGCAAGTCTGGCCACTTTGGGGAGTTTTTCAGGACCGATTACCAGCAAGCTGACCAAACCGATCAAACAAAGCTCTGAGAACCCTACATCAAACATAACGGTTAATCTTTATCGGTTTTTTTGGTTGTGACTTCGCCTTCAATGGCTTCGCTTTTATCTCCGGCGGGTTTATTATCTTCCTCGCCTTCCTTGATGGCGTTACGAAAGCCTTTGATGGCTCCGCCCAGATCGGCGCCAATATTACGTAGACGCTTGGTGCCGAAAACAACCACGACAATGGCTAATACAACTAATAAGTGAGTAACGCTGAGACCCATTTTAAACTCCAATGGTGACGTTGCTGAGCAACGTTTTGTTTGCTTGAGATCTTACATCGCAAGATCTTTACTTGTTACGTTGCGCCTTTTCTTCCAGACCGGATAAGCCAAAACGACGTTGCAGTTCCTGCAACACATCATCCGGCCCCAGTCCTTGATCGGCCAGCAACACCATGCAATGAAACCACAAATCGGCAGTTTCATAGATAATCTGTTTTTTATCGCCGCCTTTGGCGGCAATAACGGTTTCCGTGGCTTCTTCGCCGATTTTTTTCAGTATCGTATCCAGTCCTTTAGCATATAGGCTGGCGACATAGGACTTATCGGCAGATTCCAGTTTACGCTGTTCCAGGATTTGCGCCAGTTGTTGTAGTACGTCGCTCATGATTTTTTATAAATAGCTTCAGGATTTTTTAAAACCGGCTCAACACTTTGCCATTGCCCGTCAATTAAGTTGCGGTAAAAACAGCTTTCCCGGCCGGTATGGCAGGCGATGCCCCCTTCTTGTTCGACTTTTAGCAGAATAACGTCTTCATCGCAATCCAGGGATATACCTAAAACTTTTTGCCGGTGCCCCGATTCCTCGCCTTTACGCCACAATCTTCCGCGTGATCTTGACCAATAAACGGCGTAACCTTCGGCGACCGTTAAACTTAACGATTCACGATTCATCCAGGCGAACATGATTACTTTCCCGCTTTTCGCCTGTTGCGCAATAACCGGGACTAGTCCGTCTTCGGTCCAGCGTATCGCATCCAGCCAGGAAGAACTCATAGGCGTACCTCTATGCCGCGCGAGGCCATCTGTTGTTTGGCTTGGCCAATGGTGTATTCGGCAAAATGAAAAATACTGGCCGCCAATACCGCATCGGCTTTACCGTCAATAATGCCGTCGGCCAGATGATCGAGATTGCCGACGCCGCCGGACGCAATGACCGGTACTGTGACGGCCTCGCTGATGGCGCGAGTTAACGGCAAATCAAAGCCTTCACGCGTTCCGTCCCTGTCCATGCTGGTTAACAAAATTTCGCCGGCACCGAAATCAACCATTTTCTTCGCCCATGCAATTGCGTCGATGCCTGCCGGTTTACGGCCGCCGTGAGTAAAAATTTCCCATCGGCTCGGTTCACCAGGAGCGCTGACTTTCTTGGCGTCTATCGCTACGACAATACATTGAGAACCAAAGCGCTCTGCAGCTTCACGGACAAAATCCGGATTAAATACCGCCGCGCTGTTAATACCGACCTTGTCCGCGCCTGCATTCAGCATGCGGCGAATATCGTCCAAAGTCCTGATGCCGCCGCCTACCGTTAGCGGAATGAAGACTTCGCTGGCTACCTGCTCGACGACATGAACAATCGTATCGCGGTTATCATGCGTGGCGGTAATGTCCAGAAAGGTGATTTCATCGGCGCCTTCGCGGTCATAACGCCTGGCGATTTCTACCGGGTCGCCGGCATCGCGAATATCGACAAATTTTACGCCCTTAACGACGCGGCCGTTATCGACGTCCAGGCAAGGGATGATGCGTTTGGCTAAACTCATGGTTATTCAAATGATTCCGCTAATTTTTCGGCCGCCTCAAAGTCCAGCGTGCCTTCGTAAATGGCCCTGCCGGTAATCGCGCCCATAATGCCGTCGCCTGCGACAGTGCCCAAGGCTTTGATGTCATCGATATTAGTAATGCCGCCGGAAGCGATAACCGGAATCCTGATCGCGCGGGCCAGTTTTGCCGTCGCTTCGACATTGACGCCGGACATCATGCCGTCCCTGGAAATGTCGGTATAAATGATCGCTTCGACGCCGTCTTCCTCAAAATGTTGGGCCATGTCGATCACGTCATGTTTGGATAATTTGGACCAGCCGTCAATAGCTACCTTGCCGTCTTTTGCATCCAGGCCAACGATGATGCGGCGCGGGTACTCCAGAGCCATATCCCGGACAAAATGCGGTTCATTAACGGCTTTGGTGCCGATAATGACATATTCCACGCCGGCATTAAGATAAGCCTGGATTGTTTCTTCGTCACGAATACCGCCGCCTATCTGTATAGGTACATTAGGGTAGGCTTCGACAATAGCATGAATGACTTCGGCATTTCTCGGCTTTCCGGCAAATGCGCCGTCCAGGTCAACCAGGTGGATCCTTTTTGCGCCGGCGGCAACCCACTTGCCTGCTACAGCGACAGGATCGTCGGAAAAGACCGTATCATCATCCATTCGTCCTTGACGCAAGCGAACACACTTTCCCTCTTTTAAATCGATTGCTGGTATCAGTAACATAAATTATAAAATCCTCAACGGCGTGTAATTATTATAGGGGCGGATTTATCTGCCCAAAGACGACGAAATACCCTTTGGGTATAAGTGAATGCATCCCTACGCTTGCCCGTCCCAATGCAAAAAGTTCTTCAGTAGCTGCAAACCGACTGCCTGGCTTTTTTCGGGATGAAATTGTACGGCAAAAACATTATCTTGCGTCAACGCACAAGTAAATGCTTCCGGGTACTGCGTTGTTGCGGCCATGATTGCGGCATTATCCGGCTTGGCATAATAACTATGCACAAAGTAAAAGCGGCTGTCTTGGGGGATGTTCTCCCATAACGGATGCTGTTGCAGTTGATGGACTTGATTCCAGCCCATGTGCGGAATTTTAAGTGAATTACCGTTGCCGTCTTTTAACGGTTCGGAGAAATGGACCACGTGCCCGGAGAAAACGTCCAGGCAAGGTGTGCCGCCGTTTTCTTCACTGTCGGTTAATAAGGCTTGCATGCCCAGGCAGATTCCCAATAACGGTTTGGTTTTGGCAACCTGTTGGATAACATCGGATAAGCCGGATTGGTTGAGCGCCTGCATACAATCCCGTATTGCGCCGACACCCGGAAAAACCACGCGGTCGGCGTTAAGAATGACATCGGCATCGGACACGCAAACAACATCCGCTTCAGGTGCCGCATGTTGCAGGGCCTTTACGATGGAATGCAGGTTACCCATTCCGTAATCAATTACAGCGACAGAAGACATAAGAAATACAGACTAAAGGTGCAAAGTTAAAGGTACAAGGCTAAAGGCTACCCTTGGTTGATGGCATCATGCCTGCCATACGCGGGTCGGCGGTAATCGCCATGCGTATGGCGCGGCCCATGGCTTTAAAGATGGTTTCAGCAACGTGATGGGCGTTGGCGCCTTTCAAACTGTCGATATGTAATGTCACGCCGGCATGATTGACAAAGCCTTGGAAGAATTCGCGGAATAAATCAACATCGAAACTGCCGATCATGGCCTTAGGGTATTTAACGTCATAAAACAGGCCGGGGCGTCCGGAAAAATCAATCACAACTCGCGACAAGGCTTCATCCAGGGGTACGTAAGCATGCCCGTAACGATAAATACCTTTTTTGTCTGCCGTCGCTTTGGCAAACGCTTGGCCTAAGGTAATACCGATGTCTTCAACGGTGTGGTGATCATCGATCTCCAAATCGCCTTTCGCTTCAATATCCAAGTCAATCAAGCCGTGCCTGGCAATCTGGTCGAGCATATGTTCGAGGAAAGGTACGCCGGTTGAAAACGAGGATTTACCCGAACCGTCCAGGTTAATTTTGATTTTAATTTGAGTTTCAAGCGTATTTCGCTCTACTTCTGCAGTACGTTGATCCATGTTGAGATTACTTATATTAAAGACTGGCAATATCTTACTATGACAAGCAAGATTTTGCAGCGTTTGTTATTCATTCTGCTTGGATGATCTAAGGCTACGAAGGTGCGGCAGACAAACCATGCAAATTTAAGATATCGGCGTAATTTTGAGCCTACATAATTTTAAGTTTTAGCTGGCTTTTTTTGAGGTTATTTTCTGAGACAATGACAGTGTCGCCGAACAAGGAAACGGATTTTAAAAAACTTCAACAGGATGTTGCCAAGGATGGATTGAATGCCAATCAAGCAGGCGATTTTAGTCCCAGCACAGTGCCACTGTGTCTTGGGACTTTTTTTAGCGTTCAAAAATTTTTACGGCCCCTGCTTATTATCTACATAGGCCGATGTAGGTAAAATTTTCTTTCCGGCTGCCGATATTATTAAGCGTTGTTCTAATAATATGCTACCTTTCAAGCCAGTAATCTAAATATAAAGCACCTGATCAGGCGCAATATTTTATTCTTATACTCAAAGGGCATAAGTTTCGTTTGAGCAGACAAGCTGCTCAACTCAGCTTTAGAAAGTCGTCATAACTTTACAAGGAGCAAGGCTGTGAATGATGTGTCGCTTACCGATGTACTGACATTTAAGCTCAGCGATGAAGGCAAATTGCTTGCAGTGTGCGAAGTATCCGAATGCCGCCCTCCGCTCGATGAGGCAATGATCAATGAGGCTTTGGCTAAACAGAATTTGTCCGGTTTGTTTCTGCATGAAAATGCGCTTTCAAATCTGGTAAAAAAGTACAGTGAGGCCAGTGAGAGTTTTACGCTGGAAATCGGCGAACGCCGCGATGGCGGCTGCATAATCATGATAGATGAAGATAAAATGGCTGCCAGACTCACTTTAACCCCTCCTTATGGCGGTGCTCCGGTTGATCTATTGCAAATTCAGAAGGCTTTGCAGGAGAAAGGAATCATCAAAGGCATCATCAAAAGCGAAATTGAGGCGGCCTTAAAAGACGGTTGCGCGACTGAACGAGTCATCGCTCGCGGATTGCTTCCTGTGAGAGGCATTGATGCACGCTTTCAAAGTTTGATACCGCAAATAAGAGAACGTAAACCCCGGATAGACGAGCGAGGTATGGTTAATTACCGTGATCTTGGGCAATTGATTGTTGTAAAGCCGGGCGATCCGTTAATGTTCCGCACGCCGCCCACCGAGGGTAAACAAGGTTGGGACGTTACCGGGCAAGCGCTTATGCCTGAACCGGGGCAGGACATACCGTTTGTCCTGGATTTATACGGTGTAGAGCTGGACCCGGAGGCCGAGCGTGATCCCGATCATAACAGCCTGCTGTTGGCCGCTATCTCGGGGCAGCCGAAATTAGTTCCTTATGGCGTTGTGGTGGAGCCTACTCTCGATCTACCAAAGGTGGATATTTCAACCGGAAATATGAATTTCGACGGCACCATTAATATTAAAGGCGACGTCACGGAGGGTATGAGAATACAGGTGACCGGAGACGTGTTTGTCGGCGGGACCGTTGAAGCTGCGGTAATTGAAGCCGGCGGCAATGTTGTTATAAAAGGCGGCGTAATAGGTCACAGCGAACAGAGCAGTGATCCGAATGATGCCCCGGTCTTTAACGCGAAAATTATCAGCAAAGGTTCAATCAGCGTGCATTTTGCCGAAAATGTCTTCATGGAAGCCGGGATCGACATTATTATTGAAGAATTTTCCATGCATAATCATTTAACTGCACTTAACCGCATATTGGTGGGAAAGTCCGGCGGCAAAAAGGGCCGTATCATCGGCGGCATTGCTCGCGCATCGGCGTTGATTAAAACAGCAATAATCGGCTCAAACGCAGGCTTTGTCACCAAGATCAGGGCGGGATTCAACCCTTATCTGCAAACGCAGATAGACAAGCTCAAGCTTGAGATCGATGCGGACGAAAAAGAGCAGGAAGACATTAACAAGATTATTGCTTTTATTTCGCTGCATCCCGAAAAAGACAAGAACGGTTTGCTGAATAAGCTGCTCCATACCAGAGATAAGCTCGAAACGGATTGCACTCGGCTTCACGCAGAGCGAATGAAACTGTTGTCCGAAATGATTCTTGCCGAACATGTTCAAGTGATAGTGGAAGAAGCCGTTCATTGCGGAGCCGAAATCCAGATTGGAAATTGTATCTGGAAAAATAACGAAGAACGCGGCAAGGGCGTTTTTCAAATCGTTGACGGTGAGATTAGTTTTGATAATACCATGTTGAGCGTCTGCGAATCGCATTGAGATAGAAAAGCTGATTTCCAAGCTTGATTATCGTTAAGACGTGTAACCGCTTATTTTCGGTGTGGTAAAATTCCTCGGAAGAAAGCCAGGGCGGGTATTTTGCCTGCTATGTTATCGTTATGAATAAAAATTTAGAGGAAACATCATGAAATTTAGTCCTTGCGTTGATAAATGTACTTACGAAGGAACTCACTGCGAAGGTTGCGGCCGAACGCATGCGGAAATAGCCGCAAATAAAAAGTTGGTTATGGAAGTCGTGAATTTTGCGCAAGAGCAGGAGTATGAAAATATTGAAGAGTTTGCGAACGCTTTCGGACAGAGCGTACTGAAGAAACTCAAGAAAGCAGCGGCAGGAAAATAGCGGTTCTATAGCAAAGCAGTTATGACATTCACACCTGAAATAATCGGCTATTTGGCTGCCACACTGACTACCGCTTCGTTTGTACCCCAGGCAATCCTAACGATAAGAACCAGGGATACCGAATCCCTTTCGTTGGGCATGTACAGCACCTTTACCCTGGGTGTGCTGTGTTGGCTCATTTACGGCATTTATCTCGACGATAAAGCCATTATTTTTGCTAATGCAATAACACTGCTGCTGGCTGCTTCGATACTTTGTTTCAAGATCTATAACGTAGTCTACAGGAAAAGGGCATAAGTTTCGGTTGAGCGGACGAGCCGCTCAACTCAGCTTTATACCCAGAGGGCATAAGTTTCGTTTGAGCAGGCAAGCTGCTCAACTCAGCTTTATACCCGCTGGAGGATTTCCAGCGCATTTCCGTCCGGATCACGGCAAAACAGCGCTTGCCGCCCTGATTTACTCAAGGTATAGGCAATGCCGTTTTGATCCAACGTTTCCCGAACCGGCGCGAGTTCCGGCACGCTTAACGCAATATGCCGATCCCGTCCGCCATGTTCGGGACGTCCTGTTTTGGGATCCTGGGTTTCCAATTCCAGCAAATGAATCTGCTGAGCGCCTAACTGCAACCAGGCGCCCGGAAAGCCCAAATCGGGTCTGTCCGTTTGCGGCATGCCGAGAACGTCGCAATAAAACCGCAACGATGCGGCAGTGTCGGCAACAACGAGGCTGGCATGGTGCATCGTGAAATTAAATTTTGACATGAAACGAATCCAAATCCGGGTTACAGTTGTTTTACTTTTTCCAGCACTTTCTGGGCATGGCCCTCGGGCGTAACGCCGTAAGCCACGTCCTCCAAGATGCCTTCTTTATTGATAATGAATGTGGAACGAAGAATCGCCATGCTTTTGACGCCGTTCTTTTCCCGTTCACGCCATACGTCGTAGCTCTCGCAGAGCTCGCCGCCGACGTCGGCCAGTAAATCCACTTTCAGGTCGAACTTTTTGATGAAATCCATATGACTGGCGCAAGTGTCCTTGCTTACACCGATAACCACGGTATCGGCCTTGGCAAATTCATCGATAAGTTGAGTAAACTGGTTCGCTTCAATCGTGCAGCCGGGCGTGTCGTCCTTTGGATAGAAATACAACACGACATTCTTCTTTTCCAGATAGTCGGACAAGCTAACCGTTTCATCGAATTGATTTTTTGCGCTGAACAGCGGGGCAGGTTGGTGTTTTTCTAACATGGTAAACTCCTTGAATATTCGCGGATTATAAACATGATATTGCAGTGTAAGCGCATCATATTTTTCTTGCAAGCCGGCCATGCCTATGCGCAGACCTTCCAGGTTTTAAAAACCTGGAAGGTTTAGAGCAATTCTTGATTACTTAAGATCAATCCTGATGATTGCACGCTATTTGTTGGGCAATAGGTGTTTGCAAGAGCACGAATTAAGTCCCGTTTGCTGCGCCGAGCACCGGAGCTTTCGCCGGGACAAATCGGCAGGATAGCCGATTTGCATGCGCAGCACCCGAAAGGGCGAGGTACATGGATGTGCCGAGTGATTGAAGCGGTAACGGGCCGCCTGCTGACTCGTGCCCTCCCGGCGCTCGCACTTCGTGCGCCGTTGATGTCCCAATCCGCTCCCGGCGGATTGGTCTTTGGATACTTTCTTTTCGACTACAAGGATGCAGGAGGTACGACCCCACGGATGGGGGAGGTAGAATCGCGTCTGGAACAGTGATCAAGAGCAACGCAGGAGCAGTTGCCGAGGCGGAGCAAAAGAAAGTATCTCGCCATCGGGGGCGAGACCTCGATTAAAATAATCCGTCGCGTGAGCGACTCTTTAACTAACGAAGAAATGCTCTAGCTCGCAACGTTTAGAGCAGACGCGATAAAGCCAATTACGCCTTATTCTCGCCGCCGAATAACTCCAGCAAACGCGGCAGGAAATTTGCCAATTCCAGCGACATAATCGAAAAATCCACGTCGAACTGTTCGGCTTCAGAGTTAGTGTCGATGTCGGCCACCTGATCCTGGATCAAATCAAGAAACTTCAAGCGCTTAACGGCCAGGTTTTCATCGATAATAAAAGCCAAACGGTCGGCCCAACTGACGGCCAGCTTGATCACTTCCTTGCCGGTATCCAAATGATTTTTAATTTCCGGCAGACTCAAGTCGTGGCGCTTGCAGCGGACAATACCGCCTTCTTCTTCGGGCGCGCGCAATTCGCATTCGTCTTCAATAATAATGTCGTCCGGCGCTTGATTGTTAACTAGCCACTCGGTCATGACTTTAACCGGCTTCTCAATCGTATTGAGCGGAACGGCCGCTAACGAACCCAGGCATTTACGCAAACAGCTCAGCAAATCCTCGGCCTTCTTGGCAGAAGCCGCATCAACAACCAAAAAACCGCCTTTAGGGTCGATATAAGCGTAAGTCTTGTTTGAGAACGTGAAAGCCCTGGGCAACAGTTCAAAGATCAGCTCATCCTTCAGCGCGGTGCGTTCTTTTTTGGCTAACTTACGGCCTTGCTGTTCCTCGGTTTCAGCGATTTTTTCCTGCAACATTTCATTAACGACAGACGCCGGCAGGACTCTTTCTTCTTTTTTCAAGCAGACCATCAAAAAGCCGTTCGCGCTATGCACCAATTGCTCGGACGATTTGCCCAGCGGCGACGTCCAGCCAAAAGTAAATTCCTCATGACTGCCGCAAGGACGAAAAGCCATTTGTGCAAGTTTTTGTTCCAGCTCTGCCGGAGCCAAAGTGAACTCTTCAGTAAGACGAAAAATGCTTAGATTTTTAAACCACATGTGCGATGGAACCCTTGTAAATAAAATGGTCGGGCATTATCGCAAATTTGGCGGAGTACAAATAAATTTTGTGCGTCTCAAATAGGGTGATGAATGGAATACGGTTGCTAAGAATACGGTCATTAATAACTTTCGGATATGGAGCGGATAAAATTTTTCCGTTCGCGTTGAGCCTTCGACTACGCTCAGGGCTAAAGGCCTTATCGAAGCCTGTCATGAGCTTGTCGAAGGATTAGCACGGAACGGCTTGACTATAGCAGACTAATGCGGGGCGAAAAATGCCCCCGCATCTGCTACCGCCTATTTTACAATCAAGCGATTGCACTGGTTTTATGTCCGCAAGAGAGTGAAAGAAATCACACGGCGATACTACTCATGAGTGAAGGCAAATAAAGCGAGTCATGATTATTATTTTTTGAGAAGTAGATCAAAGAAAACGCATAAAGAATATTGAGGCTGACTTTGATATGTTAGATTGGCAATAAACAATTATTTTAGGCGTTAGGATAATATTTATGGTACTGTTGCAGTTCTACGGCAAAGACATCCATTCAGGTAATAAAACTACGATTGTTCGTTGGCGCTTATCGGCTTGTACGATTATGTGGTTATTTATATTGGCTTTTTTAAGCCACCCAGTTTTGGCGGAAGATGCCGGGGTTTATGGTCCTGTGCAATTTACCCGTAGCACCGGTAAACCGGAGCGAGTCCAGCAAACCGTCGCCGTGACCAATCCCGCCGCCTCCTACCTGCTTCGTATCGTCAATGGCGGCCAGCAAGGAACGGCTCAAACCGGCAAAGCGGTCAGTTCTGGAACTCTGTATTGGAACGGTAGTTGGGTAGCAGGTCCTTCCAATTTTAACCAGAAAATCACGACCCTGACTGTTCCCGTCCTCGCACGCGCATCCAATACCTTAACGGTCGAATTGCAAGGCAAGCCCGGCAGCAGTATCACCGTGCAATTGCTGCGCGGCAACCAAGCGCCGATTGCCCACGCCGGCAACGACCAAACACTTTACGTCGGCGACGCGGCCAAACTCGACGGCAGCGCCTCGACCGACGGCAATGGCGACGCCTTGAGTTATCGCTGGCGAATCACCGACAAGCCGGCAAACAGCCTCAGCCAGCTCAGCGACAACACCGCGATGCGCCCTGAATGGCCGATTGACGCCTACGGCCATTATCAGGCAGAGCTAATTGTTAACGATGGTTTTGTGGATAGCGTTCCGGACACCGTCGCCATCGATACCCGCAACTCCGCGCCGGTTGCGAACGCCGGCGCGGACCAGCGCGCCTTCGTCGGCACGACTGTCGTGTTCAACGGCGGTTTGTCGCACGATGTCGACGGCAACACCTTGAGCTACCGCTGGAGCTTGGTTGAAAACCCCAGCGATAGCAGCGCCGCACTGGTGGATGATCGCCTCCAGCAATGCCGTATCGCGATCGACAAGCCCGGCCATTATGTTGCCCAACTGATCGTTAACGACGGCGAGCTGGACAGCGAAGCCGACCTGGTCGCTATCGATACCGACAATTCCAAACCGGTCGCCAATGCCGGGCCGGACCAAGCCGATAAAACCGTCGGCATTCCGGTGGAACTGGACGGCAGCCTGTCTTCCGACGTCGACGGCGATGCGCTGACTTATATCTGGTCCTTACTGCATCAGCCGGCGGGCAGTAGCGCCGTGATCCAGCAAGCCGACCAGGTTAAAGCCGCCTTTACGCCCGATAAAACCGGCGATTATGTCGGCCAACTGATTGTCAGCGACGGCCAACTGGCCAGCGATCCGGCTACGGCGCTGGTGACCGTATCCGCCGTAGCGACGGTCAATCATCCGCCGAAAATCACCACCAGCCCGGTATTGACCGCAACCGTGGGCAGTCTCTACAGTTACGACGTGAATGCCGCCGACCCGGATAACGATACGCTGACTTATAGTCTTAGCGTCTATCCTTCCGGCATGACCGTCAATGCGCAAAGCGGCCTGATCAACTGGACGCCGGAAACCGGTCAAACCGGCGCTCAGGCCGTTAACGTCACCGTCAGCGACGGCAAAGGCGGCAGCGATAGCCAAAGTTTTACCGTAACGCCGACAGTTGTCTCCACGCCGGTGCTTCCCCCTGATCCTGCCGGCATCGCGCCCAAGAACGATCCCACTGTTGCGACCACCGTGTCGGCTTCGTCCGAGTTCCTGTATACCGGCAGCAATCCGATCCAGACCGGCGTGACGCCCGGCACGATTGAAGCCAAACGCGCGGCAGTGATTCGCGGCAAAATCTTGGATAAGCAAAATAATCCGTTGTCTGGCGTAACGATCACAATCAAAAGTCATCCGGAATTCGGCCAGACTTTGAGCCGGGCGGATGGTATGTTCGATATGGCCGTGAATGGCGGCGGATTGTTGACCGTCAACTATGGAAAAGCCGGTTACTTGCCGGTTCAGCGTCAAATCCTTGCTCCTTGGCAGAATTACGCCTTTGCTGAGACCGCAATCCTGATTCAACAAGACGCCAACGTTACCACCATCAATTTGAACGACAATACCCAGAATTTTCAAGTAGCTCAGGGCAGCCAAATCACCGATCAGGATGGCGTCCGGCAGGCTACGTTACTGATTCCAAAAGGCACCCAGGCACAGATTTATAACCCGGATGGCAGTACAAAATCCATTACCACACTCAATCTTCGCCTGACCGAATATACCGTTGGCGCAAACGGTCCTGAATCGATGCCCGGCCCTTTGCCGCCCAGCAGCGCCTATACCTACGCCTTCGAAATGAAAGCGGACGAGAGCGACGTCAAAGTCGACGGCAAGGATGTGTTATTCGACAGACCGGTACCGTTTTACATCGACAACTTCCTGAGTTTTCCGGTCGGCACCATTGTCCCGGTGGGCTACTACGATCGAGCCAAAGCGGCTTGGATACCTTCCGACAACGGCAAAGTCATCAAGATTTTCGCCATCAATAACGGCGTCGCCGACATCGACAGCGACAACGACAACCTGGCGGACAATGCCGCCAAATTATCGGCTTTAGGCATTACCCTTGAAGAAAGAACCCAGCTTGCCAGCCTTTACCAAGCCGGCAAAACGCTGTGGCGGGTACAAGTTACGCATTTGTCCACCTGGGATTGCAACTGGCCCTACAAAATGCCGGACGATGCAGTGCAACCGAAAAACTCGCCGCCCGTGGTTGACAAAAAAGTGGATGATCCCTGTGAAGTCGCAGGCTCCATTATCGAATGCGAAAATCAGGTGTTGGGCGAAACCCTGCCGATCGCCGGTACGCAGCACAGTCTCAACTACCGTAGCGCCAGAGTACCGGGTAGAAAGACCAATACCATTCAGATTCCGGTAAGCGGGGCTACGCTCCCGAGTTCGCTAAAGCGGATTGACCTGATTGTGGAAATCGCGGGCCGCCGCTTTGAGCAAAGTTTTCCGCCGGCACCGAATCAAACCGCTTCGATTGAATGGGATGGATTTGATGCGTTTGGCCGCCCGGTTCAGGGGACGCAACCGGCGGTCATCAAGATTGGCTATGCTTACCCCATGTTCTATGCCACCCCGGCGGAGGTATCGGCCGCCTTCGGGCGTTTTTCGGGCGTGATGATTGATGGTGGTGAAGCGCGCCAGGAATTACGGATATGGCAGGAACAGACTGCACGGTTGGGAACATGGACTAATCGTAGCGCTAACTTGGGCGCATGGAGTCTGAATGAACACCACGCCTACGATCCAATTAATCGAGTACTCTATCAAGGAGATGGTCGTCAGCGTAGTTCAATAAACACAGCCGCTAGCACTATCATCAAAACTATAGCTGGTAATGGGTTTGCTAAGTTTAGCGGTGATGGGGGACCTGCTACTCAAGCTACCCTTTCTTTGCCTATGGGTACCACAGTTGGACCAGATAATAGTTTATATATTAGTGACAGTTATAATCATAGAATTCGTCGAGTAAACCCAAACGGCATTATCACTACTGTAGCAGGTAATGGTACTCGAGGGTTCAATGGCGATGGCGGGCTAGCGGTTAATGCGATGTTAAACATTCCAAGAGGAATTGCTATCGCAGCAGATGGTAGCTTATATATAAGTGATACTGAAAATCATAGAATTCGCCGGATAGGTCCTGACGGCATTATCAGCACTGTAGCGGGTAATGGAACGCAGGGTTTCAGCGGCGATGGTGGGCTTGCATCCCAAGCTTCAATTAATCAGCCTTATAATATCGCGCTCGGATCAGAAGGCAGTTTGTATATCAGCGATTGGGGTAATCATAGAATTCGTCGCGTTGATCCAAACGGTATTATTTCCACGGTCGCAGGTAACGGAAATTATGGATTCGGTCTTGGAGATGGTGGATTAGCAACTCAGGCAGTAATTGGGGCACCGGACGGGATTGTATTAGGGAAAGATGGTAGCTTGTACATCAGTCACGATGCTGGAGACCAAGCTTCAGGCATAATCCGTCGGGTAACTCCGGATGGCATTATCACTACAATAGCAGGGGACGGATCACAATACAGCATCGGTGAAGGTGAGATAGCTACCAAAGCTTGGCTTATGCCTACTAGCGGTATAGCGATGGCGGCAAATGGTAATTTATATATCTGTGATAGTAATAGGATTCGCCAAATAAGTTCATCGGGCATTATAACTACAGTCGCGGGCAAGGCTAATGTCTTAACATCAGGTGGTGACTTGATATCTGGATTCAGCGGTGATGGCGGGTTTGCGACACAAGCATTACTTGATTCGCCCACTAGTATCGCATTCGGAAATGATGACAGCTTCTATATCAGTGATGCCGGTAACCATAGGATTCGCCAAGTTTCTTCTACATTGCCTGGTTTTAGCTCTGAAGAAATTGCAATTCCTTCGGAAGACGGCTCAGAACTTTACCGCTTCGATGCCACAGGCCGCCATTTGTCCACGCTAAACGCGCTGACCGGTGCCGCGCTGCTCAGTTTTAGCTACGATGCGGAAGGCCGTCTCAGCCAAATCACCGACGGCGACGGCTTAGTCACCCACATCGAACGCGATGCGTTGGGTAATCCAAGTGCCATCGTCGCGCCTTTCGGCCAACGCACCACCCTGTCGTTGGATGCAAATGGCTATCTCGCCAAAGTTACCAACTCCGCCGGCGAAAGCCACGAAATGGCTTACTCGGCCGACGGCTTGCTGACGTCGTTTAAAGACCCCAACGGCCATAGCTCCACGTTTACCTACGATACCTTAGGCCGCTTGTTGACCGATACCAACGCCATCGGCGGCGTCTCCTTGTCCCGTACCGGCTTGGCTGACGGCCATATCGCGACGGTGACTAGCGTACTGAATCGGGTCACAGCCCATGCGGTGCGCAACCTCAGCACCGGGGACCGGGAACGGCAACACACCCAGCCGGATAACACCACGTCGACGACACTGGAAAAAACCGACGGCACCGTGATCACCACTGAAGCGGACGGTACCGTGGCCACGTTGCTCAAAGGCCCCGACCCGCGCTTTTCGATGCTGTCATCTATCGCCAAAAGCCTGCAAATTAGTACCGGCGGCTTGACCGCCAATCTGGCTAATCAACGCAACGCCGTGCTGGCTGATCCGAACAAGCCGTTCACTCTGACGACACTGACGGACTCCGTCACTGTCAACGGTCGCACCCAGACCACCGTCTACGATGCCGCCAGCAAGACCTTCACCGCCACCAGCGCTGCAGCCCGGAAAAGTAAGGCGGTGATCGACAGCTTGGGCCGTGTCACCCAAACGCAAACTACCGGCTTACTGGTCGTCAACAATACTTACGACTCCCAAGGCCGTCTGTCCACTCTCACCCAAGGCAGCGGCGCCGACGAACGCTTAATCAGCGTTGCCTACAACCCGCAAGGCTATCTCGACAGCGTCACCGACCCGGTCGGGCGTCAAGTCAAATACCAATACGACCTGGCCGGAAGGGTGACCAAGCAGACCTTGCCGGACAACCGCGAAATCGTGTTTAGCTACGATGCCAACGGCAACCTGACCTCACTATTGCCGCCCGGCAGACCCGGACACAACTTTACTTACACGCCGGTCAACCTAACCGAGTCTACCGTGCCGCCGGATGTCGCGGCAGGTACCAACAGCACCCTGTACCGTTACAACCTCGACAAGCAATTGACCCAGGTACAGCGCCCCGACGGCCAGTCGATAGACTACAGCTATGATAGCGCCGGGCGCACTGGCAGCATTACCGTTTCCGAAGGCAACTACAGCTATAGCTACAACCCAACGACCGGCAAACTCGCCGGTATCACCACGCCGGATGGGCTAGGACTGAATGTCACCTTTAGCGGCGCCTTGCCGACCCAGACCAACTGGACAGGAATCGTAACCGGCAGCGTCGACAAAACCTATGACAACGACTTCCGCGTTAGTACCGTTAGCGTGAACGGCGCCAACCCGTTCAGCTACCAGTACGACAACGACAGCCTGCTGACGGTGGTTAACAACGCTACTCTCGGCATCAACTTCACTCTGACGCGTGACGCCCAGAACGGCTTGCTGACCGGCACTGTCCTCGGCAGCCTGACCGATAGCTACAGCTACAACGGCTTCGGCGAAGTCAGTCAATATGCAGCGAAATACGCAACGTCAGACCTGTATAAAACCAGTTTCAGCCGCGACAAGCTGGGGCGAATTACGCAAAAAGTAGAAACGACAGGCGGCAACAGCAATACCTACGACTACGCTTACGACATTGCCGGGCGTCTGGCCGAAGTGAAACAAAACGGCATCGTGCAGTCCAGTTACGGCTACGACAGCAACGGCAACCGCACCGACCTGAACGGCGTACTGGTTGCCCATTACGACGCCCAAGACCG
The DNA here is from genome assembly GCF_003994235.2 of Candidatus Methylobacter oryzae. Classification (GTDB taxonomy): domain Bacteria; phylum Pseudomonadota; class Gammaproteobacteria; order Methylococcales; family Methylomonadaceae; genus Methylobacter_A; species Methylobacter_A oryzae. The sequence goes on from NZ_RYFG02000005.1 coordinate 25,436, forward strand.
GCTGCTCGACTACAACAACGCGACCTATGACTACACCGCCAATGGCGAACTGAAAACCAAGACCGTCGGTACTGCGGTGACACGCTACAGCTACGACGTGCTGGGCAACCTGAGACATGTCACCTTACCCAACGGCAGCGCCATCGACTATATTATCGACGGCCAAAACCGGCGCATCGGAAAAAAGCGCAACAACGTGCTGGAACAGAGCTTCCTGTACCAGGATCAACTCAAGCCGATTGCCGAACTGGACGGCAACAACCAAATCGTCAGCCGTTTCATCTACGCCACCGGAGCCAACGTGCCGGACTTCATGATAAAAGGCGGCGCGACTTACCGCATTATCAAGGATCATCTCGGCTCTCCCCGGCTGGTCGTCGATATTGTCAGCAACACCGTCATCCAGCAGTTGGATTACGATGTCTGGGGCAAGGTCATCCAGGACAGCAACCCCGGCTTCCAGCCGTTCGGCTATGCCGGCGGACTGTACGACCGCGATACCGGGCTGGTACGATTCGGGGCCAGGGATTATGATGCGGAAACCGGGAGGTGGACGGTTAAAGACCCGATTGGGTTTGGGGGCGGGGATACTAATTTGTATGGCTATGTTCTAAATAACCCGCTGAGGTATATCGATCCTAAAGGGTTAGATGTCATGGTAATCACTGGCGGGGTAAATGATGGTAGCCCGAATGTTTTTGGTCATGTCGCAAGTGCGATTGAGGGTTACGGCATGGCTAGCTATGGAAACGACACAAATTTAGGGAGTTCTGTTAGTGATTACCTTGCAAGTCAAAGTGATAAACGTGTTCAGCAAGTTACTATCATTCCTACTACTCCCGTGCAGAATGCTGCTGCAATAGCATTCATCAATAGTAGTCACCCTAAAAAAAATGATGTTGGTATATTTGATAATTGTGCCGTTCGGACAAATCAGATTCTTAATGCTGCAGGAGTTACTACAAGTGGCATACCGTTTCCAGGTGGAACCGCAAGAGATGTGCAATCGATTCCAGGAGCAACAACTTACATCATTCCACAAGATGGAATTATTCCGGCACCTTTACAGAACGCTATTCCAAAATTCAATCCCCAGTGACGATTGGATAAAGAAAAATGACTATCAAAAAATATTGTATTGCGGGTTGGATTAGTAAAAAAGTGTTAACGTGGTTGTTGCTTTTAAGTCCTGTTTTGTATGTGGCTACATGTTCTTATATCTCTGAAAATAAGTCAGCTGCGTTTGAACTTATAAAAGTGGGTGATACAAAAAATACGGTTATTGATAGATTAGGGAAACCTTCACACATCGAACAATCAGGCATTTTGTTTTCCCGATATGCAACACATCAGTGCAACGACCCATGTGTCGAAAGGTTGTGGTTTGAAAATCCGTTAATTCTTGGGATAGAAGCTTGGTCATTTGAAATAGATAAAAATGGCAAAGTGATAAATAATAGTCATTGGGTATCACCATAAGAGGGTGTAAACGCAGACGGGGTCAGCCCGGTAGGGCCGTAGGGCGGATTCGCGCTAGCAATCCGCCATGATCGGGATGATCAAAGTTGCTCCTCGCTCGGATTTTCCAAGCGGAGATTTTTTATGTTCGATAAATAACAGGGGCAGGGTAAACTTAATTTCTGCCCCCTGTTATTGGGCTATCTCGACAGCATCACCGACCCGGTCGGGCGGCAAGTCAAATACCAATACGACCTGGCCGGAAGAGTCACCAAGCAGACCTTGCCGGACAACCGCGAAATCGTGTTCAACTACGATGCCAACGGAGAATCAATGGGGTCAAATTAAATTGATTTTTTATAGCGAGAGGCGGTGATCGAAAATCGGCTCAATTTAAAATCAATTCAATCTGACCCTATTGATCCACAGTCATCCCCTATTCCAGAGAGGGTGCCAACAGAGCCTGGTTCGTTACCGGGCGGCTCTACAGGTGCACCTACGACTGATACTGGTGTTTGGATTTCATCACCTGGGCCTACTAATTAAAGCTATGACTATGATGCCTAGAAAAAATTTTGTTCATTCTTTTTTTATAATGCTTGTGGTGCTTATATCCTCTATATTTTCGGCACCTGCAATTGCCGATCAATCAGTTCTCTACCAAAGCGTAAAAGCTGAACAGAAGTGGAATGAGTCGCGGAGTAAATCATTGATTATAAAAGATAACGAGGTGGATTCTCCTTATTTAATTGAAAAAAATGAGCTGTATTTGATTATTCAAGCTACTAGAACTAAATGGTTTTTGTACGTTGAAGTTGATCAGCCAGAATGGGACGAAAGTAAGATTCAGTCTTTGATAAAAGAGCATCCTGATTTAGTAAAGTTTTTCCCTAATCCCCTAGCCCTCAATGGTGGTGTGATGTGGATTGCCACAGCTGCGACTACAGGGGGGGAATTAATACTTATGTTTATACAATCTTCTGAAATACACTGATCCGAATGGACTCTACGGACTTGGAATTAATGCAGGTGGAACTATTGAAGGTGGAATACCGACCAGCTTAGCTCAAGCAGAAAGATGGGGTCAGGCCTTAGTTGCGGCTGGGCAATGTCGCAAATTCTAGCGGGTGGAAATCACGCCTCGGTAACTGCTAGCCACAGGCCGGGTATCGAACCTTGCAGGCAGTATGGTAACAGGCTGCTTGATGTGTAGGTACGAAAACAGGCGAGGAGCAATGGTAACGGATAAAGCCGACCGTGAAGGTGTAGAGTCCCGAAAAGACCGCGTTGGAAAGGGCTGATGAATCAATGGGGTCGGATTAAATTGATTCTTTGAATTCAAATCGTTTAATCTATCGGCTTTAGTTTTTAGAGTTAAGTCTATGGCTCGTCTCCCGAGAATAATCATTCCTGGTCAACCGCAGCATGTTATCGTCCGGGGTAACAATCGTTCCGAGATTTTCTGCTGCGATGCGGATTATCGCTTTTATCTGGAAAAACTTCAGGCAGCCTGCAAAAAGCATGATTGTCAGGTCCATGCTTATGTGCTGATGACCAATCATGTTCATTTGCTGATAACGCCTTTCACTGAAATCGGTTTGAGCAAAACCCTGCAAATGCTGGGACGGTATTATGTGCAATATTTTAATTACTGTTACCAGCGCACCGGTACGCTTTGGGAGGGCCGTTACAAGGCGGCGCTGATTGACAGCAAAGCGTACTTGCTGACCTGTATCCGTGGATACGCGGAATAAATTAACGCTAAAACCAGCGTCGGGGAACAGCAACATGACTATGGATTGTATATTTGCCGGAGTGTCTAAATGGTAAAATTTACCCAGGCGTTATTACTAACTGATGTTACGCACCGTCCACGAAAGGCACGAAAAATATCAGCCGTGGATTGGCCGCTTGCTGCCGGTTAGACCTTCCAGGTTTTTACTGGAGCTGCTCCCGGCAGCTCCAACACTTCCGCCATCCATGGCAGTCGTAAAACCTGGAAGGTCTGTCTATCGGACTGTTCTCCGCATAACGCCAGTTCCGGTTGCCGGAAACGTCCGCCCTTGCTGCCGTCGCGCTAGCGACACATTAATTAATGCGACTAACTGCGTAACATCAGTTACTAATATTGAAGTGCGATTTAAAAACATCTTACCGGAAAGATAAAGTTCACCAATAAACAATGTAGAAATCGTTCAAAAAGCAAGTCGATAAGAAGACCGAATTAAGCGCCGGCTCAGGACAAAAAGTGAAATAAACCAAGGAATTTAAAAAGATGAAATTAAAAGAAAAAGAGGTTGAAGCAGGCTATTTATATTTGACCACTGCAAATCAATATCGTGCCGTGCTTGCGGTGAAAGGCGAATTTTTGATTTATGCGCCCGGTTTGGAAGGAACTGCGCCGTTAAATCTGAATGCTACAAAAATGCCGTTTGAAAATCAGCCATTTAAAAAATGCCAAATCGTGACCTTTGCCAAAAAAGATTATCAAGCGTTTGAGTTCAACGATACGGAAGCTATCAAACATAAATTGAATGAATCGCAGCTAGCGGAAGCAATAGCACAGTGTAATGCTAAGTCGGCTATTGCTGCATTGTTGGCGGAATAGGGCAGTTGTACCGTAGCGTAGCTCCGATTAGCAAAGCGTAATCGGAGCTACGGTACAAAGCCTTGCTGCATTACTTGCCGGGCGACGATTCTTCTAAAAAGAACCAACCTTTTTGTTTTCCAATAGACTTTCAAATTCAAAGACCGGTAAGGGTTTCGAAAACCAATACCCTTGCCCATAGTCGCATCCCATTTTTACTAAAAGTTGGTATTGTTCTTTTGTTTCAACGCCTTCGGCAATGACTTTTAACCCGAGCTTATGGGCCATTGTAATAATAGCTTCGCAGAGCACGAAGTCGTTCGAATTGTCAGCCAAGCCTCTGGTAAACGATTGATCGATCTTTAAATAATCGATATCGAATTTTTTAAGATAAGCCAGTGACGAGTAGCCGGTGCCAAAATCATCAATGGCGACTTGAATGCCGGCATCGCGGAAATCCAGCAGTTTATTCGCGATATTTTGATTCGAATCCATTAATAATCCTTCGGTTATTTCGATAACAATGCTTTGGCCTGAAAGGTTGGCATTCCGTAATTCATCTACCCATAATGAATTGCAGTCGTTAATCTCATTGCGGAATTGGACTGGCGATTTATTGATGCTGATTTGAAAATCGGGATGGATTGTTTGCCGCCACTCGCGTAATTGTTGGACGACCGTTCGAAATAACCAATCGCCAATCGAGTTGATTAACCCGGTCTCTTCGGTTAATGGAATAAATTCGACTGGATTTACTAAGCCGCGCTCAGGATGTTGCCAGCGAATAAGCGCTTCCGCTTTGTAAATTTCGTTATTCCTCAAATCGACGATTGGCTGGTAATAAAGCGCGAACTGATGCTCCTCTACGGCTTTATGCAAATCGCTAATCAAATGTAAGCGTGTTGTTGCCGCTTGCTGTAACTCGGACGTGAAATAATGATGGCGATTACGGCCTTCGTGTTTAGCTGCGTACATAGCCTGATCCGCGTTCTTGATCAATTCGATTTCATTCCGGGTATCGTTGGGATAAATCGAAATACCGACGCTGGTAGAGATATGGACAATTTCTTTACCTAGCGTAAAAGGCTCGGCCAATCGCTTTACAATTCGCTGCGCCATATTCTCAACAATGACTGTATTGCGATCCAAATTAACCGCAATAATGGTAAATTCGTCGCCACCTAAGCGGGAAATGGTGTCCATTTCTCGAACGCATTCTTTCAACCGCAGTGCCGTCTCTTGCAGCAACAAATCCCCGTTGTCATGTCCTAAGGTATCGTTAACCTCTTTAAAAAAGTCCAGATCAAGAAACATCAGCGCAAACAGTGTCTCGTTTCTTTCGGCGCGCTTGATTTCCTGGCGCAGGCGCTCATGAAACATATTGCGATTAGGCAATCCGGTTAGTGGATCAAAGTTGGCTTGTTGCCAGATCGTTTGTTCGGCTTGTTTTTGCTCGGTTATATCGGAAAACATCGAGACATACTGTTGTATTTTCCCTTGGCTGTCATAGACCGCGCTTATCGTTAGCCATTCCAGATAGATTTCGCCATTTTTGCGCCGGTTCCATATCTCTCCTTGCCAATGGCCGGTTTTATGGATAATTTCCCACATATGCCGATAAAACTGCTGATTGTGATGGCCCGATTTAAGCAGATTGGATTTTTTTCCAATAGCTTCTTGCTCGCTATAGCCTGTCAATTCAGTGAACGCCGGATTGGTGGCAACAATGATCTTGTTTTCGTCGCAGACCATAATGGCTTCGCCGATGGCCCGATAAACTGTCGCAGCCAGCTGTAATTCTCGCTCAGCTTGCTTACGTTGAGTAATATTTTCGATGATTGAGATGAAATAATCGGGCGAGTTATCCGGTTTTCTGATCAGCGATACCGTAAGGTTAATCCAAATCGGCGAGCCGTCTTTGCAAATAAAGCGTTTTTCAAGATCGTAATTCAGCAACGTTCCTGCCAGCGTTTGCTGCACAAGGGATAGATCAGCGGCCAAATCTTCCGGATAAGTAATATTCTGGAAAGTTTTTTGTAATAACTCGTCGTGGCTATAACCCAGCATAGTGCATAACTGGCGGTTGACTCGAAGCCAGCGTCCATCGGGCGCGACCATCGCGATGCCGACCGGGGCTTGCTCGAAAGTCGCTTGAAAGCGGGTTTCGCTATCTTGGTACTTTTGACTAAAGCGTTGACGTTCCTTTAGTAGGTTGCCGATGCGTGCCAACAGATCGTTCGCATTGAACGGTTTGACGAAGTAGTTTTGTACGCCCACTTTCAGTAGTTTCAGGCGAAGTGCGTCGTCGTCTTTCGCTGTCAGCATGACGATGGGTATGTCCAGTAAATCGGGGCTGTTCCTTAACGACTTGACCATTTCATCGCCACTCATCCCAGGCATCATCACATCGCTAACTATCAAATCGGGCCGGAGCGCTAAAGCTTTTTCCAAACCTTCGTGCCCAGTCTTGGCGATTGCAGCCCGGTAATTTTTCTTTAGGAGGTTGGTTAGATAAGCCGCCATATCGACATTGTCTTCAACAATCAAAATTAACTGAGAATCAAGCCCTGCCGATGTTTCGATCGCTATGGCAGGCGAAGCCCATAGTTCATCTAATGCTTGCTGTTGCAGCAGCGGATCAAGCCTATTGGTTGTTTCGGTATCAATTAATGTTGCCGACTTATCGATTGCCAGTAATGGCAGATAGATAGTGAATAATGCGCCTCCGTCGGCCGAGGCATTGGTTACCGTGACTTGACCTTGATGCAGTTTTACAAAATCATTAATGATCGCCAGGCCTAAACCGGTGCCGCTAAATCGTCTTGACGCGCCACCGTCGATTTGCCTGAATCGTTCGAAAATGGCTTCCCGCATCGACTCCGGTATGCCGGGGCCGGTGTCTTGAACCCGAATGACCGCTTGCTCGTTCTCCACGCGTAATTCAACGTTGATTGCACCGCCGTCCGGGGTAAATTTGATGGCATTGGATAGCAGGTTCAGCAGAATACGCTGTACTTTTTCAATATCAATTTGTGTGTATAGCGTGTCAGGAGTAGAGATCGTCAAGCTGATGGCTCGATTATGCGCAGACGATTCAAAGTTGGAGCATACGGTGCGTACCCAATAAGCAAGATCGGCAGCTTGCAGAAATAGCGACATTTGCTGGGCCTCTATCTTGGCGACGTCCAGTAAGTCGCAGACATGGCGGTACAGCATGCGGGCATTACGCTCAATCATTTCGAGCTCTTGCCGCCTCACGGGGTCAAGACCGTTTTCCGCTAAATACTTCAATATCGGATTTAGAATCAACGTCAACGGCGTGCGTAACTCATGGCTGATAGTGGCAAAAAAATTGCTTTTTAGCGTATCGAGTTCCAAGGATTTAGCATAAAGCCTAGCCAGTTCTTCATTGGCCGTTTTCAGTTCGGCGCTAGTAGCCGCCACTTGTTGAGCGCGGGCAAACAGCTCTACCTCCATTTTCAGGGCATGTTTTTGTAAGCTGTCGTTGAGTTTGTCTTGTTCGACGCCTTGCTGTTTGATGCGAACGAATTCGGTAACATCTTCAACGCGGTGAATAATGTAGAGCAGTTTGCCGTCCGCGCCCAAGACCGGGCAATTTAAAGGACTCCAATACCGCTCTTCGAAACCACCGCCCAAATGCGCCGGTCTGGGAATGTCGTATTTCTGTATCGGCATCGAGTCGGGTTTAAGCGTTTGCACTACACGCTGAAGTGATGCGCATAAATTATGTACCCCTTCAGCGCCCGGATCGCTCGGATTATCGGGAAATACCTCGAAAATTATTTTGTCTAAGATGTCCTCGCGTAAGGTCAAGGTGGCTTTCGCGTAAGCGTCGCTTACTGCAACAATTGCAAACGACGGGCTCAAGACTAAATAAAAGTCGGGGGCGGATTCAAACAGGAGCCGGAAGTCTAGTCTTTTAGTCATCGGTTGTAATACCTGATTTATACGATTATGGAGTAATCGAAAACTGCTATTTTCAATATTTATAGGACTTTCGCAAGCCTATTCAAATAACTAATCATCCTTCCATGTTGCGGCACCGTAGCTTTTGTCGATAATAGCCCGTCAGGGTGGGCAGGACCCCCTTTTGCCGATCTTCGGCAAAAGCGAGGAGCGCGGGACAAATCGGCAGGATAGTCGATTTGCATGCGTAGCTCCCGAAGAAGGCTCCCAAGACATGCCCTAAGCGAGGGCCTTTCGCGCTTGCTAAGATAACGATAAGCGCGGAGCGATAGAATACCGAGTAATAGGGTGCGTTAAGCTTACAAAGTTCAACGGCGAATTGACGGCAACTCAACAGATAGAGTAAAACATACAACCCTTGCCGCTATGCTTCGATGAGGTGAAAGCCACTGATTTATCGTGGTATTTTATAGAATATGTATTTAGGGACTTCTATGACGACGTTACTTTGGCTACAAACCGGCTCCTGCGGTGGCGATACCATGTCGATTCTGTGTGCGGATAGTCCGTCTCTGGAAGAGCTCGTCAATGACTACGGTATCGAGATGCTTTGGCAACCTTCTCTTTCGATAGAGCCCGCCAGGCGGCTGGATGCCGTGGTTGACGCGATCATCGCTGGTCGGCAAGTCCTCGACATTTTATGCGTCGAGGGCAGTATTATCACCGGGCCGCATGGCTCCGGCATGTACGATCCGTATCGCGGAAGTTCCAAAATGAGCCTGATCCGGCAATTGGTTGAAAAGGCTGAATACGTGGTCGCTCTTGGCACTTGCGCATCTTACGGCGGGGTTCATGCCGCTCCGCCTAACCCAACCGATTGTCTCGGTTTGCAGTTCGATAAAGATTCCCCCGGCGGGTTGTTGCCGATCGAGTGGCGTTCGCGTAAAGGCGTGCCGGTTATCAATATCTCCGGCTGTCCCGCTCATCCCAATACGATGACTAAAACATTGGCTATGCTGGCTTCCGGGCTTCCGGTGGAACTCGATCACGTCAATCGTCCCAAGACCTTTTTTAATAGTACGGTGCATCAGGGTTGTACTCGCAATGAATATCATGAGTACGATGTAGAAGACACGGCGTTCGGCGGCAAGGCCTGCATGTTTTTTAATCTGGGCTGCCAAGGGCCGGTTACAATGGCGACTTGCAATACCGAGCTTTGGAACAATCGCAGCAGCAAGACGCGGGCCGGCGTGCCGTGTTTCGGCTGCACGTCGCCGGAATTTCCACTGACCCGGGATCTGTTCCGTACCGAAAAAATCGGTACTATTCCGCTACATTTGCCGCTGGGCGTGGAACGGGCCAATTACATGGCTTATAAGAGCCTGGCCCATGAAGCGGCGCCCGAGCGGGTGTTGAACAAGACTATGGATACTTAAGCATGTCCAAAAGAATTATCCAAATCGACCTTAACCGGGTTGAAGGCGATCTCGATTTCCAGTTGGAAATCGAAAACGGCAAAGTCGTAGACGCCCGTTGTATCGGCTCGATGTATAGAGGCTTCGAGCAAATCATGATCGGCCGCAAACCGAAAGATTCGCTGGTCATTACGCCGCGTATTTGCGGCATCTGCGGTACCGCGCAATTGAACGCGGCGGTGCTGGCGCTGGAACAGCTTGGCGGCATCCCGGTGCCGCCGGCGGCCATTCGCATTCGCAACCTTTGTTTGATGGCCGAAACGGTGCAAAGCGATTTGCGGCAATCTTTTTTGTTTTTTACCGCCGACTTTTGCCATCCTAAATATGCCGGGCGGGCGTTTTATCAACAAGCGCGTTCGGCTTTTCTGCCGTTCCAAGGTTCGATTTATCGCGATGCGCTTGAACATTCGCGCCATACCGTCGAAATTGTCGCGCTGTTCGGCGGACAATGGCCGCACTCGTCTTATATGCTGCCGGGCGGGGTGACGACGCCAGCCGACAACCGCCATATTATCGACTGCTTGTCGATCCTGAACAAACTGACGCGCTGGTTCGAGCAGCGCGTTATCGGCATCGATCTGGATGCTTGGCTGGCTTTGGCATCGGCCGAAGAATTCTTCAATTGGCTGGACGCTCATCCGGACAGTACCGTTGGTCTGCTGACAACGATGAGCCGGGCCATCGGCTTGCACAATGTCGGTTTTGGCACGCCGCATATGCTCAGTTACGGTTCTTACGACGACCCGGCCGATGCGGGGGCTTTGCCTTCGCAACGCAAGCGCTTGTTCAGGTCCGGTTTCCTGAACGGCGATACCGGCGGCATTGAGGCTTTCGAGCAAGCCGGGATTACTGAACATGTGCGCTATTCCTGGTTTCAACCTTATCAGGGCGGCCGCCATCCGTTTAAAGGGCAAACCATCCCGGATTATCAACCCCATTCCGACCGCTATACCTGGTGCAAAGCGCCGCGCTACCAGGATAAAGTCGTGCAAACCGGTCCTTTGGCCGATGCATTAATCGACGGCGAAGCACTGATCTGCTCGTTATACCAAGCGGAAGGCGGCAATGCCTGGCTGCGTCAATTCGCCCGCTTACGCCGCACCGCCAGGCTGCTGCGGCAAATGCGCGAAACCTTGCATGAGCTGGCCGCACGTCCTAACGATCCGCATATGATTCCTCCCGATCGGCAAGACATCCCCGACGGCGAAGGCTTTGGACTGGTCACGGCGGCGCGCGGAGCGCTGGGGCATTGGCTGCAAGTTACTGACGGCGTAGTTAGCCGCTATCAAGTTGTTACGCCCACGGCCTGGAACGCGTCGCCGAAAGACAGCGAAGGCCGGCACGGTCATTGGGAAAGCAGTTTGCTGGGCTTAACTGTCGACAATCCCGACGATCCGGTGGAAATCGGCCATATTATCCGCTCCCACGATCCCTGCCTGGTGTGTACCGTGCACGTACTCGACACGGGCAAACGCATCACGTTATGGCCTTAAGTTGCAGCTCGCGCCATATCGTTTGTTTTGGTAATGAATTACATGGCGATGACGGTTTTGGTAGTTACGTTTATGCCCAGCTTTGCCGGTTGATTTGGCCTGAGGATGTTAAGGTATTCAACGCCGGTATTTCCGGACTGAATGCGCTCCGGTTTTTTGACGATTGCAGCCGGGCGATCCTGGTCGATGCGTTGGTCAATTTCGGCAATGTCGGGGAGGTCTGCCTGCTGCGGCCGGAAGATTTGGCCGACAGACTTCAACAGCCCACCGGTCACGGCCAGGGCATTCCTTATTTATTGGAAGCTCTTAATGCAATCAGGAATCCGTTGCCGGATATTTTGATTGTCGGTGTTGAAATAGCCGCCGTCACTCCGTTTTCTCCCGGCTTATCGGATAAAACCGCGCAGGCCGTAGCCAAAACCGTTCAATTAATAAGAGGTCTTGTGTCGGCATGAACCGTCAGGATCAACATTTTTCCAACGTCATCGTCGAATCGTTGGTATTTCTCGATGCCGTTGACCCTCCGCGCTGGAAAGGCAGTTTTCGATTATCGGCTGAGCATCCTGCCGTCGATATTCTGATTTTTAATATCCGGGGCCGGTTTCAGGCAGTGCCCGCACGATGCCCTCATGAAGGCTACGAGCTGACGCATTGCGAGCTTATTAATGAAAATACGCTTGTTTGTCCCGCACACGGGCAACATACCGATTTGAGCGCTTCAAAATTTAAGGTCCGCCAACACGACGGTCAATTTCTGCTGTCTATCGACGACAATACGATTGCCGGCGAGGGCTCCGAAACCATACTGCAACTGCGGGAAGAGATCGATAAACTACGGCTGGCCAATCTGAAACAGCAAAGACAGATCCATGTCATTACTGAAAGCATGGATGCGATGCTTAGTGAATCCGAACAGCAAAAAGCAAAACTCCGGGATAGGGCCAACCAGCAGCAAGGTCTCAGCCGCTTTGTCGATCGCATCATGGATACCATTGACGATCTCCTGTTCGTCATTGGCAGCGACGGCCAAATCCGCAGGTTGAATACGGCTGTGGAGCGCGAACTTGGATTTAACGAAGCCGAGTTATTGGGTATCGGTATCGACAGCTTGCTGTCTCCGGACGAGCGGCAGGCGCTTGCCGGGCGGCTGCCGGCTTTGCCTTGGCATGTGCAGTCCGCATTATTCGAAACGGTTCGCCTTAGCGGCTACTACGCGGGCGAACATCAGCTTTTAGGCAAAAATCGGGACGCTTCCAAAGCGATCTATTGGCTTAAAAGCAGTTTGTTGCATTCGGAGCAGGGCAAGCTTGAAGGCGCGGTCGTGACCGCCTTGAACATTACTGAATTCAAAAATAGGGAAATCCGGCTGCGCCTGAGCGCCAAAGTTTTCGATAATAGTAGCGAGGCAATTTTCATTACCGATCCGCAGGGAACTATATTGGAAGTCAATACCGCATTCTGCGTAATGACCGGCTATGCGCGCTCTGAAGTGCTGGGCCAAAATCCTCGGATGTTAAAGTCAAAATTGCACGATCAGGTATTTTATAGAAGATTGTGGCAATCCTTATTGACTAAAGGAGAGTGGAAAGGAGAAATTTGGGACCGCCGGAAGAACGGTGAATTCTGCCCTATGCTGCTTAGCATCAATGCGGTGACGGATAAATCGGGCCAGTTGACTCATTATGTGGCGATTTCCACGGATATCAGCCACCAGAAACAGACCGAACAGGAACTCAAACAGCTGGCGTACTACGATGTGCTGACCAGTATTCCCAACCGCTTTCTGTTCAAGGATAGGTTTGAACATGAAATCAGCTTGGCGCAACGCAATAATACCCGGCTGGCGTTGTTTTTTCTTGACTTGGATCGCTTTAAAAACGTTAACGATACGCTGGGGCATTGGGCTGGCGACAGCTTATTACAGATCGTTGCAGCACGCATTCAAAGTTGTCTGCGCAAATCGGACACTGTCGCTCGTATGGGCGGAGACGAATTTACTATTATTCTGCCCGGCCTAAGCGGCATCACCGATGTCACCGAACTAGCCAGGAAGCTGGTCAATGCAATGACCGAGCCGGTGCAGATCAATGAGCATACGGTTTTTGTCGGCGTCAGTATCGGCATCGCTATTTTTCCCGATGACGGCGACGATTTCGATACGCTTACCAAGCATGCCGATACCGCTATGTATGCGGCAAAAGCAAAAGGTCGGGGGATATTTCAATATTTCGAAGCGGGTATGAACGAGGCCGCGCACCAGAGGCTATCGCTGGAAAATGCATTGCGCTTAGCGATAGAAAGGGAGGAGTTCCAACTTTATTATCAACCCAAAGCCGATAATACTTTAAGTCGCGTGACTGGAGCGGAGGCGTTGATCCGCTGGATACGTCCCGGTTTTGGAATGATTCCGCCGGACCGCTTTATCGCGATCGCCGAGGAAACGGCGTTAATCATTCCCTTAGGAAAATGGATATTGAAAACAGCTTTTTTACAAGCCAGGGAATGGGCTGAGCAGCGGCCGGGATTTCGAATTGCCATTAATTTGTCGCCTTTGCAACTTCTGTCCGAGGATTTTATTGCTATTCTTGACGATATTTTGGCTGAAACCCGTGCCGATCCGGAAGCCATTGAGCTGGAAGTCACCGAAGGGCTGGTCATGCATGACATCGATAAGGCGAGCGAACGTTTGCAGCAAATCCGGGCGCGCGGTATTCGCATCGCTATGGACGACTTCGGTACCGGTTATTCATCGTTGTCTTATTTGCAAAAACTGCCTATCCAGACGCTTAAAATCGACCGATCTTTTATTGTGGCTTATAGCGATGATCCCGATTCGAAAGAAGCGGCGTTTATCAAAACTATCGTATCTTTGGGGCAGGTTTTAAATATGAAAGTAGTCGCAGAAGGCGTCGAGACCGAGCCTCAATTAAGGTTGTTGCAGTCTTACGGCTGCCATGAGATTCAAGGATATTATCTATCGCCTCCGCTGCTTGCGGATGAGTTCCGGAAACGTTGGCTTGACTGCGGCATTATTGGATGAATCGAAGGATAGGTTTGTATCGTTGGGAGCCGGAAGATCGGGCAACGAAAAATGCCGCCCGATCAATGATGCTATGTGATTAGTTCGACGACAAGATTAAGTAATGTCAATACTAGGCTTCCTACCAGTGCCGAGATAAAACCTTGAATGCGGATGCCCGGAACCAGTGCGGCCACTAACCATAGCATCAGCGCGTTGATGACCAGCAGAAAGAGTCCAAAGCTGAAAATCGTAAACGGCAATGTGAGTATAACCATCAGCGGCCGCACAATTGCATTCACTAAACCGAGGACAATTGCGCCGATCAGTGCGGCTCCCCATCCTTCCACTTGAACGCCGCGGACGAGATGGGCCATCAGCAGCAATAAACCTGCTGTCAAAACAAGATGTGCCAGAAACGCGAACATAAATACCTCCAATCACATTATTTAAAGTGTAAGGGATGATATAGACTCCTCGTTTGGCGCGGACAATACGCCAATTAATTGTTTAGTGTTGTAATGAGAAGTCTGAAGCGGACAATAACGTACTTGATTTAGGCATGGCAAAACATATTTTCATCTGTTTACGGGCTGGCTGGAATGGATTGAAAAGCAAGAAAAATCCAAACCTAATGAATGTTGGCCCTCTACCCGTACCGATTGCTGCTAATGATCTTAAGGAAGGAACCAGGAAGACACGGATGCGGCGGATTAGCCCGGATTCTTACGGGTTTAATTTCTTACCCGTGTTAATCCGTAAAAATTCGTGGCATCCGTATTTTCTTTTAATTTAGCTGATAAAAATCTTCAATGATCTATTCATTGATCAATAAAGTTCCAACCCCCTGGTCGGTAAACAATTCCAGCAGCACCGCGTGATCGACGCGGCCGTCAATGATATGTACGCTGGTGACGCCGCCTTTTATTGCGTCGGTGGCGCACTGAGTCTTTGGAATCATGCCGCCCGAAATAGTGCCGTTGGCGATCAGTTCCTCGGTTTTTTTGATTGATAAGCCAGTCAGTAGCGCTCCCTGCTTATCCAGAATGCCGGGTATATTGGTCAGTAAAATCAGTTTCTCGGCTTTTAGCTGTTCGGCAACTTTCCCGGCAACCAGGTCGGCATTGATGTTGTATGAATGCCCGTCTTCGCCGACGCCGATTGGCGCAATAACAGGAATAAAATCGCTGCTTCCAAGCATATTGAGAACGGCCGGATCTATCGAGCTCACTTCACCGACATGGCCCAGGTCGATGATCTCGGAGGGGAGGCTGTCGCGAGGCGACAGATGCAGTTTTTTGGCGCGAATAAAATTTCCGTCCTTGCCGGTCAAACCGACCGCTTTACCGCCGTGCATGTTAATCAGGTTAACGATTTCCTTGTTTACCAGCCCGCCCAGCACCATTTCAACCACGTCCATGGTTTCGCTGTCGGTGATGCGCATGCCGTCAATAAAGCCCGTGGTTTTACCCAATTTTTCCAGCAACTGACCGATCTGAGGGCCGCCGCCGTGCACTACAATCGGGTTTAACCCAACCAGTTTCATTAAGACGATGTCTCGTGCGAAGCTGTGTTTGAGCTCATTATCGACCATTGCGTTGCCGCCGAATTTAACGACAATGGTTTTGCCTTTAAAACGCTGGATATAGGGTAAAGCCTCAATTAACACATCGGCTATTTGGTGGGCTGTTCTTTTTTGTATCATGTTGTGATTTTCCCGTTATTTAAGATGTTGCTTGTTATTGTAATTCAACGAATAAAAGCGGCCTATGATTGAATTCGAAGACAATCGTTTATTGGTTTTATGTTGTATTGGTAAAATGCTTACATTAACCTTAAAATAAGCTTAAAGAATTTATGCAATATGTGAAGTAATCGTTGTTTTTTTTAACAGTAGTGTGAGCTGATAAATTAGCCGATGGGTAGGCGTCGAAGTGTATAATTTAATAAAAATCAAATTCTTGGTTCTTGCCGCTCTGGCATCCATTTTATTTAGCTTTCCGGTATATGCTGAGACGTTAAACCTGCCACTTTACAAAGTTGCTCCCGGAATCAAGGCGGTTGATTTGCACTGCAATGCCTCTGAGTATCAAATGCAGATAGCCATACCCAAGCGCTGGCAAATCAAAAAAGCAGTGTTGCGCTTCGATTACACTAATTCTTCGTCGCTGCTCAAACAAAACTCACAACTGACTGTTTCTTTAAATAATACCCCTCTGGCTCAACTTAAGCTCGACCCTCTAGCTCCCAACGGCTTCGCGGAGGTTGAGCTTCCGGTTACCCTGCTGCCTCCAGGTTATAACACGCTGAATTTCAGTGCAACCCAGCATTATACGCAGGGTTGTGAGCAGCCTTGCGCATCCGAATTATGGACCCGGTTGAAGCTGGATGAGGCGTCGCTTAGTTTTGAGTACGAATGGGATACTGTCCCGCTCAGATTGTCGGAACTGTCCGAACTGATTTTTGATCCTAAGATCATGAATGAGGCCCATCTACACCTGATTACCGAGAATATTAAGGATGAAGGCACACTGACTCCGGCGAGCATTGTTGCCTCAGGCGCTGCGTTGCGCTTTGACTATCGCAAAACGGTGTTTACTCTATCGAATCAGGTTACTGAAGGAATGGACAATATCTTAGTCGGTGAAAAAGGCTTCGTGGAGGGCTTTTTGAAGGACCTCGGGGTAAGCATGACAGTAGAGGGACCTACGTTAAAGCTTGTACATCTTCCCATTAAATCTGAAAAAGGGGAGTTAACTCTTGATTCGCGCCATGTGTTATTGGTGGTTACCGGGCGTAATGCCGACGAAATCAAGTTGGCGGCGGAAACAATGAGTATCTTGACCATTCCTTTCCCTGATACTGATGAAATGAAAGTAAACGAATTTGCTCTGCCGGAAATTGATCTCTACGAAGGCAAGCAGATGGTAACGGCAGGCGAAAAGTATCCGTTCAAAAAGATGAACTTTAAAAATCGTACTTTTGCCGGATTGGATCCTGCTCCGGAAGACATCACTTTCCGCTTGCCGCCGGACTTTTTGATTAAACAGAACCAGCAAGCTACGCTTTCACTGGACTTTTCGTTCGGAGCGGGGATGAAGTCGGATTCGGCAATAAATATACTTCTTAATGGTGTGTTCGTTGCTACGGCCCGCTTGGATAATCCAAACGGAGGGCTTATTTCTAATTACCTGTTATCTCTCCCCACGTTCTTGTTCAAAGGCGGCACCAATGTTCTCTCGTTCAGGCCCAAAATGACGCCGCTGTTTGCAGAGCACTGCCATTTTTTACAGACCGGGAATTTGCAGGCATCTCTCTTCGATACATCGTTTCTGGAGTTTCCGCCGATGCCCCATCGTATCGAACTGCCCAGGCTCGATTTATTATTTCTCAACGGTTTTCCATACACCCGTTGGCCGGACGGCTTCGATACTTTGCTCATCCTAAGCGAAGCGAACTCGGCTTCTGCAAACGCTGCTCTCAATCTTATCGGTATGATGACCCAGAAAAACGGTTATCCATTGTTCGGCATCAGGGTGAGCACCGATATTCAAGAAAAATGGGACAAAGAGATCATTCTGGTCGGCCGGGCAGATACGATTCCGTCCGAATATTATGCAAAAGCGCCTCTCCAACTGGGCGATATAAATAAAGTGCCTTATCCTGTGTATCAAAATTGGGACATCCATAAAGGCATGTCATGGAGCCAGCAAGCCAGCGGCATGAATAGCGAAAAAGGCATTATCATGCAGTTCGCATCGCCCTTTGAGGAAGGGCACGCGGTAACTTTGTTTACCGCGACCACCGACGAGGGGGTTGAGCGTCTAGGAAATGCGCTGCTTGATCCTACCGTGCAGGCTGTTGTCAAAGGCGACCTCGTGTTTGTGGAGTATGTGATAAATAAATTCAATCAAGTAAAATTCGGGAATGGTGCCGATTTCAAAATTACAGCACTGAATGCAGGCACCAGTTTCGTTACCGGTAAGGGAGGCAACATTTCAGCGGTAAGTTACTATTTGTCGTCTTATCCGTGGCTATACTGGCTTTTAATTAGCGCCATGATATTAACTATCGCCGTCATCACTTACTTCATCCTGAGGCATCGAAGAAAACAGAGGTTAAGTCCCAATGAGAGCGAGTAAGTTCATGCACTATATTCCCGTTGTATCTGCGTTTGCAAATAACGGGATTTATCGATTTATTATATTGTTCTTTTGCTTGTTCACGTTCAGCTCATTACTCTTTGCTGCGCCTGCCGCATCGACTGAAGGCGGCGAGTGGAAATATTTCAAAGAGCATTTTATCAGTGGCGACGGACGCGTCATCGATTCGTTCCAAAACGACATGAGTCATTCCGAAGGTCAAGGTTATGGAATGTTATTGGCTGTAAAATTCGAGGACAGGCCGCTATTTGACAAGTTGCGCCAATGGACTGCTAATAATTTGCAAGTAAGGCGTGATTCGCTTAGTGCCTGGGGTTGGGGGAAAAGGCCTAATGAAGAATGGACCGTTATCGACTATAACAACGCTACGGATGGGGATGTTTTAATTGCCTATGCGTTGATCCAGGCCGGACAAAAATGGAATGAAAAGACTTATATAAAGCATGCGAGTGTCATTATCAAAAGCCTGCGCACGCATTTGGCAGTCAAGCTCAATGATCGTACATTTTTGCTTTCCGGTTATTACGGATTTTCCGATGCTAAAGGATTGGTTCTGAATCCGGCTTACCAGATACTTTCCGCTTATCAAGCTTTCGCTAAAGTCGATGAAGGGCAGTTTTGGGAAAAAATCTACAAGGACGCCCAGTATTTACTGGTTGAGGCCGGCCGAAATTCAGTAAGCTTGCCGGCGGATTGGGCGCTGGCTGAACCCAGCGGTAACATCAAGATTTACTCGGCCAAAAGCACCCGTTTTGGCTACGAGGCCATCCGAGTGCTTTTATATTCAGCATGGGCAAAGCTTCCACAGCCTGACGGAGTTAAAAACGTTCTTGATTATTATCAAAAACATGGGCGTATCCCGGTATGGTTCGATTTAACAAAAGAAGATATTGCCAATGAAACGGCTTCCGCCGGATTCTATGCGGTTTTTGCTTGCGCAGCAGAGCAGCTTGGTGATGGCAGTTTAGCGGCTCGTCTTTATGAAGACGCAAAGCAACGCTTGCGGAACGAGGCAAACGATTATTACTCTCATGCCCTCTATCTGCTTGCCAGTAAGTAATTGACTTTAGGACGGAATGTGCGCGCAGGTGTGCTAATCGCGGTGTTGATACTGTTAAGTTGGACAACTGCTTCCGTCGCGGCTCAGCCGGAGTCCGGCTTGGCTTCCACGCAAGCCGTGGCGAAAGAGTCCGGCTCTTTCTACACTTTACAAATCGAACAGGAAGGCGACTTAGCAACGCTGGAAAAAACAGCTCGTTATGTTGCTCGGCTGCTTTCCTTAAGAACGCGTATCGTCAAAGATGGGGGCAATTATGTCATACGAATCGGCAAGTCTCTTCGAAGCGATGAGCTGGAAGCTCACATTCCCTCCCTGAATTCAGTTGGATTTTGGGCTGTAAGCATGCTCGATGTACACACGGACACGGAAGAGCTTGTTAAAGTTATCAGTCCTGAGTTGCCGGAATCCGCGAGCCAGACTCAGCGGCACTATCAGCCATATCTGCTGCAATCGAGGCAAGAGGCGTTGCCGAAAGTGGAAAGGCGCATGGGTGAGCTGTTTCCCGCAGAAATTGAGATTTCGCGGTTAATCCGGCTAAGAGACGCAATGGACAAGGAACAGCCTGGAGAAAGTAGCGTGCTTATTCAGCGCGCCTGGGAAGCTCTCCATCATGGCTCAATTGTCGATGCTTGCGAATTATTCGAAAGCGTACAAAAGCTTCCCGGAGTAGAGCAAGAGGCATTGCGAGGGCTTGCTCACTGTTTTTTACGCATGGGGAATTATGATCAGGCCATAACTCTTTTCAGCTGGCTTATTGAAAAGGGGATAAGACCTGAAGAAAACCGCGTCCTTCTGGTGGAAGCTTTGTTTAAGGCAAATAAATTGGATTCCGCGCAGGAAGAGGCTGATCACTTGGAGGAGATGCAGGCTCGGCAGTGGAGAGGCCTTATTTCTACGGCTAAAAGGGATATTGAGTTGGCGCGCGTAAAAAAACTCTATGATCCGAAAAATCCGGAGGCTTTCGTAACGAAGTATCAATCATATATGGATCAGTGTCTTCTTTCGGACACTTTCCTTGCCGCCGCTAAAGATCTAATGGCCGTAAAGAATGAAGCCGCCGCGCGTATTTTAGAACAGCTGCTCGATTCCTGCGCTGGACATTGGGATGTCAAGCTCTCTGCTTTCACTGGCTTAATGCAAATTTTGCCCCCGGAAATGATGAGTCCTCGTATCGATAGAGAATTAGAACGTATAAACCTGCCGTTCGACTATCGCGAAAAACTTCTCGCCGGTGCTGTTAAATTTGGATTAGGCAAGTCCAAAGATAGAGCTATAGATAAATCTAAAAATGATGCTAAACAGTTGCCTGTTAAAGGCGATAAATTTAAGTAGTTATTAAAAGGTTGGTGTCGCGCCGGTTGCGCAACTCACTTTAATTTAGGTGGGGGCAAATTTAACCGGTTGCTTCATGAGCAGTATTTTATTTTGGCGCCGCATCCTGATTTGCACTATCTAGGTGTCTGTTTTTTAAGATGCTAAGCATTGATTTTTTCGTTTTTTGATATTACTATTAAAAAATATGACTTATACGTGCGTTTTTCAGAGGGTGGTGTGTTACGTCATATAAGCTGTTGTTTTCTTTAGCGGGCCGACGAAGCCGTGAGAAAATGTTTTTAAATACACCGCTTAATTTAACTTAATAAAAAGACTTTACAATATGCCAATTTTTAAAATCGCACTAATACTTTGCTTAACATTGATTTATGGTTGCGCGTCCAAAAACAGCCTTCAAGTGGTTGATAATAAGGTTGATGTGCTTCAAAGTGAACTAACGAAGCTATCCATTAAGACGGAAAGCATTCTGGATCAGCAAATTGCTGAAAAATCTCATGTCGATGGTGAGATTAAAGCACTTAGAGCTAAGACTGAGCACATTGATTCTACTCAGAATAACCTTGATCTGGTTCTTGGAAGAATAGCTAGTAAGTTGACTGCCATCAACAGGAAGACCGACGCTATATCAAGAAAATTACTTCTTATAAAAAATAAGCAACAAAAAGAAGAGACCTTATAATAAAAAAGTCCTTGAGCCGGTAATTATGCAAAGCTGCGGTCGGTATTGCCGGTTCAGCTTTGGCTCAGGTCGAATTCGGGGGGTAGTTGATTGGCACAATAACAATAGATGGCTTACTCGTCCGTACCCGCGCATTATTTACAAGATTTTATCTCCCTTCATTTCATCAGTCGTTATAGCGGCATTGTCTGGCTAAAGAGAGTGTTTCAATCATCTGTTTAGTTAAGCCGCTTCAACACCAGATTAATCATGGCGATGTAAACAAAGATTTCCAGTGGGCATATGGATAGATCGCCAAGCATTGGTTTTTCGTGGGGACTATTAAACTGGTCCACAGGCCTATTTTCAATAAAGTCCAAACACACATAATTATTGCCGGCAGTTCCAAAAATCTATCGGAGCGAAACTTTTAAGCCGGTTCGCCTGATAAATGGGCCAATATCATTATCTACTTCGGGCTGGAGGATAGGGCATTAACCGGTTTGTGGTTCTGTATTGTAGCGGCGAGTGCTCGGTTCAGTTGTTCTTGGAATCCGCTTATAGGCCGATGCAAGTTTGCGATGCCACGTATGCGAAGTCAAACGGATCGCTCTAGCCGCCAAAATTCTCAGTAAAGCAATCCAAATGGCGTGTCTTGAGCTAGTGCAACAAATAAAGACTGTGTAACATCAGGTAACAATTATTTCTAATAATTAGAATGCAATGAAAACAAAAAGAAAAATATTGATTCTAGGGATAAGTGAGTTGCTGACAGCAGGAATAGCAAGTTATCCGATGCCGGTTTACGCAATTTCGGACATTGAAAAAGCAGTGGAAGACTTGGAAAAGTCAGTGGATGCGGTAGCTAAGGCGGTCGGGGTTCCTAAAGAGGTATTGCATAAGATAGGCGGGGCTAAAGCGGCATTAGGTAAAGAGGATGATGTGGCTAAATCATCAGCGGATAAAACGGACGAAGCAGGAACGGCACAGGAAACAGTCGCGAAAGAAGCTGAATTAGCTAAAGCCGTTAGCGAGGATAAAGCCAAAGCTGCCAATGTGGGATTCGGTCCGCAATTGCAGGCCGGCTCGGTAAAGCCGGAATATTTATTAAAACAACAGATTGTACTGGCAGAATCCAGCCAACGTTACGATATTGCCGAGTCGGCGCTGGAACGTTGGTTATCTATTGATAGAAATGATCCTGAAGCATTATTTTTACAAGCTCGAGTTAATTTTCTAAAAGGTGACAGTGAGCAGGCTAAAAAAAACATACTCGAGTTTGAAAAAAAGCATCCTAACCATCCGCAACTGAATAAACTGAAAAGTTTATTCGAGACAGTGGGACCTAAAAAACTCCAGCTTCAGCAAGCACATTTTTTGGCCGGTAATCGTCGCCTTAATGAAGCTATCGCTATTTATGAAAGTTTGTTTCCGTATGGCATGCCGACAACAGCCATTGAAATTGAATATTTAACTTTGATTTCAAAAAGAAGCGATAGCGATCATGAAAGTGCTAAAAAGTTAATTCAAGAACGGGATATTCAATATCCCGAGAATCCGGAATTTAAATTGGCATTGGCGGATATCATCACTCAAAAAACACCTGACGATAAAGAATCGTTGGCGGTATACGAACAGCTGTCACATATCGATTTGTATAAAAAGCAGGTTTCTTCTTCATGGAAAAAGGCTCTCTCGAATATTCCGATTGAAAAGCTAACAAAGGAGGAAATTGATAATTTAGTTACGGCTTATCCCGATGATGTATCCGTGGATTCTAAAACAAAGGAACTAAGAACCGCGCTGGAAAGCTATAAGAAACTCATGAATGACCCAGCCTATCAAGCACAATTAAGAGGCTTTAAGCTCTTGGATG
Organism: Candidatus Methylobacter oryzae; assembly: GCF_003994235.2. Taxonomy (GTDB): domain Bacteria; phylum Pseudomonadota; class Gammaproteobacteria; order Methylococcales; family Methylomonadaceae; genus Methylobacter_A; species Methylobacter_A oryzae. The sequence continues at coordinate 48,487 of NZ_RYFG02000005.1, forward strand.
AAGGAAAGTTTGAATTGGCTGAAAAAGCTTTTTTATCTGCTAAAACGAGTCGTTTTAATGATCCTCAACTTTATAATGGTTTGGGGCGGGCTTGTCTTAATCAGTCGAAACATGAAGAGGCATTAGTCTTTTTCATGAAGGGAAAGCAACTTGATACCAATACAGATAACGACGCGGAATGGAGCGGGCTTATTTCAACAGCGAAATATTGGACCTTAATCAATCGCGCGGATAAGTTAGTAGAATCCAATAAGGCGGAGGCGATTTCTCTATATAAACAGGGTATTGAACTTAACCCTAAAGAGGTTACCCCCTATATAACGATTGCAAAAATTCTAGCGAAAGATAAAGCAATTAATGAGGCGGATGCCTTTTTTATTAGAGCTCTTAACATTGAAAACAATAATCGTGAAGCACTGTTGGGTAGGATTAATTTAAGAGCTGATAACGGTAATATTGCGGAAGCTCTGTTATTAGCGGATCAGTTACCGGCTGAGCAAAGAAAACTTATTGCCGACGAGATTGCTGACGTAAAAATCGGCGCGTTTGTGAACGCTTCGGAAGCCGCTTTAAATAATAATGATTTGAAAGAGGCTAACAGTAAAATCAACCAGGCGCTTTCTTTAAGCACACAGAATCCTTGGCTGGCCTATCAAGTCGCTAATATATTGAACAGCCTTAACAGACGAGACGATGCGGATCGATTTGTCAGTCAATTATTGGAAAACTCCCAGTCCTCCCCAGATCTTTATTTTGCTTCCGCGCTTTATTTGGCTAAGCACAACAAGTTACGCGAAGCTTTGCTTGAGATGGATAAAATCGATGTATCTGAGCGCTCGCCTGGCGTTATTAGAAATCAGCAAAGGATATGGCTAGAGTATCAATTCGGGTTATTGGATAGCTTGATAAAACATGATAAAAAACAGGCGGTTGTACATTTAAAGGCAATAGAGCCCGAAGTTAGCGGTGATCCCGAGCGCCTGATTAAAGTGGCAAACTATTGGCTTGATATGGACGATTCGGAGCATGCAAAGAAGATATTTAATGCATTGGCCCAAGATGCAACATGGCCATTAGATACCACATTAGCCTATGCTGAGCTGGCTTTTAAGCTCAAAGATTTTGAGAAATTATCCAATTTAGAGACAAAAATTGATTTGTCGTCCGCGTCAATTGATCAACAATTGCAGTACCGTAAATTACTGCTCAAATACAAAACAGCCAAGGCAAAGCAGTATTTAGATCAGGGTAATAAAATAGCGGCAAATCAGCTCTATTTTGCAGTTATGCAGGAAGATCCCATGTTCATTTCTGTTTATAACCAGCTTGCAAAATTAACAGAAAATGCTTCGGATAAAAATGCTAAAGCGTTACCTAAGAGCTGGGTTGAAAATCACATTCAGCAATTAGCCAATCCTGATGCATATTCTGACTTTCCAATAATAAAAAAAATACAAATATTGCTGACGTATGGGCAATTGGAAGTGGCTGATAAAATGTTACAAGAAATGGCGAACGATGAATCGAACGAGGAGCGTGCCTTATATGATGCATCGCAGATAGCTTTGACTATAAAAAAATGGGACACGGCTGAAAAACTAAGTTTTATCGCGTTGAAAAAAAATAAAACTAAAAATGCAATTGAAGACGCTAAAAATAGCGCTAACTCAAACGCACCTGTTGAGTTAGACGATAATGACAAAAAGCAGCTTTATTTGACAAAGGATGATGATTGGTTAGCGAAAAACGCCAAGTCCGATATTGACGTTTTGCGGAAGAAAACCGATGGTTATGTGACGGTTGCTCCCGATTATCGGTTTGGTACAAATACTACGAGCACGAGCATTCCTGTTGAAGTGAAAGTGCCGTTTAAGAAATTAGGGCATTTTCTGGTTAGGGTTGAACCCATATCGCTGGATGCTGCCGATCAGGACTTGAGTACGCTCAATAATGCTAAAAATTACGGAAGTTCTCAATTTTGTTTTCCTAACTGCGGTCAACAGCAGGCCACGATGCAAGCGCAGGGAGTAGGTTACAACATAGGTTGGATAGGCAGTAACTGGAAAGTTGATATTGGCAGAACGCCCGAGAATTTTTTGGTGACGGATGTTGTCGGTGGCGTGCGCCTAGACGGTGATATTGATGCTTTTTCATGGGCGGTTGTTGCGTCCAGAAGGCCGGTAACGAATACCACGTTATCTTATGCGGGACTTGTCGATCCTAATACTAAGAAAGTATGGGGTGGTGCCAGGCAGACAGGTGTGGGCTTCAATTTAGGTTTTGATAACGGCAGTCCAATAGGCGTTTGGTCAAGTTGGCAGTACCACAAAATTACAGGCGAAAATATTCAAGATAATACTAAATTCATGGGGCAGATTGGAACGTATTGGGGAGTATGGAAAGATCCAAGCAATATGGCTAACGTTGATTTAGGTTTGAATACGCTTTACATGAGCTACAAGTCCTTTCAGGATGAGCTTACTTTTGGGCATGGAGGATATTTCAGTCCGCAATCATACGCGTCTATTTCGCTGCCTATAACGGTTTATGGACGATACAGCGGATGGTCTTATTCAGTAAGACTATCGGGAGCGTACTCAGTATCAAAGGTCGACGACGCGCCTTACTACCCGAATAACCCCGATTTACAACTGTTGGCCGAATCACAACAGGGCATAACAGGCATATCTCCGGTTTATGTTGGCGGAAGCAGTAATGCGACAAGCTATGGTATTAGCTCAATCGTAGAAAAACGACTGACTGATCATTGGTCAATTGGCGCAAAGATTCAAATACAACGTTCGCCTTTCTATAATCCAAGCAATATAGGCTTGTATATGAAGTATGATTTTAATGAGCATTGGAAGTCGATTGAAACACCGCCGATAGTACCTGAAACTTTTGCCAGCTATTAGAATAACCGTCGCTCCATTTAATTTAGAAAATATATTAATAACAATGTCACTAAGAAAGTTTTTTCTTGTTTTAATTTTATTGCATAGTACAAGCGTTTTTGCCATCGACAAAGAAATGCAGGGGCAATTTGCCCAAGGCTTAGCATTGATTCACGATAAAAACTATGTACAGGCAACCGCCGTTTTTTCTAAATTAACTAAAGAATATCCGACCTTTCCCGAACCATATAATAACTTGGCATATATTTATGCCGTGCAAGGCAATTACATTAAAGCGCAAGATATATTGCAATCGGCGTTCAAAAATAATCCCAGCTATGCATTAGTTTATGAAAATTTAAACGCTATTTATGCCGAAATTGCACGAGGTATTTATGAAAAAGAGCTTGGAGCAAAAGATAGCAACCGAGAACCGTTAAAAAATTTGTACATAATTGATCATCTATTTGATAAAACTGAAAACAAGATTACTACGGTAATTAAGGCTGCTGACAAAGATAATATCAACTCTATAGAAAATACAAACGAAAAGGTAGTTTCTCCAACATCTATTAGCACAACGCCATCAGCGTATGCTCCGTTGTCAGAAAAATAATTCGTATTGATTAATCCGGAGTAAGGCGCATGTTGATTGGAATTAGAGGCTTGGATTCGTGTTATGGAGCAATAGATTTGCCTGGTTTATTTGTAGTAACAGTGCCAACATTTTCTTTTGCTAAGTCGGTTTTACTGCAGACTGTTGTTCATAATTCCAGCGCAAAAACAGCCTTGATTTCTTTTGAGGAAAGAAGCCAGTTGTTTAATGTGGAGCCTGAAATTAATCGAAAAATATCTAATATTTACGACTCGGGAAATCTGCTCCTGAATGTTGTCCGCATGCGTGATAGTAAAGATTTATTTAGAAAGATTAGACGTAATATGGAAAAAGAAATATTCGGGGCTGTCGGTCTAATCTTGATTGATATTGATCAAGAGGTTTTTAAAGCTGTTACGAATGATGAATTATCAGCCATTTTATTGATATGGCAGAGCTGGTTAATACAGCATAAAAAGACATGTATTTGGGTTGTTCATGGCGATATGGCTGGTGGCTTTATAAAAGATAAGTTTTTAAAGTCGAACCATATCTTGAATGGCTTGGCCAATATAGAGATTGATGTTTTTAAAATTAAATATGAGCTAGCGTTCTGGCACTTATGTTCATCCGTGCAGGCAAATGTTTTTTTGGATTTGTTGTTTGACGAAGCAAATAATCTAATATCTGTCGCAGAGGCTAATCAGTTAAAACCGGATATAAAGAAAAATACTTTAACGCTATCGCAAGTTAGTAACCATGTTGTGGTTGTCAAATCTGAAGATGCAGTGCATGAGATATTCCCACGCAAATGGGAAGTTATACATTCATTTGATATATTAGATAATCTTATTATAGGAGATAGTGGCGGAGCTACAATTATTGTTTATATCGATACTAATATGGATGTTAGTTTTCTTGCTGCCTATGTTATTAGTTTAAGGCGGAACCATGGCGGAGGATTAAAGATTATTTTAAGGGAAACGGAGCCGTGTCTAAGGAGTATCGAAGAGAAGTTTGTTATCAATTCGGGGGCAAATTTAGTCGTTCCTTATAATGTCTCATTTTCAAGGTTCATTGCTATTGTTTATGCTATACAAGGAAGTTATTTAATTCGTGATTTTCCGAATAAAATAGAAGACGTTTTTCAAGTTAATTTGAATAGATATGGGAAAGGTTATCTAACTATTGTGGACTTTGTTGGGCAGGTAAAGACTTTAGTCGATTGTGCTGAACAAATGCAAATAGCTCCATCATTGCTTAAATTATCATTGAATAAAGCTATCCCGATTGATGAGATAATTGCGCAGATAAAAATAAACCGTAGCGGTGATATATTTACGTATACTAAAAGTTATCTATATTTATTCTTATTTCAATGCGAGCAGGGTGAAATAAAAAACCTATTATCTCAATTGTTTTTACTGCCTATTGCCGACTTGTTTTTAGAGGAGAAATTATTTCTGTATGGTGATGAAATTAGGAATGAACTGATAAATATTTCTGCAGAGAAGTACGATCAACAAGAAACCAGCGAATATTTTCAGCCAGTGATAAATATTTTAGAATCAAGAAGCCAATTAGGCAGGAAGCAGGCTATATCGTTACCGCTTTCTTTGAAAATTAACTAACATGAATATTAACGATTTTATTATCACCATTATTATCTCGCTATTGGCTGGCGTTGGCCTGGGTTTAACTATAAAAGAAATAGGATCTTTTCTATTAAAAATAATAGAGAAATTTAATAGAGAGCCAAAGGTAGTGCAAACCGTCGATTTTTCATATTTCTTCGGTAATCATAACGAGGAAAGCAAGTGAAACCGAGTGAAGTTAATTTAGGTGTTTGGAATATATATTTTATCGTCAAACTGGTTCTATTTATCGGCGGTGTTATTGAGTTTAATTTCTTAAGAAATATTGCCTTCATCGCTTTTTTAATTATTCCTGCGCGAAATAAAGTTCTATCTGTTTTTCAGCAAATCGCTGCTATTCTGATAGGGAGTTATCTTTTTTATGATGATTCTTATTTGCCGCCTTTGTCACGTGCCTTGGCCCAGGCCGACCAGCTTTCACAATTCGATACAGGCTATCTGTTTGAGCTGCTCACGCGGTTTGTGTCGTTAAATTTTCTGTTAATATTTTTTATTACTACGGTATTTTATTTTACATTCTATAAAATACTGCGAATTAACGTATTGGTAATCGCTGCAATCGTGTATTTGCAGTTCATAAATAGCCATCTATCATTTTCTCCTATAAATAAAACTGTTGATAATGCGGCCGCTGGTGAAACAAATGCCGCCAGTCCATCAAGTGCAACGATAACAGAGCAGCTCAACAGTTATAAAAAAGAATTTTTTGAAAAACAATCTAATTTAAAAGCATCGCTAAATAAGGATATAGCAGTTAAAAGTGAGTTTGATATTCTAGTTTTAAGTATCTGTTCATTGGCGTGGGACGATGTTAAGTATTTCAAGCAGGAAAACCATAAACTGTTTAAAGAGTTTGATATTGTTTTTGATCATTTTAATTCTGCTACGTCCTATAGCGGGCCTGCAATTGTCCGTTTATTTCAAGCAAACTGCGGGCAAAAATCACATGCAGATCTTTTAACTAACAAGCTGGACCCGCAATGTTCGTTGCTGGAAAATCTGAAAAGTGTGGGATTTGATATCGAGCTAATGCTGAACCACGACGGTATGTTTGATAATTTCTTATCGCTGATTAAAGACAAAGGCGGGATGGATGCCAGCCCTATTCAATATAAGTTAAATCCTTATCTATTAAACTTTGATAGCTCGCCTATTTATCGGGATAAAGAGATTCTTTCCCGTTGGTTGCAAGAGCGCGAACAACATAAGGAAAACAAAAAATTCACTTTCTATAATACGATCAGCCTGCATGATGGTATTAGTCTTGTGAGTAACACGCAGTTGAAGTCGCCTGAAACCTATGAACAAAGGTTGGTTACATTGCTCGACGATATGTATGAAATTTTGGATGGATTAAAAAAATCCAATCGTCCGGTTGTGGTTTTATTTGTGCCGGAACATGGCGCGAATATTCGTGGGGATAAGATGCAGATTTCCGGAATGCGGGAATTACCTAGCCCTGCTGTGACCAATGTGCCTGTCGGTTTGAAGGTGATCGGTAATAATATGAAGCGAATCGGGGAACAAAAACATGTTACTCAACAAACCAGTTTCTTCGCAATTACTCATCTTGTAAATCAACTGCTTGAAAATGATGTGTATGGTAAAAATGAATTTGATCCTGAAAAAATGCTTAATAATCTTCCCGAAACTCCTATGCTTTCAGAAAATGAAGGTTCAATAGTTATGCAATATAATAAAAACTATTACTACTCATTTAATAATGATGAATGGGTTAAATATACAGAATAACCGATAAGCGGCAATGGAGAGGTTATGAAATGGGAAAATAATGACGCTAATGAATTACTCAAAAGCGCAAATATTAAAGCTAATAATTATATTGAAATTAAAGAAAATGAAGCTGTTACAAAGATCAAAAAAAAATGGCCGCTTGTAGATCAAATTATGTCGTTTGTAGTCAAAAATTCAGCTAACCGGAAAGATAGAACTATCTAAATGTCTATTTTGTGTGTTCAAGGTATGCGTTCAGGCGTGGGCGTATCAACAATTGTCGCTAATGTATCGCGGATTCTTCAGGATTTAGATCAAAATGTTCTCGTTTTTGATTTAAATCCAAGTAATTTGTTACGGTTGCATTTTAATATGGATTGGGAAGATGCTTCAGGCTGGGCATTGAATATGGTCGAGCAAAGATCATGGAATAGCGCAGGGTTCCAGTGCGAACAGGGCGTCCGCTTTATTCCCTTTGGTCAAATTAATTATCAGAGTTATCAATCTTTACTAACGAATTGCATTAATGAAAATTGGCTAATTGACCAACTAAATGCGCTTGATTTGCCGGATAATACTTGGATTATTTTAAATATTGCAAGCGAGCTAAATACTTTAAGCACTCAAGCATTAAATAACAGCGATATTATTTTAAGAGTACTCGAGCCAAGTGTCGCTTGTTTTTCACAGTTGATTAATTCGATACAATCGGATTATATCGGTGATGATTTATCGCTCAGTAATAAGTCATTTTATTTAATAAGTAAGTTAATGGCGGATAGTGAAATAGATCAAGAAATGGCGCTGGTATTGAAAAATATACTCGTAGATAAAATAATTCCCGTCAGTATTCATTTCGATGAGAATGTTAAAGAAGCATTCGCACATAAAACGACAGTGACGTTGCATGCACCGGATTCCGCGTCAGCAAAAGAATTTAGAAGGATATCGATCTGGTTGATGAGTTATTTTAATCATTAGATCTAAAACTTATGCTCGCGGCTAACCCATTCAACAAGATAATAAAGTCACCTGTAGATGTGATTTTTCTATCTATTATTTTTCAGCCAATTATTGTTAAAGAATGGTTAGCGTTCAAAAAGCTGTTTTTTAATGATAGAAATCAGTTTATTGGAACATGGATAGGATTGGCCGTTTTTATTTCAGTGTTGCTTTTTTGCCATCAGTCGCAAAGGGTAAAAGCTTTTCATTCCCTGAAAAAATTATTTCCCCATATTAATTGGGCAACGCCAACATTCGCGGATGCCGTTCGCTTTATTATTCAAACATTGTGGCTGGCAACCATTCAGACAAAAACGGCCTGTGATGTTTTTTTATTCAACTTAAACCGTATTTTTCGTTTTTTAAATATTATTAAGGATGCAGTTCTCTTACCATTTGCAGGGCTTAGCAAGGCGGCCAAGTGGCTGCTCGGAGAAATTGATCGGTTAATTGAGAATTATGATGTGAAATTCGAGCCTTATATTTACGTGCTCTTCGTTTTTCTTTTTGCGTGTATTGCTATTACGATACCGTTTGATGTTTCTGCTCAAATTGCCTTTATTTTTTCTTTATGGTTTGTTGCGATAGCGGCCCATTCTATTTTTGGTTATTTACCTAAATTGATGCTGGTTAGCCTGTCAATAATTGTTTCTTCTCGTTACTTGTGGTGGCGATATACTTCTACATTAAATATCGATAGCAGCGTTGATATTTTCTTTGGCGTTATTTTAATCTGTGCCGAAACTTATACTTGGTTTGTATTATTGGCCGGCTTTTTTCAAATTGTATGGCCGTTGCAGCGGAAACCAGTATCGCTACCTGGTGATTTATATTTTTGGCCTAGTGTGGATGTTTTTATCCCAACGTATCGCGAAGATATCAATATCGTTAGAACAACGGTTTTGGCTGCGTTAAGTATTGATTGGCCGGAAGATAAGCTTAACGTTTTTATTCTCGATGACGGTAAACGCTCTCCGATTCAAGAGCTTGCAGAGCAAATAGGCGTAGGCTATCTTGCGCGGGATAATAATCTTCATGGAAAAGCCGGTAATATTAACCAAGCTTTAACGTTAACCAAAAGCGAGTATGTGGCAGTTTTTGATTGCGGACATATTCCAGCACGATCTTTTTTACAATTGACGATGGGATGGTTTTTAAGGGATAAAAATCTCGCCATTATTCAGACGCCACATCATCACTGCTATTTTCCTGATCGAGTTGAACGCAATCTTGGCCGTATTAAGGCTGAAAGCAGTTTGTTTTATGGGGCGGTTCAGGATGATAACGATATCTGGGATGCGTCTTTTTTTAGTGGTTCAGGTATTATTTTAAAACGCGCGCCATTGCTTGAAGTGGGTGGAATTGCTCCTGAAACGTTTACGGAAGATGCTCACACAGCATTGCATCTATATAGCAAAGGTTATACTTCTGCTTATATCAATGTGATGCAAGCGGTCGAATTAGTTCCCAATGCTTTATCAACGCGTATTGCGCAGCAAGCCCGCTGGGCACGTGGTTTGGCCCAAGTTTTCCGTATTGATAACCCCTTGTTGCGAGCAGGACCGAATATGGCGCAGCGTTTATGCTATGCCAATGCGATGTTAGGTTTTCTCAAGGGTATTCCAAGCTTGGTTTTTCTATTAGCACCGTTAGTTTGTTTATATTTCCATATTTACTTGATCCATGCCCCCGCTGTTGAAATTGCGTTGTACGCGATCCCTGTCATTGCGCTTTCAAGTATTTTCAATTCATACAGGCAGGAAAAGCGGCGTTATTCAATTTGGTCCGGCATTTACGATACTATTTTTGGCTGGTATATCGCCTTCTCTGCGGTGGCCGCGCTAATTCATCCAAAGATAGGGTTCTTGAGCGGAAATATAAAAGAAGATTTAAGCAGTGAGGTTGAAATTTTTGATTTTGCTTTGCCTAAATTCTGTCGCTATTTAATTGGATTGAACTTGGCAGCTGTTATTCTTGCATTAACTCGGTATTTATTAGGTCCTGCCGACGAACAATCGATGGTGCTGCTTTATCTGGCATGGGTGATCTGCAATTTAATCATGCTGGGTGTAGCGATTAACATTACACAACAGCCTAAACATAGGCAGTTGCAGAATCGTATTGAAGCCCATGACGAGGTTATTATAAAAAAAGCATCCGGGCATTTAATTTGTGCGCTGATGGAGAATTACTCGGATTCAGGGCTTGGACTGCGTATTGAGCCGAGATACGTAACGATTGAAAAAAGTGAAAAAGTTTATGTACTCATTTCACGGGACGAAAGAGAGTTTGCATTTCCTGCCCGAATTACCAGTATCAATGAAGACTTTGTTGATATTTTATTTGAAAATTTAACGCTACAGCAGCAACTCGACTATATCCAATGTACTTACTCGCACTCAGGTGCGTGGTTATTATGGCAACAGAGTTTATCCCAGGAAAAATTGTTGTCGAATATAAAGACAATCATCATGACCTGTTTTTATGGATATATTATTCTAGCCAGAAAACTACCGAAATTTATCACTCGGCATTTTTTGTTATTAGGCGCATCTTTTGCCTTTATCAAAACATTGCTGCCTAAAAATATTAAAGACAATTCTATTCAACATGAGCACGCTTAAAATAAAAAACGCTTTTGTAGCGAGTAGCAGATACTTCGCTAAAGTTTCTTTTTCGGTCTTGTTTTTCTCTGTGCTGCTTTTATTCGCGGAACAAAGTCTTGGTGCTCAAAGAGATTTTTTTGAAAAGAATGTTAATTACAAGATCGATAACCCGCCGATCAAAAACGACGCTTTGACTTTTGAGCAGTTGGGATTGGGATCGTCAATTAAATTACAGGGCAATTTAGCACATTCTCGGCTGGGGTTTGGTTCTCGGCTCGATGAGTTGGTTACGGAAGCTAAAATTGACGTGATTTATACGTACTCGCCATCGCTTGCGAATGAAATTTCCCAAGTGCGTGTGCTTTTAAATAATCAGATTGCAGGCTATCTTCCTGTTGAACAAAATAAGGCCGGAGCTCCTGTCAAACATACGCTTATTTTCGATCCTCGATTTTTATCTAAATATAATGAAATTGAGTTTGAGTTAATTGCTTTCCGTGAAATGCGCTGTGCAACTAAAGCACAAGCGAGTATGTGGTTGGATATTAGCAATCAGAGCCAGCTCACGTTGAGAACGCAGCCTTTACCGTTGAAAAACGACTTCTCTTTTTTTCCTAAACCGTTTTTAGATGTAAACGACTTTTTACCGGTAGAAGTGCCGTTTGTTTTTCCTGAAAATGCTCAAGCGGAAACATTGGAAGCAGCGGGTATTGCGGCGTCGTATTTTGGCAGCTTGGCTAAGTGGCGAGGTATCTCTTTTCCTGTTCATGTTAACTTACTACCGCAAAAGCATGGCGTTGTGTTTGCCACAAATGATAAACGCCCTGATTTTTTGAAAGATTTACCGCGTGTTAATGCGCCGACTATTCAACTTGTGACGCACCCTCATAATGCATTCGTTAAGTTATTATTGGTTTTGGGACGGGATAAACAGGATCTGCGTAAAGCAATGGAAGCATTAGCGAATGGTTCGAATGTACTGGCCGGGCCATTCGCAGAAGTTACTCATGTCGAAGATGTTTTGCCTAGGCAACCCTATGACGCGCCGAATTGGCTTCCAACCAATCGGGTAATCAGATTAGGTGAGCTGATAGATTCACCGACACAATTACAAGCTCAAGGACGGACGCCACGGCAAATAGTGGTGAATTTTAATATTTCGCCTGACTTGTTTGTTTGGCGCAGCCGGGGTATTCCGTTAAATATTAAATATCGTTATTCCCCCCCCAATAAGGAAGATGATTCTCACCTATCCATATTGGTGAATGATCTTTTCGTAAAAGGTTTTCCGTTAACTGGAAATGGAGTTTACGAAGGCTCCAATAATGACAAACTAAAAATTCCGCTCGTCGACGATTTGGTTCATGGTGTGACGGATGAAGTGCTGGTTCCGGGATTTAGATTGAGCGGTAAAAATAAAATCCAGTTTGAATATGCGTTTACCAAGCCGGATAGCGGTGATTGTAGGGATTTAACAGCTAATTATATGTATGGTGAAATCGACGCCGATTCAACTATGGATTTAACCGGTTTTCCCCACTACATGGCAATGCCGGATTTAAAAGCGTTTGCCAACGTCGGCTTTCCTTTTACCCGATTGGCCGATTTAGCCGATACTGCAATTGTTATGGAGAAAGAGGCTTCCATTAATGCAGTAGAAGCTTACTTGGATTTATTAGGTTCGTTTGGCGCTTCAACAGGTTTAGCCGCAACAAAGTTTTCTGTCTATGATTCCGCTCCTTTTACTGGAATCGAGAATAAAGATATCCTCGTGATTGGCTTAATGGCTGCCAATGCAATGCAGGAAAGCGATCAGCATAAATTGCTCAATGCAATGGTCTCCAACATTAAGAAAACGATCAATACGCCTATTCGCCAGACAGAATATGTTACGTTGTTTCAGCCTGCCCAAATAAAACTGGGTAGGGAAGTTTTTAAACAAGTTGAGTTTAAAAATGAAGGCGAAATTGGTGCGCTGGTTGGATTTGAGTCGCCTTGGCAGAAAAATAAAAGTGTTGTTGCAGTAGTGGCTTCTAAGCCCGCTGTTTTTAAAAAGATTACCTCGGCACTATTGAAAAGATCAGATGATATATCAGGTACTGTGTCGTTATTTAGGGGTGATGAGATCGTTAGTTTTCAAGTGGGTGAAACTTATTACGTCGGGTCTTTGCCGATTATTAAACTAATTTTGTTTGAATTATCGGATAAACCCACGCTGCTAAGCATATTAATCGTTTCAATATGTGCATTATTGCTTGTGGTATTGTGGAAAATGATCAGGTATGCCGTTTACCTGCGATTACATCGCCATAAATAATTAGGCCAACCTTGTTTATTAAGCTGTTATGAAAATTTTATTAATAATTGTATTAACGTTTATTTCAATTTCTGCTCAAGCCAGTGAGTCGTGGAAAGATTGGGAACAATTTAAAGCTATATATATTTCACCTGAAGGGCGGGTAGTTGATGGTAGTAGCCCTCAATTGGCTACAACTTCCGAAGGTCAATCTTATGCGCTTTTATTTGCGTTAATTGCTAATGACAAAGAAACATTCGATTTGCTATTAAATTGGACTGAAAATAATTTAGCAAATAATGACTTAAGCGCAAATTTACCGGCGTGGTTGTGGGGCTTGGATAAAGAAAGCCAGCAGTACGGTATTTTAGACAGTAATTCGGCTTCTGATTCTGATTTATGGATTGCTTATGCGCTCGTCGAAGCAGGTCGCTTATGGGGCGAGTATCGCTATCAGTCGTTAGGCTATTTTATGGCGATGCGGATTTTGAGCGAAGAGGCGGTGCAAGTGCCTAATTATGGCTGGATGATTTTACCCGGACGAAAAGGGTTTCAATTATCAGAGCATGCGTGGCGATTGAATCCGAGCTACTTGCCGATACAGGTTCTTAGACGATTTGCCGGTATGTATCCTCACTCGCCGTGGCAAGAGCTTGCTCAGAACAGCGTAAAGTTTTTAAAACAATCAGCGCCACAAGGATTTAGTCCTGAATGGGCGAGTCTCGATGACAATAACCAGGTCAGTTCCGACGAGAAGGGCGGAATAGGGGGTTATAATGCTATTCGCGTATATCTCTGGCTAGGTATGTTAAGTAACGATGATCAGGATAAGCCTGCGTTAATGGAGCATTTTGAACCGATGTTAAGGACTATTACAACGGATGGTTATATCGCAGAGCGGTACGATGCCAAGACGAAAATGCAAACGGGTTATAAACCGTTGGGTTTTCGTGCGGCCGTATTGCCTTTTTTAGTCAGTGGGAGTAACTCCACTAGAGTAAATGAGTTTGTAAAAGAACTGGAAACTCGTGAGATATCGAGTAAACCTGATCATTATTATGATAGTGTTTTGATCTTATTCGGCAAAGGATGGCTAGAGCAAAAATATAGATTCAACAAGGATGGAATGCTGGATATTCAGAGATAAACGGATACTTATTGATGGCTTTCTTACCCGGTACAGGCAATGTGCGATTTAGCTGTTTGTATAAGATTGCCATATAACTAATCACAATCGAGCGATTAGTAAAATACTTCAATAAATTTTAAAGAGTACGGAATAAGCTGCGTAAATGCCTTGATTCTTATATCTTCCAGTTTGACAAGAATTCTGCAATAATTCATGGCCTACAGTTACGGCTTGGCTGCAAGAATTGTAAGAGAGACCGGTTTGCAGGAGGCAGGGCAGGAATCTTGATATTGTAATTTTTATAACGATACATGAACTCGCAAATTTAAAAATGAAAGATCACAATCAATCACTTCAGCAGACATCAGAGGAACTCGACGCTGAAAGCCTTATGGCCGAAAGGCAGCGTTTAGAGGCATTATTTCACGAAAAATTCACAAAAGTCATCACCGTGATGTTTACGGATCTGAAAGGGTCGACTGCGATCACGGAAGCCGAGGGGAATCTGGCTGTTCGTGAGTTGATGAAGAAGCACAACGACATGCTTTTTCCTATTTTGAAAAAACACAATGGCGTTTTAGTTAAGACCATGGGCGACGGCACTATGTCTTATTTTACTAAAGCACAGGATGCTGCACGGGCCGCCAGTGAATTCCAGCGCATACTCAAAGAGTACAACGCCAAACAAAAGCCTAAAATCCCTATTATAGTTACTGCCGGTCTTCATACTGGCGAAGGTATTGTAGAAAAAGACGACATATACGGTGACGTGGTAAACGTAGCCGCTCGTTTCGATGCACAAGCTCAAGGCAGCGAAATCTGTGTTTCAGAGGAAACCTTTAACGCACTGGAAGACAAGGCGGAAATTTATTGCCGATACTTCCGGATGGCAAAACTAAAAGGTAAAAAGGACGAATTCAAAATCTTCAAAATCATTTGGGATCCGGACGATATCGAAAAAGATAAGGCCGAACTCGCTGCCGGACTATCCACAGGCCAAAACCAAGCTCAGGCTAAGTCAGGCCTCTTTGTCTGGGTCGCTATTCTCGCAATTATTGCCATTGGAATCATTGCAGTCACATTGCTAATTAAAGGGAATGAGCTCTTCACAGGCTTTTCCTCCAGCGAAGAAAGGCGTTCTGCCAGGCACACTATCGCCAATTAGAGCTATCCATCGGATTTTCCTACCTAGCAGCGTAAACTCAATATGAATTACCGTTTTGACGATAAGATCGGCAGAAGGCTGCTGAATGCTGCGCTTTTCCTTTGCGTTTTGTTGTTTATATACATGGCCAATTTGACCTTGGATGTATCCGAGCAGTTTATGCTGGGCTGGGGAGGGGTATTTATTTTGGTTGTTGCCAAGCGCCGGAGCTTTTTTCAAAAACCTCTTGGCCGCATACTTTTCCTTGTTATTGTTGCCTTTATTTCGTTGCGTTACTTTTTATGGCGTACATTCGACACGCTGATTTATACAGGGCCAATGGATTGTGTCATGATGTCCTTGGTTTATTTGGCGGAGCTGCAAGTTTCGTTGGTGCATTACATTAATCTATTCGTTAATTTATGGCCCCTTAAGCGCAGGATAGCGCCTTTGCCAAAGAATCAGAGTTTATGGCCCACGGTAGACATTTTTATCCCTACTTATACTGAAGATGTGGAAATCACTCATGTTACGGCAACCGCCGCAACTTTGTTGGACTATCCCAAGGATAAACTGAATGTTTATATCCTGGATGACGGCAGCTCGGAGCAAAGACGAAATAATCCTATCTTAGCCTCGGCAGCATGGCAGCGCTATAATGAAATGCAAGAGATGTCCGCGAGACTCGGCGTCGGTTATCTGACTCGGGAAAAAAATGAGCATGCCAAGGCCGGAAACCTCAACGAGGCTTTGAAAAAAACTTCCGGCGATCTTATTTTAATCCTCGATTGCGACCACATTCCCTCGCAAGATTTTTTGCAAAAAACAGTTGGGTGGTTTTTGAAGGACAAAAAATTGTTTTTGGTTCAAACGCCTCATTTTTTTATTAATCCTGATCCCTTGGAAAAAAGGATGGGTTCTTTCGGTGATGCTCCTGGCGAGCATGAAATGTTTTATCGTGCCGGCCATCCAGCTATGGATTTATGGAACGCGAGTTTTTTTTGCGGTTCGGCCGCCATATTGCGGCGCAAATTCTTAGACGAAGTTGGAGGTATCGCGGGCGATACCATCACAGAAGATGCCGAAACAGCGTTGGGACTGCATGGCAAGGGTTACAACAGCGCTTTTATCGATCGTCCTATGGTTTGCGGTTTATCACCTGAGACGTTAGAGGACTTTCTGGTACAAAGGACGCGCTGGTGTCAGGGTATGTTGCAAATCGGTTTTTTAAAGAATCCGATGGGAATATCAGGTCTGAGTATGCCGCAACGCCTCTGTTACAGCAGTACTTATCTGTTTTGGTTTTTTGGTTTTGCACGTTTTTTGTTTTTTATTGCGCCTACTCTGTTCATTCTTTTTGGGCTTCAGATTTATCATGCTTCTGCCGGTCAGATTTTGGCATACGCCATGCCAAATCTAATTACCAGTTTTATTGCTTCGGACTATCTCTTTGGTAAATACCGATGGCCTATGTATTCCGAATGTTATGAGGGCTTGCAATCGATATTCCTTCTTCCCGCAGTATTGGGGGTTATCTGCAACCCGAGAAAACCGACATTTAAGGTCACTCCCAAAGGGAAAAACCAAACCCAGGATATGTTGAGCCCTTTGGCGGGGCCTTATTATCTGATGGTCGTCATTATGTTGGTTTCGGTGCCGGTGGCCGTGTACGAATGGATTACGTATCCTATCTACCGGGATGTTATTTTAATCTGTGCAAGCTGGGTGCTTTATAATCTGGCCATCTCTTTTGCTTCCCTGGGTATATTTTGGGAGCGAAGCCAAATTCGCCGGCACCATCGCTTTCCTGTCAAAGGAAAAATAACTGCGTTTTTAGAGCATGATAAAAAAATAATCATAGATGGCGAGATGATGGATCTTTCTCTTAGCGGCATAGGTTTTAAATTTCCCATCAGCGACGCCTTGAAGCAGGGAGATATTGTCATCCTCAAAACAAATGATAGCCGTGGCGACGTACACGAACTGTCAGCCAAAATCATGTTCCTTGCCAACCGCAAAGGGTTTGCCATTTGCGGGTGCGAGTTTACTGAGCTGGAACAAAGGTTCGCCGATGTAGTGAAGATGGTCTACGGGGACAGTCAACGTTGGGTTGATTTCTGGGAACATGGTGGTACACAAAGACCGAGCGCGCTATACATGATGTACCAATTTATATTCATGGCCGGAAAAGGTGCCAAGTTCGGCATCATAGGAATGTGGCGGTTCGGCAGGGAGAGCTTAAAATCCGCTTGGACAGCAACGGCGGTTAGTTAAACCGACGATAATAGCCAGTTGATTAGAAGCAACTGGCCTCTCATTATCTCGGTCACTCTATTTAGAAAAGATCTCTTTGTGTTTTATAAGCGGTGAATAACCATGCCCTCCTGTAAAGTATGAGTCACCCGGCCCGTCAGCGTTTGCCCCCAAAACGGCGTGTTAATGCCCTGACTTTTCCAGTTTTCCGAATTAATCTGCCAGTCGCGTTTTGGGTCGAAGATGCAGACATCCGCAGAAAAACCCGGTGTTAAAGCGCCACTGTTTAAACGCAACACCCGTGCAGGGTTCGCGCTTAAGCAAGCAATGCCTTGTTCCAGCGTGATCGCATGTTGGGCTACCAGTTTAAGCATTAACGGCAACAGGGTTTCCAACGACGATATGCCAGGTTCCGTTTCCGGAAATGCACCCAGTTTGGCGTCCAAGTCGTGGGGCTGGTGATCCGAGCAGATACTGTTAATTGTGCTTCCGGCCAAGCCTTGTCTTAAATACTGCTTGTCGTCCTCGGTGCGTAATGGCGGCAACACATGATAGGCGCTGTCAAAAGGCGTCATGTCGTTTTCAGTCAGATGCAGTTGATGAACGGCGACATCGGCGCTGACCTTTAAGCCGTATTTTTTCGCCTGATGAATCTTAATTACCGAGCGCTTGCAGCTTAATTGGCCGAAATGCACGCGGCAACCGGTCAACTCGGCCAGTTCCAGGCATTGCGCCAGCGCTATGGTTTCGGCGGCTTCAGGAATGCTGGGCAAACCGTAGCGGGTAGCGACCGCGCCTTCGTGAGCGCAGCCGTTATTACCCAGCCAAAAATCGTTGGGGCGGAACATCATCAATAAATCATGACTCGCTGCATATTCCATTGCCCGCCGCAATATCAACAGATTTCTAACCGGTTGATTGGCATTGCCGACAGCAATGCATCCTGCCTGTTTCAGAGACAGCATGGCGCTTAGTTCCGTACCTTCCAGTTTTTGAGTGAGGGCGCCAACCGTATAGATTCGCGGATAACCGGCTTTTTCCGCCAGCTCCTTGATCAGTTCGACAACGGCAGGCGTATCGATGACCGGGACAGTATCTGGCTGCAGGCATAAGGTAGTGACGCCGGCGGCAGCGGCGGCAATGACTTCGCTTTTAAATGTGGCTTTGCGGCTATGTCCCATATCCCGCAAGCGGGTACTTAAGTCGATAAAACCCGGGCACACGATTTGTCCGCCGGCATCAATGACAGTATCCGCTTTGAATCCGGCTGGTTCGTCAGTCACTGAAATAATTTTGCCGCCCGAGATATAAACGCAGCCGATGCGGTCTATTTTATTTGCAGGGTCTATGATTCTTCCGTGATCTATGCGTATTTGATTCATCACATCGTTCCTGTGTTTGCCGTAGATGGTGTGGACGCGGACTTGCCGGGCGCGGACGGTAGCGTTTGCATGGCCATCGCCATGATAGCCATACGCACGGCGATACCGTTGCTGACTTGCCTGAGTATTACCGATTGTGGGCCGTCCGCGACTTTGGAATCAATCTCCACGCCCCGGTTAATGGGGCCGGGATGCATGACTATTGCATCGGGCTTGGCGACTTTCAGTTTTTCTTCGGTCAGTCCGAAACATTTAAAGTATTCGCTTTCACTGGGTAGTAATGCCGAACTCATGCGCTCTTTCTGTAGACGCAACATCATCACGACATCAATATCTTTCAGTCCTTCGCTTAAATTATGCGACACGCTGACGCCCAGGCTTTCCACATGCGCGGGCAGCAGGGTTTTCGGTGCAATAACCCTGACTTCGGCTGCGCCCAGCGTATTCAAGGCCTGGATCTCCGAGCGGGCTACCCGCGAATGCAAAATGTCGCCGATAATCGCAACCCTAAGGTTGGAAAAATCTTTTTTGATTTGGCGTATCGTAAACATGTCCAGCATGGCCTGAGTCGGATGGGCGTGCTGTCCGTCGCCGGCATTGATAACGCTGATATGCGGAGCGGTCTGCTGGGCGATGAAGTGTGCCGCACCGCTGAGCGCATGTCGCACTACAAACATGTCGACAAACATGGACTCCAGGTTGCGTATGGTATCGAGCAGGCTTTCGCCTTTTGAGGTGGCCGAGGTGGCGATATTCATATTAATCACATCCGCGGACAAGCGCGTCGCAGCCAGCTCAAAAGTGGTTCGGGTGCGAGTGCTGTTTTCAAAAAACAGATTAACGATGGTCTTGCCGCGCAGCAGGGGAACTTTTTTAACTTGATGCTCGGACACGCCAGCGAATGATTCAGCAGTATCGAGAATTTCAGTTAATAAGTTCCTGTCCAATCCTTCAATGGTCAGAAAATGTTTAAGCTTTCCTTCCGCATTTAGTTGCAAGTTATACCCAAAGGGCATAAGTTTCGTTTGAGCAGGCAAGCTGCTCAGCTCAGCTTTATAAGTCATTATTTACGCAGCCCCATCAATGGTTTCCAGGTGAATGTCTACGGGTTCCGGGCCGGTTAACTTGATGCGCTGATTGGCGTTTAGGGTGATCTTTGCGCCGACGCAGTCCGGGTTGAGCGGGATTTGTTTGCCGTCACGCTCTATCAGCACGCCTAAAACAATCTGGTTCGGCCTGCCGTAATCGAAAATTTCATTCATTGCGGCGCGGATAGTTCTTCCGGTATAAAAAACATCATCGATCAGGATAATGTCGCGGCCTTCAATATGAGGCGGTAGTTGGCTTGGCTTCACGTTGGGATTAACGCCGATTTGCGAAAAGTCGTCCCGATAAAATGAAATATCCAGCAGTCCTAAAGGCTCGCTGATATTTAATCGCCGGTGCATTTGCTCTGCGATCCATACGCCGCCGGTACGAATGCCCAGCATCAATGGATTGACCAGTTTTCTATCATCGCTAATGCGCTTTAGCGCGGTTTCGAGGTTATTTAATAATTCGGGAATTTTTAACACTTAATGGTCCTTTTTGGGTAACTGCTCAATCATGTAGACTTCATAATGGAACGCGGATGACATGGAATTTGGAGGAATAATTTTTACTTGCAGTATATTTTATCAATGATCTTTAGTCGCATTCGTGTCATTTGCGCTCTCATTAACTGCCTAAGCTGCATGGGCTTAATGAATGCAGGGGCATTTCTTTGGCCTGCATTGTTCTATCGCCAGCGTGACATGCAGTCATATTTTTCTAATTATGGGGGGCGGTTCGTTCATTCAGCCAAGTTTGCAAAATAAGCTGGGCGGCGAGTTGGTCTTGCACTTCCCAGAGCTTGCTTGCGCTAACGTTGACTTCGTCAAACAACATTTGTTTAGCTTCAAATGTCGACAGGGTTTCATCCTGCCGAAACACGGGGAGTTGATAGCGCCCTTCCAGTTGTCTGCAAAATTTTAACATACGAGGCGTTACAGGATTATCCGAGCCGTCGGCCTGTCTTGATATGCCGACCACTAAACCGGCCGGACGCCATTCTTGTATCAGTTTGCCGATTATTTCCCAGTTGGGATTTTGGTTGATCGAGCGAATGGTTTGTAAGGGGCTTGCCGTTGCCGTGGTTGTTTGACCAACGGCAACGCCTATTTTTTTTGTGCCGAAATCAAAGCCTAAGTAAGTGTCGGTATGGATTTTGGCTAGTAATGGGTCTTGCATGATTTATACCGGCAGGAATGGAGTATAGGCCGCCAGCCGGTGCGGCGTCTGGTTTATGCGCAAACGAATCGGGCCTGGAATTAGCCGTGTCCTGCCGGAGCAGTCAGTTGGTTAATGTCAATGCCGATCTGGTCGGCTGCGGCTTTCCAGCGTAAATTGACCGGCGTATCAAATAAGACTTGTTTGCTGCAAGGCGTATTAAGCCAAGCATTCTCCATGATTTCTTTTTCCAATTGCCCGGCTCCCCAGCCGGCATAGCCTAAAGCCACCAAATATTGCTTCGGGCCCTCGCCGGCGGCAATCGCTTCAAGTACGTCTCTGGATGTGGTCAGGGAGATGGTGTCTGAAATTGCCATGGTCGCGTGCCAATCTCCACCTGCGGGGTGGACCACAAAGCCGCGCTCCTGCTGCACCGGACCTCCGGCAAAAACAGGTGTTTCGGCTGAATAGGGTGAAGTAACGGTGATATCCATCTGTTTGAAAATCTCGCCCAGTTTCATGTCGGCCGGTCTGTTAATGACAATGCCTAAAGCACCGTCTTCATTATGTTGGCACATATAAGCAACTGTATGAAAGAAGTTGGGATCAGCCAGATTGGGCATGGCGATAATGAATTGGTTGTTCAGGTAAGTAGTTTCGTTCATGGATGTTAGTATCAAAGTTTACGTTAACTTAAGCAACTGCTTATCGCGCGGTCATGCCCGATTCATCGGAAAATTTCCAAACCCGGGTGATGACCAGGACATCAAGCTCTTTTTGCAACTCTATCGGTAGCGGTGCAAACGGCGCACTCATCCGGACAATTTTTTTGGCGGCCTCATCCAGGTCCGGATTCCCGGAAGACTGGTTGATACGAATACTGTAAACGCTGCCGTCTGCCCTAATTCCAACATCCATGGTTAAGGTGCCGGAAAAATTTTTCTTGGCGGCTACTTCCGGATAATTAAGGTTGCCGGTGCGCTCCACTTTATCTTCCCAGTCTTTCATGTATTGAGCTGCGATATATTTATGGGCGCTCACTGAGTCAACAAACTTTATTTTGGATTGCTCTGCGCTCTGTTGGTTGAGCCTGATTTCTGTGCCCAATTGTGCAATTTGCTGTTGCAGCATTTCCGCGGTCAATTGCGGATGTTTTTCAACATGCTGCTCGGTATTATTCGGTTTGCTCGCAGTCATGACTTTTTTTTCCGCTTTTTGCTGGGTAAGCAGTTTTTTTGCTGCTTTCGGTTCGCTCTGCTCCGGGGCGCTCTTTTTCATCTGCCTGGCTTGGCTATTATTGCCTTGGCTGGGCAGTTGCTGCGGCGTTGGTTCCGGTTTCTTGTGTTGTTCTCCCGCGCCGACTTGATTTTCTTGAGCCAGCAATTGCGCTTTCTCGGGCGCTTTTTGGGTTGGCATGTTGACCAACGTAATGTCGATAGACCGGGTGACTTGCTCCGGTTGCGGTGCAGTGAAATTAATCCCCAGTCCAATAACGACATGAATGACGGCGGCTAAAAATAAAGCAATCAGTAATGAGTCATTACTGGATAGCGGAGCAGGCGGATCAAACATTACCTGATGTGTTTTCATTTATCGCCATGGATGGTGTGTATGCCGCAAACCTGCCTGGAGCAGGTGCGGCAAGAGTTGTTTCAATATGATCCATTAATTGACCGCAAATATTCAAGCCAAACTGGCGGTCCAATTCCTGAACGCAAGTAGGGCTGGTAACGTTAATTTCGGTGAGTGTGTCGCCAATTACATCAATGCCGACAAAAACCAAGCCTTTTTCTCGTAATGTCGGTCCGACTTGGTTGGCAATCCAGCGGTCCCGTTCGGTTAATGGACGGCCTTCGGCACGTCCGCCTGCGGCCAAGTTGCCGCGCGTTTCGCCTTGGGCGGGAATGCGCGCCAGGGCGTAAGGAATGACTTCGCCATTAACCAACAAGATACGTTTGTCTCCGTCTACGATTTGCGGTAAATATTTCTGCGCCATGACATAGCGGCTGTTGTACTGGGTCATGGTTTCCAGAATTACGCTGAGATTGGGGTCGCCGTGCCGCAAACGGAAAATGGAGGTGCCGCCCATGCCGTCCAGCGGTTTTAAAATGATTTCGCCTTGCTCTAGTAAAAAACTCCTGATTCTGGCCGGCTCTCGGGCTACTAAAGTTTCTGCGCAGCATTGCGGAAACCATGCTGTAAAAAGTTTTTCGTTGGCATCACGCAACGATTGCGGTTTATTGATTACATAAACGCCCATGCTTTCCGCGCGTTCCAGCAGATAAGTCGCATAGATGTATTCCTGATCGAAAGGCGGATCTTTTCGCATCATGATCACATCCAGCTCATCCAGCGATATATCTTGCTCTGCGGTAAACTCATGCCAGCATTTTTCATCCCGCTGAACCTTAATCGTCCGCGTTCTCGCATAAGCTCTGCCGTTGCGTAGGAATAAATCGTTAAGTTCCATGTAGTGCAGCTCCCAGTTTCTGGATTGAGCTTCGAGTAGCATTGCAAAGCTGGTGTCTTTTTTGATGTTGATATGATCGATGGAGTCCATGACCATGCCGAGCTTGATGGGCATTATTTTTTCCTGATAAGTGCGTTAGGCGAAAGGTACAAGGTTAAAGGCGCAAGGCATAGGAGTACGGACCTTTAATCTTTAACCGTGTGCCTTTTATCTTGCTCATTTTATAGATTGTTGTTTACCTTGAAAACAATTTTTGGTATAAAGCTCGGCTAATTTTTATATTTAGGCACGCCATTAGGGGTTAATCATGTCCAGAGTATGTCAAGTAACAGGCAAGCGTCCAGTTACAGGTAACAATGTTTCACACGCTAACAACAAAACTAAAAGACGCTTTTGTCCAAATCTGCAACATCACAGATTTTGGGTAGAAAGCGAGAACCGTTGGGTTCGTCTTAGACTTTCCCCGAAAGGCATGCGTATCATTGACAAGAGAGGCATTGATGCTGTTCTTGCCGACATACGTAAAGCCGGCAACAATCTTTAAGAGGATGCAAAAATGCGCGACAAAATTAAACTGATTTCAACCGAAGGAACCGGGCACTTTTACACAACCACAAAAAATAAACGTACGATGCCTGAAAAGATGGAGATCAAGAAATTCGATCCTGTCGTTCGTAAACACGTTATTTATAAAGAAGCAAAAATCAAGTAATTCCCGATTCTGTTTCTTCCCGGCTCGTCCCGTGCCTGAAGCGCCATTTGTGGCGCTCTCGGCAATTGCCCTTGGGGTCTGTCAGTATCTCGTAACCCGGCATCTGCAAGTCTGATCGTCGGGCTACACCGTTTCCTCCATATTCTATGGATAGTCCCTCTATCCTCCTTTCAATTTATCCAATACTTGGGTTAACTTTTCCATTTGCTTGTGCAATATGCGGCATTGTTTTTCAGCATGTTGTTTATCGAATTCCAGTTTCATGCATTTGTCATTGAGCTGATGGTTGATGTTTTTGAGTGCTTCATTTTCAAGTTTGAGGATTCTTATCTGATCTTCCAAAGAGGAATGGGTTGCTGCGGTTGTTGGGCTGCTGGCGGGCTGCGTGTGGGCATTGCTTTCAGGACTTTCTTCACTGGAAAGCGAGGGTTTGTTTTCCGGCTCGGAAGCGGCATTCGGTTTTGCTGCAAGGCTTTCCATTCCTCCTCTCAAAATCATTGCATCAATTTTATGCCTCAGCAATAAAAACGCGGCTGCCTCGCTGGTCTTGCCGTCTTGGCAAACAACAACGACAGGGAGCTTAAGGCTTAATGTTTTAAGTTGCATGCGCAGGGAGAAAAAGGGTGCGTTGATGCTGCCGTCAAGATGGTGATGCTCATACTCATCCTGCGAGCTGACGTCCAGCAAAACCGCTCCTCGTTTTACCGCCTCCTGCATTTCTGCAAAATTAACAAATTTTAGAGAAGGTTCTTTTATCAGTGATATGAAGCGGTTCTTGTCAAGGCGCAACAGGGATATATCCGTCAGTGCGGTAATGGTTACGTTTCTGGGGGCGCCGGACAGTAATGAATCCTCGCCAAAAGTATCGCCGTTGCCGAGTTGGGCTAATTTAATCTCTTTTGCATTAGGTGAAGGTTTGCGGGTTAACAGGCATTGCCCACTCTTGATTAGGTAGTAATAATCCCCGACGCCGCCTTGCTCGAGAATGATTTCACCTTTTTTGTAGTGAACGGCCTCTAAACCCATGATGATTTTCTGTAGATTAGCGGGAGGAAGGCGTTGAAAAATGGGTGACCTTAATAATGCTGTCATCCAATCATCTGAATCGCCATCAGTCTCGTCAATGACCATGTAACTGTTGTCCTCTTTATTAGCAAGGGAAAGTGGATTATTAACAATATCAGCGTTTAGCCGTAAAAAACGTACTTTTCCGTTAGCGAGTGCGTCAATTTTTCTCGGGATCTGATGCGCCAGAGCAAACTTGGCGGAGTCATTGTTTGCGGCAATGACTTCAACGATCAGTCCTGCCGCCTGAAGAGTGATCTCGCCACTTATTAGATAAACAAGTTGCGGGCATGCATCGCCTTTTTTAAACAAAAAGTCGTCTTGTATTTCCTCGACAGTCATTTCCTCGCATAACGCGTTAAATCGAGCGCTCGGTAATGTTGCAAGCGGAATCAGTTTGCGAATAATTAACGCGTCTTCGGAATCAACGTCTACGGCCATTTAAATATTCTAAGCAAGATGACATCTAAATGACAGTTCTGATTGTTTAAAAATCCACTTTACCATACCTTGCATTAAACATTTTTGTGCATATATTACAGATATTAAAAATAACGCGTGTTCAACAAACCGGAAAATCATTATGAATATTAAGTCGGTAAAACAACTGTTGCTTATAATCTCTTTGCCCGTTTATTTTGGTATAAGTCCGGCTACGCAGGCCGAATTGCCTCCTTTCGTTGCAGGTCAGGAATTGCCGTCCCTGGCTCCGATGCTTGAGCGAAGTATGCCTGCGGTAGTCAATATTTCAACTTCGACCAATATTACGGTTAATGACAATCCGCTGATGCAGGATCCGGTTTTTCGTCAATTTTTTAATGTACCGAACCAGCCGTTACAACGGCAGCAAAAAAACAGTTTGGGTTCCGGTGTTATTGTCGACAGTAAACAAGGCTTGGTTTTAACCAACAACCATGTTATCGATAAGGCGGATACTATTACTGTGACCTTGAACGATGGTCGCCAGCTTTCCGCTAAATTAATCGGTACTGACCCCGAAGCGGATGTCGCCGTTATACAGATCCCGGCCGAGAATCTGGCAATGCTGCCGATTGCCGACTCCAGTCGGCTGAAGGTCGGCGATTTTGTTGTTGCGATCGGTAATCCGTTCGGTTTGGGGCAGACTGTAACGTCAGGCATAGTCAGTGCTTTGGGGCGTTCGGGTCTTGGCATAGAGGGCTACGAGGATTTTATTCAAACCGATGCTTCGATTAATCCCGGTAATTCAGGTGGCGCGTTGGTCAACCTGAACGGTGAGCTTGTCGGCATGAATACCGCAATTCTTGCGCCGACAGGCGGTAATGTCGGCATCGGCTTCGCGATACCGTCCAATATGATCATGACCATCAAGGAGTCGCTGGTCAAGCACGGCGAAGTGCGGCGCGGCCTGTTGGGCGTAACCACTCAGGATCTGACGCCTGAATTAGTTAAGGCTTTTAATTTAAAAAATATACAGGGGGCCGCGATTAGCAGGATTGAAAGTAACTCGCCCGCAGCAAAAGCAGGACTGGAACCGGGCGATATTATTGTTTCCGCGAATGGTCATCCGATTAAGAACAGTCATGATATACGCAATATCGTCGGATTGATGCAAATTGGCGACAATGTAGAGCTGGAGTACTACCGCGGCGGCGAGAAAAGACAAGTTACCGCGACAATCGGTAAGCAGGAGCTGCCGCGATTGACAGGAGGGCAGTTGCATCGCGGGCTGGAAGGCGCGTTGCTGAGTACCTCGCTAAAAGGCCAAATTGAAGGTGTCGTATTTGAAAAAATCGACACAACATCCAGCGCATGGCGTACAGGGCTGCGTCCCGGCGATATCATTGTGTCGGCAAATCGTTATCGCGTCCATAATGTTGAGGAATTAAAGCAAGTGGTCGAACCGAACGGTCCTTTGCTGCTTAATATCCAGCGAGGACAGGAAGGTTTCTTTGTTGTGTTAAAGTAGTTAGATGAAAGGCGCAAGGCAAAAGCTGAAAGTATATACTTTCGAAGCTTATGCCTGCGCCTTTAGCCTTTTGTCTTTCATCTTTAAAAAACATGACTACAACTACAAACACAGATTTCATCCCATTAAATATCGCGATACTGGTCGTTTCCGATAGCCGTACCGAAGTCGATGATGTATCCGGTAAAACGCTAGTCGAGCGCGCAACCGGTGCAGGACATCGGGTTGTTGAAAAGAAAATAGTCCCCGATAATGTCTATCAAATCAGGGCGGTTGTTTCAAACTGGATTGCCGAAGACAATATTAATGTCGTGATCAGCACCGGCGGCACCGGCGTAACAGGCAGGGATGGCACGCCCGAGGCCGTTGCGCCATTATTGGACAAAATGCTGGACGGTTTTGGCGAAATTTTTAGGATGCTCTCTTATCAAGATATTAAAACCTCCACCATTCAATCCAGGGCAATTGCCGGAGTCGCCAACGCGACTTACATATTTTGCCTGCCGGGTTCGTCCGGCGCCTGCCGCACTGCATGGGATGCGCTGATCAAGGATCAATTGGATCATCGCACCCGGCCCTGCAATTTGGTACAGCTGATGCCCAGATTAATGGAGAAATGATGAGTTCGGTTTTCTTGTTGCTTGGTGCGTTAAGCGCTTTAACCGGCGTCGGTATCGGGGCATTCGGCGCTCACGGCTTAAAATCCGTTATTAGCCCGGAAATGTTAACTGTCTATCAAACCGGCGTGACTTACCAGATGTGGCACGCTTTGGGGTTGATAGGCGTTGCTCTAATTCGCCTGCAAGCGCCTGATTCCAAATTATTACATTGGTCGGGATGGCTAATGTTTGCAGGCATTGTACTGTTTTCCGGCAGCTTGTATGCACTGGCCTTACTCAATCATCATTGGCTAGGTATGATCACTCCTTTCGGCGGTGTTTGTTTTATAGCTTCGTGGCTATTAATCGCACTGTTCGCCAATCAAAACATCAGATCTTCCGATCACAACAGCAGGTATAAATAATGCGTGACGCTAATCCACAAACAATTTATCTAAAAGACTATACGGTACCTGAATACCTGATTCACAACGTTGCTTTAAATTTTATCTTGGATGATGAAGATACTTTGGTGCGTTCGCGGCTCACTCTTAGTCGTAATCCTGCCAGTTATTCTCCCAACAAGTCATTGATTTTATTGGGAGAGAATCTGAAACTGCTTGGCGTTAATTTGGATGGTAAGGACTTAGCCAAAGATCAATACCTGCAAACCCAGGATGCGTTAATCGTTAATAATGTTCCGCAACAGCAGCGTTTTGAGCTGACTATTGAAAATACCATTAACCCAAAAGCCAACACGGCATTGGAAGGTCTATACCTCTCTAATGGCATGCTATGTACGCAATGTGAGGCGGAAGGTTTCAGGAAAATTACTTATTTCCTGGATCGTCCCGATGTGATGACGTCATTTACAACAACCTTGGTTGGCGACAAAGACCGTTATCCGGTTTTGCTGTCCAACGGTAACAAAGTGGCTCAAGGTGAATTGCCGAATAATCGCCACTGGGTGACTTGGGAAGATCCGTTCAATAAACCGTGCTATTTGTTTGCACTGGTTGCAGGACAGCTTGAATGTATTGCTGACCGCTTTACTACGCAGTCCGGTCGCGAAATCGACTTGCAAATCTTTGTCGAAAAGCATGACATCGATAAATGCGATCATGCGATGCAATCTCTGAAAAATGCGATGCGTTGGGATGAGCAAGTCTATGGCCGCGAATACGACCTGGATTTGTATATGATCGTCGCCGTCAGTCACTTCAATATGGGGGCGATGGAAAATAAAGGACTGAACGTATTCAATACCAAATTTGTACTGGCGCGGCCCGATACCGCAACCGATTCGGATTATGAGCATATCGAAGGCGTGATCGGTCATGAATATTTCCATAACTGGACCGGCAATCGCATCACCTGCCGCGACTGGTTCCAGCTTAGCCTGAAAGAAGGATTTACGGTATTTCGCGATCAGGAATTTACCGGGGACCGTACTTCCAGGGCAGTTAAGCGCATCGAAGATGTCAACATGTTGCGTACTCGCCAGTTTGCCGAGGATGCAGGGCCGTTGGCGCATCCGATACGTCCTGACGCCTATATAGAAATCAACAATTTCTATACCCTGACGGTGTACGAAAAAGGCGCCGAAGTCGTGCGCATGGTTCATACGCTGCTTGGCGCGGAAGGCTTTCGCAAAGGCAGCGACCTGTACTTTGAACGTTATGATGGGCAAGCGGTGACTTGCGATGATTTCGTTAGCGCGATGGAAGCAGCCAATGATATTGATTTGCGCCAGTTCCGCCGCTGGTATTCCCAGGCAGGAACGCCGGTATTAACGGTTCGTCAGCACTATGATGCGTCCGCGCAAACCCTGGCTTTAACCATAAAGCAAAGCTGTCCGCCAACGCCCGGGCAAGCTGTAAAAGAATCGTTGCATATTCCTGTGACGATGGGCTTGCTGAATAAGGACGGTTCTGCCGCACTTTGTAAGCTGGAAGGCAGTGATCGCGCCAGTGACGAAGTTATTTTGCAACTGACCCAGTCCGAACAGACCTTCGTCTTTGAAGGATTGGCTGAGCAGCCGGTTGTTTCTATCTTGAGAGGCTTTTCGGCGCCGGTTAAATTGGTGATGGATCGCAGCCTGGATGAACTGGCGTTTTTATTAAGCCACGACAGCGACACGTTTAATCGCTGGGAAGCCGGGCAGCAGTTGGCTGGGCAGATTATTGCCGGCCTGATTGCCGATGTGCAAAACGGCAGGGAATTGCACGTCAATCCGGTTATGGTTGATGCCTTTAGGCAGGTTTTGGAGCAGCCGTGGGATGACTTGTCGTACTTCTCGTTGCTATTAGGCTTGCCCTCGGAAACCTATTTAGGCGATCAAATGGAAGTTGTCGACGTGGAAGCCATTCATACGGCTAGCGAGTTTGTGATGCGAGCCTTGGCCGAGGAGCTGGAATCGCAGTTTTTCGCTTTATACCAGGCTAATCATAAGGATGAATCCGGGAAATTTGATGCCGGTGCAATCGGGCGTAGGCGTATTAAAAATATCTGTTTAAGTTACTTAGGCAAACTGGAAAATATAAATGTTCAGCGATTGGCTCAGCAGCAATTTAATACGGCCAAGAATATGACCGACCAAATGGCCGCGTTAGCGGTTATTGCCAATAATCCGCATCCTGCTAAGCAGCGGTGTTTGGACAGTTTTTACCGGCAATGGCAAGAGGAGGCTTTGGTGATAGATAAGTGGTTTGCGTTGCAGGCTTCCAGTCATATGCCTGGTACTTTCGAGACGGTGAAGGCTTTAATGCAGCACCCGGCGTTTGATTTAAAAAATCCAAACCGAGTCAGGTCATTGGTGGGTGCGTTTAGTCAATCTAATCCGCTGCATTTTCATGCCGCTAACGGGCAAGGCTATCAATTTCTTGCGGACCAGATTATTGCATTGAATACTTTGAATCCGCAGATTGCATCGCGCATGGTTGGAGCATTAACTTCGTGGCGGAGATATGACGAAAGCAGGCAAGCGTTAATGAAGGCGCAACTTGAGCGGATTATATCGACCGAAGCGATTTCCAAAGATGTTTACGAAGTGGCGAGTAAAAGTCTGGCTCGTCAAGACTAATAATGGGGCGGGCAAAAAATGTATTGATTACCGGCGCCGCCAAGCGCATAGGCGCGGCTTGTGCGCGATTGCTGCATAGCGAGGGCTGTAATGTATTTTTACATTACCGGTCCTCGTCGGCAGAGGCGCAACGGCTTTGCTATGAATTAAATCAACAACGCCCCGATTCGGCAAAAATTATTCAGGCGGATTTGCTCAATATGGCGGAGCTGGAGACTGTTGCCAGGGAGGCCTGCTTGGCTTGGGGCGGCATCGATGTGCTGCTGAATAATGCGTCATCGTTTTATCCGACGGCTATGCCCGATGTGACTGAGCAACAATGGGATGAATTGTTGGGCAGTAATTTAAAGGCGCCTTTCTTTTTGGCAAAAGCCCTGGCGGAAACGTTAGCCGATAACAACGGCTGTATAGTCAATATTATCGATATTCATGCCGAACGCGGGTTAAGCGGTTATCCTGTGTACAGTATCGCCAAAGCCGGGCTGGCGGCCATGACCAGGATTTTAGCCAAGGAGCTTGGGCCGGCTGTCAGGGTCAATGGCGTGGCTCCGGGGGCCATACTTTGGCCCGATCATGATTTATCCGAATCGGCCAGGCTGGAGATACTGCAACGGGTGATTTTAAAGCGCAGAGGAGAGCCGGATGATATTGCCAAGGCGGTGCTTTTTTTGGTGAATAATGCCGACTATATCACCGGTCAAATACTGACGGTCGATGGCGGACGTACCTTA
The DNA here is from genome assembly GCF_003994235.2 of Candidatus Methylobacter oryzae. Lineage (GTDB taxonomy): Bacteria > Pseudomonadota > Gammaproteobacteria > Methylococcales > Methylomonadaceae > Methylobacter_A > Methylobacter_A oryzae. Next base: position 80,031 of record NZ_RYFG02000005.1, read on the forward strand.
TTTTGTTGAAGTCCATGAAGGTACGACGCGCTTTTGCTTTAGTTCGCTCTTGTTGAATTGTTCCCATAGCTCGGCATAACTCAGGTGGCTGACGGGATGTTTCAAGTTTGGGGCAATTTCCGTTAAAGGTTCAAGTACAAAAGCGTAATGTTCGATTTCATCCCGAGGTATTTGTAGGCGGCCGTCGTTAATAAGCAGGTCGCCATATAGAATCAGGTCCAAATCGAGAGTGCGCGCTGCAAATTTGCGGCTATCGCGTGTACGGCCATTATCGAGTTCAATTTGCCGGAGTTGTTTGGCAACCGTTTTTACCTCCAAATCGGAGTCGAAACCAACCACAAGATTATAGAAAGTATCGCCTGTAAAACCGACAGGTTCTGATTCATAAATACTTGACACCGTCAGTTCGCCAAAGACTTGCTGAAGCGCTAGCAGGCTGGCAGGAATATATTTGTCCTTTTCTATATTGCTGCCTATGCTGATATAGCCTCGGGTCACGGTTTCCGTTCTCCTCTCTCGATGATAATGCCGACATCGCTGGCACCACTGATCGCGCCTTTTTTATTTAAGGTTATTTTTACCCAGGATACGCTGAATTCATTACGTATAATATCGGCTATCTCTGAAATTAATTTTTCAACCAGAAAAAACTGGCTGGCTTCTACGAAGGAAATAATGCGGCGAGAAACGGTTTTATAATCAAGCGTATATTGAATATCGTCGGTTTCGGCGGCTTTTTGAATATCAAAAGCCATCTCGATATCAAGGATGACGGTTTGCTTGGTTACTCTTTCCCAGTCGTAAATGCCGATGATCGTTTCGATCTTTAGCCCGCCTAAAAATATGATGTCCATTGTAATTTCCGGTTATGATGCGTGTTTTTTTAAAGTCGCTCGGTTTGTGCTCCTGCTACGATGCCTCTGCGTCCATGTAGTCGTAAGTATCAAGGAAACGCTCCGCGCTTACAAGTTCTGAATGATGAAAAGGTTATTAGTCAATGGTTGAATGGTTGTTTGTTCCGGCTGCCTATCTGATAGGTTCAATTTCCAGTGCAATTATTATTTGCCGTCTGATGGGCTTGCCGGATCCCCGTGAACAGGGGTCGGGCAATCCCGGTGCTACCAATGTGATGCGTATCGGCGGCAAGAAAGCGGCAGCTATCACGCTGCTGGGTGATTCGTTAAAAGGGTTAATTCCTGTTTATGCCGCAAACGTGTTGGGAGTATCTGCCGAGTTGGTCGCAGCGACTGGTTTGGCGGCATTCATGGGGCATCTTTATCCGGTGTTTTTCGGTTTTAAAGGCGGAAAGGGCGTGGCAACATCGGTTGGAGTGTTGCTGGGTTTTTTCTGGGCGCTCGGCCTTGCTTTTATGGCAACTTGGTATCTGATTTACAAGCTAGGCAAAATATCATCCTTGTCAGCGTTGGTTGCGTCCAGCTTGTCGCCGATTTTTGCTTGGTATATTACCGGCGACGAGGCTATCGTTGTAGCCTCTGTAATCATGACGGTTTTCTTGTTATGGCGGCATAAGAGTAATATTCAGCGGTTGCTGGCAGGGCAGGAGGGATAATCAGCAGCCCGATAATTCACTAATCGGCCAGCGAGGGCGGGCATGAATTTCCAATCCTTGTTGCTGGCCGGCCATTAGGCGCTGGCAGCCGGCATAAGCGATCATCGCGCCGTTGTCGGTGCAAAATTGGAGTCTCGGAAAATAGAGTTGGGCATTTTCCTTGGCAACCATTTCCGTCAAGCAGGCTCGAATTTGCTTGTTGGCGCTAACTCCTCCGGCAATAACCAGTCTTTTTAGTCCTGTTTGTTGTAAGGCGCGCTTGCATTTGATACTGAGCGTTTCGGCAACTGCCTGCTGAAACGCGGCTGCAACATCGGCCTTGTCTTGATCGGTTTTTTCTGAGGCATTAACGGCATTCAGCGTGAATGTTTTTAAGCCGCTAAAACTAAATTCCAGTCCGGGGCGATCGGTCATGGGGCGAGGGAATTTAGTCTTTGCTATACCTTGTTCTGCAAGAGCGGACAGTTTCGGTCCGCCGGGATAGCCCAAACCCAGCATTTTAGCTGTCTTGTCAAACGCTTCGCCGGCCGCATCATCGAGGGATTCACCTAACAGTTGATAGTGGCCGATACCTTCGACACGCACTAATAGAGTGTGTCCTCCGGAAATCAGTAAAGCGACAAAAGGGAATTCCGGCGGATTTTCTTCAAGCATGGGCGCAAGCAGATGGCCTTCCATGTGATGAACCGCAAGTGCGGGAACTTGCCATGTCCAGGCCAGGCTTCTGGCTGTTGCCGCGCCGACCAGCAGTGCTCCCATCAGTCCGGGGCCTGCTGTGTAAGCAACGCCGTTTATATCGTTGCTTGTTAGTCGGCTTTCTTGCAGGCATTGTTTAATTAACGGAACCAATTTTCTGATGTGGTCACGCGAAGCTAGTTCAGGAACAACGCCGCCATACTCGCTATGCATGTCAACTTGGCTGTATAAAAGATGGCTGCATAAGCCTTGTTCTGAGTGATAAATCGCGACGCCGGTTTCATCGCACGAGGTTTCTATGCCTAAAACGTACATTGAGTTTTTGAAATTTATAAAAGTAAAGGTATAATTAAGGGTTCTGTTTGTTCAGTGGATTAAAAATCCTAACTTTTTAAATATTAACATATTCGGGTCATTATATGCCGTCAGTAAAAATCAAAGAAAACGAACCATTTGATATTGCAATTCGCCGGTTTAAACGCGCTTGTGAAAAAGCAGGTGTATTAGCTGAAGTGCGCCGCCGCGAGTTTTACGAAAAGCCAACTGCAGAGCGTAAACGCAAAGGTGCTGCTGCTGTTAAGCGTCATCTGAAAAAATTAGCGCGTGAGCGTTATGCATTGAAAAACTTACGTCGCGGACGCCCTGCACTGTAAAGATTAAGGTTGTACGATGGATTTGTTAACAGATCGTATCAAGGAAGAGATGAAAGTCGCCATGAAAGGCGGCGACAAAGCGCGTCTAGGGGTGATTCGTTTAATTTTGGCCGCTATTAAGCAGGTTGAGGTTGATGAGCGCGCTGTTTTGGATAACGAGCGCGTTATCCAGGTGCTTGATAAAATGCTTAAACAGCGCCGTGAGTCTATCCGTCAATATATTGAAGCGGGTCGACAGGATTTGGCGGATATTGAAGAGGCGGAGGTTCCTGTAATTCAGGAGTTTTTGCCGCAGGCTCTGACTGAAGCTGAAATTGATTCAATGGTTCAAGATGCAGTTGCTGAATCTGGGGCTGAGTCGGTTAAGGATATGGGCAAGGTCATGGCGTTGCTTAAGGCAAAAATGCAGGGGCGGGCTGACATGTCAGAGGTAAGCGCCAAAATCAAGGCTGCGTTGGCAGGGTAGTTGTTTTCTGGTTTTTGCCGGCAACTGCTCGCCGCATTGCCTTGCATCCGTCTTGTCGTCGGAGCATTGTGATGTCTGGTAGAATTCCTCGCGAGTTTATTGATGATCTATTAGTGCGGGTTGATATTGTTGATTTAATCGATTCGCACGTTCCTCTAAAAAAGACGGGTAACAACTTTGTCGCTCGCTGTCCTTTTCATGCTGAAAAAACTCCCAGTTTTTCGGTAAACCGAAAAAAACAATTCTTTCATTGCTTTGGTTGTGGTGCTAGCGGCAATGCCATCAGCTTTCTGATGGAGTTCAGTCATCTTGATTTTGTTGAGGCTGTTGAGGATTTGGCGGCTTTTGTTGGGATCGATGTTCCTAGGGAATCTGTCGAATATCAGTCATCAAAGCAGAAGAAAGAAGATTCGAGTGAGCTGTATGCGTTAATGGAGCAGGTGGCTGGCTTTTATGTGGAGCGGCTGCGGTCCGGTGTTGAAGGAAAAATAGCGGCTGAGTATTTGAAAAACAGGGGGGTTGGCGGCGCTAGTGCAAGTGATTTTATGTTGGGTTATGCGCCTGATGAATGGCAAGCCCTGACGGCGCGGTTTGACTCAAAGCTACTGCTTGAGGCTGGTTTGGTGGTTATCAAGGAGGGAGGGCAGATATATGATCGTTTTCGCGGGCGAATCATGTTTCCTATCAGGGATAGGCGGGCGAGAATTATAGGTTTTGGCGGGCGGGTGCTCGATAATTCTTTGCCGAAATACTTGAATTCTCCGGAAACGTCCCTATTTCACAAAAGCAGGGAGGTTTATGGCTTGTATGAGCTTCTGGCGAAAAATGCTAAGCCGCAAAGGATCTTAATTGTTGAAGGTTATATGGATGTTATCGCCTTGGCTCAGTATGGCATTCATTATGCGGTGGCAACCTTGGGAACGGCTGCATCTCAGGCGCATCTTGATTTATTGTTTCGTTTTTGCTCAGAGCTGGTGTTTTGTTTTGATGGTGATAAAGCGGGGCGTGAGGCGGCGTGGAGAGCAATGGAGCCGGCTTTCTCCAGTTTAAAGGATGGCCGGCAGATACGTATTATGCTGTTGCCGCCAAATCATGATCCTGATTCATTGGTGCGAGAAGAAGATGTTGATGGATTTGTTGGGCGTGTGCAAGCGGCTGAAACTTTATCCGACTATTTTTTTGGTCATTTCTCGAATGAGTTGAATCTATCCGAAATCGAGGGGCGAGCGCAACTGGTCAGCAAAGCAAGGCCGTACCTGGAAAAGCTGCCGGAAAGTATTTTTAGGGAGATGATGTTTGCGCGATTAAAAGAATTGTCCGGGTGGGCTAATCTGGATGTTTTTGAGAATGCGGCTACACTTGCCTCTAATCAGGGTTTGAAGCAAGTCCGGAAAGCAGATAGGAATCTGTCTCAGGATGGAAATAGATTATCGTCGGCGCGAGTCGCGGTTGCTTTGTTGGTTCAGAATCCCAGGCTAGCGGAATTGGTTGAGCAGCGGGAAATCGACTGGAATGGACTGGATTTTCCGGGAGCGGGTCTGTTTAGAAGTATTTTGCAAACGATTGCAGATAAAAACCCTGTTAATGCGGCCGTTTTGGTGGAGTGCTATCGAGATGCTGCTGAAGAAAAGTCTATAAAAGCATTGGCTTTATTGGATTCTCAGGTTTCGGATGACAAGATAGATGCGGTTTTTTGCGACTCTTTGGATAGATTGTTAAATCAAGCTAGAGAAAGCGCTTTAACCAGATTGCTGAATAAAGGCAAGACAAATGGACTGGATGCACAGGAAAAAGAGTTGCTGCGTAAAATGCTGGCAACTAAAATTATGGTGCCAAGTAGTAGGAATTTGTAGTATAATTCTCGGTTCGGCGAGGTCAGGTCGAGCCAGAGTCTTCCGTGAGTAAATGATGAATCAAGAACAGCAACAGTCCCAGCTTAAACAATTGATAGCCAAAGGCAAAGTCCAGGGGTATCTGACTTATGCCGAGGTTAATGATCACCTGCCTAGTGATATTGTTGATCCTGAGCAAATTGAAGACATTATTGGCATGATCAACGATATGGGGATTCAGGTTTACGAAGTTGCCCCTGATGAAGATTCTCTTATTACTGATTCGGCAGCCGTTACAACGGATGATGAGGATGCTGAAGAAGTTGCTGCTTTAGCTTCCGTTGATAGTGAGTTTGGTAGAACTACGGATCCAGTGCGCATGTATATGCGGGAAATGGGGTCGGTAGAATTATTGACGCGTTCAGACGAATTGAAAATCGCCAAGCGCATTGAAGAAGGGCAGCAGCAATTAGTTCAAGCTATAGCGCGCTCCTGTATCGTTGTTGAGGATTTTTTACATTCATTTGATAATATTTCAAGTGAAGAGGGCGGTATCCGCCTGACTGATTTAATTTCCGGTTTCGTAGATTTAAGCGAGCCGGATGATTTTATTACGGCTCTGCCTGTGGGCGATGATGTTGAAGAAGCTCCTGCGGAAGAGGAGCCGAAAGGCCTAAACTACGAAGAAGTCAAAGAAAAAGTTGATGAGCTAAGGAAGCAGTTGAAAACGGCTTCCACAGCAATCAAAAAGTATGGCTATTCGAGCGATAAAACAGAGAAAGAGTTTGAGATATTGGCGGACTTGTTTATGGAGTTCAAGTGGACGCCGCAATATTTAAAAAAGTTGACGGCTATTATTCCTAATGGCGTTACAGCTGTACGGGAACAAGAAAAGCTTATTATGGACATTTGCGTTAACTATGCAAAGATGCCTCGTAAAGAGTTTATTGCCTCTTTCCCTGAACATGAGACCAGTTCAGAATGGCTTGATCAGTATTTAAGCCCAGGAAGCAAGTATTCTGAGGTGTTAAAAGATCGGGAAAAAGAAATACGAAAAGCCCAAAAGACGCTGGCCGACATAGAGGCAGAGTATGGTTTGACTATTAGTGGGCTAAAGGATATTAATCGACGCATGTCTATCGGAGAAGCCAAGGCAAGGCGTGCGAAAAAAGAAATGATTGAAGCTAACTTAAGGTTGGTTATTTCGATCGCTAAAAAATATACTAACCGTGGCTTGCAATTTTTGGATTTGATTCAGGAAGGCAATATTGGTTTAATGAAAGCGGTCGACAAATTTGAATATCGCCGTGGCTACAAATTTTCTACTTATGCAACTTGGTGGATAAGACAGGCCATCACGCGTTCGATTGCCGACCAAGCTAGAACTATCCGTATTCCGGTGCATATGATCGAAACGATCAATAAACTGAATCGAATTTCCAGACAGATTCTTCAGGAATTAGGGCGGGAAGCAACGCCGGAAGAACTGGCGGAGCGAATGGAAATGCCGGAAGACAAAGTTCGTAAGGTATTGAAAATAGCTAAAGAACCTATTTCAATGGAGACGCCTATCGGCGACGATGAAGATTCTCATTTGGGAGATTTCATAGAAGATGCTAAAGTATTGTCCCCAGTTGAAGCTGCAACAATTGCCGGTTTGCGGGAATCGACACAAAACGTGTTGGCAGGATTGACCGCAAGAGAGGCAAAAGTCCTGCGGATGCGCTTTGGTATTAACATGAATACCGACCACACGCTGGAAGAGGTAGGCAAGCAATTCGACGTGACGCGTGAAAGAATCCGTCAAATTGAAGCCAAAGCATTGAGAAAACTTAGACATCCTTCAAGATCAGAGCAACTAAGATGCTTTTTGGATGGTGAGTAAATATTTATATAGGGCCCTTAGCTCAGTTGGTTAGAGCGTCCGACTCATAATCGGCAGGTCGTAGGTTCAAGTCCTACAGGGCCCACCAAACACAAGAAGGCTGCCTGTGCAGCCTTTTGTATATCTGGGTTTTACATTTTAGAAGGTGGTATCGTGAGCAATAATTATACTTTCACATCAGAATCAGTTTCAGAAGGACATCCTGATAAGGTTGCGGATCAAATTTCGGATGCGGTACTTGACGCTTTATTGGCGCAAGATCCTCGTTCACGCGTTGCTTGCGAGACACTTGTAAAAACCGGCATGGTTATCTTAGCGGGTGAGATTACCACCGATGCTTGGGTTGACCTTGAAGCTTTGGTTCGGAAAGTAGTTTGCGACATCGGTTACGATCATGGCGATATAGGCTTTGACGGGCAGAGTTGCGCCGTGTTAAACGCTATCGGCAAGCAGTCGTCGGACATTGCAATGGGCGTTGACGAGTCGGATAACCATGAGCAAGGCGCGGGCGACCAAGGTTTGATGTTCGGCTACGCGAGCAACGAAACCGATGTGTTAATGCCGGCTCCAATCACCTATTCTCATTTGCTGGTTAAACGCCAAGCTGAAGTCCGTAAAAATAAAACCCTGCCTTGGTTACGCCCTGACGCTAAAAGCCAGATTACTTTCCGCTATGAAAACAACAAACCCGTAGCAATTGATGCAGTGGTTTTATCGACTCAGCATTCGCCTGACATTGCGACAAAAGCATTGCATGAAGCAGTCATGGATGAAATTATCCTGCCGGTCTTGCCAAAAGAATGGTTGCACAAAGACACCAAATATTTCATTAATCCTACCGGTCAATTCGTCATTGGCGGTCCGGTCGGCGACTGTGGTTTAACCGGGCGTAAAATTATCGTTGATAGCTATGGCGGTATGGCTAGACACGGCGGCGGCGCGTTCTCCGGTAAGGATCCTTCAAAAGTTGACCGCTCAGCAGCCTATATGGCGCGCTACGTGGCAAAAAACATTGTTGCAGCCGGGTTGGCTGAGCGCTGTGAAATTCAGGTTTCTTACGCTATCGGCGTTGCAGAACCTACCTCAATCACTGTCGAAACCTTCGGTACCGGCAAAATCAGTGAAGATAGAATGGTGCAAATCATCAGGGATATTTTTGATTTAAGACCTAAAGGTTTGATTGCGATGTTAGGCTTGTTAAAACCTATCTATCAACCAACGGCTTCGTATGGACATTTTGGCCGTACCGAAGATACCTTTAGCTGGGAAAAAACAGATAAAGTTGACGCATTGAAAGATGCTGCCGGCCTTTAACTAATCACTAAATAAAGGAAACGTCATGAGCCAACCAGATTATAAAATCGCCGATATTGCTTTGGCGGAATGGGGTCGCAAGGAAATCAATATCGCCGAAACCGAAATGCCGGGCTTAATGGCCCTGCGTGAAGAATTCGGAGCGGAACAGCCATTAAAAGGCGCGCGTATCGCCGGTTGTTTGCATATGACGATTCAAACAGCGGTGTTAATCGAAACCCTGACCGCATTAGGTGCAGAGGTTCGCTGGTCTTCCTGCAATATTTTCTCTACTCAGGATCATGCCGCAGCGGCAATCGCAGCTGCGGGTATTCCTGTTTTTGCCTGGAAAGGCGAAACGGAACAGGAAGCCGAATGGTGTATTGCGCAAACCATTGAGGGCCCTGACGGCTGGCGTCCGAACATGATTCTGGACGACGGCGGCGACTTGACCATCATGATGCATGAAAAATATCCCGAATTGATGGCCGATATTAAAGGTTTGTCCGAAGAAACTACGACCGGCGTGTTGCGTCTGTATGAGATGGTCGCCAAAGGCACGTTAAAAGTTCCTGCTTTCAACGTCAATGATTCGGTCACTAAATCAAAATTCGACAACTTGTACGGCTGCCGCGAATCGCTGGTCGACGGCATCAAGCGCGCTACCGACGTGATGGTTGCCGGTAAAATTGCGGTTGTCTGCGGTTACGGCGATGTCGGTAAGGGTTGCGCGCAATCGCTACGCGGGCTCGGTGCGACAGTGCTGATCACTGAAATCGACCCGATTTGTGCATTGCAAGCCGCGATGGAAGGCTATCGGGTCGTAACAATGGAAGAAGCGGCACCGCTGGCTAATATCTTTGTTACCGCAACCGGTAACTTTAATATCATCACCCATCAGCACATGGCGGCGATGAGGGATCAGGCAATCGTTTGCAACATCGGCCATTTCGATGCGGAAATCGACATTGCATCATTGCGTCAATATAAGTGGGAAAACATCAAGCCCCAGGTTGATCATGTCATATTCCCAGACGGCAAGCGCCTGATTGTTCTGGCGGAAGGGCGCTTGGTTAACTTGGGCTGCGCGACCGGACATCCCAGCTTCGTGATGTCCAACTCGTTCTGTAACCAGGTTTTAGCGCAGATCGAGCTGTGGAAAAATTCCGCTCAGTACGAAAACAAGGTTTACATCCTGCCTAAAAAGCTGGATGAAAAAGTCGCCAGATCTCATCTTAAGCAATTAGGCGTAAACTTAACGGTACTCACTGAGGAACAAGCCAAGTACATCAATGTTCCGATTGAAGGACCTTATAAAGCCGACCATTACCGTTATTGATTGAACATTGTTCCCGCGGTCTCCGCGGGGACGCCGTCCGGTGCGGCAATAGCCCGTACCGGACTCAATACATCCAGCAATTGCTCCTGCATCAACATAGTCATTAGATGGCTGTCAGTGAGACCATAAAATGCAATCGCAAAAAACACATCCCCAGCTATTCAGTTTCGAATTTTATCCGCCAAAGACAGAAGAGGGCGCGGCAAGTTTGCAGATCGTTCATGGCAAACTGGCTAAACTCAATCCGGATTTTTTTTCCGTTACTTTCGGTGCTGGCGGCTCGACTCGCGATCTTACCTTTGCGACGGTTATCGATATTCAGTCTAAAGGGATCTCTGCCGCACCGCATTTGTCCTGTGTCGCCTCGACCAAAGACAATATTCGCGCGATCCTGAAAGATTACCAGCACCATGGCATCACTAAAATTGTCGCGTTAAGGGGCGATTTGCCTTCCGGCATGATGTCGGCCGGCGAATTTCGTTACGCGAATGAGCTGGTCGAGTTTATTCGCCAGGAGACCGGCGATCATTTCCAGATTCATGTTGCCGCCTATCCCGAAGTACACCCGCAAGCCGTCAGCGGCGTGGAAGATTTTAAAAACTTCAAACGCAAAGTGGAGGCGGGCGCTAATGCCGTTATTACCCAGTATTTTTACAATGCCGAAGCTTACTTTCACTTTGTCGACGCTTGCGAAAAAAGCGGCATAACTATTCCTATCGTGCCCGGCATTATGCCGATTACGCAGTATTCGCAACTGTTCCGTTTCTCGGAAATGTGCGGCGCGGATATTCCTCGCTGGCTGCGGAAACGCCTGGAAAGCTTTGGCGACGACAGGGCGGCGATACAAGCGTTCGGCCTGGAAGTCGTCAGCAATCTTTGCCGCCGTTTACTCGATGGCGGCGCTCCGGGGTTGCATTTTTATACGATGAACCAGTCTGCGCCTACCTTGGCGATTTTGGAAAACTTGCAGATCAAGCCTCGCGACTAAAGCGGAATCAGGCAGCGAAATCCATAAAGATTTCCGGCGAAAGCAGAATCCATGTCGTCAAACCAGTCTTTTTCCAACCGTGATCTTTCTGTATTGTGGCATCCTTGCACGCAAATGAAAGATCACGAGACTTTCCCGATAATCCCGATCAAAAAAGGCCAGGGTGTCTGGTTGGAGGATTTTGACGGTAATCGCTATCTCGACGCGATCAGTTCGTGGTGGGTCAATTTATTCGGCCATGCCAATCCCACCATCAATGCAGCATTAAAAGACCAGCTCGATACGCTGGAACATGTGATTTTCGCCGGATTTAGCCACGAACCCGGCGTCGCGCTCGCGGAAAAGCTGGTTCGGATAACGCCGGAACGGTTGAGCCGTTGTTTTTATGCCGATAACGGCTCTTCCGCGGTGGAAGTCGCGCTCAAAATGAGTTTCCACTATTGGCGCAACCTCGGCCAAGCTCAAAAAACCAAATTCATTACGCTGGAAAACAGTTATCACGGCGAAACCTTAGGCGCGCTGGCGGTCGGCAACGTGCCGCTGTATAAGGAAACTTACGCACCGTTATTAATGGACGTGATCACCGTGCCCGGTCCGGATTGCTACAACCGCGAGCCAGGCGAGTCGTGGGCGGATTATTCCTCCCGCCGCTTTACGCTGATGGAACAAACGCTACAGCAACATAGCGATACGGTCTGCGCAGTCATCGTCGAACCTCTCGTGCAATGCGCCGGCAATATGCGCATGTACGATCCGGTCTATTTGCAATTGCTCAGGGCCGCTTGCGACAAATATGACGTGCATTTAATCGCCGATGAAATCGCTGTCGGTTTTGGGCGTACCGGGACATTATTTGCCTGCGAGCAGGCGGCGATCAGCCCCGATTTCATGTGCCTATCCAAAGGTTTAACAGGCGGCTATCTGCCGTTGTCGGCAGTGTTAACAACTGACCGGGTATATCGGGCGTTTTATGCCGATTATCAATCGTTGACCGCGTTCCTGCATTCGCACAGCTATACCGCTAATGCGCTGGCTTGCCGGGCGGCACTGGCTACTCTCGATATTTTTGATCAAGATAACGTCATCGAGAAAAACCGGTCTTTGGCGGAAATTATCGCAAAAGCGGCGATGCGTTTTCACGATCATCCGCATGTTGCCGAAGTCCGGCAAACCGGCATGATTCTGGCGATTGAGCTGGTCAAAAACAAACATACCCGCGAACCTTATCCCTGGCAGGAACGTCGCGGCCTTAAAGTTTATCAATACGCGTTAGCCAAAGGCGTTTTATTGCGTCCTTTAGGCAACGTCATTTATTTCATGCCGCCTTATGTGGTGAGCGAGCAGCAGCTTTTATTAATCGCTGAAGTTGCATGGCAAGGTATACAGCACGCGGTTGAGGATTGAATATGCGAGTTTCCAGATTGTATACGGTGGCGCCGTTGGCTACAGGCAGGCTTATCGAGTTGGATGACGATAACGGGCATTATGTCAGGACCGTATTACGGCTAAAAAAAGACGACCGGATAATTCTGTTTAACGGCCGCGGCGGAGAATATTTGTGTACGCTCAGAGAAGTCAGCCGAAAAACCGTGCTGGTGGATATCGGACAATGGACTGACCGCAGTGTCGAATCGCCGTTGCAGATCGTCTTAGGCTTGGGTATTTCCCGGGGCGACAGAATGGATTTGACGGTACAAAAAGCCGTAGAACTGGGCGTTAACCAGATCACGCCGCTATTGACCGAGCGTTGCGTGGTGCAATTCAAAGGCGAAAAAAAACCGCAACGCTTATTGCATTGGCAAAAAATCGTTCAACATGCCGCCGAACAAAGCGGCCGAACCGCCTTGCCCGTATTGCTGGAAGTTGAGCAGTTACAGAACTGGGTAAGCGAGCAGCAGGGTCTGAAAGTATTTCTCGATCCTTATGCGGAAACGTCGTTAATGGAGTTAAAGCCGGAGGCTATGAAAGTCACTTTACTGACAGGCCCCGAGGGCGGTTTTTCAAATCAAGAGCGAGAGATTGCGGAAGCTTCCGGTTTTATTCCGGTTCGGCTAGGCAGCCGCGTATTAAGAACCGAAACCGCATCGCTTGCCGCATTAGCCGCGGTACAGATGTTGTGGGGAGATTTTAGCAACAGTGATAAACCGGAAACGGGGAGCCGGCAATGAAACGATATATTGCTTATTCAATAGTGCCTTTGCTGGTGTTATTGGCCGCGACGTCGACAGCTTGCGTGTTAAGCTATTTGATAGTGCTGGTGCAGGATGATCCGTCCTCACTGCGGACACTGATCACCCGTTTAACGCAGATTTTATTGCTGCTGAGTATTTTTCCGGCAATGGCTTACCTGAATTTCAAAAAAGAAGATCTGGGGTTTAGCGTGAGACCAATATTTTTAAAACAATTGCCACAAGGATTCGGGCTTGGGTTAATTACGTTGATGCCGATATTCATGATCTTGTATGCGCTCGGCGTCAACGTCGTCGATGACTCACAGCCGTGGGACAGCGGTTTAATCGCTAAAAAAACGATTCTGTCATTGCTGCTGGCACTGCTGATTGCAGTCGTTGAGGAATCGGTTTTCCGGGGAATGCTGTTGGCCGGTTTAAAAAAGAACATGCCGGTTGTTGCGGCAATCTTGATCAGCTCGGCTTACTTCGCAGCGCTGCATTTCTTGGATACCAGGACCGAAATATCCCCGCAGGACTTTAATATCTTCAGCGGCTTTATCTTACTGGGAGAAGCATTCGCTAATATAGTAAACCCGAAAAATGCGTCGGCATTTGTTGGATTGCTGGTAGTCGGCATTTTTCTGGCCGTACTTAGGACACAGGTCAAAGAAAGCTTGGGTCTATGTATCGGTTGTCATGCCGGGTGGGTATGGCAAATAAAAATGAATAACAGCATATTCAATACGAATATGAACTCGGAATATCTCTACTTGGTCAGCATTAACAATAATACTGTCGGACCTTTGGTAACCGGATGGCTCGGCTTCGCCATCGCCGGCTACTTTGTTTATAAAAAGCTGCGTAATTAATCCCTGAAATTTTCAAACTGCAACGGCATTTCCAGCTTTTCTTCCCTGAGCATTTTAATGACGCTTTGCAGATCGTCCCGGCTTTTTCCGGTTACCCTGACTTGGTCGCCCTGAATGGCGGCCTGGACTTTCAGTTTTTTGTCCTTAATCAATTTAACGATTTTTTTTGCCATCTCCTTATCCAGCCCCTGCTTCATAATGATTTCCTGACGCATTCCCTTACCGCTAGGTTTCGGATCGCCGGTTTCCATACAAGCTATATCAATGCCGCGCCGCGTGAGTTTGGCGCAAATAACGCTGAACATTTGCTGTAGCTGAAACGTCGATTGGGAAATCATGATCACTTTATCGTCATTCAATTCAAAGATTGAGTCGGTACCTTTAAAATCAAAGCGGGTACTGACTTCCTTATTGGCTTGGTCAACGGCGTTAGTAAGCTCGTGTTTGTCGAATTCGGAAATAATGTCGAAAGAAGGCATGGCTAGACGTTTGTAGGCTAAAAAAGGGTTTAACTATAATGATCTTTATTGGATTATTCAATACATCAAGCAGCAATTGCGGTTATCGAAACTTGCTATCTTATAGCTCGAATTTATGGATATTGAAGCGCTTTTAGACGGATGGATTTGCCGTTAGAATTAACCGATAAATCCTGGGGGAAACGGCCGGGACGCAATAGGGAGGTATTATTGCGTCGAGCGTCCGTACAGCCGTCATCTAATTATAACTATTTTATTACCGTTACAATGAACTCTAGCCCTAATAGCAAACGCAGTCTTTTACTGGTCGACGATGAACGTTTGGTGCTGACCACCCTGTCCCTGGGATTGTCCAGAGAGGGCTATATTGTTAATACCGCCGAATCCGTCGACGAGGCTGAAGCGACATTGGCAAGCGGCGAGCGGCCGGACCTGATAATCCTCGATGTCAACATGCCGGGGCGGAGTGGGCTGGAACTGGCTGAACGGCTTTGCTTATTTGATCATATTCCGTTCATGCTGCTGACCGCTTACAGTGATCAGGATATCGTAGAGCAGGCGGCCGCCAATGGCGCACTCGGCTATTTGGTAAAACCGGTCGACATACGGCAACTGGTTCCAGCCATCGAGGCAGCATTGGCTCGCGCCACAGAACTGTATGGTTTGAGGAAAACCGGACAGCAGTTGCAAAACGCTCTTGAATGCGAGCGGGAGATCAGTATCGCTATCGGCATTACCATGGTGCAATACCGGCTTGTTCGGAAGGCCGCTTTTGAACTGCTGCGCAAAACAGCACGCAGCCGGCGCTGCAAGTTATCCGAGCTTGCGATAGATGTTATTCGCGCAAGCGAATCCTTAAATCTTGGGGACTAGAAAAATCTTTTTTTGCTTTTATTTACATAATATGTAAGATATGGCTTACACCTTTTTTGGCCTGCCCCCGACCCCGGCGCCAAATTTCTGAGGCCCGGAAACACGCCTTGTTAAATTGCCCGTATACCGGAATTGACAAAGAATGCCTTAAAAAGCAGGAGATGCGTGTGCCAAGACAGTTTGCAATTTGCTTTTCCGCTCCATCTGTTTACGCGTCGGCTAATATATTCTGTTTGCCTGTAGCGTCGCGTCCTGTTGCTTGTTAGTATCCGGCATGAGTGAGGCCTTGCGGATCGCCATCGGAGAACACTGCAATTCCATTGCCGTGGTACGGTTTAGTTTGCATGAAGCGCCTCAAACCGGACATGCTTTCGGATGCGCTGACCGCATCGATGTATTATCCGGCTTTCCGCCATTGCATTTTAACATTACCTTTTTAACGCTATCGACGAACGGAACGGGGCGACAACTCCCTCTGCATATAGGCGGTACTTATTATGAAGACTGGCCGGCTATGCGGTTTGGGGCGTTATTGAAACAAGACGCTCTTTTTCTAATTGCCTAAGTTTGAGCGGCCGGGTTCGGTTAACGGGAAATCAAAGTTAAATTCATATGTCTAAAGATAGCTACAGGCCGGATTCCTTGTTTTCAGCCATTCTACCATCGCCTCGATCTTATATTGAGTTGTTGCAAATTGTAGGATTGGCTGCGGCCTATTGCGCAACCGGCAAATTAGGCATTTTTCTGGCGATTCCTCCCGGCTATGCAACGGCGATCTGGCCGCCTTCCGGCATTGCGTTGGCGGGTATTTTGCTTTTCGGATACTGTGCTTGGCCGGGGATATTGCTGGGCTCGTTTCTGGTTAATTTGTCGACTTCGCTTATTTCCAGCTCGTCGACGGAAATTATTATTGCCGTTGCCACTACGTTGATAATCGGTACCGGGGCCAGTCTACAAGCCATTGCCGGAGCTTATCTAGTCAGCCGTTTTGCCGGCTTTCCCAATCCGCTAGTCAGGGAAAAAGAAGTTTTCCTACTGTTTTTCTTTGGCGGCATCTTAAGCACCCTAGTCAATTCGACTATTGCCGTCTCAACACTCGTAGCCGCGGGGCGGATGCCGGTAGAGAACTCCCTGGCTAACTGGGCCACTTGGTGGATGGGAGATGCGTTAGGCATTTTTATTTTTACTCCATTGGCCTTAGCCTGGGCTCAACGCTCAAACGAAGATTGGCGAAACAGGGTGTTGTCGATCACACTGCCGATTGTTGCGCTGTTTGTATTGACGACCACCGGCGTTTTTTATGAAGCGCAGAGCAACAATGAGCGGTTAAAGCGCGAATTCAATCTACAGGCTTCAGAGCTGGACGCAGCACTGGAAAAGTCGGTTTTGATACATTTAAATGTGCTGCGTTCGCTGGGAAGCTTTTATTCCGCTTCGGAAAATGTTGACCGGAATAAGTTCCATATTTTTGTTGAACATTCGTTAAACAATTTCAGCGGTATTCAGGCGATAGGATGGGATCCGCGCATTTTATTTTCAGAGCGGGACGCATACGAGCGCGGCATTCAAAGCGAAGGGTACCCAAACTTTCAAATTTCCGAAAAAAATAACGACAATCGGATTGTGCGTGCAGGCGACCGTCCCGTATACGTGCCGGTCGGCTTCATTGAACCCTTCCAAGGCAATGAAAAGGCCTTGGGTTATGACGTTTACTCCGATCAAGTGCGTCAAGAAGCCATCGACCGTGCTACCGATACCGGCGAAATAGCTGCTACAGCACCGGTTATTTTAGTCCAGGAACATAAAAACCAACCCGGAATTCTTGCTTACCTACCCATTTATCGCCAAGGTTTGTCTTATCAAACCTTGGAACAGCGCCGCGCTAATATCGTAGGTTACATGGTCGCAGCATTCCGGGGCGAAGACATTGTTACTAACGCATTGAAAGATGTAAACCAGGCAGGTTTAGTCTATAGCGTTATCGACGAAGGAGCTGCTCCGAACGAGCAGTTGATTTTTTCCAATAGCCGGGAATCGCTCAAGCCTCTGGTTTTGCAAGAAAACGGTCTTTTCGGCGGAAATTTTTCGCTGACAAGCAGTTCAGCGATCCCGGTCGGGGGCCGTTCATGGCGGGTCGATGTTGTTCCTACCCAGCATTATCTTGCTTTTCACAGATCCAATCACGCGGGGCTGATTTTATTGGGCGGCTTATTGCTGACCAGCATGGTCAGTTCATTCGTGCTGGTCTTTTCCGGCCGGGGCAACATGCTTCGGCGGCTGGTCGAAGAACGGACCGCAGCCCTCGCGCAAAGCGAGGAGCGTTTTCGATCCACTTTCGAAAGTGCTCCGGTTGGGGTTGTTAATTCGGGGCTAAACGGCCGGTTCTTGGCAGTCAATCAAGGCTACTGCGATCTGCTCGGTTACAGCAGGGATGAGCTTTTAACGATGACGTTTCAGCAAGTGACGCATCCCGATTATCGTCAGCACGATGCCGATATGGTAAGGCGAATGCTGGCAGGCGAGATTTCCGGCTTTACTGTAGAGAAGAAGTACGTACGAAAGGATGGCGGAGTGGTTTGGGGAAATTTATCGGTGAAACTGAGCCGCTATGACGATGGGACGCCGAATCATTTTGTTGCAGTGATAGAGAATATCGACCGCCGTAAACAGGCGGAAGCGCAAACGGCAAAATCTTTATCGTTGCTTCATGCGACGCTGGAATCCAGCAACGATGCAATTCTGGTGGTTGACCTGAACAGCACTTGGGTATTGTACAATCAGCGGTTTATTGACCTGTGGCACATCCCCGGCGAAATCGTTGCCGCTAAGGACGACAGCGCCGCATTGCTCTATGCGATGAATCAGTTGGAAGATGCCGATGTTTTTTTAAGTAAAGTGCATGGGCTGTACGCTTCTCCGGAGTCCAGCTCTTTCGATACGCTTAAGTTTAAAACCGGACAAATTATTGAGCGTTATTCTATTCCGCAACGTATCGACGGCGAAGTGGCCGGAAGAGTGTGGAGTTTTCGCGACGTCACCGAGCGTAAGCGCGCCGAGCAATCCTTGCAAAGAGAAAGCGAGAAGAACCTCGCACTGTTGCGCAATTCCAGCGACGGTATCCATATCCTCGATACCGAGGGCAATGTGATCGAGGTTAGCGATTCCTTTTGCACCATGCTGGGCTACCGGCGCGATGAGGTGATCGGCATGAATGTTACCCGGTGGGAAGCCCAATCTACGCCTGCCGAATGCCTGCAAATCGTTAAACAACAATTCGACCGGCCCAGCCAGTCCCTGTTCGAAACCCGGCACCGCCGTAAAGACGGAAGCCTTTTCGACGTCGAAGTCAGCGGTTTGCCGCTGGAGTTGGACGGCAAGCCGGTGCTGTTTAACTCCGCACGCGATATTAGCGCGCGCAAGCAAGCCGAAGCATCGTTAAGAAAGCTCTCGTTGGCCGTAGAACAAAGTCCCAATTCCGTGGTTATCAGCGATCTTGATGCCAACGTTGAGTATGTTAACGAAGCTTTCGTTAAGACAACCGGCTATACGCGCGATGAAGTGATAGGAAAGCATTTACGCTTGTTACATTCGGGGAAGACGCCCAAGGCCGCTTATGATGATTTATGGGCTACCTTAAACGCCGGGAAGTCATGGAAAGGCGAGTTCATCAACAAGCGCAAGGATGGCGGCGAATATATAGAATCGGCTTCGATTTCCCCTGTTCGTCAGCCGGACGGGAAAATCACCCACTTCGTCGGCGTTCAGGAAGATATTACTGTACGCAAACAAACGGAAGCTCTATTGCAGGAATCGGAAAAACGTTTCCGTAACGTTGCCGACGCTGCGCCGGTGCTGATTTGGCAAGCCGGAATCGACAAACGCTGCTATTGGTTTAACCAGGTCTGGCTGGATTTCACCGGCCGCTCAATGGAGGAGGAATTAGGCGACGGCTGGGCGGATTGCGTTCATCCCGACGATGTTCAGCGCTGTATGGATATTTACGTCAGCCATTTCGACCGGCACGAACCGTTCAAGATGGAGTATCGGCTGAAGCGTTTCGATGGCGAGTATCGGTGGCTGCACGATAGCGGCGTGCCGAGATTCGATGTGGACGGAAGCTTTTTAGGTTATATCGGCTCGTGTATGGATATTACCGATCGAAAATTGGCCGAGCAAAAACTGACTGCTCAAAATCTTCGTTACCAGACTCTGCTGAAATCATCGACCGACGGTATCCATATTGTCGATCTGGATGGAAATATCGTTGACATCAATGAAGCATTTTGCAGCCAATTGGGATATTCCCATGCAGAAGCGATGAAACTCAATATCGCCCAATGGGACGCGCAGTGGCCGGCAGAAGAAGTTCTTCGGCTATTAAGAGAGTTGGTTCATTTAGGCCAGGCCAGGCAATTTGAAACCAAGCACCGAAGAAAGGACGGCAGCATTATCGACGTTGAAATTAATTCGGTCCCGGTCATTGTTGAGGGGCGGTCGCTTCTGTTTGCTTCCGCGCGCGACATCACCGGCCGCAAACAGAACGAAGCCGTGATCCTGCTGGCCAAAGAGCGGGCGGAAGCCTTAGCGCGGTCCAAGTCGGAATTTCTCGCCAACATGTCTCATGAAATCCGCACGCCGATGAATGCGATCATCGGCCTGTCGCAACTGGCCCTGAACAAGGAAATCAGCCCGGNAAATCCGCGATTATCTGGAAAAAATCAGCAGTTCGTCGAACAACCTGCTGAGCATCCTGAACGACATCCTCGATTTCTCCAAACTCGAAGCCGGCCGCCTGACCATCGACCACACGGCGTTCCAGCTCGACGAAATCGTCGACAATCTCCATAACCTGTTTTCCGACCGAGCCCGGCAAAAGAGCCTCGATTTCACGATAGCGGTGGCGGCCGACGTGCCCCGCAGCCTGGTCGGCGACCCGCTGCGCTTGCAGCAAGTGCTGAT
>NZ_RYFG02000005.1:100126-100497 GCF_003994235.2 Candidatus Methylobacter oryzae
TGAATTCGTCGTCGCCAGCGCGCCCGGCCAGGGCAGCCGCTTCAGCTTCGAATTGGTGCTGGGATTGTCAGCCTTGCCTGCGCAACACCGTTCCAGGGCGCCGCTGTCGGCCCAGGGCGATTTCGGCAAACNTAACCTGCTCGGCAATGCGATCAAATTCACCGAACAGGGCCAGGTTACGCTGGCAGTTAACGTCCGGAGCATGATCCAGTCGGAAGCCAAGTTAGTGTTTAGCGTGACCGATACCGGCATCGGCATGTCCGAGGCCGATAGAGAAAAGTTGTTCCAGCCGTTCAGCCAGGTGGACGGTTCGATCACCCGCCGCTTCGGCGGCACCGGTCTGGGCCTGGTGATCAGCCATAACTTGCTGC
>NZ_RYFG02000005.1:100539-105241 GCF_003994235.2 Candidatus Methylobacter oryzae
TTTGGCCGGCATCCAGGTCGAGATCGCCGAGAACGGCCTGGATGTGCTCGCGCTATTGGAGCGGGAGGCTTTCGATGCGGTGTTGATGGACGTGCATATGCCGGCCATGGACGGCTTTGAAGCGACCAAGCAGATCNAAAGAGGAACGCGAGCGCTGCTTTGCTGCCGGCATGAACGACTTCATCGCCAAGCCGATCAACCCGAAAAAACTGATGTGGACGCTGGTCAAATGGATCCAGCCGTCGCTACCGGCAAGCCCTGAACCAGCCGGCCCCGCGCCCCGCGCCGAACAGTTGACGATGGCGGAACTGCCGGGTTTCGATTTGCGCAACCTGTTGGAGATGATCGGCCACAATCAGGAACTGGCGATCCGCTTGCTGTTGACGTTCAGCGACAACTGCCGGGGCTTGCCGGAGGAAATCGAAGCCTTGATTGCGGTCAAAGACTGGGCTGCGGCCCAAGAGCGGGTGCACAAACTCAAAGGCGCGGCCGGCACGATCGGCGCGATGGCGCTTCATGCCGCTTCCGAAGCCCTGGAAGCGGAGTTGAAACAAGGAGGGGTGGCCTTGAGTCTTGAGCACTTCCGGGCGGTTGCCGAGCAGACTTTAGCGGCGCTCGCCGCCTTGTCCAGGCCGGAAGAGGTGCTGCCGGACAACGGCGGCGACCGCGACGCGCTGAACCTTGCAGCCGCCGGGTTGGACCAGCGGCTGCAAGACAACGACTTTATTCCCGATGCGTTGCTGGGCACGCTCAAGCCGCACCTGTCCATCGAGCAATTGGAGCTGTTTGCCCGTTTGCGCCGGCAGATTAGCGACCTTCACTACGACCAAGCCCGCCGGACTTTGCGCCAACTTGCCGAACTACCGGATATTCAGGAGATACAAGACGATGTAAGCGATCAGTAAAAAGCATGAGTCTTTGCATTTTTGTGGGAGCCGCTGTATCGCTGCCGCGACAACAATAAAACAGCAGAAAGAAATGAAAAATATGCACCACAGCCGTCCAATAAATCAGAACCGGAAAAATGTGTCGAAGCCTTTACTTTACTACGCTTTAGTCCAATCTCTCTTTATTTGGCCTATCAACGCACAAGCGGAACTGTTCGATTGGAGCGCTACCGAGATTCAATATTTGCATGGCGACGGTTATCGAATGCCCAAGAACGCCAACGACATCAGCCGCTCGATTATCACCTTAAGCCATGTCGACGGCTGGGCGCTGGGACGTAACTTCTTTTTCATGGATACGTTGATTTCGGATCATGGCGAGCCTTCGCAAGTGAACCTGTACGGCGAATTTTACAGCTATTTAAGTTTGAGCAAGATGACGGGAAAAAACTTGTCTTATGGTTTATTCAAGGACTTGAACGTCACCGCCGGGGTCAATGCCGGCGAAAATCTGGACAGCGATTTTAGCGGCACCCGTGTGATCTTGTATGGTTTTACAGTCGATTTTAACGTACCGGGTTTTAAGATGTTCACCGTCGACGTCTTGCGGCATGATATTCTGGAACCGGTTTCTTTAGGAAGCTCCTGGCAAATTACCCCGTGCTGGAAACTTCCTTTCACGCTGTTCGGCACGCATTGGAGCTTGGAAGGTTTTGCCGATTTTATCGGTCCTAAAGGTCCTCGCTATGCCGGCAATGTCTTGGCACAGCCGCAAATACGCTTGGATGTGGGCGACTTTTTCGGCGTCAGCAATCGCCTTTTTGCCGGAATCGAATATCAGTATTGGAACAATAAATATGGTGTTAAAGGATTGCATGAAAGTTTGCCGCAAGCCTTGTTGGTTTGGAAGTTTTGAGAGTTTATACGATGCGTAAATTAGCTAAAGCTGAGTTGAGCGGCGCGTCCGCTCATACGAAACTTATGCCCTTTGGGTATAAAGCTGAGTTGAGCGGCATGTCCGCTCATACGAAACTTATGCCCTTTGGGTATAACTTAATTTTATCGATAAGCCTGTTTTGCTGCGGAATCGCGCTGGCGCAGCCGCAACCGGTCTACCTGGGGCTGGACGCTGAATTCGGCTACAAAGGCAGCACCTCGGCGGAAGCCATTGAAAGCGGCATTTTGATCGCTATCGACGAAATCAATAAAGCCGGCGGCGTATTAAAAGGCCGTCCGCTGGAATTATTAAAATATGCCAATCATTCCGTACCTGCGCGCAGTGTGGCCAATATTGAAGAATTGGCGGCCAATCCCGATGTAGCGGCGGTATTTTGCGGCCGTTTCAGTCCGACCGTACTGGATTCGTTGGCGACAATCCACCAGCGACGGATACCTATGCTGGACCCTTGGGCGGCTGCTGACGGCATCGTCGACAATAACTATCAACCGAATTATGTATTCCGTCTTTCGCTACGCGATAGTTGGGCAATGCAGGCAATGATTCCCTACGCCGGCATTAAAAACGCCCACGACATCGGTTTATTGTTGTTGAATACCAGTTGGGGACGCAGCAACCAAAAGGCCGCGGAAACTTACCGGCAGCAGCACCCGGAATACCGGATTGTCGCCACGCATTGGTATAACTGGTCGGATGAATCCTTGTTGGAAAAATATATGGCGCTTTATCAGGCCGGCGCTCAGGCGATTATTATGGTCGGCAATGCCGACGATGCCGTTAAGCTGATACACGCCGAAGCCAGCCTTCCATCATCGCAGCGTTTACCTATCATCATTCATTGGGGAATTACCGGCGGCGACTTTTTCAATATGGCCGGCAGCCGCTTGCAAGAGGTCGATTTGTCTGTTGTGCAAACTTACAGCTTCCTCGGCAAAAAGGATGTCGCGGCTCAACGCGTAGCGGAGGCGGCCAAGCGTTTATATAACGTTGCCGATGTGCGTCAGTTACCGTCGCCGGTCGGTATCGCCCATGCTTACGAATTAACGCATATTTTAGCGAAAGCGATTAACCAGGCCGGCGTTCTGGATAGGGCAAAAATCCGCGACGCGTTGGAACACATTAAGAGCTATGCCGGCTTAATTAAAACTTATCGGCCGCCCTTTACCGCCGCTCGCCATGATGCGTTAGATTTAAAAGATGTCTTTATGGCCAGGTATGCGGCGGACGGTGCTATCGAACCCGTGCCGGCAGTCGGTCAACGGCGCCAGTAGCGTTTATTGGTAAGGTTGCAAAATGCGCAGATTGCGATATTGGTTTCGCCATAGCCTGGCTAACCGGATTATGGTTTATGCTTTATTTTCGATACTGATCTTCAGCTTGATCGTCGGCGGCGGTTCTTTTCTGGTGGTGCATCGGCTTTTCCAGCAACAAATCAAAGCGCAATTGCGCACGGATTTGCAGCGTACCTCGCTGGAGTTTCAGCACTTGCTCGGCGATTCGATCCTTATGTTGCAACAGTTGGCAAATAATCCGTTGCTGGCTAATGCCTTGGTTGATTCGGTCGGGCGAGAAACTTATCTGGAACCTTTTTTTATGGAACAGCGGTTGGCAAAACAACCATATACGGATTTGCTATTGATTGATTTTCGCGGCCAGACCTTACTGTCCACAAATCCTTCCCTAAAACATGAGGACCACGACAAGTCACTGATTGCCCGCGTTCTTACTGAACATATTCCGGTTGCGGCAATCAGCCCGGATAATGTATTGGTCGTAGCTCATCCGATCATATTTCCCGTCACCGGCACAACAGAAGGTGCTCTCGTTTACCGGGTGCATTTGGAACAATTGGTCCAAGCTATCGGCAAACAGTTGAAGGTGCGATTTAGCCTTAATTTTCAAGACAATAATGTAACGAGCGAGCCGTTAAATAAAGAAAGCCTGATCGAGTTGGATGAAGGTTTGGCTTTAGCGCCCCCTCTCGACCGTTTAGCATTCAAAATCACAGTTGCACAATTGCGGGACCAAGTCTTGGCGCCGTTATATACAATGATACGTTGGTACACTGTGCTGGCGGTCATATTGCTGCTGGCGGCTATTTGGTTAGCGCGCGGTATAGCCCGTCACGTAACCTCCGGATTACTGACACTGGTTAACGATGCCAATGCGATAACGCGCGCCGATGACTTGGCCGACCATTTAATGGTTGTTCAAAGCGAGGATGAAATCGGGCGGCTGGCGTTAGCGCTGAACCATTTAATCAAGCGCTTGCACCAGTTTTATTTGGGCCTGGAAGACAAAGTTAACGAGCGCACGCTTGCGTTGATTCAAGCCGAGGCTACCGCGCGGCAAACATCGAACTATGCCAGAAGCCTGATAGAAGCCAGTTTGGACCCTTTGGCAACGATTAGCGCACAAGGCAAAATCACCGACGTTAACCAGGCCTCCGAGCGCGTAACCGGTATTTCCCGCGAACGGCTTATCGGCAGCGACTTTGCCGACTATTTCACCGATCCGCTTAGCGCTCGGCAAGGCTATCGGCAAGTTTTCTCCGTCGGGCAATTGACCGATTACCCGCTGACTATACGTCATGTTTCCGGGCAATTGACCGAAGTCGTCTATAACTTTTCCGTTTATTACAATGAAGATAATGAAGTAGAGGGCATATTCGCCGCAGCGCGCGATGTTACCCGCCAAAAACAGATTGAAGAGGAGTTGCAGCAAGCGAAAACGCTGGCCGAATCGGCGAATCATGTAAAAAGTGATTTTCTCGCCAACATGTCTCATGAAATCCGCACGCCGATGAATGCGATCATCGGCCTGTCGCAACTGGCCCTGAACAAGGAAATCAGCCCGG
>NZ_RYFG02000005.1:105292-105884 GCF_003994235.2 Candidatus Methylobacter oryzae
CAACCTGCTCGGCAATGCGATCAAATTCACCGAACAGGGCCAGGTTATGCTGACAGTCAACGTCCAGAGCATGATCCAGTCGGAAGTCAAGTTAGTGTTTAGCGTGACCGATACCGGCATCGGCATGTCCGAGACCGATAGAGAAAAGTTGTTCCAGCCGTTCAGCCAGGTGGACGGTTCGATCACCCGCCGCTTCGGCGGCACCGGCCTGGGCCTGGTGATCAGCCATAACCTGCTGCAACTGATGGGCAGTGAATTCGTCGTCGCCAGCGCGCCCGGCCAGGGCAGCCGCTTCAGCTTCGAATTGGTGCTGGGACTGGCGTCCTTGTCTGAGCGGCAACGCTCGGGAACGTCGCTGTCGGCCCAGGGCGATTTCGGTAAACTGTTGGCCGGTACGCGGGTTTTGGTCGCCGAAGACAACCTGATCAACCAGCAGGTGGTGCGCGAATTTTTGCATCTGGCCGGCATCCAGGTCGAGATCGCCGGGAACGGCCTGGAAGCGCTCGCGCTATTGGAGCGGGAGGCTTTCGATGCGGTGTTGATGGACGTGCATATGCCGGCCATGGACGGCTTTGAAGCGACCAAGCAGATC
>NZ_RYFG02000006.1 GCF_003994235.2 Candidatus Methylobacter oryzae
GCGCTTCATGCCGCCTCCGAAGCCCTGGAAGCGGAGCTGAAACAAGGAGGGGTGGTCTTGAGCCTTGAGCACTTCCGGGAAGTTGCGGAGCGGACCCTGGCGGCGATTGCCGCCCTGCATCCGCACGAAGATATGCTGCCGGAGGCCGGCGACCGCGACGCGCTGAACCTTGCCGCCGCAGGACTGGACCAACGGCTGCAAGACAACGACTTCATTTCCGAAGCCTTGTTGAATACGCTTAAACTGCATCTGGACATGGACCAACTGGATGTGTTTGCCTGCTTGCGCCGGCAGATTAGCGACCTTCACTACGACCAAGCCCGCCGGACTTTGCGCCAACTTGCCGAACTACCGGATATTCAGGAGACTTAATGATTATACCCAAAGGGCATAAGTTTCGTTTGAGCAGACAAGCTGCTCAACTCAGCTTTAACACTCAGCAA
Organism: Candidatus Methylobacter oryzae; assembly: GCF_003994235.2. GTDB lineage: Bacteria > Pseudomonadota > Gammaproteobacteria > Methylococcales > Methylomonadaceae > Methylobacter_A > Methylobacter_A oryzae. Next base: position 444 of record NZ_RYFG02000006.1, read on the forward strand.
CGGCCAATGATTTTAGTTGTTGACGATGTTCCGTCCAATGCGGCGATTCTTGAGGAGGCCTTAAGTTCTGCGTACCGAATCAAAGCGGCGAGCAATGGAGTCGATGCGCTGAGAATTGCGCAACGCGAGCGGCCGGACCTGATTCTGCTGGATGTGATGATGCCCGGCATGGATGGCTTTGAAGTATGCCGGCATCTAAAGGAAGACGTGCATACGCAAAATATTCCGGTGATTTTTGTGACGGCCAAGAATGCCGATGCCGACGAAGAATTGGGATTGAATTTGGGGGCCGTTGACTATATCGGCAAGCCGTTTGTGGTTGCGATTGCCAAGGCGCGGATCCGTAACCATATTCGCCTCAAGCAACAAGCCGACCTGCTGGAATCCTTGTCATTACTCGATGCACTGACCGGTATTCCGAATCGCCGCCGTTTCGACGAGGCGTTGGCAACGGAATTGAAACTCGCTATCCGCAATGCCAAATCGCTTTCGCTGTTAATGATCGACATCGATCATTTCAAGCAGTTCAACGACTATTACGGACATAGCGCCGGCGACGAATGCTTGAAAATGGTCGCCGCGGAGCTATCGAAAAGTGTGCTTCGTCCGAGAGATTTGGTGGCGCGTTACGGCGGCGAGGAGTTTGTGGCGATTCTGCCGGGAACGGATCGGCTATCTGCTTTGCAGATTGCCGAACGCTTACGTAAAAATATCCAAAAACTTGGCTTACCTCACGCCTATTCCGGAGCGGGGTCTGTGGTTACTATTAGCGTGGGGGCTGCCACTCAAGCCAAGATCACGAAAAATTTCCTGCCGCAGATGTTGAGAGATGCGGCAGACAAAGCGCTTTATATGGCAAAGGGTAGGCGAAACCGGGTGTGCTTTCACTAAAGAACGGATAGAGTAGATGCCTGCTCAGGCCATGGATAAAATTTTTCCATGACTATTCAGTTTATGCTGACCAAAAATATAGAAAAAACAATGCCATATTCATATGCCTCAAGATAATTGTAAGCTTTCTGCCGTTAACTCGCCACCGGTTCGGTCTTATGAGTGGGTATTGCAAATTATAGGGGTGGCCTTTGCCTATTCTGTAACCGGCAAGCTCGGCACATTGCTGGCTATTCCCCCCGGCTACGCAACGGCCGTCTGGCCGCCGTCCGGTATCGCTTTGGCAGGTATTTTGACTTACGGGTATCGGGTTTGGCCGGGCATACTGTTGGGAGCGTTTCTGGTTAATTTTTCAAACGCTTTAGTCGCCGGTTCTCTTACAGAAATTCTCACGTCGGTCGTCATTACTCTGGCTATGAGCTGTGGAGCAAGCTTGCAAGCAGTTGCCGGCGCTTATTTAGTTTACCGCTATGCCGGGTTTCCCAACTCGCTTACACGAGAGAAAGAAGTCTTATTGTTCTTTTTCTTTAGCGGCATTTTAAGCACTTTGGTCAATTCGACTATCTCCGTCTCAGCCTTAGTGGCTACTGCGCGGATTCCTACGACTAATTTTCTGGCCAGCTGGGGAACGTGGTGGCTGGGGGATGCATTGGGGGTATTTATCTTTACCCCGCTTGTTTTGATTTGGGCGCGGCATTCCAGCGAACTTTGGCGTAACAGACGAATAGCGATAACTCTGCCGATTACCGCGATGTTCGTGCTGACAACAATAGGCGTTTTTTATGAGTCGCAAAACGACAGTGAACAATTAAAGTTTGAATTTAATCGGCAATCGGCCGCGTTGAAAGTAGCGTTGGAAAAATCGGTTATAACTCATACCGAGGTGTTACGTTCTCTCGAAAGTCTCTACGCCGCTTCGACAGCGGTTGGCAGGGAAGAATTCCGAACCTTCGCAGCGCATCCTTTGACTAATTTACAAGGCATTCAGGCGCTGGAATGGAGTCCGGTTGTTTTATCTTCCGCGCGGGACGGATTCGAAACAAGCCTGAAGCGGGAAGGCTTTCATGATTTTAATATTACAGAACGCGATACCGGTGATAATCGGCTTATCCGGGCGGGGAGTCGTCCGGAATATGTCCCGATTAGTTTCGTTGAACCTTATCAGGGCAACGAAAACGTATTGGGTTATGACCTGTATTCCAATGATATTCGGCGAGAGGCCATTAACCGGGCGAGGGATACTGGTGAGATTGCGATAACCGCCCCGATTACGCTAATTCAGGAACGCGGCGATCAATATGGCGTTCTCGCGTTTATGCCCATTTACCGTAATGGCCTCCCTCACCAAACCCCGGAGGACAGGCAGCGCAATATTTTAGGTTACGTGGTAGAGGCATTTCGGATCGAAGACATTGTTGGCGTTGCGTTTAAAGAGTTGAATAGAGAAAATTTATTCTACAGGCTTATTGACGAGACAGCTCCGGCAGCAGAGCAATTGGCTTTTTCCAGCGATTCGAAAGGAGCGGATCCTGTTACCCTGCAAGAAAAAGGTTTGTTCGGAAGAAATTTTTCTCTGATGAGCCGTTCAGTTATTTCAGTAGGAGGCCGGTCATGGCGGTTCGAAGTCTTTCCTTCATTGGCTTACTTTTCCTACCATCACTCAGACAACATATGGCTGATCTTATTGGCCGGCTTGATATTAAGCAGCATAGTCAGTGTATTCGTTATGGTCTCATCCGGCCGCGGGAGCTTGCTGCTACGGCTTGTAGAAGAACGGACAGCTGCGCTGGTAGAGAGCGAGAACCGTTTGCAATGCGCATTGGATGACAGTAACAGCTCCAAAGAAGCATTGGAAAATGTGCTTTTTGCGGCCACCGATGTCAGTATCATCGCGACCGATGCCGATGGATTGATTACGACGTTCAACCGCGGCGCCGAACTCATGCTGGGCTATTGCGCAGATGAAATGATAGGCAGGCAGACACCTGTCATTATTCATTTAGCCGAGGAAATTGAGTACCGTGGGCATGAGCTGACGTCCGAATTGAATTATCCCGTTTCCGGCTTTGAAATCTTTGTGCTTAAGGCCCGCCAATTGGGGCAGGAAACTCGCGAATGGACTTATGTGCGCAAGGATGGCTCGCAGCTAAAGGTTACTCTGGTTGTGACCCCTATTCGCGGTATACAAGGCGAAGTCAGCGGTTATCTTGGGATTGCTCAAGATATCACCGAACAATATATCGCCCAAAATGCGTTGGAGAAAAGTGAAGTCAAACTACGCAAATTATTTGAACTTTCGCCGCTGGGTATCGCAATGACCGACATGAACGGGCAATTCGTCGAGTTCAACGAGGCTTTCCGCCATATTTGCGGTTATTCTTCCGACGAACTCAAAGCCATCGATTATTGGCAGCTGACGCCCAAAAAATACAACGCTATAGAGCAGCAGCAACTCCAGTTACTCAGGCAAATAGGCCGCTATGGCCCCTATGAAAAGGAATATCAACGTAAGGACGGCAGCCTCGTTCCTTTGCGGCTGAATGGAGTCTTGGTTAAAGGAACGGACAATAACGATTACATCTGGTCTATCGTTGAAGATATCTCTGCCTCCAAAAGAGCCGAAGAAGCCCTGCGCCAGGCTAAATTGACAGCAGATAACGCCAATAGAGCCAAAGGCGAGTTTCTCGCCAACATGTCGCACGAGATCCGCACGCCGATGAATGCGATCATCGGTCTGTCGCACCTGGCATTGAATAAAGAGATTTCTGCCGAGACGCGGGATTACCTGGAAAAAATCAGCAGTTCGTCGAATAACCTGCTGAGCATCCTGAACGACATCCTCGATTTTTCCAAACTCGAGGCAGGGCGGTTAACTATCGAGAACAGCCCGTTCGATCTTGACGAAATATTGGACAATATCCGCAACTTATTCGCCGATCAGGCCAAGGAAAAACACCTCGACTTCAACATGACTGTGGCAGCTGAGGTTCCGCGCGGCTTAATAGGCGATCCGCTGCGCTTGCAACAAGTGCTGATCAACCTGCTCGGCAATGCGATCAAATTTACCGAACAGGGCCAGGTTATGCTGACAGTCAACGTCCGGAGCATGATCCGGTCGGAAGCCAAGTTAGTGTTTAGCGTGACCGATACCGGCATCGGCATGTCCGAAGCCGATAGAGAAAAATTGTTCCAGCCGTTCAGCCAGGTGGACGGTTCGATCACCCGCCGCTTCGGCGGCACCGGTCTGGGCCTGGTGATCAGCCATAACTTGCTGCNCGAATTCGTCGTCGCCAGCGCGCCCGGCCAGGGCAGCCGATTCAGCTTCGAATTGGTGCTGGGATTGTCAGCCTTGCCTGCGCAACACCGTTCCAGGGCGCCGCTGTCGGCCCAGGGCGATTTCGGCAAACNCTTGGCCGGCATCCAGGTCGAGATCGCCGAGAACGGCCTGGAAGCGCTCGCGCTATTGGAGAGGGAGGCTTTCGATGCGGTGCTGATGGACGTGCATATGCCGGCCATGGACGGTTTTGAAGCGACCAAGCAGATCCGCAGCCAAGCCCGTTTTGCCGGGTTGCCGGTTATTGCCTTGACCGCCGGCGTCACCCAGGAGGAACGCGAGCGCTGTGCCGGGGCCGGCATGAACGACTTCATCGCCAAACCGATCAATTCGAAGAAACTGATGTGGACGCTGGTCAAATGGCTTCAGCCGCCGGCGCTTGGCGCTTCGCCCCAAAGCGCCGAATTGCTGAAGGTCGCGACATTGCCGGGTTTAGACTTGCGCAACCTGTTGGAGATGATCGGCCACAACCAGGAACTGGCGATCCGCTTGCTGTTGACGTTCAGCGACAACTGCCGGGGCTTGCCGGAGGAAATCGAAGCCTTGATTGCGGCCAAAGACCGGGCCGCGGCCCAAGAGCGGGTGCATAAACTCAAAGGCGCGGCCGGCACGATCGGCGCGATGGCGCTTCATGCCGCCTCCGAAGCCCTGGAAGCGGAGCTGAAACAAGGAGGGGTGG
>NZ_RYFG02000007.1:0-410 GCF_003994235.2 Candidatus Methylobacter oryzae
TCGCCGGATTTTGCCCAAGCGGGGAACTCATCAATGGTCATCCCATCGATGCCGGCGGCCCCCTTATTGGCTCGAACTTGTTTCCATGCGGTTTGTAAATTATCTCGCCGCAGCACGTGTTCGAATAGAGGGTTGCTAAAGGCTGGCTTCGAGTCACTACGCTGAGTCCCGTCATTACCGGTCGGCATTCGTGTGTTCAGGTGTGGCAAGGCTCCTCCTTTGTNGATACAGGTTACCCCATGCCGCGCTATCGGTTTCATCGCATTCGCTCATACAGGACGATGACTCCTGCATGCCTGGACTTTTGTTCAACCAGTCGTCCGATCTGGTATTCTGCCGATCGCTCGTTAAGCAGATCTCCCCGAATAAGAACATTAACTTTCCCTGCACAACTGCATCATTTACAGTGG
>NZ_RYFG02000007.1:466-29659 GCF_003994235.2 Candidatus Methylobacter oryzae
TCGGTCAAAGGGACGCGCCGTCCTAATGCGGTTTTGAAAGTTTGTGGTAAATTTGAGTTCGGTGGCGCCGCTGAACATCCGTCAACGGCGCGCCCCTTAGCTTTACGTTAGGCCTAAGGAGACTTACTTCATGACAACCCCATTTTCTGGTGGATGCGCGTGCGGAAAAATTCGCTACATATGCACTGCCGCTCCCATTGCAATGCTCAACTGCCATTGTCAGGACTGCCAAATTTCCAGCGGCGCTCCATTCGCATCCGGCATCATCGTTGCGTTGGCATCTACCCAAGTAAAAGGCGCACCAAGCACCTACACAGTTACAGCAATAAGTGGAGGCAAGACCGTTCGCTCATTTTGTGACACATGCGGAACACCGCTATTCACGCGCGGGGAGGCCATTCCAGATTTCATGTCCATTAGGTTTCCCACCTTAGATGATCCAACCATGTTCAAGCCGATGCTTGATATTTTTGTTTCCCGTGCGCAACCTTGGACATGCGTGGACACAAATATCCCACAATTTGAAATGTCTCCCCCGAGTGCGGCCTAACAATTCATTCAAGCGTTATGCCTCACAATCGGAGCCGCTATGAAGTTTGGTTACGCCATCATCTATATACCGGACGTTTCGTCTTTGAAGGAGGGCTGAGCAATAAAGCTATCAATCGTTCGGGCAATGTTAGGAAACTCGTTAATAATTTTTTTATCCTCTGTGATTAGCGGAATATTTAAGAGCTTTGCCAAAGCAACAAATTCACAGTCGTATGCAGAGCAATTACTGGTGTTTACCAATTGTAAAATGTGAGCGGATGAAATCTCGTACTCATTTTCAAGCATCAAGCTTTCAGCTTGTTGGGTTATCACCAAAATTTCATCAAACGTTAAAATGTTTTTTCGCAAATAGAGCGTTAATACGTTACGAAACTCACTTTTCCAAAGATGTGGCGCAATCCATTTCGGCTCAATCATCAGCAATTGTTCCGCCTGGGCGGATTTTTCGCTGTTGAGGTAGAGATAGGCAATTGTGTTAGTATCGACAACGATCATGGTCGGCCTTCTGACTTGGCCTTATCGATTTCTTCGTCCGTTAATAAGTAATCTGCTGTTTTAGCCCTCAGTTGCTTCGCCATTGCCAAATGTTCGTTAACATTGATTTTGTGGGGGTTGATAGTGCGTTCCACACAATAAAGAATTTCGCTGTTAATGCTTCTGTGGTGTAGTTTGGCCGCCTCCTTTAGTTGGTTATAAAGATTGTCCGGTATGTTTTTAAGTGTCAAAGTAGCCATGTTATAACCTCGTTAGGAACCGATAAGGTTTCATTATGGTTTCTCTTGACATGATGTCAAGCCAAAAGCGTTACCCTCAATTAAACACGATAAGACGCAATAACGTAGCGTATTGCGCCTACGGGTTGCGTCTTAACGCGTTGAACGTGGCCGGAATCGTCGAGACGATGGTACAGGCGGTCGTCTACACGGGCTTTCCGGCAGCACTTAACGGTTTATTTGCAGCCAAGGATGTGTTTGCGGAACATGATGCTTGACCCTTACGTAACGTCAGGCCCTAGAATGGCTGCACGTATGAAGAAAGGAGTATCCGATGTTACTTAAAGTAGGAGAGTTGGCAAAACGTTGCGGTCTGACCGTGCGCACGCTGCACCACTACGACGCCATCGGGCTGCTCGCGCCTTCTGCGCGCTCCGACAGCGGCTACCGGCTATACAACCGCAACGACATTGCCCGTCTGCACCAGATTCAGGCATTGCGGCGTTTCGGCTTGTCGCTGGCCGACATCGGGGCTGTGTTGGCAAACCCCGGCTCTCATCTTGCGTCCATTGTGGATAGTCAGATTCAAATGCTGGATCGACAAATCGAGCAAACTACCACGCTACGCGACCGTCTGTCTCAGTTGCAAAGCCAGTTGCGGCAGGGAGATGAGCCGGAGCTTGCCGATTGGCTGACGACTCTGGAAATGATGACCATGTACGATAAATATTTTACGAAAGAAGAACAGCGGCAGCTGCCGTTTTTTAAGGAAGCGGAAAATTCGACCGCCGACGAATGGGCGGCAATGGTGCAGTCGGTGCGGGAGGCGATGGCAATGAAGATTCCGCCGCACAGCCCCGGCGCGCAGAATCTGGCGCGACGCTGGATAGAGATGGTGGTGCGCGACACGAACGGCGATGCGCGCGTGCTCACCAAGCTGAATGCGATGCATATCGATGAGCCCGCAGTGCAGGCGCAGACTGGCGTTACGCCCGAAGTGCTGCGTTTCATACAGGAGGCCTGGGCCGAAACGAAATATGCGATCTACCAAAAATACCTGTCGCCTGATGAATTCCGTTTCTTGCGCGAAAACTACCTCAAGCGCACCCATGAGTATCCCGAGTTGATCGCCGCGATACGCCAGCATATGGAAGACGGCGTCGCGCCGGATGATCCGCGCATGCAGCCGCTCGCACAGCAATGGCTGGAGCTGTTCCGTTCCTACGCGGGCGACAATCCCGAAACCTACGCCAAGATACGGGAGGCGAATGCCAAGGAGCCGGAGCTATGGCAGGGCACTTGGATAGACCAGCGCTTGCTCGGATATGTCATTGAGGCAATGTCGTACCTGAAGCCGTGTTAATGCACAAAGCCATGTAGGGTATACGCTGTGCGTACCATCTTCCAATCATGCCTCAAAACCAAGAGGTACGCACAGCGTACCCTACCGGGCCTAATCGGCATCTTTCTCAAAATTAATCTTTACCCGTTGCGACGTGCCGGTCTGCGTTTCTACGTTAAAACTCTTGCCTAGCTTGCGTTTCAACACCAATACCACTTGCTGATTAAACAAACCAACTTTGGTGCCGACGTATAAATTCGGCGTCAGGTATCGGCCTACTGCGGCCATCGTGTCTTGCAGCGTTTTTCCCTGTTCGACTTCAACTTCGCCAACGCCCAGTTTATTGGCAATCCATGAGGCTTTGCTCGCACCGTAGGATAACGCGGCGGCGGCAACCGCGTTGCCTTGCGATTGGCTAACTTCGTTTAACGGCCCGCCGGTGATTAAATAGGCCAGCACCTCTTCTTCCGGCAACGCGGGCTCCGAAGACAAGCGGGTTTTCGGCGCATCGAGCGGACCGCTGACGTTCACAATCGCGGTCACATCGCTGTTTTTCGAAACGCGGATCGCTTCCACGTCCAACCACGGCTTATCGACCGGGCCGTTAAACAGAATCCGTCCTTTACGCACTGTCAAATCCTGGCCGTAACTCTTATAGCTGGCCTTGTCCATATTGATGGCGCCGTACATGGCCGTCGCTTCGCCGGTTTTGGTCAGCTTCAATTGGCCGCTCAGGTCTGTCTTCAGGCCTTTACCCGAGAAACTGACTTGCTTGCCGAGCTGAATATCCACGTCGGCATCGATAGGGATTGCCACGGCCGGCTCTTCCCCGGTTTTTTGTTCGCCGAGAATAACTTCATCGTCGCTGACTTTGACCGCGTTTTCCGGAATTTGCGAGAGTTGCAGGATCGCTTTCGGGATATTCAACTTGCCGGTCAGTTTTCGCTGCTGTCCGGTAAATATTCCTTTTAGCTGCGGCGACACGGCTATCTGGGCTTCCGGCAATTTGGCGACTTCAAAATCCGTTCCGATCAGCGTCAGCTCCGCGTCCCCTGTCAAACTCGAAGAGCCGTCAAGCTGAACGAAACCCTGCCCCGATCTGGCCGAACCGTTTAGCCGGACGCGTCCGTCACTGTCCGGGGCAGCCAATAAGCTGATGTCGCGGATGCCAAGGCCGAACTCGTCAACGTCAACGGCGCCTCCGCTGAGCCGCACCGATCCGTTAACGGCGGGCTGGTCGGTTCGGCCTTGCAGGGCTAAGTCCGCTTTAAGATCGCCTTTGATATTCGCTAGTTGCGGCACAAAAGGATTCAGCGCGGAAAAGTCAGTCACCGACGCGTTTATCTGACCGCTCAGGGCTTGGCTTTCCCCGGTATCGGCCTGCAATTGCCCGCGCAGATAATCTTGTCCTGTCAACGCCAGATCGAAATCGGCCGAAATCAGCGCGTCTTTCAATTTGCCCGCTAGCGTCCATGATCCCAACGCCAGCTCAATCGGGCCTTGCCGGGTCTGCAACAGAATCTTTGCGTTCGGCGGCATGGCCGCGCGGAAATTGCCGTTCAATGCATTCTTTTGTTTTTGGATGTCCGCATCGGCGTTAATAATGCCTTTTAACTGCATCGGTCCGAGCAAGAAAGCTTGTATCAAGCCGGTCGGCAATGCAGTCGCATTCGCTTGAAACTGAAAATCGCCGTCGGCAAGACGCCGCCCTTGTACGCAAAGCCTTGCGCCTTGCTGAACCAGGCAGCCTTTATCCAAAGCGGCATCGATGCCGGCCGGGCTGTTGGCAATACGGGCGTTCAGATGATCGGCAAGCCGCCAGCGCCCCGCATCCTTGCTATTCAAATCCAGTTTATAAACACCGCCCTGCCAGGCGTCGGCCTTGAAACTGCCGGTAAGCTCTGCTGATAAATCGCCGAAAGATGAATTAACGTCGGCTTTAAAACGATGTTGCTCAAGCGTTCCCAAACCGTCAACCAGCAGCTTTGAAATTTGCAGCTTGGCGGATTTGATCGCATTAACGGACAGTTGGATTTTGGAGATCTTTTTGGCGTCGGCTTGATAATCGGCATTGACGGCCAATTGCTCGGCGCTGTATTCGCCAAAATGCAGGCGCTTACCGTTCGCTTGGAATTTCACCGAAGGATTAAGCCATGCGCCCTGTAAACGTCCATCGCCTTTCAAACTACCGCCTAACCCCGGCCATAACGATTCCAATGCAGGCGCATCGATTGCCATGATCAGCGCGGCTTGCTCTTGTCCCAACGTGCCGTTAACGGCGACTTTATTTTTTCCTGAAACGACCTGTAACGTATCGGCTTTCAATTGTTCGTCGGTAAAAGCCAGCTTGCCGCCCGCGCTAACAGGATAGCCGCGCAATTGGCCTGACAGTTTGTTAATGTCGGCGTTCAACTGTAATGCGTTACCGGCCAGTTTGCCGTTGATATGCGTATCAAAAGCCAAGCTGCCGGGAAACTCGGGTGCCAGAATAGCGGGGTTAAAGTTTTGCCCTGTCGCGCTCAAATCGAAAACGGTAGCGTCTTTCCAGGAGACATCTCCGCCGACCTGGAATATCCCGTCCGCAAACTTCAGTTCCAGCTCGTTAATCGATAACGCTTCGGTAGACCCTTGGCCTTTGAACGTTAATTGGGCTTTGGGCAAATCCGCAGGACTTAAGCGAGCATTCAGCGTAATCCGGTAATCGCTGAGTAAGCCGGCCGCGTCAAGCGCTCCTTGCTCGCTGATGAGTTGCGGCTTGTGGCCGGTCAGCGGCCAGTTAAGATTTTGCCAATCGCCGCGTACATTGATGCGCGGCGTATTTTGCAAATCATCCAGGTTGCCTTTCAACGAGGATTTGAACGGGGATGACAAGCGATTGTCGAAAGCCAGCTGGTTCAGGTCGCCGTTGACCGTCGTTGTTGCTTGCCATAAACCGTAGTCCGCTGTGGCGACTTGCCACTCAGCCGTTAAATCAACCGGAAAACCGCTGCCCAAACCGACGTATCCTGTTGCCGTTGCGGTCAGCGGTTTGGCGTCAATGTCCAATGACGCGATGTTAACGCGGTCTTGTTCGGTATAGGCCGCCAAATGCAATTTTTGCAGTTGTTGCTGCCGGTCGCCTTGCTGAAACCTCAGACCGGTCAACAGCAGATTTTCAACAACAATTTGTACCGGCAGATGCAATTTGGCATTCACGTCGAACGTGCTTGGTTCCGAAGGCTCTGTCTTCGCCAGATGGATTTCAGCCTCATTGACTGTCAGATCGATAATTTTTAAACGGCCTGAAAACAGCTTGGAAGGCTGCCAAACGAAGACAAGGTTTTTAATCGCGGCGGTTTTGGTATCGTCTTGATAATGCAAGTCGGACAGCACGATGCGTTCAAGTAACCGGCCGTCAATGCTGTTAACCGAAACCTGCGCCGGCAAATACGAAAAAACCGTCTGCAACAGCCAGCGGCTACCGCTTGCGCTGTTCATCAAGCCGAGCAGGCCGGCGGGGATCGTTAGCAGAACAAATACGATAACCGGCAGGATGCGTTTCATCGTTCTAAAAACGGCAGTTCGTCCACGAAAGACACGAAAAGCACGAAAGGCCGGCAATAATTTACGCTGTTTATCCTCGTTCCCACGCGCTGCGCCACTGCTGCCATTAACTTAAGGAAGAAGCTCCCTCTCCTGAGTGCTAGTTCCCAAGCTCCAGCTTGGGAATTCAGTGTAGGAAGCTCTAACTTCCCGGTTCGCAAAGCAGGAGCTTTGCCCACTGGGTCTTTAAGCTGGAGCTTGGGAGCCAGCATATCTCTTAGCTTAATAGCAATAGGGCGCTGCGTAGAATCGGAATAATCTTTTCGTGCCTTTCGTGCTTTTCGTGGACAAACAATCATCACAACCTCGTCCCCGCAGCAAAATGGATTTGAAACGAAGAATCCGCTTCGCTCAACGGCATCGCAACATCCAGCCTGATCGGACCAATCGGCGAATACCACCTGACGCCGACGCCGACGCCGGTTTTGAGCCTGATGTTGCCCGGATTATAAGCATTGCCGCTGTCGATAAACGCGGCAACGCCCCAGTCGTCGAACAGGTAATGTTCATACTCGACGCTGACTACGCTTAACAGCTTGCCGCCGATTACATTACCGGAATTATCCTTCGGCCCCAAATGCCTGAAAGCGTAACCGCGCACGCTGTTCATACCGCCGGCAAAAAAACGGTAAGTCGTCGGCAGCTTGTCGAATTGGTCGACCAGCGTTGCGCCCTGCTCGCCCCGGGCGATAAAGCGGCCGCGCCACGGCATTGGATGCGTCCATACCGCGGAAATCGAGCCCTGCGCAAAACTGACTTCGGAAATGGGATTTTTATAACTGCCGGCCAGGTTAAGCTCCAGCCGGTAGCCTCGCGTGGGCCGCATCGTGCTGTCGGCAACGGAGCGCAGCCAACTGCCGCCCGGAACCAATAAATAGACCTGGTTCGACGTACTGCCGATAGTAAAGTCTTCATACAGGGAGTCGATAAACAGCGTTTGCTTCCAGCCGCTATCGAAAGTGTGTTTTAAACGCGCGGAAAGCTTTGCCGCCTTGGAACGGTAAACGCTGACATCTTCCCGTTTAAAGCCGGCGCCGACACTGAAAAAATCGTTGGCCGGATCGTCCAACGGCACGTTGTATTCGGCATCCGCGGTCGACAATACCGGCGTAATGTCGATATTCGCATCGATAAAATGCCCTCTCCGATTGACCAGGCGGTTGATATAAGCCGCATTGAATAGCGGGCCTTTATCGGTGTCGTAACCGATGCCGAAGCTGTAATGATGGCGTTTGCCGGGATAAAGTTTGATGCCGACCGGAACTTGGCCTTCGCGGCTGTTGCCGGTATCGGGGACTATGTCTATCCTGCCGAAATAACCGCTTTTCGACAGTGCGGCGTGTGTTTTAGCCAGTTGCTCGCTGGAGTAAAAATCGCCTCTTTTTATCGAAATGAACCTGTCGACCAGCTCAGAATTCAGGATATTCTGTTCGACGGTCACAGCGCCGAACACTTTGCGCTTGCCGGTATTGAACACCAACTTGACCTGCGCGGTGTTATTGGCTTTATCGACCAGCAATTCTTTTTCCGAAAACGCCGCGTCCAGATAACCCCGTTCCATCGCCAACGCTTCAAGCCGGCTTTTCATTTTTTCGTATTGATCGTGGCGCAGGGCTTTGCCTTTCTCGGCCAGCAGCGAATTGCGCAATTTTTGGAATTCGGGATCGTCGCGCGCATCGCCGTTCAACGTAATATCGACGCCGCTAACGATGGTTTGCGGCCCGCGCTCTATCGTAAACTCCGCCTGCCAACATTTTGAATCGAAAACCAATGATTTTTTGACGGCGGGATTGTAATAACCCAAGGCCCGCAAAGCCCGATAGATTTCGTCGTCGGCTTTGTTAAACAAGCCGCGTATTTTCCATTCCGGCGTTTGGCATTGCTCTTTTGCCAGAGACAGTGTCAGTTGGACATTTTTCTTGGCTTCGCCGCTCAGGCCGTTAATCGAAACGTCGGCGCTGGTAACCGGAGCCGATAAATACAGCAGCAGTGCAAATGTAGGATACGCTGTGCGTACCTTTCGGGATTCAATGGTACGCACAGCGTATCCTATGAGGTTTATAACTATGACAATGAGTCTCATGGCAGCCGGCCTTCAACGATTTATTCAATAACACCCGATAAAATCGCGAAAGGAAACAATTGCAACGGCTCACTAACAAAGAGCCGAAGACAGTCTTCCGCCGCTTCGGCCCTAACCCGGCATTGGCTGAACAATTCCCGGTAACGCCTCGGCGCTTTGTGCGGCAATTCCAGCCAGCTATCGGTCCCGGCATCTTCGGCGCCGCTGTTAAAATCGTTTAACCGGGGCACGACGACAACGACAAAGTTATCCCGGTCTTGCCGCGCAAACGCCAGCAACCGGTCAGCCCGCGCGCCGTAGACATTGATTTTCAGGTAGTCGCCGTTCTTGAATAATCCGGCATATCGATGCCGAAAACCCAAAGTCTGCATGATCACAAACAGCTTAATACGCCCATCCTCGATATTTTCCAATAGCGAGCCGATGAACCGCGGCCGGTCAAGATCCGGTTTTGCCAGGTCGGTCTCCATCTCGGTCAATATCCGGTTGTTCTTGTTGAAATCGACGGGGCGGCGATTATCGGGATCGACCAATGTGAATTGCCAACATTCGTTGCCCTGATAAATATCCGGCACGCCCGGCGAGGTTAACAGCAACACAACCTGTGCAAGCGCGTTGTACAAGCCGTGCTTCCTAATTCGTTTTTCGAATCCGGTAAAATCTTTTAAAAATAATATGCTGACGTTCGGATCAAGGCATCGGCAGACAAATTGAGTCACGGCTTGCTCATACTCTTCATTCGGGTTCAGCCATGAACTGTATTGCTTGGCCTCGCGAATCGCCTTGATCATGTAAGCACGGATGCGCTGCTGGTAATCCCCCCAGCCCGCATCGCTTAAATGCGTCAACGGCCAGGTGCCGATCAACACCTGGTAAAACAGGTATTCGTCATTGCGGGCAATGACGATTTTATTCATCTTGGTTTTCCTGAACCGATTCAAGCGTTGCCAGCGTAAAACCGCCTCTTGCCATTGCTGGGGTATTTCAGTCAACACATTGATTCTTGCCCGCACGTCGGCGCTGCGTTTGGTATCGTGCGTCGATAGGCACAGCATCGTATGCGGCCATTTCTTCAGCCGCGACTGGTTGAAATGATGAAAAGTATTGAGCGAATTGCCGAAGCCGCGCGGATCGCCGCCGACTTCGTTCAACGAGATCAAGCGGTTGTATCGGTACAGCGCGGTATCTTCATAGCCTTTAGCCATCACCTGCGGCGTATATTGTTGAAACTTCATCACAAACCGCAACAACTCCCCATCCGCCACTACCGGGTTGTGTTCCAGCAGCAAAAGCTGGCGGATAAATTCAAACACGGTTTTATCGGCGGCCCAACTGCGTTGCTTGCCTTGGTCGACCGCCCATTTAATGTACTGGCTGTCCTCTTTGCTGACGCTATAGCTGTTGATATAAGTCCGGTAGACAGGAAAGCAGGCTATCACTTCCGACAAGGCGTTGCGCAATGCGTACAGCGTGTAATCGCGGGTTTTTGAGCTGGCGTCGGCGATTTTGCCCAAGTGATTGGCCAATACGTTAAGTTCGCTGGCCAGCGAGGTCGTCATCACCAGCCTTTTAGCCTGGTACACCAGTTCGTCAAAGTCCTGCCGATACTCTATAAAGCGCGCATAGCAGTGCGTTAACGGTTTCTCCGCGCCGCTATCGATAAAAACGCCGTTGACGATATTGGCGAACTCGTAACCGGTGGTGCCGTGAATCGGCCAGTTGTTCGACAGATATTCATAGTTGGCGACGATTTTCTCGGCGACGATATAGATCGGCGGCTGCCCGGCACCGTCATTTAAAACGGCGGCGATTTTATCGTTAAGATGCTGGTAATAGGCGACCGGGTCGTATAAACCGTCGGCATGATCGATACGCAAGCCCTGAATCCTGCCTTCCGCGATCAGCGACAGGATCAATTCGTGAGTCGCGGCGAAGACTTTTTCATCTTCAATCCTCAACCCGGCCAGTTCGTTGATGTCGAAAAAGCGCCGGTAATTGATTTCGTCGCCGGCAACGCGCCAGTACGCCAAGCGGTAAACCTGCTGTTCCAGCAATGCGTGCAATTCGCCGCCCTCGCCGGCTACCCGGTTGATTTTTTCTACCCGTGAGTCGATATACGCGACCAGTGCCGGACTGTCCGCGCAAAGCTTGGCAAGCTGTTTTTTAAAAACTTCCTTATCGCGCTTGCGTTCTTCTATTTTTTCCTCGGACTTGTCCGTGCATAACGGCAGTTTGCTGAAACTGTTGTCGATGGTCTGGTATTCCAGCAATACCGGATCGTCGGCCGCGAAATAGTTCAATAGTTGTTCGTCTTGCGAACCCAGGATCAACAGATAAGTCTGCGGATCGGCCGGAAAGCGGTGTTGATGGTAATAAACGCTGAACTCGCCCTGCCCGGCGTCGAAAGCCAGTTTCAGTTCCCGCTGCTCCAATATATTGCCGTAATGGTCGCCCAGCACCGGGAGCAGTATTTTATCTTGCAGCGTTTTCTTGACCGGACACCAGTCAATATCGAAAAACGAGGCGTAACAAGACGCCTGGCCGTTCTCCAGCACATCCAGCCACCAGATATTATCGCTGCCCATCACGGCCATGTGATTCGGGACAATATCGGTTATCAGGCCCATGCCGTTGCGCTGCAATTCGGCGATGAAGCGCTCGAAATCCTCGCGGCTGCCGATTTCGGGGTTCAGCTCGCTATGGTCGACGATGTCGTAACCGTGAGTACTGCCCGGACGGGCTTTCAGGTAAGGGGAAACGTAGCAATGGCTAATGCCGAGACGGCGAAGATAGCCGACAATATGGGTCGCATCGGCGAAAGTAAAATGCTTGTTAAATTGCA
Organism: Candidatus Methylobacter oryzae; assembly: GCF_003994235.2. Taxonomy (GTDB): domain Bacteria; phylum Pseudomonadota; class Gammaproteobacteria; order Methylococcales; family Methylomonadaceae; genus Methylobacter_A; species Methylobacter_A oryzae. The sequence continues at coordinate 11,581 of NZ_RYFG02000007.1, forward strand.
GTCTATAGGTTGAAACGGGAATGTCTATATCTCTTTGCCGGTTTGGATCAGTCATAAATCACAAGGTCTTGTGAATTTTCTGATGGTTCCCACGCTCCGCGTGGTAACCCAGTGAGGGACGCTCCGGCGTCCCGAACCGCAGAGCGGTTCAGACTGTATTCCCACGCGGAGCGCTTCGCCGTTATACACAAGTCTTTGTGCTACACCGTCATCCCGACAGGGATTACCGGGATGCACGACTGCAAGGACGCAGGAGGTAGAGCAATGCAGGGAGCAATTGCCGAGGCGCCAAGGAGGGCAATCTTGAAAAAAGGAGTCGCTACCGCGACGATTTATTTGAATCGGGGTCTCGCCCCCGAAGGCGAGATACTTTTCTTTGCTCCGCCAAAGAAAAGTATCCAAAAGAAAGGCGGCCCCATGCCGCTTATCTCCTGCGCTCCTCGCTTTCGCCAGGGGTTGCCAGAAGGGCCATCCTTGGCCCTCTGGCAACGCGCGGCTTCCTGCCGCGCCCCTGCGGGCTAATCCTGGCGAAAGCTCCGGTGCTCGGCGCGGCATAGGGGACTGATTCCGTGCTGCTTCGAGATGTGTATAACGGTGAGCGCGGAGCGTGGGAACGATAAAAGCTACGCTGCACATTGCTTTATTTCGTGTTTTTCGTGCTTTTCGTGTCTTTCGTGGACAAGCCTCTTTTTCGACGATCATTTCCCGGCCTCCTGTAAACAAAAAATGACCGCCCAAGGGTCCATCCGGCCTTGATGCAGGTTTTTACGCGTATCCTTGTCGCTGGCGAACAACTCTCTTCCCTCGCAAGCACAGTGGAGCCTTGCCGGATTTTTACCCAAATTGGCAACCAACGTCAGCGTTGAATTATCGTTCAACAACCATTGCACCGTTAATGCCCTGTCGTTAAACAGCAGGTAATACGCGTGCCCGGCGCTGACGCCTTTTATGCGTGGAATGATCTGGCTTTTACGAAGACGCAGCAATTCGCGATGGAAGTTAAACCATTGCCGGTGCGGTTTCCGGCCCAGTTCGTCCCATGCGAGCTTGGCCGCCCGGTACGTTTGCAGTGCATTCGGCAACGGTATTTTTAGCAGCGATTCGGCATTGTTAAATTCGGAGAATTTGCTGAACGCCTGCAAGCGCCCCAGATTCACTTGTTCGCCTAAATCCTCGGGAAGATCGACAAAATACGTAAACGGCTGGCTGCAAGCCCATTCCTGCCCCATGAACAACAACGGCAGCGACGGCGTCAGCAATAAAACCGCTGTCGCCGCGCGCACCGCTTCCTGGCTGCAAAGGCTTGAGATGCGCTCGCCCAATGCCCGGTTACCGACTTGATCGTGATTCTGTAAAAAAGATATAAAAGCCGTCAGCGGCAAATCGGTGCAGGATTCGCCGCGCTGTTTACTGTCCTGGTAAGAGGACAGCTCGCCCTGATAAGCAAAACCCTCCGTTAAACAGCGGCCCAGGTGGCGCAGAGGCTGTTGTTTGTAATCCTGGTAATAGCCGGTGTCTTCGCCGGTCAGCAATACATGCAAAACATGATGCAGATCGTCGTTCCATTGCGCGTCGAAATAACGGTACGGCAAGGTCGGATCGTACCTTAAATAACGGGCGGTATTATTGTCGTTTTCCAACACTAAGTAGACGGGGCGGTCGTATCCCGGCCCCAGGCGCACGGCTTCGGACAATTCTTCCAGGATGTTCGGCGACGAATCGTCAAAAATCGCGTGTATCGCATCGAAGCGCAAACCGTCGAAATGATATTCTTCGAGCCAATACAGCGCATTGTGGATAAAAAACCAGCGCACCCAGTGATGGCTGAAATCAACCGCGTCACCCCACGGGGTATCGAAACGCTTCGTGAAAAACGCCGGCGCATACAAATGCAGGTAGTTGCCTTCCGGGCCGAAATGGCTGTAAACCACATCGTTAAACACCATCAGGCCTTTCGCATGGGCCGCGTCGATCAGGTCTTTAAGATCGTCCGGCGTCCCGTAACGGCTGTCCGGCGCGAACGGCAAAACGCCGTCATAGCCCCAATTGCGCTGCCCCGGAAAATCGGCAACGGCCATCAGTTGTATCGCGGTTACGCCCAAATCGACCAGGTAATCCAGGCGTTTTTTGACGCCGCGGAAAGTCCCTTCTTCACTGAAAGTACCGACATGCAGCTCGTAAAATACCGCCTCTTCCCAAGGCCGGCCTTTCCATTCACGATCCTGCCATTGCCAGTTTTCCGGATCGATAACCTGGCTGGGGCCGTGAACATCCTCGGGTTGGTAGCGGGAAGCCGGATCGGAAACATAATGTTTGCCGTCGATCAGGTACTGGTAATAAAAGCCGATACCGGCCAGTTCGGTGGTAATGCCGTACCAGCCGTCGGCTTCCGGCGTCATCGTCAGCCTGAGTTCAGGCGCATTGCCTTGCAAGCTTAACTCAACCTTGCCGACGCCCGGCGCCCATAATTTAAAAGTAACCTTGCCGTCGTCCCGCAAATGAGTCCCGAAAGGCATCGCATGGCATGACATAGGGCGCGTTCAGCCTAATTCGATACGATCGGCCGCGCCATGTTGTAGCGATACCATTAAGGTCAAGTATTCACGCAATTGCCGGGTTAACAGGAAATTTTCGCGGACGAATTCCACGGATTTAAGGCCCATTTCCTGCGCTTTTTGTTTTTGATTAAACAGATAACGAATGCGCAATGCCGCGCCTTCGGGTGTATTGACCAAAAAGCCGGTATGAAAATTGATGACTTGCAAGCGAATGCCGCCGGTGTCGCCGGCGATAACCGGCTTACCTTTCCACAGCGCTTCGGTTACGGTAAGGCCGAAGCCTTCTTTAGTGGATTTTTGCAGCACAATATCGGCCAGCCGTTGCAGCGCGTTAATCGTGCGATGCGCATCGGGCGGCAGTTGCAGGATTTTAATATCCGGATCGTCGCCTGCCGCCTGGCTCACTTCATTAAAGACAACCTCGCCTTCGGGATCGTCCGTTGCACTGCCGCCGGCCAGTACCAATTGCAGCTTGGGAATATAGTGCTTGGCCAATTTATAAGCTTTTATAACCCCGACCGGATCTTTAAAGCGGTCGAAGCGCGAGATCTGCACGATCATCGGTGCATCCGGATCCAGGTTAAAACGTGCCCGCACCGCATCCAGTTCGTCCTGGGTCAAATCGACATTTTTATCGCTCAACGGATCGATGCTGGGCGGAATAATATAAGCCGGGTGCGGCAGCAGTTGCACAAACTGCGATAGTGAAAAAATACTCGCGTCGTACTCACGCACAAAACGCTCCAGAAACCGCCAAGTGCCTCGATAAGGATGGCTCGCATCGATATGACAACGCCAGATCCACTTGCCTTTCCGGTTACTGCAATACTTTAATAAGGCGGCAGGCTGCGGATCATGGATAAAGACAAAATCCGCTTCTTCCAGCACGGAACGCAAATGATCGGCATTTTGCTGGTTCACGTCCAGAAAATGGCTCAGCAACTTATCGGGAATCGCGATCCGGTTGCCCTGTATCGCGTTATGCATGCTTTTTGTACATTGGTAAAACTCGCTGTCGCCGGTAATCACTTCCCAGCGCGTATCGATGCCCAACTCGCGGGAAAGCGGTATGAGTTTTTCCAATATCTCCGCAACGCCGCCGCCGACGCGGGTCGAATTTACATGAACCACCTTCTTGCCTTGCAAAGATTCGGCCAGTTGTTGCAGATGCCGGATCACATCCGAGCCGGTTACGGCCGCATAAGCTTCTAACATTGACGTCATGGCGTTCGCTCCGCAAAATGATTTTGAAATGCCGTAGCTACTTGCTGGCGTAACTCGACCAAGGTACTGAAATAAGGATCGATAGCGGCCAAGCGCTCGATTAAAGGCTGATAAGTTTCACCGAAAAAAGTCAGCCACCGGGAAAAATCATCGGTGTTGTCCTGTGCTCGACGGCGGGAATCGATAAAATGGTAAAAAACGCTGCTTGCCGACATGCCGGAAATCAGGTCCGCCATTTGATGCGGTTCGCTTATTTGGGTATGGGTATTGAATACGACAATATGCGAACGAATGAATTCAAATTGTTTCGAAGCGCGGGTCCATTGCAGATATTCGCTTTCCTCCATGCGGTCATCGATATATTCCAGCAGCTGATAGCGTAATTCTTCCAGATCGGTGAACGAGGTCGGATCGAGTACGGCCAGTTGTTCGGCCAGTTTGGTGTCGGAAAGGCTGTGGCGCACCCAGCTGGCAAAATCGTTGATGTACTCGCGCTCGTCGAAATGCGGCAATAATAAATTCGCCCAGAAATGGTAGTACAGGCTGTCCAGGTTCAAGGTGCTGATATGATCGCGGAACTCTTTTAAAGTATTGGCGCGTCTATGCGTGGCGATGGCGATCAACGCGCAGTCTTTTAAAATGAAATCCGGTGTTACCGGCTCTGGTTTATATTTATATATCGTATGCATATTTGAAATTCCGTACGGATCGAGCTAAATAAGTGAATAGTAATTTTTAGAGTAACTGTTCAGTACACAGAAAAATGGAACACCGATAACGCGGATTAAACGGATAAACTCAGCTTTATATTGAATACATCTGCTCGTAATAATCGATTTTAACCTTGGCTTCGCCCCTATCCGCTTCATCCTGTAATTCATCATTCTTAACGCTTGGCTCTTTCGGCCCGGCATCGGATTCATCTTGATGGGCTTGTTCGGTATTCATGATGTTTGCCTCAAACGGTTACGTTAAAGTCGGAAATCGCCAGGCTGTTTCCTTACATGCCGCTGCCGGAAGCAGCGGGCGGCTGAGTGCCCGGCATATCGGTTATCGTCACTTCCACGCGCCGGTTTTGTTGGCGTCCTGAGGCTGTTGCGTTCGTCGCGACCGGATAATCCTCGCCCATGCCCTGTGCGGTAATCCGTTCCGGCGCGATTCCGTTAGCGATTAGCAGGTTCATGACGGCTTCGGCCCGCATTTGCGAAAGGTTGGCGTTATAGTCCGCCGATCCACGGTCATCGGTATGGCCTTCAATCTTTACTCGGGTGTCGGGATGGTTTCTTAAATACTCCACCAAGGGGTACATATTCTGGAGATTTCCGGCTTTCAGGTTGGCGCGCCCGGTGTCGAACAGCACGTCGCCCAACGTCACCAAAATACCTTGCGGTACTTTTTTAGCTTTCAGTTTGCGAATTTCGGCTTCGCGAGCTTGCAGGCGAACCTGGTCTTTTTGGGAACTTAATTCATCAAAAGTTTTCTTCGCTTCAACCCGACTGGCGGTGGCGCGCGCCAAATCGACTTTCCGGCTGGCAAGATAAGCGAGATGGTCGGTCTCTTCGGAGTCCTCATCTTCGTTCCAGGATGTCTCGGCTCTTTGCAGCAGTTTTTCCGCCGCGGACAAGTCCGCGTAAGCATTATTCTTCACTGCCGGGTCGCTTGCCGCTTGCTGATAGTCGTTACGGGCTCGCTCAAGGCTCATGTTGGCGGCCGGCGTGCAGGCCATGACCAATCCGCTCAATAAAACAACAGACGATCCTTTCAAGGATAGTATTTGTGGTCGCATGGTACGCCTCCAGAATGGCTGTTATCTTTCTTCGCTTTCACGCGAAGATTCCTGTTTTAAAGCTTCGATCGCCTTCTTCATTTCATCGGCCTGGTTAGTCTCTTTCGCCGCCTCGGCTTTGGCATTAGCCAAATTCGCATCGGCAATGGCTTCTTCAGCCATTCTGCGCGCCTCATCGTTTTCATCTTCATCGACTTTCTTGTTTGCGCGATTCAGCTTTGCGCGGGCATTACTGAGCAACCCTGGCTCGTACTGGGAGGTTCCGGCCCGTTCCGCGTTCTGAATAGCCAGCTCAGCCTGAGCCAACAGATCTCTCGGCGGTTCCGAAGCGCACCCCGCCAGCAACAGCAAGCCTGCCACTGCCGTCGGCGGCCCTACTCTGAACAATGTTTTAGTTATGGACATAGTCTGCACCTTCTGATGATCTGCGGATTCCAAGAACCCCAATGACGGATTGACGCGAAGAAGTTTTAGCTTGAAGCCTGAAATATCGATGGAAACCTACCCGGCCAGGCCCAAAACGCCGACGCTTAATTAAATAAACGGCAATGATGTATTCAGCAAAGCAGGCCGGATCATCGGGCTTAAAGCTCCGGCGACAAGAGAGTAGCGCTTGCGTATTTCGGATACCCGTTCGCTAATTTAAAACGCTGAACCACCGCCTTGATTACAGCATCAGAATACAAGGTTACAGGCCATATTCAATAAGTATGAACACTTACGAACAGGCTATGGCTCCTGGCTTTTTCGAAAGACCTTCCAGGTTTTAAAAACCTGGAAGGTTTAACCAGCACTCCGATAGCTGAGCTTCCTACGGCTCACATCCTTGATCCTCTTTTTTCGTGCCTTTCGTGGACAATGCTCTTTTATCTCCAGCGTGTCCGGCGTCAGTTACTAAGTAGTTGTACGGATTTAACAAGGTTCATAAGCGGTGGATACTCCATCATCAGTTTTATTAACTCGACGAGAAGTTCGATGATGAAAAATCGCTTATTAATATCGATTGGACTTGCGCTTTTTTCTACAGTGGCATGGACTATTGAACCGGCTAACCTTCAACTGATCGATGAAGTGCATCGACGCGCACAGCAAGTAGTGCCTTATGCATTAGACCAAGCCCTGCAAACGTTCACTAAAACGGTTCACGGCGGCGTCCAGCATGTAGTCGCCAAATCGGCAGACAATACCAAGCAAATAAAGCTGATTCAGCAACATCTAGCCAACATTGCCGATGAATTCAGGAAAGGCGATTTCTCTGTGACTGAACGTGTTCACGGGCCGGATATGCCGGGTCTGGCCCAGTTGAAAACGGCCAAAACCGACGATATAAGGTTTGAATACAAACCGTTAGAAAATGGCGCACAGATTCACTATTCGACTGAATATCCGCAATTTGTCCAGGCTCTTCATGCCTGGTTTGACGCCCAGCAGAGAGATCACGGCAACGATGTGATACCGGGACATAGCAGCGACCATTCGGCAATTTCGGAATAAATCGAGCGATGATCTTCTTAAGGCAGGTACAGTCCGCACAGATATTCAGCCTGCCAAAAAGCTTTTTCTAGTGACCGGAACAGATAATTACGCGGTTTGAGTATCTAAAGCTGAGTTGAGCAGGTCGCCCGCTCAAACCCTACTTATGCCCTCTGGAGATAAACTGCAATAACCTGGAATAACACATTATGCCATTACGTAACCTCGAAACATGGATGTGGGCTGAAGCTTGTGACATTTTGAATCGCGCGGACCGTTTACACCGGCAGTTTTTCAGGCCGGCGGCGATGAGCGCCAACCGGCCGGCCTGGGAACCGCCGATCGATATTTACGAAAGCGATGGCGAGTTCAAAATTATGATCGCGTTACCGGGGGTTGCCCAGAAACATTTAACTGTCATGCTTGAAGGAGACCATTTGATTATTGACGGACAACGACATCTACCGGACAGCTCTCAAGCGACTATTCGGCGCCTGGAGATTCCCTATGGACGATTTCAGCGGCGCATTGAATTGCCCGCAGCCTGTTTTGAAATCGACACTAGCGAGCTTGTGGACGGTTGTTTGTTAATTTCACTGCGAAAAATATAAGGGTTGCTTATGCAAATCAAGGATCTGAAAAACCTGCTTCTGGGTTCAACAACGAGTACGGAAGAGCCGTCTTCAGAAATCAAGCAGGAAGCTCCGTTACAATTTCCTCCTGTTCCGAACGATGCGGTTATCGTTGTGCCGATGCGCGGCACCGTGCTGTTCCCGCAAAACGTCTCGCCGTTGGTGATAGGCCGTAAAGCCTCTATTTCGGCGGTGCAAGAAGCGGTGCGTTCGGAAAAGCCGATCGGACTGCTGATGCAGCTTCGCGACAAAGACGAAGAGCCTAATCCGGACGATCTCTACCCGGTCGGGACTGTGGCGGAAATTTTACGTTATATCACCGCGCCCGACGGCACCCATCATGTCGTCTGCCAAGGCGCGCAACGCTTTCGCGTGCAAGAGTTCTTACCGGGCTACCCGTTTTTGGTCGCCCGGATTGAGCGCCATGAAGAGTCGGAGATAAGCTCCAAGGATGTCGAAGCTCGCGTTATCACGCTAAAGCAAAAAGCGCTGGAGGTATTGGGTCATACCAAACAAGTGCCCGATGAACTGATTAATGCTATCCAGGCTATTAACTCGCCGTCGATGCTGGCCGACCTGGTCGCCAGTTACCTGGTTTCGAAGCCGGTCGAGAAACAAGAGATTCTGAGCTTGTTCGGCGTCCAGCAACGTATCGACAAGATTCTGGAATTACTGAACTATCAAGTCGAAGTATTAAAAATATCGAACAAGATTAATGAACAAACCCAGGAAACGATGGGCCAGCGGCAGCGCGAATTCGTTTTGCGGGAGCAAATGAAAGCGATTCAGAAAGAGTTGGGCGAAGAGGAAGGCGGCGCCGCCGAGATTGAAGAAATCAGCAACGCGATCACTGAAGCTAAAATGCCGGAAGAGGTCGAAAAACAGGCGCGCAAGGAACTTGCCCGTTTACAGCACATGCCGGATGCGAGCGGCGAATATTCGATGATACGCACCTACCTGGATTGGCTGACCGAATTGCCCTGGTCGAAGACCAGCACGGCTGTTATCGACATAGCAAGAGCCCGTGACATCCTTGACGAAGACCATTACGGCCTGGCCAAAATCAAGCAACGCATCCTGGAGTTTTTGGCCGTGCGCAAGCTGAACCCGGCCGGCAAAAGCCCTATTCTGTGTTTTGTCGGCCCGCCCGGCGTCGGCAAGACCTCGCTCGGACGCAGCATCGCCCGTGCAACCGGGCGCGAATTCGTGCGCGCCAGTTTGGGCGGCCTGCACGACGAAGCCGAGGTGCGCGGCCATCGGCGCACTTATATCGGCGCATTGCCGGGCAATATCATTCAATCGATTCGCAAGGCCGGCACGAATAATCCGGTGTTCATGCTCGACGAAATGGACAAAATCGGCATCGGAGGATTTCATGGCGATCCGTCCTCGGCTTTGCTGGAAGTGTTGGACCCCGAGCAGAACTCGACTTTCCGCGATAACTACTTGGCCGTCGCGTTCGATTTGAGCCATGTAATGTTTATCGGCACGGCCAATGTATTGGACAACGTACCCGGACCTTTACGCGACCGGATGGAAGTCATTGAATTAACCGGCTACACCTCTGAAGAAAAACTGCAGATTGCCAAACGCTACCTGGTGCGCCGGCAACAGGAAAGCAACGGCTTAACGCCCGAACAATGCACGATCACCGACAACGCGATACTGACCATCATCCAGGACTACACCCGCGAAGCCGGGTGCCGGAATTTGGAGCGTGAAATCGGCTCCGTATTCCGCCACGTCGCGATGCGCATTGCCGAGGGCATTGTTGTCAGCGAACATATCGACAGCGAACATATCCAGGGCATTTTAGGACCGAAACGCTTCTATAGCGACGTCGCGATGCGCACCAGCGTCCCGGGCGTGGCGACCGGGCTTGCGTGGACGCCGGTCGGCGGCGATATTCTTTTTATCGAAGCCACCCGTTTGCCCGGCAACGGCAGGCTGATCCTTACCGGCCAGTTGGGCGAAGTCATGAAAGAAAGCGCCCAAGCCGCGTTAAGCCTGGTCAAATCGCATGCCGGTGAATTGCATCTGAGCCCCGATATATTCAAGAAAAACGACATCCATGTCCACGTACCGGCGGGCGCGATCCCTAAAGACGGCCCCAGCGCCGGCGTGGCAATGTTTACCGCGCTGTTTTCCGCATTTTCGGAGCGTACCGTGCGCAAAGAAGTGGCGATGACGGGAGAAATCAGCCTGCGCGGCTTGGTGTTGCCGGTCGGCGGTATTAAAGAGAAAGTCATCGCCGCGGCCAGGGCGGGACTAAAAACCGTCATGCTGCCGGCGCTGAACAAAAAAGACTTTGAGGAAATCCCCGAAGCGGTCAGGAATCAGCTCCAGTTTGTCTGGCTGGAAAATGTCGACGAAGCGTTAAAAATTGCCGTCGAAGAGGTGCCTAAAACCTATAGTCCGGCAAAGGTTTAAACAGAATGACCGTGTCGAAATATGGAGGGCTTTTTACGTGCTCCGCCTGCACTTCCCGGGTTGATGTAACTATTGAAAATATGCTGAATAGTTACGGATTGATTGATTTTTTCGATATCTTGTCTACGCTTTAAATCAAGGTTGAATCGGAGAAAAATCATGAAAACGATTATTTTCTTGAAAAGATTGTTGGCCGTTGCAGGTTTAATTGTTTATTGCTCGGCACCGGCGCAAACGGGCCGTCCTAAAGCGCTTAACAAGCCCGTTCCACGTCCGGATTTAATATTAACGTTACCGGATCAACCTTTTGCGGAAGAAAAAACGACGTCATCGGTTAACTCAAACGTAGCAGCGAACAACCGCAATGAAAACCAAGTATTCACAACAAAGAAAATTCCGGTGAATGTCGATTGCGATATGGATGTTATCCAGAACACGCTCGACGACATTCCGCTAAGTAACCGGATTTTTGGGGAATGCGACTTTCATTACCACTATTAAAGTACCGCTGTACTTCCCTCCTTTTTTAGCCGGCAGTTATTATTAATCGCCAACAAACACTGTTTGTTAAAAGCATTCCCTTTACATCCGCATCTTCCATGCGGAACACATTAAAAGCAGCTTGAATACCCGCTTATAAAGCAGCGACCGGCAATTTTTCAGGGAGTAAACGCAACATGCAACAGCAAGACGCCGGACTCATCAAAAAATTAACCATCGCTTTAATATTTGTCGGAGCCGTATTGCTGATCGGGCATGAGCTGAAGCTTCATCTTCCCGACCTAGAGGCCCGTATTCAGAACATGGGCGCTCTTGCACCGCTCGGTTTCATTGTGCTGTTTGTCGCGCTGACGCCGCTTTTTCTGTCAGTCGATGCGCTCTGCTTTGCTGCCGGCGTATTGTTCCCGCTCGGCGCCGGCGTGTTTTACATCGTCATTGCCACTTACCTGGCTTCGGCAGTTATCTTTTTTCTCGGACGCCACTTATTGCGTGAAAGAATCCTGAAGTATCTTGCCGAACATAAGCGCTTTTCCGCAATCAACGCGATCATTAAAAACGACGAGTTCAAATTGATGTTTTTACTGCGCCTGACGCCTTTGCCGTTTGCGCTGCTCGGTTATGCTTTTTCGGTTACTGAAGCCAGGTTCCAACCTTATCTGGCCGCGACCAGCGGCATCCTGATTTACAACATCAGCCTGGTTTATTTCGGCTATACCGCCAAACACCTGTCCGGGTTAATCGGCGAAACTGCGAGGCACAATACCGTTTCATATCCACTGTTGGCGATGGGTCTGGTTGTTTCGCTGGCAGCATTGATTTATGCAGGGAAAACTGCCGGTGAAGCGTTGAAGCGGTTGGGATACAAAGGTTAAATCATTAATGCAGAAAAATAGGGTTCATAAGTCTGCTTTTTTTCTTCAACCTTCGAATAAATGGAGAGCGCTGTTCGCAGAAGCTTGGGGCACATTTCTGCTGGTCCTGGTTGGTGCCGGGGCCGTAAATGACCGGCGAGGTCAGCAAAGAAATGGAAGTTGTGGCGCCCGGTTTGATGGTAATGGCGATCATCTATTTCATGGGTGCCGTCAGCGGTGCGCATATAAAGCCGGCCGTATTCCTCGCGCACATCCACGGTTTGGTCTAGCTTTAAGCTGGCGGCCTCCATTATAGCGGACGGTATTCGCACCGATGCGCTATTGCCCCACTTTTTCACAGTTACACGCATTTTTGACCTCTATCGTATCGTCAAGATTAATGATATACCTGCCCCTTACATACGTTTCAACATTGTCGATACAAACAGAAACCGTTGCCAACAGTAACGCTAGATTAGTTTTAACTAAACAGCCTGATCAATCCTCAACACAAACCCACTTCGCCGCTAAAAACAGCAAGCCCATGACGGCGTAGGCTATCGCCCATTCCCAGGCCGGCGTTAACGACAGCGCAGTATCGCTGACCGTCCAGCGATACGAATGGATCAGGCCGCTGGCCGACAATAAGCTGGCCGCGCCGCTCCATAATGCGGCTTTGATAAAATGACGTTCGATAATCGCAACGGTTAACGCGGCCAGTATCATCGCGGTAAAGATAAAGCCCTGCTCCAATGCGAAAGCGCCGTGCATCCAAATATCCGACTGTTGAAAACGCGCCAGCATCGACTCCGAGAATGCGGGCATTTGCGCTACGCCATAGTCGGCGGCGCGCACGCCGCTTTTCGCCATGAAAGCCCCCCATGCGGCAATGCCGGGAAGCAAGCCCATCACCACCGCCGGCGCATGATTTCTGGGCGTTTCCTGAAAAGCCTGAGCGGCAATTACAATACCGATCCACAAAACAATCGCCATGCCGGCGTCGACCGGAATCGCCCAGGCGATATACGATAAACTGCCGGTTAAACAGATCAGCGTAATCACCGTGCCGTTTAAAATCGAATATCCGGCGCGTGCGCCCATCGCTTTCCAGCCCGGATGGCCGATATAAATCGTGGTCGGAAAGCAGGAGCCAAACAGACTGGCCGCTAACGTGCCGATGCCGTTAACCGCTAATGAAGATTGGGTTGGATAGCTGTCGCCGGCCGCTTCAGCGGATTCGATGTTTTGTAACGAACCGATCACGTTGAACAGCCCCATCGGAATGATGACAGACAGGTAACTTAAGCTGTCTTTCGAGCTCAGCACCGCGAATAAATCGCCGAATGCCGGAATCGGCAAATTCAAGCTTAAATCATTGTGCGGCAACGCGCCGACTGGGGCCAAGCCCATTAACCAGGATAACAAAACGCCTAAAATGACGGCCACCAACCCGCCGGGAATATTGCCGCGAAAGCGCAGTTTGCCGAAATAAACCAATAAAATCACACTCAGCGTGACCAAGCCGACGACAGGATGCGCATAAGTGCGAAACAAGAAACCCAAGGAAATAAACGTTAACGCGATTCCCGACAAAGTCGATAACAACGCGGCGCGCGGCGTTGCCTGCCTGAGCCGCTCGACCACGAACGCACCGCCCAGTTCAATCAGGCCGGAGCCGAAACAGGCCATTAAACCGGCCTGCCAGGCGATGTATTCGGGGTTTGCAGCCCCGGCAGCTTCCGCAACCAATTTTGCCGGCAGCATGACCAGAAAAATGTAAGCGAACAAAGAAACCGTATTGATGCCGTAAGGCAGCGCGCAAATATCGTTGCGGCCGGCAGATTCGGCCAGTTTTTTTGCTTGGTAAGCGTAATATAAATTGCCGATCAGTAACGAAACCGCCGCACCCGGCAGAATATGCTGATAAACCAGGTTTTCCGAAAAGCCCAAGACGTGCTGGCATAAATTCACGATCACCAATAACTGAACCAAGTTATCCAGGGCCAAGCCGAAAAAGCCGTCAAGGTCAGCGCGTACAAACCATCTCATTGTGAAATCCTAAAAATTAAAACCGAAGTACCGTTGCTGTAGGCACTTCTCGCGATAAAAAGAAAGCAGTATAGCTGAGCTTGTTAAATTTAATCAGGAGTATGGCGTTTAACGCGTTGCTGGCGAATGGCAGGCATCTATCCTGTCTGCACTTTGGCTTTTCAGAATAAGGAATAGGGTCAGAACTTGCTCAGCACACTACCGGGTTTCTGGTTTAAATAAATACACTATGCAGTGTCTGACCCATTTTTTGTTGGTTAGAATGTTTCTCAAGGTGAGCGTCCTGCTCAATCCGGCTCTCGTTATAAAAAAATCAGTCAATGCTACCTAAAAAATCCCGCTTGCCGATTTCCAGGCCGTTGTGCCGGAGAATCGCATAGGCGGTAGTGACATGGAAATAAACATTGGGGAGAACAAAATCCAGCAGATAGGGTAAGCCCTCAAAACTCAACGTTCTGTCGTGCATAGGCAAATTAATCGTTTGATTCTCAGAGCCGTCAATCTGCCCGGACTTGAACGATTCGAGCAGCGCTACCGTCTTATCGATCCGGGCCAGCAGCTCAGGAAAGGTCGATTCATTGTCTTCGTACTTTGGCGGCTCGACGCCGGCAAGCCTGGAAACCGATCCCTTGGCAACATCGGTTGCTATCTGTACTTGGCGCGACAGCGGAAACATATCCGGATAAAGACGCGCATTGATCAGCACGGACGGATCGATTTTCTTCGCATCGGCGTAGACAGCCGCTTTTTCGAGAATCGATCTTAGATTGGTCAAGCTGCGAATAATCGGCGGAACCGATGCAGCATACATGGATATAGCTTTTGACATGGTGCTCTCCTGAAAATTGAATGAATTTGCCGTATAAGCGATTTTTCAGCTTACCCCTAAATTCAATGATTTATTCACGTATAGTCTGATGATGTTGACTGTGTTCATTAATCACATCATTGTTATGGTCTATCGCTTGGGCTTGGATCCATTCGCGCAGAGCCTCGATATATTGCGGATATTCGCTGCTGTAATGAATCTGGGCGCCATTTTCCAGGGTTTCATATTCAAATTTTATATCATTGGGCTGTGCGCGTTTTAATTGGGCTAGACCCGGCATATCAGTTCCATGTATGCGCTCAGTTTCGGAAAAATCGCCTTTTGCAAAATCGTCGGCCATTTTGCGCAAATTATTCCTAATCAATTGAATCTGCTCTTTATCACCGGCGGATTTGGCAACGACGTGCTGGATACCGCCGTGAACCGTTTGCGTAAAAGTTTGCAGGGTTTTATTCAGATCGTATGAGGTCGCTTGCTGGGTGCGCCGGTATACTTCGCCCTTTCTGTCGGAGCTGTTTGTTTCGGCAGCAAGCGTGGCGGAAAATACTAAAAGTCCAATCAAAAAAAGGTAGTGTTTCATAGTCAATTTCCTTGTACATCATCAATGTAACTGTTGTTAATATCTGATGATGCTTAAGCCGCGATACCTTTTACCCGGCTTAAGCTCAACAACATTTGTTGGGTTTTGTGCCTTGGCCTATGCGCTACGGTTCTATCCGCTTATTCAAAAACATTATTTGTTTTAGTTTTCTGTTTTTTGATCTCCACGTCGCCGGCAGTCTTTGAATGCCCCATCATTCCCTTGCAGTGATCCATGCAGTTATCCATTTTCATACACTGTTGCATATCCATGCCGCCGGACATTTTCGAGTGGTCCATCATCGCCTTGCATTGTTCCATTTTCATGCATTGTTTCATGTCCATACCGCAGGACATTGGCGTTTGTTCAGCGCCGGCAACAGCGCCAAAAAACACCAATGGCAATAACACGATGATTTTATTTATTTTTATCATAAGTAACGTCCTCTATCCGATTTTTTTAACCCAGCTCGATTAGCCGCTGAGGGAAGGCTCGACTGTATCTGCAAGCACGCTTTTAAGCAAGCTTTTCGAATAGCCGGCAGCGCCGCTCAACGTCTTATATTTTTACGAACCGGTAAAAAATATGCTTTACGACTTCGGCCGTTGAGATATAAAGCAAAACGATGTCGAGCAACAAAGCCAGAATATGCAGCGGTAGCGGCTGAAAACCGATCAAATGCGCAATCGGCGTATAGGGTAACGCGACAGTGACGGTAACGATTGCGAGCGTTGCCGCAGCCAAGTATTTGCCGGGGCGGCTGGAAAAAATCGGCTTGTCGGTACGCACGACAAACACAATCAATGCGGCCGAAACCACGGACTCCAAAAACCAGGCGGTGCGGAATTGTTCGACTGGGACGTTTAGCCAAAGCAACATGCCGAAAGTCATGAAATCGAACAGCGAACTGACAAAGCCGAACGTGATCATGAATTTGCGGATAAATTTAATATCCCAGCGCCTGGGCTGCGAGACCATGTCCGCATCGACGTTATCCGAGGCGATGGTCATCTCCGGGAAATCGGTCAGCAAGTTGGTCAACAGGATTTGCTTCGGTAATAACGGCAAAAACGGCAAGAATAACGACGCGCCCGCCATGCTGAACATGTTGCCGAAATTGGAGCTGGTCGCCATGAACACGTATTTCAACGTATTGGCGAAGGTGATGCGTCCTTCGCGAACGCCCTGCACCAGCACGGCCAAGTCTTTTTCCAACAGCACGATTTCGGCCGTTTCTTTGGCGATGTCGGCGGCGCTATCGACGGAAATGCCGACGTCTGCCGCATGCAGCGCCGATACGTCGTTAATGCCGTCGCCCATGTAACCGACCACAAAACCGGCTTTTTTCAGCGCGATGATAATGCGTTCTTTCTGGTTGGGTTCGACTTCGGCGAATAAATCGACGTCCGCCACTTTATTCATCAACGCCCTTCCGCTCATTTGCTCGATTTCCGGACCGGTCAGGACTTCATGTTCCGCAAGTCCCAGTTGCTTGCTGATAGTCGCGGCAACCAGCCGATTATCGCCGGTGATGATTTTCAGCGTGACGCCCAGTTCGCACAATTGCTTGATGGTATCGGCACAATCTGCTTTGGGCGGATCGAAAAACAGCAGGAATCCTAAAAAGCGCATGCCGGTCTCGTCTGCCTTATCAATTTGGACCTGGGCCTTCGTCGGTTTATAGGCCAATCCCAGCGTGCGAAATCCCTGGCGGCTGAATTCTTCATAACGTTGCTGAATCCGGCCGCTCATAGACTCTATCGGTATCAGCGTGCCGTCGGCATTTTCCGCTTCAGTGCAGGCGTCAAGTATATTGGTCAGCGCGCCTTTGCTGACCAGGATATTTTCGCCCTGCTTTGAAATTAACAGGCTTAGCCGTTTTCGGTGAAAATCGTAAGGAATTTCGGCCAGCTTTTCGCAGTCTGTTACGTCGAACCGGCGAAATTGCCTGATTGCTTCGTCGATCGGATTACTGAACCCGGTTTCATAAACGGAATTCAGGTAAGCATAAAGCGCTACCTTCTCACTGGCGTTGCCCAGTAAATCGAGCGCGCCGTGCATTTGCACGCTGCCTTCGGTCAACGTGCCGGTTTTATCCGAACACAGCACATTCATGCTGCCGAAATTTTCGATGGAAGCCAATTGCTTGACGATGACTTTTTGCTCGGCCATGCGTTTAGCGCCGTGAGCCAGGTTGATGCTGATGATAGCCGGCAATAATTGCGGCGTTAAGCCCACGGCCAGCGCCAGCGCGAACAAAAACGAATCCAGCACCGCTTTTTCAAGATAGACGTTCACCGCAAAAATCAGCATCACCAGTATCAGCGTGATTTCCATCAACAGGTAGCCGAAGTGGCGGATGCCGCGTTCGAACTCGGTCTCAGGCGCTTTTAACTTGATGCGCTGCGAAAGTTTGCCGAATTCGGTGGTTTGTCCTGTTGCAATCACCAGCGCCGAGGCATCACCGCTTTGCACATGCGTTCCCATCCATAAAGCATTGGTGCGTTGGCCTAGCGCAGTATTTGCAGGCAACACGCCGGGCAGTTTTTCGACCGGATAGCTTTCTCCGGTCAGCACAGCTTCATCGATGAACAGGTTGTCGGACTCCAGGATCAGGCAGTCTCCGGGAATGACGTCCCCTGCCCTGAGCAAGACAATATCGCCGGGAACCAGGTTTTCGGCGGCAATCTCAATCGCAGCGCCGTCGCGAAGTACGTTAACCGTGATTTGCACGATCGCCAGCAATTTTTCTATCGCGCTGGCCGCGCCTTTTTCCTGCAAAAACCCCAACAAGCCGCTGATCAGGACAATCGTTAAAATAATCGCCGCATCGACGCGGTCATGTAAGTAGAACGATAAGCCGGTCGCGAACAGCAATATCAGGATGATGGAACTTTTAAACTGGGCCAAAAACAGTTGAAGGTTTCCGGTCTGCTTTTTGTTGTTCAGCCGGTTCGCACCATAACGTTTTAAGCGCTGGGCGGCGTCTTCCTGACTTAAACCTTGGATATTGCTCGACAGTTGGATAAGTAACTGCTGTGCGGGTGTATTCCAGAAGGTGTTGGTTTTATTGGGTCTAAGTGCGTGTTTTAAAAGTTTGATACCTTCCCCGAGGACAGCCTGGTCAGCATCAAATTAATCATGGCGATATGAACGAATGCTTTGC